>JAZOTM010000012.1:0-91566 GCA_045657625.1 Lachnospiraceae bacterium
AAAGAATGTCGCATGCGACATTCTCGCGCCAAGCGCGGTTGCATTTATGCAACATTTACATCTCGCGCGCGTGCGCTTCCATAGCGGAGCGCTTTTTTATATAATAAGAAATTCGAAGGAATTTCTTATTATATAAAAAACCTCCTACGAATCTCTTCGTAGGAGGTCTGTACTCTTACAGTGAATGACCACATCCGCTATGGCAATCTCCACAATTGCCACCACACGCCGGATGTTCTCCGCGTTTATGCGCTTTTACGATTGAGCGAATAATCGCTGCCACAATTGCAACTAATATCAGTACTACAACTACTGTACCCATATAAATCACCTCACTGTTTCTTACATATTACTAATTACTTGTTATTATATTTATCTTTGCGGAAAAGTCCATAGCAAAGGAATACGATTGCTGCGATACCAAAGATTGTACCGAAGGTGAAACCTTCCCCAGTGAATACTTTACCTACCTGATAACAGATCAAACCAATAATCCAAGCAAAACAACACTGATATCCAATAGCTGTCCAGAACCACTTTGTAGAGTTCATTTCACGCTTGATTGCACCCATAGCTGCAAAGCATGGTGCACAAAGAAGGTTAAATGCAAGGAATGCAAAACCGGATGCTGCAGTAAATGCAGATGCCATGGTTGCATATACATCTCCGGATGCTCCGTAGATGATTCCTAATGTACCAACGATGTTTTCTTTTGCTACAAGTCCTGTAATAGAAGCAACGGTTGCTTCCCAATCACCAAATCCAAGAGGTGCGAAAATCCAAGCAAGAGCGCCACCAATCTTTGCTAAGATGGACATGCTGATTTCGTCTTCTTCTAACATTCTGAATCCATCTGCCGTGAATCCGAAGAATGTTAAGAACCAAACTGCTATAGTTGAAAGTAAGATAATGGTTCCTGCCTTTTTGATGAAGGACCATCCCCTTTCCCACATGCTACGAAGTACATTTCCAACAGTTGGCCAGTGGTAAGCCGGAAGTTCCATAACGAATGGAGCCGGATCGCCAGCGAACAACTTTGTTTTCTTTAACATAATACCGGAAATGATGATTGCACAAATTCCAAGGAAGTAAGCGGAAGGAGCTACCCAAGCAGCACCACCGAAAATAGCGCCTGCAACCATTGCGATGAATGGAAGTTTTGCACCACAAGGAATGAATGTTGTGGTCATGATAGTCATCTTACGGTCTCTATCATTTTCGATTGTACGAGATGCCATGATACCAGGGATACCACATCCGGAACCAATTAACATTGGAATGAAGGATTTTCCTGATAAACCAAACTTACGGAAAATACGGTCCATAATGAAAGCAACACGAGCCATGTATCCGCAAGACTCTAAGAAAGCAAGGAAAATGAAAAGCACTAAAATCTGTGGTACGAAACCAAGAACGGCACCAACACCGGCAACAATACCGTCTAAGATCAATCCCTTAACAACGTCGTTGCAGTTGATAGCATCCAAAGCACTTTCTACAAATACCGGGATACCAGGAATCCAGATACCATAATCAGCAGGATCCGGTTCTTCTGTCTCATCTAAGTAAGCAACAGCAGCTTCGTAATCATCTAAAGAAGCTGTTTCATAAGTAACTTCCAAAGTTTCTTCGTCTTCTACCGGATATTCGAAGTCGCCTGTAGGTACTTCACCGTTTTCTTCTACGTAAACATCATATCCGTCAACGATCAACTGATTTGCTGCATATTCATCTGCATCATCTGCATAAGCAGAAGATCCGATTGCAAATAAGTGCCATCCATCACCGAACACACCATCGTTTGCCCAGTCTGTAGCCCAGCTACCAACTGTAGTAACGGAGATGTAGTAAACGATGAACATAACAACTGCGAAAATAGGAAGTGCCAAGAAACGGTTGGTAACAACCTGATCGATCTTATCAGAAGTAGTCATACCTCTGTTGGCTTTCTTTACGCAATCATTAATGATGGTTCCAATGTAGTTGTATCTTTCCCCTGTGATAATGGATTCTGCATCATCATCCATTTCCTTTTCACAAGCAACAATATCATTTTCAATATGAGCAACTATTTCAGAAGATAATTTTAACTTCTCCTGAATCTTTTCGTCTCTTTCGAACAACTTAATAGAGTACCATCTCTGTAAGTTTTCATCTTTGACATCATGTAAACACAACTCTTCGATGTGTGCTAACGCATGTTCTACAGAACCATTGAATTTATGTTTTGGAGTCTGTGCCTTAGCGTCCTTTGCAGCCTTCGTTGCGGCAACTACAAGTTCCTTTAAACCGTTATTCTTCAATGCTGAGATTTCATATACCGGAACACCGATTTCTTCGGATAATTTCTTGGTATTGATCTTGTCGCCGTTCTTCTCAACAACGTCCATCATGTTGATGGCGATCACAACCGGAATACCTACTTCTACCATCTGTGTAGTCAAGTATAAGTTTCTTTCAAGGTTGGTACCATCAATTACGTTGATGATTGCATCCGGTCTATCATCGATTAAGTAGTTACGAGAAACTACTTCTTCCAATGTATATGGAGAAAGGGAATAAATACCCGGAAGGTCAACGATTGTAACTTCCTTATCTCCTTTAAATTTACCTTCTTTGTACTCAACGGTGACACCTGGCCAGTTACCAACGAACTGGTTTGAACCCGTTAAAGCATTAAACAATGTGGTTTTACCGCAGTTTGGATTACCTGCGAGAGCTATACGAATTCCCACGAATTAATCCTCCTTTATGATAATCATTTCTCCGTCCGCTTTACGTACGGAAAGTTCATAACCTCTAACAGTTACTTCAATCGGATCACCGAGGGGTGCAATCTTGCGTACATAAATCTCTACTCCCTTTGTGATACCCATGTCCATGATTCTGCGTTTTACAGCGCCTTCACCATCGATTTTTGCTACGGTGACGGTCTCGCCTACGTTTACATCGCGAAGTGTTTTCATCGATATCTTTCTCCTTTGTTTTAAATTAAACCATTATCTTTTGAGCCAACTGCTTGTCTACAGCAACTCTTGACTCCTTAACATTTACAATGAGATTTCCACCAATTTCATTGACTACGGTCACATATCCTCCCGGTACAAATCCCAATTCTTCTAAATGGCGACGTGTATCTTCATTGCCACCAATTCTTTTGATCATCTGCTCCTGTCCAACAGGTGCTACTACTAAAGGCATCATTCTTTCACCTTTCTTTCTACTTGTATAACTTTTGTTCGGCTAAATGGACGGAAGGTAGGCATTTGTATCCACCGTTAGCCAAAACTAACCATGGTTCATTATAGTTTTATTGATACGTATTGTCAATAAAAAAAGTAGGATTTTTTATCTATATTTCACAAAAATACAAATGTGTTCTCATTTTCATCACACATTCGGGTTATAATAGATGTGTTTTTTGAGCAAATGAGTTAGAAACTAGGGTAAAACATGAATCGATATGAACGTATGCGGGAACGCAAAAGAAGAAAAAGAATGCAATTATTACGCTACGGTGGATCCGTTGCAGTCCTTGTAGTCCTCTTGGTTGTATGTATCAACCTCTTACTACATCGCACCGGAAAAACCGAAGCCTCTGATATAGAAGATACAGAAGTTGTAGAAATAATAGAAGAAACAGAAACGGAAACCGAGACAGAAAGCGAAAATCCATTACTGGCCGCCTCTGAGGACAGTACTTCTTTCTTTAGCGGCTATGATGTACTCACCGATACCGGTGCTTATATTTCCAGTGAAAATGTCATCAGTTCCAACGCCGTCCTTTTAGATGTGGACACCGGCACTGTGATTGCCAGCAAAGATGCCAGCACAAGCATTTCTCCGGCTTCCATGACTAAGATTTTAACCTTATTGGTAGCAGTAGAGCACATCACCGATTTGGATGACACCTTCACCATCACCCAGGAAATCACCGATTATGTCTATGTAAATGACTGCAGTAGCGTTGGTTTTTCCGTAGGAGAAACCGTGACCATTCGTGATTTATTGTATGGTACCATTCTTCCATCCGGCGCAGACGCAGCTTTGGGTCTTGCCATTTATTGCTGTGGCAGTCAGGATGCCTTTGTAGAAAAAATGAACGCCAAATTGGAAGAACTTGGGCTTAGTGAAAGCGCTCACTTTACCAACTGCGTTGGTCTTTATGATGAAGATCACTATTGTACCGTAACAGACATGGCCATGATTTTAAAAGCAGCCATGGAAGTGGAACTTTGTCAGGAAATTTTATCCACCCGTTCTTATACCACCAGTGCTACTACCGAACATCCGGAAGGCATCACTGTTTCCAACTGGTTCCTTCGTCGTATTGAAGACAAAGCGGTAGGCGGCAGTGTCATTGGAGGAAAAACCGGCTTTGTCAACGAGTCCGGAAGCTGTGCAGCCAGCTATTTCATTTCTGATAGTGGAAAACATTACATCTGTGTTACCGTAAACGCATATAGCAGTTGGCGATGCATTTATGACCAGGTAGAAATCTACCAAACCCTAACAGAATAAACAATCCTACAAATAAGCACACAAAAAGAGCAATCTTACGGAATGTACAAACCGCTAGATTGCTCTTTTTTATTCCTACGTCTCTATCTCTTTCTACTATGCTTTCAAGATATATGCACTCTGAGGCACTAAGGTCAAGGTACCTTGCTGCAACTGCTCTTTCCCTACTGCAAAAACGATATTTGCCTCTTGGAAATCCTTTGGCAATTCATAGGTCTCCTTTTCTGTCGATGGATTTAACGCAATACAGAAGTTTCCTCTGCGATATACAAAAGGAAGTGCTTCCTTTTCTCCATACAATACTTCAAATTCTCCGTCAGACTGCAAATCCTCCTGCTCATGACGTAAATGCAACAAGTTGCGAATCACATGGTATAAGGAATCCGGATCCTTTTGGCTTTCTTCTACCGTAGGTGCATCTGCTTCCGCATCTACCGGTAAGTATAAATCCTCTGGGAATGCGGTAGAAAATCCCAAATTCTTGCCCCGGCTCCACTGCATTGGACTGCGACTTCCGGTTCTACCATATCCGCCCTCTTTGGTAGGCAAAGAAAGATAACGCATACCGATTTCATCTCCATAATATAAATAAGGAACTCCCGGCATCGTAAATAAGAACGTATAAAAAACTTTTAATTCCGGAATATCCAAATATCTTCTGGCTCTTGGCGTATCATGATTGCCGCTGATGAGGCTGACATATCCTTTTCCCTTTGTCTCCTCGTACTTTGGCAAATAATCTTCCAAGAATCTTGTGATATCTCCGTTTCCATCTTTTTTGAAGAAGCTATGATCCTCATCCCCGTTGACATAATCACGCAACAAGGTGCTGTAACCGGTTCCCGGATTGTTTAACAAGAAATCCATATGAAATCCTGCCGGTACAGAATATTTTGGATTAGACCATTCGGAAACCAACGCCGCATCCGGATAATCTTTTTCCATCATGGTACGAATATCCTTCCAAATAGCACAGGTTCCTTTTTTTTCAGGTCCCTCCCCTTTTACCAGATAATCTGCCATATCTACACGGAATCCATCACATCCGCGATCCAACCAGAAACGCATGACATCCTTGATAGCCTCTCTGGTAGCCACACATGCCGGATGATCTGCCGGCATCTGCCAAGGCTCCTCCGGATTTTCAAAACCATAATTCAACGCCGGCTGGCATTTGAAAAAGTTCAACATATAAATGCCATCGCGTTCACTTTCCCCGGCAATGTATGGGAATTTTTCCATACGAAAACTATGATCTGCCCATACGTAACGATCGGAATATTCATTCCTCTCCTGCTTTTTGCTGGCCACAAACCAAGGATGTTCCTCAGAAGTATGTCCCGGAATCAAATCCAATAAAATATGCATGCCTCGTTTGTGTGCTTCTCCAAACAAACGATATAAATTTTCATTGGTGCCATAACGTGGAGCCACCTTCTTGTAATCTCTGACATCATAGCCAGCATCCTTAAATGGCGAATCATAGCAAGGATTCAACCAGATTGCATTGCATCCTAAATCCAAGATGTAATCCAATTTTTCCACAATACCGTCCAAATCTCCGATACCGTCCCCATTGGTATCAAAGAAAGACTGGGGATAAATTTCATAAAAAACTGCGTTCTTTAACCAATTTGGCATGTGCTCTCCCTCATTTCTTTCGTAATATTTCGTTTTCTATATCATACACATCTCCCCCGGAAATCGCAATGTGTTTTTTCGTCTTTTTTCGATTTTATCTCAGATATGCAAAAATCAACGTTCTCACGTCCCATACGCAACCCTCGTAACATGTTTTTACACAAAAAACCTTCGGAAATCTCGGCAATTACGCTGAGACTCCCAAAGGCCTTCTTTTACTGTGCTGTATCTGTTGTCGTATCTGTTGTCGTATCTGTGGTGGTGACTGTCGTGGTGGTGTCTGTCGTGGTATCTGTCGTCGTGGTAGTTGTAGTGGTAGTATCCTCGGTTTCCTCCGGATCCACATACGAATACGCATTGGAATACTTACAATTATCCGCAGTCAACTCCACGGTTTCACGATAGTATGCGATAACCGGAGTACCTACCTCCAACATTTCATAAAGGGCTGTTGCATCCTCTTCATCGACATTGATACATCCATGAGAACCACTGGTCTTATAAATCGTTCCTCCAAAAGAAGAACGCCAGCTGGCATCATGAATTCCTACATTGTACGCAAATGGCATAAAGTAGGTAACTTCAGATTCATAGTCCTCTCCTACCAAAGTCGCCGGGCTCTTCTTGTACACAATTTTAAAGATACCATCCGGAGAACCATTTCCCTGGGAAATATTTCCGGAAACAATATCACAATCGTACAATAACTCCCCTTCTTCGTAGTAGTATAAATGCTGATTGGTATAATCAATTTCTACATAGGTATCCCCGATATCATCCGGTGTACCATCTTCAAAGAAGCCTGCCTGCAATGCCGTCTGCTCATACACCGGCTCTCTGGTCACCGGCTCTCCGGCTTCCAAATCCGCAATCAATTGTGCGGCTTCTTCACTCTTTGAAATCACATATCCATAATCACCGCCGCCAATCTGAACCACATCTCCTAAAGAAGTGGTGAAATTGCGTACATCCCCGTAGGTGTTATACTTTGTCGCCAACGTCTGCACATAAGACGCTACCTTGGTTTCGGATACGGAAATATTAAAGTCTTCATCGATATCCAACAAAGCCAAAATATCTCCCCCTGCCAACACTTCTTCAGTGCCACCTACTTCATATGTAATTTCTGCATTCAAGTAACTATCTAAGGTGGCCGCTGTATCTGCAATAATGCTACTTTCGGTGGTCACTTCCGGATTCTCATAGCAATCATCGGAAAGTGTCAATTCTGTAATCTGATTTTCCACCGCGTTTTGAATCTCTGCATATACATTTTCTGCAATGATGGTGGTTCCCATCACCTCTTCCGTCACTTCATAACCATCTTCTGTCACAGTAATAGAAGCATTTTCCGGAGATGTCATATTTTCTTCCTGCATAAACGCAAAGGAATCTATGATGCTTTGCAATGCAGATTCGTCATAGGATATAGAGGAAGTCAAATCATAACTTTCCCCCTCTCCAAATAAATGTGCAATCCAGGTAAGTCCCAACTGGGTTTTTAGGAATGCTTTTTCTTCCCCTGTGGATTGGTATACACAGGAAATATCCTGACCGGTAATTTGATACGTATCTCCATTACGGTCTGTGATGGTTAATAAATAAGTCTCTGCCTTGTCCACCAAAATAGCTTCCACTTTAGAGGCATTTTTGTTGCCTGCGTCTACACTTCCCACTGTCGTATGTGGGAAAAAGTGAAATTCATAAAAAATGGACATAGCCAAAAAAAGTACAAAAAGCAAAGACACCGAACAAAGAATCCCTAATTTGATTCTCTGCTGTTGTCTTCGCTTCTTCTTTAAAGTCTGCTTTCGTCTTGTAGTCATATTGTTACCTTCTTATCGTCTCGCTATTTTAGAAATTGCTCGATGGTTTCAATAATTTCCGCCGCCGGCATATTTTTTAACAAATATTTCACGGGCCTGTAGGCTGCCGCCGTAAGCACACTCTCTCTATCATCTTTTGCAGTCAAAAACATAACCGGGATGTCTCTTAACTGCGGGCGTTTTCCGATTTCGGCTAAAACCTCCGGTCCATTCATTTCCGGCATTTCATAATCCAATAATATCAGATCCACCTTTTCAAAATCCAACAACTTTAAGGCATCCGCACCGGAATTTACCATTAAAGTCAAATACTTAGATGCCAACAACTGCTGCATGGCACGAAGCATTGTAGGATCATCATCCACAATCAAAATACGCTTTTTCGGGCGCACGGTTGCCGGATGTAAAATACGCTCCAATTCCTCTGTCAAATCGGTAAGATTTAACGGGCGCACAAAGGAACGTGTAATTCGTTCACGGGAAATGCAATAATAAGCTTCCTCTAAGTCATTATTGCTTCCAATTACGAATAATTTTGTACGCTGTGGTAAGTTTTTCTCCAACCGGGACAAAATCAGCTTGCACTCCTCTGATTCTTGGGCTAAATACATAATGCAAATACGAGGGTACTCCTTCATAGTAGCAATTGATTCCGGATCCAAATCCTTTACTAACAGGGTATAATGTTGATCCTGTAGTCCGGAAATGATTGCATTCACCATAAAACTGTTTGAGTCACCAATAAATAAGATTTTCTCATTCATCGTTTCAGTTTCCTTTATCTGAAATACTATTTATTGCAACATTTGAATCTTATACCACGATATGATTATTCCGTCAAGAGTTCCAATGTTCCATCCCTGTCAACATTTACAAGCCTTGCTTTCATCATATCATATTTTTCGCTCTCGTCATCAGGAATTCGATAGTTTTCCAAAGTTTTAAGAATTGCGTCAGCACTGGCAAAATCGAAAACAGAGACAAATTCATAAATCGCCTCATAAGCATTTCGTAATTCCTTCTTGGAAATCTCCGGTTTTTCCTTCTCATCCGGGGAAGACTTCTTCACCACATCATTTAACCAAATTCGATAATTCCGAAGTAATTCAATGGTTTGTGGTGCTCTTTCCCAGATACTTTCCGCATCGGAAATTTCTCCTGCCTGCTCCAAATATGCAGCTTGTTCAGAAAGCTCTATAGCACCGATTAATCTCGCAGAACTCTTTAGGGCATGCACCTTTATCGTAAATTCCTTCCATTGCTCGGCCTTCATAAACTTTTCAATCTCCGTCGCTAAACTTGGCACGGTTTCAAAAAAGTTCTTTACAGCAGAAATCCAAATCTCTTCTGTACCGCAGGTCCGTTGCGCTTCTTCCAGATTGATGCCTTCGATATTGCTGTATTCCTTCCAACCCTTTTCTTCTTCTGCATCTTCTGTCTCTGTGTAATCCACATAGCCTTCATCCCCCGGTCGAAGAACCAATTCGTCCGGAAGCAATTGCACCAATAACGCCTCTAATCGCGAAGCCTCAATGGGTTTGGAAAGATATGCATCAAAGCCTTCCTGTAAGTAACGTTCCTTGGCTCCCTGTACCACATTGGCGGTAAGTGCAACACAAGGCGTGCTCAAATTCAAACACCGTTTCAACGTTTTCATAATATGGAGAGCTTCTACGCCATCCATACTGGGCATTCTATGATCAATAAATATCAAATCATATTTCTTTTTGCAAACCATATCCAGCATCATTTCACCGCTGTCTGCACTATCAATCTGTAATTGGGTTTGCTTCAGCAATCCCTTAAATACGATGATATTCATTTCCGTATCATCCACAACCAAAATATTTGCATGTGGTGCCACAAACATCGCCTGGTACTGTGCGCCTGATATCAAAGATCTTTGATATGCCTCGGTGAAATCTCCCATTGCCTCCCAATCCAAAACCTGCTGTCGAACAACAAAGGAAAACTCACTTCCTACCCCGTACTCACTTTCCACCTTTAATTCGGAATTCATAATATGTAAGAGCTTCATAACAATACTCAGACCCAAACCGGAACCTTCAATAGTCTTATTCCGCTCTTCCTCAATTCGCTCAAAAGGCTGGAAAAGTTTTTCCATGTCCTCTTCCTTGATACCAATTCCCGTATCCTTTACAGAAACCAATAAATCCACGTGACCTGGGTCTGTCTTTTCAAAGGTCACACTCAAGTCCACCGAGCCCTTTTCTGTATACTTGATGGCATTGGTTAATATGTTTAGGATCACCTGTTTGATCTTCTGGGCATCTCCACGCATCGTCTTAGGAATCTGCTCATCCGCATAAATATGAAACTCCAATTTTTTCTCTTTGATACGAGGCATTGCACCATTAATCAAATCATTTAACATGGAGCTCATATCATATTCATCCTCCAGAAGGTCCATACGTCCGGCCTCAATTCTGGAGAAATCCAAGACATCATTGATCAAGCCTAGTAAAGTATTTCCGGAATTCTGAATATCCATAGCATAACGAATAATTTCCGGATTCTTTGCCTCACGAATAATCATTTCATCCAATCCCAAAATAGCATTAATCGGCGTACGAATCTCATGAGACATATTGGAAAGGAAGGATGTTTTTGCTTCGTTGGCTGCTTTTGCCGCTTCCTCTGCCTTCTGCAACTGTTCCATCGTCGCCAACAGTCGCTTGAAATCCGGTGATTCAATGGTGAAATATAAAATATAAATACCAATGGAAGTACCAAAAAATCCATATTTAAAATTGTTCACAATATAAGATTGTAAAAGAATGCCGGAGAGCATAAATACATAGGAAATCAATATGGCAATGAAATACAGATTGCTCAAATTTTTTCTCCTACGAATCAGTAAAAATCCGGAATATAAAATCAAGTAAATCGGAATCACAATGGCAATGGTAAACCGAATCGGCATATCAAAGTACCCATCCTCTACCCGATGTCCCGTCACAAAACAATAGGTAATATAGAATAATAAAATAGCCAACGTGCCATAAACAATTGCATTATTCAATTTGTGAAACAGCATTTGATGAGAATGTTCATAAATAACAGATTCTATATAAGTAGAAATACGATAAGCTACCAAAATCACGTATACACACTTGCATCCATATAGGAACATCAAGGGCTCATAACGCATATTGGTATATAAATAGATAATGCTATTAAACAGTACATCAAATACAGCCGCTTGCATCACATAGTATGCAAGCAACTGAAAACTTTGACTACTTTTTGTACTGTCCTTATAGCGTAGACGTAAAAATGTATATAATACGATATCAAATAGAGCGGCAGAAAATTCCATAAAAAAGCCACTATATCTTAAAGCTTCACTCAAGGCATTTGTGTCCATGAAATCGTCCTTTCTTTGACCAAACTCCAAAGACTCTCCCAACCATACAAATTATACCTTGGTTTTTTTCAAATAGCAAAAAAGATTCTCTAAACTTTTCTAATATTTATACGAATTTTTGCCTGTTCTAACGAATGCCCAAGGCCTGTTTTGCAAGAGCATCTGCCAAATCATTGTAATGATTATTCGAATGTCCCTTCACTTTCTTAAATTCTACATTTAATTTTTCTTTGATACTGTCATAATAAGCCTTGTATGCCTTCGTGCCATCTTTATTGGTCTTCCATTCTCCTAAGCACCACTTGGCAATGCCCTCATAATCGTAGTACAAGCAAATTTTTGGAATGCCTCTTTTTACTGCATATTCCATTGCCGTTCTGGCTCCCATAATTTCACCGGCCACATTATGCATGGTAGCAAGATCCGGATCCATGTATTTTTCACAGTAAGTCTCCTCTCCTTCCGGAGTCAATACCACCATACCATATGAAAATTCTTGGGTAACCTTGTTGTAACTTCCATCCACATAGATTTCCAAACACTCCGGAACAGCCTGCTCCGAATGCTTTTCCTCTGCCTGAACCGGTGATTTTTCATCTCGATCCAGCACATATTCCATCTGCGTTTCTTTGACACCCATGCCCATTTTCTCATAAAAATGTCTGGCTGAGTCATTGCCTTCCCAAACATTTAAAGATACTTCGTAACATCCTAGGCGACGAGCCTCACTCTTTACAAACTCAAACAGTTGCTGTCCTAAATGCATGCCTCTGGCAGAAGCATCTACACATAAATCGTCAATAAACATGGATGTGAAAGGTACCATATTGGTAGAAAATGGTTGCTCTTTCAATATACAAAATGCGTAACCAAGTACTTCATCTGCTTCATTCGCTGCCACATATACCGGTCTTTTATCATCTGCAAAAATAGCCAATAATTCGTCCTTAGTATATTTTGTCGTGCCGGAAATAAAAATATCCGGGCGAATGGAGGCATGGATTTCCAATACCTGACTTAACAATTCACTTACTTTTGGTATGTCTTTTTCAATTGCTCTACGTATCTGCATATTGCTAGCCCTCTTTTCTTTGTTTCTTCTGTTGGTCTTTTTCAACGGCTCTATCAGTATAACAGATACTTAGGCAGTTTCAAAGGTATCTGCCACTTTCGTCAAAAGTTCACGAATTGGCAAATGTTGCGGACAGACCTTTTCGCACTTTCCACACTTAATACATTCCGAAGCCTTCGCATGACCGTCGATTGTCAATACATTAGCATAATAAAAGGCGGTATTCCAATTATGAAATGCTTCATGCGCATTAACCGATGCGAACATATCCGGAATCAAAATATTCTTTGGGCAATGGTTTTCTTCCACACAATAGCGACAGGAAGTACATGGAATCAAATTCAGATTTTTGAAAATATTACAAACCTTTGTCACTGCTTCCAGTTCTTTTTCCTCCAAAGGTTTAAAATCTGCCATTGCGCTTAAGTTGTCTTCCATTTGCTCCATATTGCTCATACCGGAAAGAACCATTGTCATTTGATCAAAGCTGGCTGCAAAACGAATGGCATAGCTGGCATTGCTACCGCCCTTTAATTCGCGGAAAATTGCATCCGCTTCTTTTGGAAGATTTACCAGACTTCCTCCCTTTACAGGCTCCATCACAATGACCGGTTTCTGATGCTTGACACAAACCTCATAGACTTTCCGACTTTCTACAGAAGCGTCTTCATAATCCGCATAGTTAAACTGAATCTGAACCACTTCCACCTCCGGATGCTCGGTCAAAATCATATCCAATACTTCTGCCTTATCATGGAAAGAAATTCCAAAATGTTTGATCAATCCTTCTTTTTTAAATTCATAGGCAGTCTCATAAGCACGACAGGCTTTGAATTTTTGATAATTATCTCGATTCTGCGCATGCATCAAATAAAAATCAAAGTACTCCACGCCACACCACTTCAACTGATTTTCAAAGAACGGACGGATATCCTCCTGATTTTGAAAATAAGGATCCGTAAGCTTATTCGTCAATAAGAACTTGCTTCTGTCATAACGTGCAGACAGACATTCTGCGATAGCAAGTTCCGATTTTCCATTGATATAACCATGGGCTGTATCAAAATAATTCAAGCCGGAATCCAAAAATGCATCAATCATTTTATTGAATTCCTCTTTGTCTACCTCTTCTCCCTGCATGGGTAAACGCATGCAACCAAATCCAAAATTACCATGAATTTCGTCGAAAAACTTATTTTTTAGCATAAAATACCTCCTCCGCGATTCTATATACTAAGCATCTTAGCACTTAAACCAAACTTTAAGTCAATAGTAAATTCTCGAGTGCATCCCAATCAAAGGTTTTGAGCGCTTTTTTCGCTTTTTCTAAGAAATCTCGGTCATCTTCCTGCAACGCATATTCTTCCAATTGATGCAAAACCATTTCCGTGCCATCATAATCCATCATCTGGCAAAGTTCTTTCAATGCCCGGAAGGCATCTTCTCTCATTTCCGGAGTTATGGGTTCTTTTCCGGAATCATCCAAAGACAATTCCTCCTGCGCTAGGAAAATTTCATGAAATTCTTCAAATAATTTTTGATATTCTTGTAAAACCCCCTCGGTTTTTTCCTGAATATAATCCCAATCCTCATTACGACCGGCATTTTCCAATTCCAATGCTTCTTCGGAAAGGTGATAAGCCCCTACCAATCTGGCCGTACTCTTCAAAGCATGCACTTGAATGGTGTAATTATGGATATCCTTTGCATCGTAATACTCTTGAATCATACCAATACGATTCTCTGCGGTATCATGGAAATTCTTACAAATAACCTGGAACACATCTTGTCCACCTGCAGTTTCGATTCCCTTTTCCAAATCAATCTCCGGAATTTTTGCCGCCTGAATAAAGAAACTATCTTCCTGTTCCGGCTCTTCTGTCTTTGCGACCTCCGGTTCTTCTTCCGTTCCATCCAACAGAATAATTTTGTCATCCGGTAAATAGCTTTGAATCATGGCTTCCAATTTCACACTATCCAAAGGTTTGGATAAATAATTGGTGTAACCCATACGAAGATACTCTTCTCTAGCCCCTTTCACCGCATGGGCGGTCAGTACGATAATCGGCGTCTCTTCATTTAATTCGCTTTCGCTTCGGATGGCATGCATCGTTTCTTCGCCACTCATTTCCGGCATCATAGAATCCAGCAGAATAATATCGTACTGTTTATGCATCGCCATTTCCAATGCCTTCATACCGGAGGAAGCCAAATCCACGTTTACCTGAATTCGCTTTAACAATCCCTGGGCCACGATCAAATTCATTTCCACATCATCCACAAGCAGGATTTCTGCTTCCGGTGCATGGAAATGCTCTTTTTCTGTAACATCTGAAGTCTGAGATGCTTCGATTTCCCTATAATCTCCCAGTTTTTCCATGCTTCTTGCCACCTGTGGCACCACAAAAGAGAAGGTAGATCCCATGCCATATTCACTGGAAACCTCCAGACGACTACCCATTTTTTCCAATAAGCTCTGGGTAATACTCATACCAAGTCCTGTGCCTTCTACATGTTTATTTCTTTGCTCATCCAAGCGCTGATACGGACTAAACAAACGAAGCAAATCCTCTTCCTTGATACCCACACCGGTATCCGAAACACTTGCATATAACAAGATTTCATTGCCTTCTACCACTTCGTGATGCATCGCAAGGGTTACCGTTCCTTTTTCCGTATATTTCACTGCATTATTCAAAATATTCAATAAAATCTGCTGCATACGCACATCATCCCCATAAAGATAACGTGGCATATCTTCCTGAATTTCCAATTCCAAATTCAGTTTCTTTTCTTGAATCTTCGGCGAAATCATATTTATCAAATCATGGATTAATTTTCCTAAATCATATTCGCCTTCCACCAGTTCCAAATTTCCGGACTCAATTTTTGAGAAGTCCAAAATATCATTAATCAAGGCCAATAATGTATGACTGGAGGCCTCAATATCCTTTGCATATTTCTTAATCACCGGTTGCTCTGCTTCGCGCAAAATCATGGTATCCATACCAATAATGGCATTGATTGGGGTACGAATTTCATGAGACATATTTGCCAAAAATACCGACTTCGTCTTATTCGCCTCTGCCTCCATGTGCAATGCACGTTCCAAAGCTTCTGTTTTTTCACGTTCCAACCTTCCAATGACTTTTTCATGAGCGCTCTGCTGCCGTTTGACCATCAATTGTACATTGCCTCTCACCACAGCCAGACCAATCATAAAAAGTAATAAAATCAATATTCCAAAGAAATACATACGGAAATACGTCGTTTCATAAAGTTCGCGATTCTTCGTAACGATATATATCTGTTCCGACAATACTTCTCCGGAATCGCTCAACATTTCAATATGAAATTCATGACTACCATAGGGAATCATATAATAAGTAATGGTTTCCACTTCACTGGAAAGCGCTGTTACTTTTTCTTCATCCACCCCTGTCAAATAATAGCGAACACGAGGATCTGCGGTGGTAAAATTATTTACTTCCAAAGTGAAATCTACTTTTTGCACGCCACGCGGGATAATGATTTCTCCAAGTTCCGTAATGTTAATTTTTTTCCCGTCCAACTGCACTGCTGTGATTTTCGATTTGTAGGTATTGACTTCCATTTCATAGTTCAACATGTCTAATGCATAAACACCGGTATTTCCACAAACATATAAAATACCCTCTGCATTTACATAGTTCCATGCATTGCTGGTCAAACTACCCGGCAATCCGGATTTTTGATCTAATAAGGCATAATTCGTGATACCTGATTCAGACATTAAGTTTTCGTAATCTAACACATAAATTCCGGCACCGCCAATCACAAACACATTTCCATCTTCATTTTGATATAAATCATAATTGTTAAAATAAGAGAGTCCCTCTAATTCTCGAATTTGATAATTTTCATTCATGTAGCACAAACCGCTTCCGGTCAGTACAAAATAGCCATTTCCTACTCGATCATCTACAATTCTCAAAATCACTCCGGAACTCAACCCATCTTCTTTGGTAATATGAGAAACAACCTCACCATCCTTAATGACATAAATTCCTTCTCCATCGCTACCGGCGAGAAGCCGGCCATCTTCTGTTTCCCATACATTCAAAATCAAGGATTGCCCAATAACATCTCCCGGGACCATGGTAGACACGACTTTCCGATTCTGAATAAAACTCAACCCATTGTCTCCACTCGTAAGCAACGTCCCATCTGCCAAAACTACCATAAAACGAATACGAAGATCCTTTTCTTCCTCTGTGGGTGCATCCAAATAGGTCGCCAAAGCACCATCCTGTGTGAGTTCCATAAGTTCCTGACCATAGGCTGCAATTAAGAGGGAATCCTCTTTTTCCACCATTATGCGAATACGTTTCCCCGCAAAGGCTTCCGTCACCTCATTATCGATGGAATCCCCATTCTTTACATCCAAAATTTTTAAGCCATCATCCGTTCCCACATAGATATAATCTCCGTAAGGAACTACCACATTGGCTACGCTCTCTGTGGCATTACATACTCCAAAAACGTCTACAAAACTAGACAAACAAAGGGATAACAACCCACATCGAGAAGAAGTAAACCACAAATTTCCTTGATAATCCTTAAAGACCTCATCTACTGAGTTATCAAAACTGCCACTATTGATGATACGGGTAACACCCTCTTCATCGATATAACCAATTCCGGTATCCGCTGCTAAATACACATACTCCTCATCAAAATACATGTCATTCACACCGAAAACACCTGTGGTTTCTATAACATTCATGCCTTGATACTGGATTCCGGAATAATGATAACGGTATATCCTTTCCATATCTGTTCCAATGTATAAATCCCCATTGTAATAAACAATTCCCGTGGCACGTCCTTCCACACAACGAAACTGGTCCATTAATGTTCCATGTAAAAACAGCGAAATTTCTCCTAAGGAGTTCAACACTGCCACCGTGCCACTGCCGTTCTCAGCCATATCACGAATACTCCCAAGTTCTGTATAGGTACTGGTAACGGTAATTTCTTCTCCATCATAAGTTGCTATGGCTAAACCACCGGTAGTACCCATATAGTAGGTACCATCTGTATCTTGAATAATGTCTTTTACCGTATTCGATGGAAGTCCATCTGTTTCTTCAATCGTACTGGTTTGCTGCGTGATATTGATGACTGTAGCTCCACCTCCATTGGTGCCTACCCACAGGCGATCGCTGGAATCCACGTACAGAGAGTGTACGGAACGCACGGAATCCACGTCATCAATCAACTCAAATTCTTCACCATTAAAACGATATAAGCCACCATAGGTTCCAATCCACATGGTGCCATCTTCTGTCTGTGCAATATCATTGGCAGTCCCTCCGGTCAGCCCATTTTCACTGTTATAAAAACGTTCCACAAAGTTAATATGTGCTGCAGCTTCCACCGTATCGGTCTGTGCAAAGGACAACAGCAAAAAAAGGACGGCCATTCCCAAGGAAACTTTTCCGCCCAACGCCTTTTTTAATTCTTTTGCACGATGAATTTTTCGAATTCTTTTCCAGATTTTTCCTGTCACAAATAAAAGCAATATTGCAATAAATATATCCGCAAATGCAATGTAACAAGCTGCAGTAAAACTCTGTAACAAATAAGGAAGTCCTAGGGCGTTTAAGTAATCATAAATCGCATTGGCAATTTCCATAGGTGTCTTGCCCTCAAACACGATGATATTCACAGCAGTCATTAAAACGCCCTTTAAGGCTGTCAGTGTTAATATAATGCTACTTGCAGACAACAATTGTTGCAAATAGTGATGCCGTTTCGAAATCATCGCAGATTCCAAAGCCACCGCTAAATCCACTACCATATAGTACCAATCTGTTTCCACAAAGCAGCCACTGATCAAATTCGTCACGGCGGCAAGTCCTGCTGCCCACCAGGGTCCAAAATGATACGCAATCAAAAGGGTTCCTGTTACATTCAAAAATGCCGGACAATTACACTTGCTTGCCAGCCCTCTGCCCAATAAATTCAAAAAAAGTCCCACAAATAAAAGCACATAACTTTTTCTTTTTTTCATACCTACTCACGTCCCGTTTTTCTGTTTATTCCTCTATATCTCCCAAAATATCTAAAAAGGCACTGACCACAACCGGGTCGAACTGTGTTCCGTTTCCATTAATAAATTCTTGGCGAATTTCTTCTTTTGTTAATTTTTTTCTGTATGAACGATCATGATTCATGGCGTCAAAACAGTCTGCTACCGCAATAATTCTGGCAATCAAAGGGATTTCATCCCCTTTCTTACCGGATGGATAACCGGTACCATCCATTTTTTCATGATGGCTCAGTGCTGCCTCTGCTGCATAAGGTACTGAATCCAAATCCTCCAGCAATTCCGCTCCACGATAAGTATGGGCCTGCATCTGTCTGATTTCCTCATTGGATAATTTCGTTGTCCGTTTAAATATCGTCTCCGGAACAATATAATTTCCTACATCATGAAGCAACGCTGCATAATAGACACTTTGGCAATCCTGCGCATCCATCCCCATGTGTTCTGCAATCATCTTTGCATAATTTCCAACTCGTAGAGAATGTCCTTTCGCAAAATAGTCCTTTCCATCTGCCATTTTTGCACATAGTTCCAACAATTCCCGCAACATTTCATCTGCTGCATACAAACGATTTTCAAACTGTGACATCAAAAAAGCTGCAATTCCACAAATTACAAACAAAACAGTCCAAGTCGGAAGCAAAATCAAAAAAGTAGTACCAATGGTGCCTGCAAAATAGGATTTTTCCAAATGGTAATAAAGTACATAATCCGACAAGTCCACATCTCCACTGAGACTATAGAAAATAATACCGGAATTTACGACTCCGGAATAATCGGAAGTAGATTTGATTTCTGCTTCTGATTCCCCGTCTTTTGCCGTAGGCCAATAAATAATATAATCTCCATTTGACAATGGGATTAATAAATCCTGTCCCGCCAAATAATAATCCAGTTCAATTTCATCTTCGGAATAATTGCGTAAATCTAAGGTTTGTATCTTTTCTTCCCCATCTACAAATTGATGAATCTCCACGGTTCCATTCCAAGCATTGTTTACGTAACAATCCTCTTTGATTTGGATTTCCAAACTCCAATCATCCATCAAACTTCCGGAATTGTTGGTAATGGTCATCTCATAAATTTTTGCGTTAATTATCACTCCCGGAAAAGCATCATTTTTTTCCCAAGAATCTGTTAATAAGCCACGCGGATGAATATCTGCCGTTACCTCTGTTACTACGGAATCTTTATTTACGCTTCGCACCTGTGCATTCTCTCTGCGCACCTGAAATACGTGCATCAGAAAAAACACCAGCAACAACGCATACATAATCCCTACAAAGATTAACATTCTTCGAATTACCCGTCGAATGGTGGGCAACTTATCCATTCTCATACCTCCTCATAATGATTCGTCTCTCAAACTGTTCTTTGGTAAGAGGCTTGTCATAATAATAGCCCTGTATGATGTCGCACCCCAAAGTTGCTAAGGTCTCCACCTGTTCTTTTTGTTCTACACCCTCTGCCAAAACCTCTACATTCAATGCTTTGGCCAATTTAATCATATAATTTAAAATCGTTAAATCTTTGGCATAAGCCTTATCTACAAAGCCTTTGTCAATTTTCAATGTATCGAAAGTGACTTCTCGTAGCAAACTCAAAGAGGAACTTCCGCTTCCAAAATCGTCAACTGCTACGGTAAATCCTTTCTTGTGCAAATCATCTACAAAATCCCGCAATACGGAAATTGGGAATTCATCGATGGTTTCTGTAATCTCAATCTCAATCATTTTCTTGGGCACGCGATACTCCTGTACCACTGCCTCGATATCCGCTGCTAAATTTGGATTTGATAAATTTCTTCTGGAAAAATTTACAGACACGGTAGGCGGTACAATTCCCCGCTCTATCCATCTCGCTAAATCTGCACAAACATGACGCAACATGTAAAAATCCATGTCGCACATCAAATCATTTCTCTCTAATACCGGAATAAATTTTCCCGGAGAAATCAGACTTCCATCATGAAACCAGCGGACCAAAGCCTCTGCTCCACACAAGATATTTGTGCTGCTATTTACCTTCGGCTGGTAATAGGGCACAAACTCCTCCTTTTCCATCGCAATTGGAATTTCTGTTTCAAACTGCTTGTGTTCTCGAATCATAGAGGAAAACTCTTCTGTCGCATAGGTCACCGACTTTCTAGCTGTTTTTCCATAATTCAGCGCCATAGATGCATTGGAAATCATTTCCTCTGCCGGCATAAATGTACGCTCAATTTCATACACACCGGCAGTTGCCGCTATTTTCATTTCGTATTTTTCCTCTTCCAATTCAAAGGAAATCAACAGTCCATTTAAGTGATTTAAGAAAAAGTCCAAATTTTTTCTCTGCACAAAGGCCAAAAACACATCACTACCTTGCCGTGCTAAAAATTCCTCTTTTCCTAAAATGTCATTTAATTTTTTTCCGTATTCCACCAATGCTTGATTGCCCACGTCCAATCCATATTGATCATTGATGGCTCCAAATCTGGATAAATCGAAATTTACGATGGAAAATCTTGTAATATCTTCCTTCGTTTTCCATTCGTCCAAACGATCCACAAAAGCACGTTCATTGTATAGACCGGTACGCATTTCGCGACTGGCCAAAGTATTTCGTTCCTCCACCTGTGCTTCTGTGCGGAAATAAATACTATAAGTCAAAATGGCTAACGCCGTAGCAAATACCGAGTTATTCTCATAGCCCTCTACCAAAAGTTCTCCGCACATATTTATTACTACAAATCCCACACCTATTAATACGGTAAGGAATTCTTCTCTCGTAAAAGTTCCCTTGTGTAAATGCACATCAAAATACAAAATCAAGGCCAAATACAACAGCAGTATGCAGTATGTCAGTGGAAACAACGTTGACGGTTTATGATGATTTTCCGCATCAAAATAAAACACATTTTCTGTTACCAGATTTTGGAACAGCACCACCACATAGAGAAACCATGGAATTCCTATCAACAGCTGTGTTTTTCTGCTTTCATCTCGAATCATTATTAAAATAATAAAATACATAACTGCAGGATATAAAAGATATCCTATCGTAGAAAAAACAAATCTAGGTGCATTGGCCACTTCCCAGGTTGAAAAATACAAGTCCAATTCGCAAGCTACTTCCTGTAGGATTGTGATTCCTAACAATGCATAAAACTTTTTCTTTACATTTTTTTCCATTTTATTATTGGACATGACTGCAAAAGCCAAAATCGCCATAATAAAAAACAGAATATAACTTCTGGCTAAATACCATCCAATCTTCATTTCATAACCCTCAAGCCCGTTTGTTTTGCGTATCTTTTACGCGATTCTTTACTCCTTAGAAAGGAAAAACAATTTCAATTTTGAAACCAATTCTTCTCGTCCTACCGTTTTCAAAAAATATCCTTCCGGTTTCAAATCCAGGACTGCCATAACACTGTTTTTATCATCTTTTCCTGTCAGGAAAATAACCGGAATATCTTTTGTTTCCTCATCTGCACGTAGCATTTCCAATACCTGCGGTCCATCCGTTACAGGCATCTCATAATCCAATAAAATCAAATCCACTTTATTGGAACCCAGCCATTTCATCGCACGTAGTCCGGAATTTGCCATAGATAGTTTATAACTATCCTTTAACCATTCACGAATCAAGCTCATATAGTTTGGATCATCGTCAACAATTAAAATGCTTTTCTTTAATTCATTGGAGTCTTCTTGTTTTTTATGTTCAAAAACAGTACGAATGTATTCGTCGTAATCCAAAGGTCTCGGCAAGACTGCAAAAATATAATTCTCCGGCAGTGCTGCTTTCGCAGTATCCGTATCATTTGGCTCACCAATTAAAATGATTTTCTTGTCATCATCTCGTATTTTATCGGCCAAATACAATTTTGCTTCTTCCCCTAATTGTTCATCTTTTTCCATATAAAAAGTAATTAAGGTCGCATCCTCGATTTCCTTTGCCATTGCTTCCACTTTCGTTTCCGCAAATGCTGCAGTAATTCCAGCATCTGCAAGTTTTTTCAAAAGCACACGGATAATGAAAGACTCTTTTTCTCCAATAATTAAAATCTTATTTTCATTCATATATACGTCCCCCGTTTGTGGTATCTAAATTATGTGTATTCTTTTATGCTTTTCCTTGTATTAGGTTTTCCATCTGATCCCAATCAAATCTCTGATTGGCTTTTTTGATTGCCTCGATGCATTCTGCATCCTCTCTCAGCAACTCATATTCCTCCAGCTGTTCTAATACCAAATCCACAGCATCTGAATCCATCTGTGCAATGATGTCTCGAAGTGCACCATAGGCACCATCCATTTCTTCCTTCGAAATCAAGACTTTCTTTTCCTTTGGCAACTCCACATCTTCTTCCACGCGTTTTAAAGTTTCACGATAACTTCTATACAAAGACAGCAAATCCGGCGTGTTTTCATCGATAAACTCTATATTTTTATCATGTCCTGCTTTTTCCAAAAGTTCTGCTTTTTTTGACAATTCCTCTGCGCCTAAAATTCTGGCGGTGCTCTTTAACGCATGTACTTTGATGGTGTACAGTTCAATGTCTTTTTTTCTGTAGGCTTCTTCAATGATTCCGGCATTTTCTTCTATGGTTTCATAGAAACGTTTGGCAAATTTCAAAAGAGCCTCCGCATTACCGCAATAGTTGATACCATCTGCAACAGAAATGCCATCCACATGTCTCAGCCATTCCATCCCCTCCGGAATATCTACGATGGCATTGGCCAACATAGTAGCATTCACTTCCATCTGCAAATCTTCCGGCAAATACTTACGTAAAACAGCTTCCAGTTCGCTGCCTTGCACCGGTTTTGCCAAATAATCCTGAAAACCTGCATGCTTGTAAAAATCTTTTCCTCCGGATGCCACATTCGCAGTCAACGCTATCACAATTAAATTCCCATGGGTCATACGAATTCGGCGCAATGTTTCTAAGCCATCCATTTCCGGCATCATATGATCCAAGAATACCAGGTGATAATCACTTTCTTTTAATTTTTCCAAACACTCTTTTCCACTGGTGACCATTGTAAGTTCCACACAAGTGGCCTTTAACAATCCTTTGATGACCTGCAAGTTCATTTCATTGTCGTCCACCACCATAACCTTCGCCTTAGGCGCCATGAACTGTGGTGTATAGGTTTCTAAAACAATATCTTCATTGGAGGCCTCCACAAAATTTCCAATAGGCTCCATGTCGATAATTGGTTGCGTAATATCAAAAAAGAATGTAGAACCTTCTCCGTAAATACTTCTGCACTTTAAGTCTCCTCCCATCAAGCTTACAAACTCGCGGGATATGCTTAACCCTAATCCGGTTCCTTGAATAGAACTATTTCTTACCTCATCCACACGTTCAAAGGCAGAGAACAAAAGTTCCATATCTTTTTCCTTAATTCCAATTCCACTATCTGTAACAGAAACAGCAAATTTACAGTTATACTCAGTGACTTCCAACACCTTTACTCGCAATTTAAAGCCACCTGTTTCGGTATACTTCACTGCGTTGGTCAACAAGTTTAACAATACCTGTTTTAATTTGCCCTCGTCGCCATACAATTTTTTGGGTAAAATCGGGTCAATATCTGTCTCAAAATCCAACTTCTTCTGGTAACTACGAAGACGAATCATTTTTACCACTGATTGTAATAATTCTAAGGTATCGTATTCCTGCTCAATCAGTTTTACTTTTCCGGATTCTATACGAGTCAAATCCAATACATCATTAATTAAAGCAAGCAACAATTCCGATGCTTGGCGAATATTGGTGGCATAAGCCCCTACCGCTTTTGTATAACTTTCCGGCACACCTTTCCGATCTTCTCGCAAAATCATTTCGTTCATGCCCATAATGGTATTAATCGGGGTACGAATTTCGTGAGACATATTTGCTAAGAAACGGGTTTTCGCCACATTGGCATACTCCGCCTCTTTTTTTGCCTCTAACGCGTTGGCATGCTGCCGATCCATCATCTTATGATAAATACGTCCCATCCAGATTCCAAAAGATAAAGACATACTTAAAAAGGCTATGGCAATCAAAGTAATACGTAAGAAAAACTCACGGGTATATTGCAATACGTCAATCATGGACATGTCTGCCCCTGCATAAGCAACACAGTTTCCATCCGAATCATAAATTGGCACATAAGCTGTCATATACCAACCGTAAGCACCATCGTTTTCCAAAAAGAGCATATCTTCTCCCGCCAACAATTGCTCTTTATAAGGGAGAAAATCCTCTTCAAAATCCATGTGTTCTCCGACTATGCCCTCCGTCTGAAATGACGGATCCGTATCGAAGACAATATACACACCGTCTTCTCGCACTTGATAAACATAGACATAATCTATACCGGGTGTATTTTCCTGAATCGACTGCAACATACTCATGGTGGTCGTATAACTGGTTAAATTTCCTCCGGTGATTTCCGAATAAGAATCTACCGTTCCACCATAACTTAGATAAATATTTACCAGATTTCCTTTTACGGCATTGGCAGCCATTTCTGCCGCACCAATGACGGTGTTTTTATGATCTGTTTCTGCATGTCTACGATAAATCTCTACACTGACCCAAGTCACCACTGCAGTCAATACCACCGCATCTACTGCAAGCATCCACACCAATCTGCGAAACACCGGTTTGATTTCTTCTGTGCTGGGAGCTTCACTCCATTCTTCCTCCGGATGCAGATAACGTTTCCAAATATTTTGTCTGATTCGCTTGGGAATCAACTTGACGATAAGGAGCGCTGCAACAATAGAAACTCCTTTATCCAATACATTCACCGCAATAAAAAACAACACCTGGGTATCATTGTATAGTAGCCATTGAATTAAGCTTTCTATCACTCCGCAAAAAGTACCAATTCCGAATATAAATAACAAAATACTACGTTTGTCATGCATTTTTCCTCTATAGGCCATCATAGAAGTATGCAATGCCACCACAATATTTACCAAAGCAAAATATGGCGCTGTTGCGTCAAAAAAAACACACAAAAAACTGGAAACCAATGCAGTCAGGATTCCCGGAAAAACTCCACATTCTAAGCTAACCACAATGCTTCCAATTGTATTTAAACGTAATGTAATTTCATTGTCATAAACGACTTTTGCCAATAAGACATTTAATATGATTCCCGCTGCCACCAGGCAATCACGTTGCACGCGGGTTAAATTTAATTCTTTTTTTATTTTAGTCTCTTTCATTTTCATGTCACAACTTCCCCTGTATATTGGCTTCAATACACTATTTATATTTTAATAAAGCCATAACACAAATGCAATTGTCTTGCTTTTTCTTCATATAAACTTTATGATTTAAGGCGAAAAAAACAGAGAAGTCCAAAACTTCTCTGTCATTTGCTCACTTTTTATGCGTTACTTCTGTTATCACTTTCTCTATCTCCAGCTGATCCGGTTCCACATGACAGCACAAAAACAATACTTCCACACCGGCATCCTTTGCCTCTTGTAAAGTCACACCAAATTCCGGGTGTGTTTCCACATTCGGGCGTACTTCATAGACTCCGTCCATTTGAATCACAAAGGCAAGTTTTGCCTGATAACCGGCTTCTGCTGCCTTTGCCAATTCCCGCAAATGTTTCACTCCGCGTTCCGTCGGTGCATCCGGAAAATACCCAACGCCGTCCCATTCCAAAGTACACCCCTTCACTTCCATCAAGGTTTTCTCTACTTGATTTCCCGTGATTGTCTTTTCCATGTAAAAATCGATTCTCGAATCTCCAAAGGTGTATTCCGGTACTACTTTATCGTACTCCTGACTTTGCAACCATTCTTTCACAACCTTATTGGGTGCCTGACTATCTATGTTGAATAATACGCCGGTACACTTTTTTACTGCAACCAAATCATACTGCGTCTTTCGTCCCGGTGTTCCCGGTTCATGTAACCAGACTTCACATCCGGGAATAAGTAGTTCTTTGCATCTGCCCGTGTTCTTTACATGTACAATTTCCTTTTTTCCATCCAGTTCTACTTCGGCAATAAAACGATTGGGACGTTTTTGGAATATAGCCGATTTTATATTTTCGTATTTCATAGTTCTATTAACTCATCTTCTATAAAGTCTCGAACCGCTTTTGTTCCTACTACATCGTTCCATTTCATAGGACTTATACCATTTCCGGGTCTCTTTGTAGTCAGGTTCTCTTCAGTCAATACTTCACCCTTTTTTATATCTCTTGCTGCGATAATACTTTTTCTTGCAATCGGCATATTTTTCTTTTCGGATTCGGAAGGTATTTTTTCTCCTGTGCCAATTGCCATTTCTACGTTTCGAATACTACGCACCATAGCAGCCAATTCGTCGGGTTCCAAACTTGCCTTATGATCCGGACCTTCCATGTTTCTGTCTAACGTAAAATGTTTTTCAATCACCGTTGCGCCCATAGCAACTGCTGCAACCGGGATTTCAATTCCGGGCGTATGATCTGAATATCCTACTTCCAAACCAAATGCATCCTTCATCGTAAGCATTGCTCTTAAATTCACATCCGCATAAGGCGCCGGATACTCTGTTGTGCAATGTAAAAGGGTAATCTTTCCTGCCCCATGCTCCTTTAATACCTTGATTGCTTCTCCCACCTCGTCAAGGGTACTCATACCGGTTGAAAGAATAATCTCTTTCCCGGTTTTTGCCACTTTCACTAGATAAGGTAGATTGGTAATCTCCCCTGACGGGATTTTCCATAAATCACAACCAAGCTGATTCAAAAATTCTACACTACTCAAATCAAAAGGTGTGGATAAGAATTTTATATTCTTGTCTTCACAATACTTCTTCAAAGGAACGAAATCGTCAAATTTAAGCATCAGCTTTCTAACCATATCCAACTGGCTTTCCCTCTCGCCGGTTGTTTTTTTCTGATACTCTGCTTTTTCAGCGAATTTTGACATTACTTTTTCAGGCACACCGGTTTGAAACTTCACAATGTCTGCACCGGCTTCTTTTGCCTTATCCACCATTTTATATGCTAACTCCAGGCTGCCATTATAGTTTACGCCCGCTTCTGCTATAATCAGTACTTTGCTCATTTTGTCCCTCCGTCAACCTTCGTAGGTGTTCCTCATATAAGTCCATATTATATGATTTTTCAATTGCTTTGCAATACAAAAGCCCAAATGAAGCGCTTCTTGTAAATCCTCCGTGTTTTATTTTTTATAAAAAACAATGAATACCCACTTAATCAGTAGGTATTCATATAATATTTTTTTTAGCTTTTATCAATCTCCTAAAATCCTGTCAAATTCGGCTTTTAGATCCTCCACTGCCTCTAACCCTACAGATAGTCTTAAGATTCTGGAATTAATCCCATTCCTTTCAAGAATTTCTTTTGGAACATCAGCATGTGTCTGAGTAATTGGGTAGGTTATCAATGTTTCTGTTCCACCCAAGCTTTCGGCAAAATATATCAGCTCAACTTCTCTAAGAATTGCTTCAGCCCTTTCATCTGAATCCACCTCAAATGTAATCATTGCGCCAAATCCTCTGGCCTGCTTTTCCATTATCTCATGCCCTGGATGCTCCTTTAAGCCTGGATAAATTACCTTTGTTACATGTTTTTTCGTCTTAAGATACTTTGCAAGACACATAGCATTTTCCTGTGCCTTATCCATTCTTACTGTCAGCGTTCTGATTCCTCTTAAAATAAGCCAGCTATCAAAAGGAGATAACCCCGCCCCAGTAGTCTTATATATATCTCTAAGCCTTTTATCCAACACTTCATCTCTCAAAACAACAAAACCACCTATTGTATCATGATGTCCACCCAGGAATTTTGTTCCGGAATGTATTACAATGTCAGCACCAAAATCAAGAGGATTTTGAAAATAGGGCGAAAGAAACGTATTGTCAACAATTAACAGTATTTCCCGCTTTTTTGTTTCCGATGCAAGCTTCATTAAATCTGTCACGTTCATCATTGGATTTGTAGGCGTTTCCAAATACACAGCCTTAGTATTCTCATTAAAATATGAACTATACTCCCCTTTGCTAAAATCAGCAGTGGAAAATGATAGACCGTTTTTTTTGTTTATCTCGTTGAAAAGACGTACGCTACCTCCATACAAATCAGCATCTATTATGATATGGTCTCCTGGAGCGAAGAGCTCCATCACAGTAGCAATAGCTGCCATGCCACTTGCAAAAGCCAAGGCATCAGTACCATGCTCCAAAGAAGCAACCACATACTCCAGCTGCTGTCTTGTTGGATTTTGCATTCTGGTATAATCAAAGCCTGTGCTCTCTCCAAGGCCTCTGTGCGCAAAAGTCGCAGACTGATATATAGGGAAGCTCAAAGCTCCCCACTGATCTGAAAGATTTTTATCCGAAAGCTGGCAGATAGTTTCTAAACTATATTTTTCATCCTTGCAACAATCGCCTTCTACTCCCATTAAATTTCCTCCTTAAAAGCTTCGTACAAATTACTCATAGCCCTCTCAATTATCCTTCTTGGGCAGGCTATATTTACTCTCTCAAATAACGCCGTTTCCTCTCCAAAAATAATCCCTGGGTCGAGCCAGAGCCTAGCCACATCAACAATCAAATGCTCCAACTTCTTATAATCCTTTAATACATCACTAAAATCCAACCACACCAGATAGGTTCCTTCCGGTTCAACAAGATGTACCTTCGGTAGTTTAGATGCCAAAAAATCTCTGATATAATTCAAATTTCCCTGAAGGTATTCTAATAATTCATCCAACCACTCTCCACCTTTATCGTACGCAGAAATAGCAGCCACCATTCCAATTGCATTTCCCTGACTATAACCAGCTGCAGCATTTTCTTTTCTGTAAGCATGCCTTACACACTTATCCGGGATAATAATGTTTGCCACCTGTAAGCCGGCCATATTAAAGGTTTTGCTTGGTGAAGTTCCCACAATCAGATTACTGAAATATTCCTCACCCAGTGACAAAAATGAAATGAATTTATTTGGGGTATAGACAAAATCAGAGTGAATTTCGTCTGAAAATACTGTCACATTGTGTTTTAAGCAAATATCTGCAAGTTGAAACAGTTCTTCTCTTGACCATACTCTTCCAACAGGATTATGTGGACTACATAAAATAAAAAACTTAACGTTTTCAGTTATAATTTTTTGCTCGAAATTCTCAAAATCGATTGAGTATTTCCCATCAACATATTTAAGCTGATTATTTACAAGCCTTCGATTGTTTAACTTAATAACCTGCATAAAAGGATAATATACCGGTTGCTGGATAATCACAGCATCACCCTCACAAGTGAAGGCTCTGATGGCTGTTGAAATAGCATAAACTACTCCGGGCGCAATCGTATTCCAATCCTTTCCAAGCTCTATATCATGCCTAGTGCTATACCACTTATTTAATGCCTCGTTGTATTCCTTCCCCGGGTCAGTATATCCAAATATTCCATGCTTGCACCTTTTGACAATATCTGAAATAATCTCATCAGGCAGCCTGAAATCCATGTCTGCCACCCAAAGGGGAAGCAAATCGTCTCTCCCCTTTCTTTCAATGCCAAAATCATATTTCAGGCTTGATGTATTTTTTCTATCATAAATTTTGTCAAAATCATACTTGCGCATAGAATTTAGTCCTTCTTTCGATACTTGTTTTCCGGATCTTTGCTTAAGCGTGCTCTGTCATGAGGTTCATTCCAGATTGATAAATCCGGTCCCAACGGTAAAATATTATTAGGATTGGTCTCTAAACAACAAAGATGATAGTGTTTTTTTATAGCTTCAAAATTTGTATTATTCTTAAATTCTGTTTCCTCGTAAAGATCTCTGGCATAACCCCATAGATTAGGATAATCCTTAAGCATTTTTTTATTGACTCTGAAGCCATTATAATAAGCAATGTCAAATCTTGCCAGAGTGACGTATAAACGTATATCCGATTCGGTTATATAATCTCCGAATAAAAACCTATTATCTCTCAATCTCCCTTCTAATTCGTCAAAGGCATTAAACACTAAATTAAAAGCATCAGAATATGCCTCCTGACTTTTAGCAAATCCTGCTTTATATACACCGTTATTAACATCATGAAAAATATATTGGTTAAGCGCATCAATTTCATTTCTCAATTCTTGCGGATATAGGTCCGGTGCCCCATTCTTATGAAATTTTCCCCATTTAGTTTCAAAATAAAGCGTTAGATTAAAGTAATCATTATTTACAACCTTACCAGACTTAATATCTACAACAGCAGGCACCGTAAATCTCCCATCATAATTTGGCTCAGCCTTTTTGTATGCTTCGCTTAAAAGCTTGATACCTAATACCGGGTCTTTGTCATCCTCATCTAACGTAAACGACCAGTCCGACCAAGGGACATCTGGTCTGATGGGATCGAGAGTGCCTACAGAAATAGCATCCTGTAAACCCAACAGAGAGCGAACTATCAAAGCTCTGTTAGCCCAAGGGCAAACAGGCGCCCACAAAAGCCTATACTTGCCCTTTTCTATAGGGAGTTCGCCTGGTTCATCACCAAATGGAGTGGTGAATCTGTTAGGTTGCCTTTCAAACTTTCCATTGCTTTGTACTTCTTTATTTGTAACATGTTCTACTACTGCCATGATTTTCCTCCATCATGAATAATTGAGCGGGCCAAATTTTTCAGCCCTGTTATTTGGTTCAAGCCAAACGCTATTATCAGGCCCATCCGGAAGAATATGATTGGGATTCTCTTCCGCCCCTAGAAGGTATCCCCTTTTTATGGCATCAAAGTCTGTAGCCTCCCTAAATGCAGATATTGAATATAGCTCCTTAGCGTAATTCCACAGGTTATCATAATCTCTTAGACGTTTTTTATTTAATCTGAAACCAAAATAATATGCTGTATCAAATCTGGCCAAAGTTACATATAAACGAATATCTGAATCTGTAAGTCTATCCCCAAAGAGAAATCTATTATCCTTCAAATGTTCTTCCAACCAATCCAATCTATCAAAAACCAGATTGTAATTTAACTCATACTGTTCCTGCGTAGTTGCGAATCCTGCTTTATAAACTCCATTATTGATTTCATTAAAGAGAATTTCATTTATTCCATCTATACCTGTTCTCAATTCCTTAGGATATAAATCCGGTGCTCCTTCTTTCCAAAAAGGTTTCCAGACGGTTTCCCAATAATTAGTGAGTCTATGGTAGTCATTGTTCACAACCTTATTGAGTTTAACATCAACTACAACAGGTACAGTTGCTCTTCCAACATATTCAGAATCAGTGCTTGCATAAATCTCAGGTAAATATCGAATTTTAAGAATCGGGTCAATTCCTCCCTCATCAAGAGAAAACTCCCATCCATCCAGTGTTCTAACAGGATTTACCGTTCCAACACTTATTACATCTTCTGTTATCCCTAGCAGCTTAAATGCGATTATCTGTCTGGTTGCCCAGGGGCAAATTGGTGTCCAAATAAGACGATACCTACCCTTTTCTACAGGAAGTTCACCTTCTCCATCACCAAATGGGGTATCAAATCTATTTTTTTGCCTTACAAAAGCTCCATTACTATTTATTTCATTGACAAGTTCAGATTTTGCCACCTTGCCAACTTTATTCTTATACTTTTTTCTATGGGCATCCAGTGAGCACATTGCCTGTTCCAATTCTGCCATAACAGACCTCCTTTTTAGTATTCATGTAGCGGTCCGCGAAATACCAAATGATAAGGATTTCTGTCATCATCCAGTTCTCTGAAGGCCACTTCCTTTTCCTTTTCTATATCAATAGAATTCCTTACTTCATCAATCTTATATAAGTCTGCTAAATATCGTTTTATATTTGGGAAATCATAACTCTTAGCAAAATTCAGCTTGTACAGATAGAAATAAATATTGTCGTGCCTCAATAGTATTTTGTATAAAAGCTTATCTGCCTCAGACAGTGTCTCACCGAGCAAATATTTACTTTCAGAAAGCCTTGCGCATATCTGTTTCAATGCGTCCTTTTCCTGATTTGCCCATCTTTCAAGTTCATTCTGATATGTGGAAGCAGAAGCTTTTTGTATTGGCTCTATCAAAGCATAATTAAGGTACTCAATCTCTTTTTGTTCATCCTTATGAATGAATAACTCATTCGTGTTTTCTTCATAAGTAAACCTGTTATCAGGATCCGTAGACAAATTCTTCCTGCCTGTTTGCTCTAATAATTTGCTATTATCAGGTCCTGTTCCAACCAAGCCATATACATTTCCAAGCTTAGCTCTCATATGTGGTGATAATTGATAATGCTTTTTTATCCACTCAAGTTTTGTGTACTCATAAAATCCCGGACTTTGATAAATATCTCTTGTATATCCCCACAGGTTAGGATAATCTTCCAATCTCTTTTTGTTGACTCCAAAAACAAGATGATAGTTGATATGAAAACGAATCAAGGCAACATAAAGATGAATATCTGAAAGAGTCATGTAGTCTCCATTTATAAATCGTCTTTTACTTAGCCTGTCTTCAAGGACATCTAAAGCTTTAAAATATGAGTCAAATTCTTCATCAAAGGTCTCCTGATTTCTCGCAAAGCCACAGCCATATGCGTTAACCTCTTTATTAATAAAATCGCTCCATTCGTCAATCTCTTTTCTCAAAGCCTCTGGATATAAGTCGGGAGCATTTTCTTTATGATATTTTTTCCAGTCTAAAACAAAATACTTAGGTATTTCCCATGGATTGTTTTGCACTACGGCTCCGGAAGTTACATCAACAATAGCCGGTACAGTCGATCTCCCTGAAAAATCCGGATCTCCCTTTAAATAAGCGTCATCCAAATAATGAATTTTTAAAACAGGATCAACCTCTCCAATATCCTCAGAAAAAATCCATCCTCTGGGGTCTCTGAGAACACCACATTCTCCAATACTTATCACTCTGTCCAGCCCAAGAAGTCTAAGTGTGATTACGGCTTTATTTGAATGTGGACAGCCAGGCATCCATATAAGTCTATATTTATCTTCTACTATAGGTAAATTGTCTTCACCTTCACCAAAAAGCTTATTAAAAACAAATTTCCTGTTTTCCACCACACCGGTAGTCTTATTAATCTGTTTCTTAAAGGTTCTCTCAAAAAGTTCAATTCCTTGAAATGGCTCTATGTATGACATTATTATCTCCCGTTATACAAACTATTACTTTGACTGCCATTTTGGTCCTTGCATATCAGCTCTGTTATATTCATCACAAAACCTGTATCCCCTGGGCAAGAAAAATCCCGTGTCATCCATCCACGCCAATTCTTCTTCTCCGGCATCAAAGAACTCCATAGCAGTCTTTGCTCTTCTAAATCCCATTTTTTCATACATCAAAACGGTTTGTGGATGGGTATATAGGATAATATTTTGCCCCTTTAATTGCGCTACCAATCTATTAACCATTTCACGCCCTATGCCAAGTCCTTGGTATTCTTCATCCAATGCTACATTGTAAATAGCCGCTTGTAACAAACCATCTGATAATGCTCTTGCTACACCTACGATTTTTTCTTCGTCATATACAAACACAACCGCATAGCTGTTTTCAAAAACAAGTTTTTGTTCTTCGGCTGTGTGGTCAGAAAGCCGCGACCGCTTTAAAACGGCAGCAACTTCATCCCAATTTACATTTTCTTTCGTAATTTTATAGGTGATACTCATAGCTTTATTAGTTTGGATCTCCCTCTGCAAGCTTTTCATCCTCTGGAGATTGGTCTACACCGCCAAAGAATTGCTCAGAAAGCTCCTTGAGCGTTCCGTTTTCCTTTAAAGTTATAATCGCCTCGTCCAATTCAGCTCTTAATTCCTCAGAACCTTGTGGAAGCAGATAATACGCATATAAATTGTCTGCAATAAGCTTTGTCTCTTCATCAGGGATATCTGACTTTCCAATATCAAATCCATACTCCTCTACGTAAGCTGTGTACATTGGGCCATCAATAATTCCAAAATCAGTAGTTCCATCTTCGATATGCTGCAAAATAACTGTTGTATCTGCCTCTGTATAGTTTATAGTTATTTCCTTATCCGGATTAAGCTCATTCCATTTTTCTATGGCTGTTGTTACTGATACTCCTGCATTTCCCTCGAAGGATAGTCCTGCTGCATCCTCAAGTGATGTAATAGGCTCTGCATCCTTAGCAAAAACAAACACATAGCTTACCTTGTCATAAGGGACAGAATATAGGTATGATTCTGAACGTTCCTCATTGTATGAAAAATTGTTTACGCCTATGTCATAGTTTCCTGCAGTAAGTCCTGCAAAAACTGCCGAAAAATCCGCAACCTCAATTTCCAAATCATACTGTGGCAACAAATCAAATGCTGCCTTCAAAACCTCAATATCATAGCCTGTTAGCTCATCGTTTTCATCAACATACACATATGGCTTTGGACCGCCTCCGGTTACTGCCTTAATTACAGTAACATCTCCTGTAGATGCCGAATCCTCAGTTGATACTTCCTCTTGAGTTGTTGCTGAGTCCTCCGTTACAGTAGAAGTCTCACTGGCCGAACCACAACCAGCAAACAACCCTGCTGTCAAAGTTGCCACTGCTCCTATGGAAATTATTCTTTTTAAAATACTGTTTTTCATTTCTTCTCTCCTTTTCTTTTACTTTTTCATTATGTTTTTTATCAAATCAATACTGTCAATCAACTCATCCACTGTGGTGAACTCATTCACTGTATGAATTTCATGCATTGGATTATATATACATAGTCCGTCAATACCGTTTCTTACAAACACATTATTGTCGCTTCCGCCAAATGATTTCTTTGGAATAGGCTCTATGCCCTGCATGTGTAGTGCACGTTTATATATAGCTAATGCACCTTGCAAATCCGAGCCATTTATCTGATACGCCTTAAGGCGAATGTCTTGTTTTATTTCAAGCCTTGCACCGGCTTTGTCTGTTTCCTGCTTAAAAATGAACTCCATTTCATCAAATGTTTTAAGAGCATCCCCGTGAGCAGAGCTTCTTATCTCACCTTTTATCAAAGTCTGAGCTGACACCGCATTACTGACTGTTCCCCCACTTATCGTGCCGATATTTAGTGTAGTGTGATCATCTATCCATCCCTGCTTTATTTTGCTTATCGCTTGCGCTGAAATTGCTATTGAATTAATACCATTTTCAGGCTCAAATCCTGCATGTGCTGCCTTGCCGGTTATTATTATTTCAAAATAAATCAGAGTCGGTTCCTGAGAAGAATACACTCCGTAATCACCACTACAGTCAGGAGTAAAAGCGACCTTTGATTTTATTTTTTTTAAATCAAAATTTGATGCCCCCTGTGTGTATGTTTCTTCAGCAGGAGTGAACAAAAGCTCTATTGGCGGATGCAAAATCCCCTCATCTTTAATTTCCTTGTAGGCCTGATATATTGAGAACAATGCGGCTCTGTCATCTGCTCCAAGAACCGTTGCTCCATCGCTGGTGATTCTTCCATCATCATGGCACATTATCCTTTTATTTACGCCAGGAGAAACTGTGTCCATATGTGCACAAAATAGTAACGGTTTATCATTTTGCTTTTGTCCACTTCCTTTGATGTATCCGTACAGATTACCCGTATCGCCTCCAATTTTTGCTGCTGCATCATCTTCTCTTAAATTAACGCCTAGAGAGCGCCAGCTATCAATCAGATAGTCTGCTATTTTTCTTTCCTGATATGAAACGCCATCAATTTCGGCAAACTCTATAAATTTATCTGCTACGTATTTACGATAATCCTTCATTTTTTAAAAGCCCCTTCAAAGGATTGATGCTTGCATCAACTCTAAGCTTGCTATTATTGAGGTTGCTAGGGTCCCTATCCGCCTGAGCCTCTAAATTCCAATGTGAAAAAGAAATATCGCTTTGGTAATCCTCCACGGTTTCGTCTTTAGGATGTCTAAGATAAACATCTTTTGTTGGATCTGATGAAAGTCTTGCTCTGCTTCCATCATCTGCCCAAAGCTCGTCGTAGTTTATTTGACTAGCAATTCGCACATTCCAATCCGCAAATAAATCTTTATCCTTATCTGCAGTATGTCTGCCTAATACTAAATCATGTACATAGGTTGCATTTTTAAAAGCAGGGATATTATAGAGTTCTTTCATATATGCATAGATATTAGGATAATCCGCAATTCTTCTTCTGACTGGTCCGACATTCCTAAAGTAACTTGTATCCCAGCGAACAATTGTGACAAAAAATCTAACATCACTGTCAGTAATGTAATCCCCGAACAAAAATCTGTTTTCTGATAATCTCTTTTCCAGCTTGTCCATTGACTCAAAAAAATCATCAAAGGCTTCATTATAAGCCTCAAGGGACTGGCAAAATGCCATTCTATAATGTCCATTATTTATATGTGGAAATAGCCAATCATTAAACTCATCAATTACATCCCGATATTTGACTGGGTAAAGATCCGGTGCATCTTTAGGCTGTAGTGCTCTAAAATTTACCTCAAGGTAGTTTGTCATTCTGTGATAATCGTTGTTGACTGCCTTTTTTTCAACTACATCTACAATAGTGGGTGTAGTGGCACGACCTTTAAAATCCGGATTCGCATTTTTATAAAATTCCGATAGAAAATACGCCCCTGTCTTTGGATCCTTGTAATCCTTTTCTGTTCCGAATCCATGTCCATATTTATTTGACTGTCCGCTTGGTGATGTAAGCTGATCTCCAATCAAATCTGTAAGTCCCAAAATATCTCGCACAATTACAGGTCTATTGGACCAATTGCAACCCTTCATCCAGTATATCTGATACCTGTTTGCCTCAGGCTTCCACTGTCCTTTTCCATCACCTGCTTTATCAAGAAATGAATTGGGCTGTCTTACGAAAGCTCCCCTTTCATCAATTTCGTTTTTTGTCTCCATAGGTCTTGGAACTACGCCAACCTCTTTTGCAAACTGCTCTGCCTTTTCATCCGTGTAACCATTCAACGCCTCAGCTTCAACCTTTGAAGTGTGCGCTGCCAAACTGCATACATCTGCCATTTTACATTCCTCCTAATTTAAGCTTTAAATGATATATTCCGGCTCATTCATCAAATGCATCTTCGCAAAGAAATCTATTGTCCTTTGATTCTGTGGATTTTCAAAAACTTCCTTCGGCGATCCATCCTCAACAATATGACCTTTATCCAGAAAAATTACTCTATTTGAAACATTTCTGACAAAGTTCATCTCATGAGAAACCAGAAGCATTGTATATCCTTTTTTAGCAATATCCTTTACTACATCAAGAACCTCTCCAACAAGCTCCGGATCAAGAGCCGAAGTAGGCTCATCTAAAAGTAAAAGTCTCGGTTTCATAGCAAGGGCTCTGGCTATTGCAACTCTTTGTTGCTGCCCTCCTGATAGATGTCTGGGGTAGTGATTAGCCCAGGAGAGCATTCCTACCTTGTCTAGCTCCTCAATTGCAATTTTTCTGGCCTCATCCTTATTTATTTTTTTTACTACAATCAGCCCCTCCATCACATTTTCAAGAGCTGTCTTCTTTTCAAATAAGTTAAACCTCTGAAAAACCATTCCCGTATTTTGTCTGATTTGCGTGATAGCCTTTTTATTTTTTTTAGACAAATCTACAGTGATATTATCCAATGTGATTTTTCCCTTTTCAGGAACCTCTAGCTGGTCTATACACCTTAGCAGCGTGGATTTTCCGGTTCCTGATGGTCCGATTATTCCAATCACATCGCCCTCGTTTATTTTTAAACTAACATCTTCAAGTACGATGTTATCATGATATCTTTTAGAAAGACCTTGAATCTCTATCATGCTATACCTCTTTCTCTGGCACATAGTTTGCAACCTGCTGCGGTATTTCCAGTTTCTTTTCAATCAGGTTCAAAATATATTCAATAACAATTGTTATTACCCAATAGATTATTGCCAGGCTTACATATACTTCAAAATATCTGTAGCTCCTTCCACCAATTATCTTCCCTTGGGCTGTCATCTCAACAACTGCGCATGTAAATGCGAGTGATGTTCCCTTTATAACTGATATAAGAGAATTACCAAGTGATGGGAGAGCAACTGTTATTGCCTCCGGAAAAATAATCCTTCGAAGTGCTTGTAGGTATGTCATTCCTAAAGAACTTGCCGCTTCAATTTGTCCCGGGTCAACTGACAAAAGAGCCGCTCTGATAAACTCAGCATTATAAGCCGATTGATTTATTCCCAAAGCCACTACCGCATATATAAAACCATTTACTTCTGCCACCTTGAAATCTGTGCCATACTTAAGATTTATCCATTTAAAAAACATTGGAATTCCAAAGTATGCTATATACAGCTGAACCAACACCGGGGTCCCCCTTATCAGTGATATAAAAAAGGTTGCTATACTTTTTAATACCGGAACATTTCTTATTTTCAAAAGTGCCAGCAGCAGTCCTATGATAAGACCAAGTGCCATTGATAAAAGTGCTAATTCCAATGTAATTGGTAAATACTCCAGCAAATCAGGAATCTGCGAAAAAACAAGCTTGAAATCAAATATTGTTGACATATAAAATCCACTCTTTCTATTCTTTTATTATTTTTTCAACCAGAACACAGGAAAAACCCAGGTCATTTTTTTGAGAAACATAGTCTCTTGGAATATTTTCAAAAGCTATTTCAAGCTTCTTTTCAAACAACTGTGGATTGACACCGGGAACAAGTTTATATTCAAGCTTTTCATAAAATCTTTGAGCTCTATCCTGACTATTTATAACAATCCTTGAGACATCTTTTTCTAAAATCCATTTCTCTGCTTCAGCAATAAGTATTCGACCATACCCTTGCTTTTGAAATTGTCGTGCTACACATACTCTTCCAATTTTGCCTATATCCTCTTTTGGAAAAGTTATTCTACATCCTGCAATAGGTTTTCCGTTATCAATTAGTACAACGGCCTTAAATTCATCATTTATTGGTTCGTCATGGGAATATTCAAAGTTAATTGGAATCTCCTGCCCAAATACGAATGCATCTGTCCTTGCATAATCATATGCCTTAAATAACCAGGTGGGGGACCCCTTTGTCAGTCTGTATAATTCCATACGCTTAAATCCTTTTCTACCAATTTTTTACTATCTCTGCTTTCTCTTAAACGATAGAAGTAACTATAAAGCCATTCGCCTATTAAAGCAATTAGAAAAAATTAAGAGTCGGATATAAATTTTTTATATCACCGACTCTTATCTTTTCTTCCTTGCTTTAAATTTAGCGTTTCATTCATGCTACCGGTACGATAGCCCTTTAAATCCATCTTCATGAACTGAGATTTTACAACCTCTGTCTTCGGAGATGCTGATTCCGCCGATAGATTGATTAGATTGGTAATATTAAAATCAGTGTTGTTATTATTAGTATTATTAGTGCATGACTCCCATGAGTCTGAATTATTCTTCTGTCTGGTCCATTGTCATGCAATCCGGTAGCAAAGTCCTTTATATAGATTTGATTGGAATTAAACAAAAAAGACGCCTAACCTACAGGAAATGCTGTAAGTTAAGCGTCTTCCGACGATTCTTATTTAGTTTTATCAAACCTTTTTACGTGGTGCACTACTGTCACGACGTAGGCGTTTATTTTGCACCTACTGTCACGAATTCGACAGCTACAACTACCCGAATATACTTTTTTCTTTGCTTTCCACGCTCAGAATAATCTGTCTTATCAAACGTGAAATGCTCGAAAAAGTGCGTAAATTCAAGGATTTCTATTAGTTCACTCTTGTGAGCAACACTACAGTCTCCACATGATTTGTGTTTCCGAACATATCGACAGGACGAACTTTCTTTAAGGAATATCCATTTTCACATAAAAATTTCAAGTCACGGGCAAGTGTTGCAGAATCGCAGCTCACATATACAATCTTTTCCGGTGTCATTTCACACATCATAGAAAGTAACGCTTCCTCGCATCCCTTTCGTGGCGGATCTACCACAATCACTTCCGCACGTCCCTCTTGTGGATGTTGTTTTACATATTCCGGATAAACTTCTTCACTTTTTCCAACAAAAAATTCCACATTATCAATGCCGTTGTTTTTCGCATTTTTCTTTGCATCTTCTATGGCTTGCGGCACAATCTCCACGCCATACACCTTTTTCGCTTTTTTTGCCAAAAACAAAGAAATGGTACCTATGCCACAATACAAATCCCATACGGTTTCCTGTCCATGCAAATCTGCAAAATCCAAAGCCGCACCGTATAATTTTTCTGTCTGTTCTGCATTCACTTGGTAGAAAGACTGTGGAGAAATTTCAAATCGCAAATCTCCAATGTAATCAGAAATCACAGGATTTCCCCATATGGTTACCGTTTCTTTCCCCAAAATCACATTTGTTTTTTCTGTATTCACGTTATAAGAAATACTCTTCATTCCAGGAAAATCCTTTAATTTTTCAACGAAAGATGTGGTTTTTCCATTGGAAAGAGTCTTTGCATTCACAATCAAGCATACCATCCATTCTCCGGTATGAAATCCTTTTCGAATTAAAACATGGCGCACCAACCCTGTGTGATTTTTTTCATCATAAGGCTCTATATGTTCTTCTTGCATCCACTGCAAAACCAGTTGCAAAATATCCTTGTTTTCTTCTGCTCCCAGGTAGCAATCTTCTGTAGGAATCAAATAATGCGTGCGGCTGGCAAAAAAACCTGCCACCAGATTGCCGTCCCCATCTTTTCCAATTGGAAATTGCGCCTTGTTACGATAACGATAGGGTGACTCCATACCCACCGTATTTTCCACCAATGCTTCCATTTCCTCTTGCGAAAAACCGCCAATGCGAATCAGATTATTCTTTACTTTGTTGCGTTTAAACTCCAGTTGTTTTTCATAACTAAGCTGCTGCAAAGAACAACCACCACATTGTTTACTGATGGGACAGACCGGATCCACACGATCCGGAGATGGTTCCAAAACCTTCATACATTTTGCGAACCCATAATTTTTTTTCATCTTTGTCACATGGGCAAGAATCTTGTCTCCTGGCACAGTATCCTTGACGAAAAAGGTAAGGCTATTCGCCTTACCTATCCCCGCACCATCGACGCTTATATCTGTAATTGTTAATTCAAATTCGTCGTTCTTTTTCATTTAAGACCTCGTTCTACGAATGTTACTATCCAAAACTCTTTGGAATCCCAACCACTGTGTATTATCTTCCGGCACTTTTCCAAAGATTTCTCTCGCTGTTTCCATTTTTGCATCAATATTATCTGCAAAAGAAAGAGCGATAGCTTCTACCAAAGCAGGTTTCTTTGGAGAACCATATTCCAATTCTCCATGGTGTGCCAAGATGCAATGAACCAATTCATTTTTTAAGTCTTCCGGAAAACCCGGGATTTCTCTGGCACTATCGGAAATCAATTGTGCTCCAATCACAATATGTCCCAGCAACTGGCCAGCATCTGTATAATCATTCTCCGGGAAAGTAGACAATTCCTGTAACTTTCCTACATCATGAAACATCGCTGCAGTAATCAACAAATCTCGATTTAAAATCGGATATACTTTCGCAAAATATTCGCAGTTTCTTGTAACTCCTAAGGTATGTTCCAATAAGCCGCCTACAAATCCGTGGTGAACAGCCTTTGCTGCAGAATGGAACTTAAAACGCTTTGCAAAGTCTTCTTTTCCAAAATGCATTTCACAAAGTTGTTTTAAATAAGGATTCCTAATAGATGCCACATAATCCAAGAGTTTTTGGTACATTTTATCTACATCATATTCTGAAGTAGGCAAGTAATCGGAAGGCTCATACTCTCCTTCTGCTACTTTACGCACACGCTTGATGCTCAACTGTAAGGCGCCTTGAAAGCTGGTAACATCTCCCATTACATAAACGTAATCCAAAGAATCAAATTCTTCAATTCCGGCAGACCCCGGCTCCCAAATTTTTGCATCTAACGTACCCGTTTTATCCTGTAACAATACATTTTCGTAAGGTTTTCCTGCTTTTGTTAAAGCAGTTGCTTTATTTTTGCATAAGTAAACCTCCGATACGCGATCACCTTCTCTTAATGTTTCAATAAATTTCATAATATAACCTTTCTAATACTTCTATTCTGCCACGCCTAAAGTTGCTGTGCAGGAAACCTTGGTGTATCCATCGCTTCCCAATCTCTGTACTACAATGCGGACACTATCTCCTACATTTTTTTCCATTAAGGCATTTCGATAATCCTCTACCGTTTCCACCGTTGTACCATTTACTTCTACAATGACATCGCCACTTAAAATATTGGCATTCATCGCCGGGGAATCCATTTCCACGGAGTTGACATAAACTCCTTCCGGTACTTCAAATTGTTCTGCGATGTCTGAAGTCACAGTACTGATATATAAACCTAAATAAGGAATTTCTTCCCCATTTGAAAGTTTTTCAATTAATGTCTTAATTTCTGATACAGCCACAGCCACCACAGTGTCCTCGCTGTCTTCCTCACGAATAAAGCCAATGACATCTCCACTAATATTCAGTAAAACGCCGGACTGATTTTCATCACTTACAATATCCGTTTTAAATACAGATAAGGTCTCATCCGCCAACTGAATGGTCTCGCCGGTGGAAGTTATCATTCCGTTTTTAATACTATAACTGCCTCTGGATGGACTGGCTAGGGACAAAACAACGGTACCGGTCTTAATCGTTTTGGAATTTGCCAGTGTTGCAACTTCAATTTCATTTCTGGTGGTCTGATCCACTGCTGAAATAGATACTGTCACCACTGCCAATCCGGTACTCAAATCCTTTTGTTTTAAAGAGGCTTCAATCATAGAGCCATCCACAAAAGTCACATACAATTCTTCTGCGTTTTTCACACAATCATACTCTGTCAAAATCAAGATTTCACCGGCGGTTTCTGCTACAATCACACCACTACCGGTATTCTCACTATTAAAAACAGAATTGAACCAATCTGTACTTTGCTTTACCGCTGTCACGGAAACCACACTTGGTTCCATACCTTCTGCAATACTATACAATTGACGTTGAATCAATTGGTAATCAGCGGCTTCCCATTCATCCTGTGTCACATAGTCTGTCGTCTCTGTTTCCGCTTCTGTCACCTCAGATTCCAATTCCTCTGTCACAGACTCTTCCACAGTAATCACTACTTTTCCCTCTTCCGGCTCTTTTTGATTTTTTTCCAAAATCGGTACCAGCAATGCCATAACAAAACTAGCAATCACCGCAAAAAGCAATGCGAACAAAACTGTTGAAACTACTTTATTCACCAGTTTCTTTTTATTCACAGGTACATCCTTTATTTTTTCAGTTATAAACGGAACTTCTTTTTTTTCATCATTTTCCATAAGCTTCCCTCGTTTCCGTTTTACATTTTATTCTCTACCATTATACGTTCCAGCACTAGTAGTTGCAAGAGATTCTTACTTTGGTTTATACTGATAAAAGTAGTTTTTATATGGAGTTTTACATGAATCAGAAAGTTAAAAAAACATTAGAATATCATAAAATTATAAATCGATTATTGGACTTTTCCGGATCCACCATCGGACAGGATCAAATTCGCTCTTTGGAGCCTTCCATCGACACGTCTGAAATCCGAAAAAGCCTTACTGAAACAGACGATGCTCTCAGCCGCTTATTGCGAGGCTGCCGCATCTCTTTTTCCGGCGTAAAGGACATTCGTGCTTCCTTGAAACGTCTTGAAATTGGCAGCACTTTAAACGCCAAAGAATTACTGGAAATTGCTTCCCTATTGGAAAGTGCCAAGATTGCTTCTCAAGCCAATCGCACTGCAAGAGATGAAGAGATCACCGATTCTCTTTCTTCTTATTTCGACGGACTTTCTCCGCTGACACCACTCCATCAGGATATTTCTTTTTGCATTTTATCCGAAGATGAAATCAGCGATGATGCCAGTCCCACTCTAAAAAGCATTCGTCGTAACATGAAGCGTACCGAAGAAAAAATCCATTCTTCTTTGAGTTCCATGTTGGGAAACACCACCATTCGCAGTTATTTACAGGAAACCGTCATCACCATGCGAAACGGACGCTATTGTTTACCGGTTCGTTCCGATGCAAAATCCCAGGTTCCGGGTATGGTACACGACCAATCTGCCAGCGGTTCGACCCTTTTTATTGAGCCCATGTCCGTGGTGCAATTGAATAACGAATTAAAAGAATTATCTTTGCAGGAAAATGAAGAAATTCAAGCAATCCTTGCTACTCTTTCCGAAAAGGTCAGCGAGCATACTGAAGAATTATCACAAAATCTGACACTTTTAACCCAGTTGGATGTTATTTTTGCAAAGGCAAATTATGCCAAAGAATTAAATGCCACAAAGCCTATGCTACGCGAAGATGGCATAGTCCACTTAAAAAAGGCCAGACATCCCTTATTGGACAAGAAAAAAGTCGTCCCTATCGACTTACGCTTAGGCGAAGAATTTGATCTTTTAATTGTCACCGGTCCAAATACCGGTGGTAAAACCGTCTCTTTAAAGACCTTAGGTCTTTTGATTATGATGGCTCAAAGCGGGCTTTTAATTCCCGTTGCAGACGGTTCCGAGATTTCTATTTTCCATGAAATCTATGCAGATATTGGCGATGAGCAAAGTATTGAACAATCCCTCAGTACCTTCTCCTCCCACATGACAAATTTGATTTCCATTTTAAACAAGGCGGATCAAAAATCCCTTTGTCTATTTGATGAATTGTGTGCCGGTACGGATCCTACCGAGGGTGCAGCCCTTGCGATTTCTATTTTATCAAGCCTGCATCAAAGACAAATTCGTACCATGGCTACCACACACTACAGTGAACTAAAAGTATATGCCCTTTCTACCGAAGGTGTAGAAAATGCCAGCTGCGAATTCGATGTGCAAACCCTAAGTCCCACTTATCGTTTGCTGATCGGTGTTCCCGGAAAAAGTAATGCCTTTGCCATTTCACAGAAATTAGGACTTCCGGTTTCTTATATCGAAGATGCAAAGTCCAGACTTTCCGAAGCATCCGAAAGTTTTGAAGACGTCATTGCCGATTTGGAACACACACGTTCCCAATTGGAAAAAGAGCAGATTCAAATCGAAAACTACAAGCGTGAAATCGAGCATTTAAAAACGCAATTAGAAAACAAACAAGAACATTTAGAACAACGAAAAGATAAAATCATCAACGAAGCAAAAGAAGAAGCTGCGCAAATTCTGCGGGATGCAAAAGAAGTGGCGGATACATCTATCCGCAATTTCCATAAATACGGTTCCACCGCACCAATTCAAGAATTGGAAGCGGAACGTACCAAGCTTCGTAATAAAATTAAAGACAACGAAAAGAAAAACACCAAGAAAAACACCAAAGAGACTCCACACAAGGTACCGAAAAATCTTCGCATTGGTGATAGTGTAAAGGTCATTAGCATGAATCTCAAAGGTACCGTACATACCCTTCCAAATGCAAAGGGCGACTTATATGTACAAATGGGAATTCTCCGTTCCTTGGTTAATATCAATGATTTGATCTTAATCGAAGATGCACCGGTAACCAATACGAAGCAATTCAATCGTACCAATGCCGGAAAATTGAAAATGAATAAAGCAGCGAATGTTTCCACAGAGATTAATCTCATTGGAAAAAATTCCGACGATGCCATTGCCATGTTAGACAAATACCTTGACGATGCGTATTTGGCTCATTTAGCCTCTGTTCGAATTGTACACGGAAAAGGTACAGGCACTTTGAGAAAAGCCGTACAAAGCCATTTAAAGACTTTACCGTACATCAAATCCTTTCAACAGGCGGAATACGGAGAAGGAGATGCCGGCGTAACAATTGCTGTTTTTAAATAGGAGGGGGTTATATGGCAACGAAACAAAAAATACTCATTGTAGACGATGATGAAAACATTGCAGAACTAATATCCTTATACTTAATCAAAGAATGCTTTGACACGAAAATTGTCTATGACGGGGAAGAAGCGCTGCAAGCCTTTGCAGAATACGAACCAAATCTCATTCTTTTGGATCTCATGCTTCCCGGCATTGATGGCTATCAGGTTTGCCGTGAGATTCGAAGTAAATCCAATTGCCCTATCATCATGCTATCTGCCAAAGGCGAGGTTTTTGATAAGGTATTAGGTTTAGAACTTGGTGCAGACGACTACATTATGAAACCTTTTGACTCCAAAGAATTGGTGGCAAGGGTAAAAGCTGTTCTTCGCAGATACCAACCGGTAAAACCGGAAACGAATACAAATTTAAAAATCGTCGAATACCAAGACTTAACGGTAAATTTATCTAATTATTCCGTGATCTTTAAGGGCAATACCATTGAAATGCCTCCTAAGGAATTAGAACTTCTCTATTTCCTGGCATCTTCTCCCAATCAGGTATTCACTCGAGAACAGCTTCTCGACCATATTTGGGGCTACGAATACATCGGAGACACACGAACTGTCGACGTTCACGTAAAACGCCTTCGTGAAAAAATCAGCGACACAGACGCTTGGAGCATTTCCACTGTCTGGGGCATCGGTTACAAATTCGAGGTGAAATAAACATGAAGAAAAAATTGGCATTACAAAGTTTTTTAGGATTTCTTTTATGTTTGGTTTTGTCCTTTGTAATCACCTCTACTTTGACGGGTATGTTAACCGAACATTACGTACTAAACCAAACAGCAGAAAGCCTTTACAAAGAAGCGCTACTGGTTTCTCAGAACTATATTGAAGATTACAACGGAAACCAGTCCTCTTTGAAAGACTTACAAGAACGTTTTGAAGCGTTAGAGGCATACCTTAATGCACAGGTATGGATTGTATCTTCTAAGGGTGAAATTCTTGTAAATTCCCACGAAGAAGTAGAAGATATTTCTGATCCTTATGTCATCGAATCCTTTAATGCCACAGATTTTAACGCATCCTACTATCAGGAAGGCACGTTTTACGATTATTTTTCCGAAGACTATTTAAGTGTTTATACACCAATTACCAGAAACTATCAATTAAGCGGCTATGTCGTTCTCCACATGAAGGAAAGTAATATTTTTAATACCAGTGTAAATCTTTTAAACGTCTCCTACATCAATGGCGGTGTCATTTTACTACTGTTTTTCATTTATTTGCTATGGCAATACTTCCATGTAATTCGCCCACTGCAGAAAACGGCAAAGACAGCCGGAGAATTCGCCAGCGGCAATTTTGAAAACCATTATGTATTACATCGCAACGATGAACTCGGTTTTTTGACCGCGTCCTTAGACTATATGGCGATTGAAATGAATACTTTGGAGGAAGATCAAAAGAAGTTTATTTCCAATATTTCCCATGATTTTCGTTCTCCATTAACCTCCATTCGAGGTTACATTAACGCCATCTTGGATGGAACCATACCTCCTGAATTGCAGGACCGTTATTTAAACACCATACTGTTTGAAACAGAACGTTTAACCAAGCTCACCAGCGGCATCTTGGAATTAAACAAGTACGGAAGTCACGGAAAAACCATTCTGGATTATTCCGAATTTGATGTCAATCAAGTATTAAAGCAAACCATTCGCTCCTTTGAAATGGTGTGCAGCGAGAAAAAAATTACCTTTGATTTGCTCTTAACCGGTGAAAAATTATTTGTAAAAGCAGATATGGGGAAAATACAACAGGTTATTTATAACCTAATAGATAATGCCATTAAATTTAGTTCCAACAACTCTTCCATTCACATTGAGACAACCATTAAGAATGGAAAAGTCTTTGTGGCAATCAAAGATCACGGATGTGGCATTCCCAAAGATAGTATTAATAAGATATGGGAGCGTTTCTATAAAAGCGATAGTTCCCGTGGAAAAGACAAGAAAGGCACCGGGCTGGGTCTTTCCATTGTAAAAGAAATCATTACCGCGCACGAGGAAAACATCAATGTTATTTCCACCGAAGGCGTTGGTACGGAATTTATATTTTCATTACGTTTATCTAAAAAAAATGAGGAAGCTGAATAGCTTCCTCATTTCTATTTGCAATTAAACAAGTTCGATAACAACTTCCATTGCTCCGTCACCCTTACGAGGTCCGATCTTTACGATACGTGTATATCCACCGTTACGGTTTGCATACTTCGGTGCAATTTCATCAAACAACTTAGCAGGTAAATCTACCTTCTTAGTGTTTTTCTTTCTTCCTGCTCCTTCTGTAGGAACTTCTGTTACAGGATAAAGAACCTTTAACATCTGTCTACGAGCATGAAGACGAGAAGGCATATCCTTCTTAATTGTCTTTTCTACTTCATCATAAACAGTAACTTTCTTACCATCTTCTACTTCTTTGACTCTCTTACCGTCTTTGTCTTTCTTAGCAACCTTAGCTTTTACAGTAACTTCTTCGAAGTTATCTTTTTCTTTTACTGCAAGTGCAATAAGTCCTTCAGCGATTTTGCGAATTTCTTTTGCCTTTGCTTCTGTTGTAACGATCTTACCATTGTTGATAAGAGCTGTTACCTGGTTTCTAAGTAATGCTTTTCTCTGAGAAGATGTTCTTCCCAATTTTCTGTATTTCGCCATGATTTTTCTCCTTCTTGTGGCACATCCGGTTACGCTCTTTGGGCTTACAAACCAAATGCATGTATTGTTCCTCCACTCATGAGTTGACACTCAAGCGCTCCTTGGTCTTATCCTAAGTGCCATATGCATGAATAGAAAAGATTTAAGCTTCATCTCCTGGATTCAGCTGAAGACCTAAATCTTTCAATTTTGCTAAAACTTCTTCCAGGGACTTACGTCCAAGGTTACGAACCTTCATCATATCATCAGGAGTCTTATTGGTAAGCTCCTCTACTGTATTGATTCCAGCTCTCTTTAAGCAGTTGAAAGAACGAACAGACAACTCTAATTCATCGATACTCATTTCAAGTACTCTTTCCTTATCGTTATCTTCTTTCTCTACCATAATCTCTGCCTGCTGAGCAGCATCTGATAAATCAATGAAAAGTGATAAATGCTCGCTTAATACCTTTGCAGCAAGACTAACTGATTCGTCCGGAGCCAATGTTCCGTCAGTATATACATCAAGTGTTAACTTGTCAAAGTCAGTAACCTGACCAACACGAGTATTCTCGATTGCAAGATTTACACGTTCTACTGGTGTATAAATAGAATCAATTGCGATCACACCGATTGGAGTATCGCTTGTCTTGTTCTTATCAGCGCTTACATATCCTCTTCCTTTTGTAATTGTAAGTTCCATATAAAGTTTGGAATCAACACCACCATTTAAGTGTGCAATTACAAGGTCTGGGTTCATAATCTGAATGTCCGGATCAACCTGAATATCAGCTGCTGTAACAACACCTTCGCCTTCGAACTCAATATATGCAATCTTAGGCTCATTTGTGGAGCTTGTATTTTTAATAGCAAGCTCCTTGATATTCATAATTATCTCAGTTACATCCTCTTTTACTCCAGGGATAGAACTGAATTCATGTAAAACTCCATCAATCTTAACCTGACTTACCGCAGCACCTGGTAAGGAAGAAAGCATAATTCTTCTTAAAGAATTACCTAAAGTAGTACCATATCCTCTTTCAAGTGGCTCTACAACAAATTTGCCGTATCTTTTGTCCTCTGAAATTTCTACAATCTCAATCTTTGGTTTTTCGAAATCGAACACTACAAAGTTCCTCCTTTTCGGATTTCATCGTTTTACATGTTTATTATTTAGAGTATAACTCGACGATTAACATTTCGTCTACCGGAACATCAATCTGATCTCTAGAAGGTAATTCCTTAACAGTTCCTTCCATCTTATCAACATTAACGTCTAACCATTCCGGAACAAGTCTTCCAGCGGTAGCTTCCTTAATGTCTTTTACTCTCTGTCCACTAATGTGTTTTTCATCAATAGCGATAACATCGCCAGCTTTTACTAAATATGAAGGGATATTTACCTTCTTACCATTTACAGTGATGAACTTGTGATCTACGATCTGTCTTGCTTCTCTTCTTGTTCTAGCGAATCCAAGACGGAAAACAACGTTGTCTAATCTTGACTCTAACATAGTCATAAGGTTAGCACCAGTCATTCCCTTCATCATATCTGCTTTTTCATAGTAGTTGTGGAAAGGTTTTTCCAAAACACCATAAATAAATTTAGCTTTCTGCTTTTCGCGAAGCTGAAGTCCGTATTCAGACACCTTTCTGTTTGCTCTCTGAAGCTGTCTCTTTGACTTCTTATCATATCCTAAATAACTTGGTTCAAGACCAAGAGATCTACATCTTTTCAGTACAGGTACTCTATTAACTGCCATTAATCCATTACCTCCTAATTAGACTCTTCTACGTTTTGGTGGACGGCATCCATTATGAGGTACAGGAGTTACGTCACGAATTGATAATACTTCCAATCCACAAGCCTGAAGCGCACGAATTGCTGCTTCTCTTCCTGATCCCGGTCCTTTAACCATAACGTCTACTGTTTTTAAACCATGTACAAGAGCTGCCTTTGTTGCAGTCTCAGCTGCCATCTGTGCAGCATATGGAGTAGATTTTCTTGAACCTCTAAATCCGAGACCACCAGCACTAGCCCAAGAAAGAGCATTTCCTTCAGCATCTGTAATAGTTACGATTGTATTATTGAAAGATGACTGAATATGTGCCTGTCCATGTTCAACGTTTTTTCTGACACGCTTTTTTGTTGTCTTCTTAACAGCTTTATTTGCCATTTTAAACTAACCTACTTTCTCTAATAATTGACTCATCAAATTATGATGATTATTTCTTCTTGTTTGCAACAGTTCTCTTAGGACCTTTTCTGGTTCTAGCGTTAGTCTTTGTCTTCTGACCACGAACCGGAAGTCCTTTTCTGTGACGGATACCACGATAGCATCCGATTTCCTGTAATCTCTTAATATTTAAAGCGATTTCTCTTCTTAAATCACCTTCTACAGTCTGTGTCTCATCGATAACAGCACTGATCTTTTTAACCTCATCATCGGTCAAATCCTTGCAACGGATGTCAGGATCAACACCAGCAGCTTCAAGGATACGAGTTGCACTTACTCTTCCGATACCGTAGATATAAGTCAACCCAATTTCTACACGTTTTTCTCTTGGTAAATCTACACCTGCAATACGAGCCATGTGTGTTTACACCTCCACTTAGATTTCTGAATATCAATATAGTAAACATATACAGCTCCGGATTTCCGGCCTGAAATGTGTGTATACACCTACTATATCCGTTTTCTTAGATACACGATTCCTCTCTGCGCCTTTCGGTATGTTAAAACGCAGAAAGCCAGCAGTCTCCTGCTGTTTATTATGAACAGCGATTAGATAGCATCGCTGCAGCCGCACATAATGAATTTTGAAACAGTGTGATTAGCCCTGTCTCTGTTTGTGTTTCGGGTTTTCACAGATTACTCTGATGCTGCCCTTTCTTTTGATAACTTTACATTTTTCACAAATAGGCTTAACTGATGATCTTACCTTCACAGTAAATCCTCCTTTCTTGTAAATGGGCCGATTTTCTTATTTTTACGCAAAAATCGGCTTTTTCTCAAAAGCGTCCAGATAGCATTATATCATGAGACGCTACTGAAAGCAATACGTTTTTTACTTATCTCTCCAAATAATTCTTCCCTTGGTCAAATCGTATGGAGACATTTCCAAAGTTACTTTGTCACCAGGTAAAATACGAATATAATTCATACGGAGTTTTCCGCTGATATGAGCAAGAACCTGATGTCCGTTTTCCAACTCTACAGAAAACATAGCATTTGGTAACTTTTCTAATACTTTACCTTCTACTTCAATTACATCTGCTTTTGACATTTTTTCCTCCTGTTAATGCATTTCATTCTTTTTATTCATATATGTTTCAATTGCTTTTTGAACAGTCATATCATTGATGTCTGTTCCAAGAATGTTTAACACTTCTTGCGGTAATGTTTTTATCACTTGCACGTGAATACGTTTTTTCTTTTTCGGATGATCTGTTTTCTTTGTGACACCATTTACCAGATAAAGAAACTCTTCGTCTTGATTTGCCACGTAATAGATATGATTTTTATCATGTCCTTTTTTTACCTTGGCAAACTCAATCATTTTGTTTCTCCTCTTCTGTCAATGTCAGAATCTCAGGTCTTCCGTTGGTAATTAAAATGGTATTTTCATAATGAGCAGAAAGCGAACCATCATCGGTCACCACTGTCCATCCATCTTCCATCCAGAACACATCCGGGCAGCCTGCATTTATCATAGGCTCAACCGCTAAGGTCATTCCGGCTTTTAATTTCGGGCCACGTCTACGCTGTCTGTAATTCGGAATTTCCGGTTCTTCATGTAAATGAGTTCCAATACCATGGCCAACCAGGTCGTAAACCACTCCATATCCAAAACTCTCCGCATAATCACCAATGGCTGCGGAAATATCATAAAGACGATTTCCTGCAACCGCATATTCCATACCCTGGAAAAAACTTTCTCTTGTTCTTTCAATTAAAAGCTTTGCCTCTTGGCTAATTTCCCCAATTCCATGAGTACGAGCTGCGTCTGAGTGGTAACCTTTGTATATCAATCCCATATCCAAACTAACAATATCCCCATCGGTAATGATGTGATCCGGATGAGGAATTCCATGTACGACTTCGTCGTTTACCGATACACATACAGTACCGGGGAATCCATTGTAATTTAAAAAATTCGGGATGCAATGCAAGTCGCGAATCATCGATTCCGCTTTTTCATCAATCTCTTTTGTGGACATTCCTGCGTGAAGCTCGTGCCCCAAGTCTTGATGAACCTTTGCCAAAAGCCTTCCGGCTTCTCTCATATATTCAATTTCTTCCGGTGTTTTTACCCTAATTGGCATTTTTTATTCTCCAAGTATTTCAACAATCGCTGCGAACACCTGATCCATAGGCTGTGTTCCATCTACGGTCTTTAAGATACTTTGTTTTTTGTAATAATCAATTAAAGGTTGTGTCTGATCATGATATACGGCAAGTCTCTTCTGAACTGTCTCCGGCTTGTCGTCATCACGAAGGATTAAATCGCTTCCGCAACGATCGCACTTTCCTTCCGTTTTTGGTGGAATTGAAACAATGTGATAGGTTGCTCCACAATTTACACAGGCACGTCTTCCGCCCATTCTGTTTACAATGTTTTCATCCGGTACATCCACATCAATTGCGTAGTCCATCTTTTCATTGATTTTAGAAAGAGCGTTATCAAGAGCCTCTGCTTGAGGAATTGTTCTTGGAAAACCATCTAAAACAAATCCGTTCTTAGCATCCTCCTGACTAATTCTATCCATAACAAGGTCACAGGTCAGTTCATCCGGAACTAAAGCTCCCTGATCCATGTATTCCTTGGCTTTCTTTCCTAAATCAGTTCCGTTTTTTATATTTGCACGGAAAATGTCTCCCGTTGAGATATGCGGAATATGATATCTGTCTGCAATCTGTTTTGCCTGAGTTCCTTTTCCGGCACCCGGCGCTCCAAGCATTATGATTTTCATCGCAATAACTCCTTCCTCTAAAAACAACTTAAGTGCACTCATGGAACGCGGATTCCGCGTTCCATTGGGTACACATAAATTAGTCTTCTAAAAATCCTTTATAATAGCGTACGGTCATTTGTGATTCAACCTGTTTGATTGTTTCAATTACTACACCAACTACGATGATGATAGAAGTTCCACCGAATGATACGCTGGCACTAAACACACCATTAAAGAAAATTGGGAGAATGGTAACAAAAATCAAACCAACTGCTCCAACAAATACTACATAGCTTAAGATTTTTGCCAGATAATCACTGGTTGGTTTTCCCGGACGAATACCCGGTACAAATCCACCTGCTTTTTTCATGTTATCTGCAATCTCCAATGGATTGAATGTGATGGATGTATAGAAATATGCAAACGCCACAATCAATACAATGTAAATTACAAGTCCGATTGAGTAAATCGGGTCAGACGGGTTACACCAGTTTGACTGTGATAACACCTTTAATATCTGGCTGCCGATGCCTGTTCCGTTACCCTTACCAAGAAGCTGCGCAATTACCACTGGGAACTGCATCAACGACTGAGCAAAGATAACCGGAATAACACCACCGGTATTTACTTTCAAAGGAATGAAGGAAGATTGGCCCCCAACCTGTCTTCTTCCCTGAATCTTTTTTGAATATTGAACAGGAATTCTACGTTCGCCGCCCTGAAGCAATACTACAAGAACGACCGTTGCCAAAATAATTGCAAGAATGATTAAAACTGCAAGAACAGCTCTTGCCGGAATCTTACCTGAAACAAACTGTTCATATAAGGATTCCAAATCATCCGGCATACGGGAAATAATATTGATGACAAGTACAATAGAGATACCGTTTCCGACTCCCTTTTCTGTAATTCTTTCACCAATCCACATAAGCACAGCAGAACCTGCTGTCAATGTGGCAACTACTGTTATAACGTTTAATACGGAATATTCCGTTAAATATCCTGCACGGCCGAATCCAATAGCCATAACAATAGATTCAACAAGTGCTAACACTACGGTTAGATATCTTGTAATTTCAGCAATTTTCTTGCGTCCTTCCTCTCCGTCCCTCTGCATCTCTTCCAATTTCGGAATTGCAATTGTAAGCAACTGCATGATAATGGAAGAATTGATGTATGGTGTGATGTTCAATGCGAAGACCGACATCTGAAGGAAAGAACCACCGGTGATGGCGTCAAAAAAACTGAACGCATCACCCTGGTTGCTGTACCAACTTTGAAAGACTTCCCGGTCTACACCTGGTATCGGTAACTGAGATCCAATTCGAATAACAATCAGCATCAAAAATGTAAACAAAAGACGTCTTCTGATATCTTTAATTTTAAATGCATTGCGGACTGTTTCAAACATTAGATCACCTCAGCTTTTCCACCAAGAGCCTCAATCTTTTCTTTTGCACTAGCGCTGAACGCGTTAGCCTGAACTGTAAGCTTCTTTGTAAGTTCACCGTTTCCAAGAATCTTCACGCCATCACGTGCGTTCTTAACGATTCCTTTTTCGATTAAAGTATCAACAGATACTACAGAATCATTTTCGAAAACTTCAAGTGCAGATACGTTAATACCAACGATTTCCTTAGTGTTTCTATTCTTGAAACCTCTCTTAGGTAATCTTCTGTATAAAGGCATCTGTCCACCTTCGAATCCTGGTCTAGGAGCTCCAGAACGAGCTTTCTGTCCCTTGTGACCCTTACCAGCTGTCTTGCCGTTTCCTGAACCATGTCCACGGCCTCTTCTGAAATTATCACTCTGTTTAGAACCTTCTGCAGGTCTTAAATTGGATAAATCCATTTCAGTACCTCCTTTATTAGATTTCTTCTACTTTTACGTATGGTGCTACAAGACGAATCATTCCCTGAGTGGAAGCATTGTCTGGTAACTCAACTGACTTATTCAGTTTTCTTAATCCCATAGCTTCGATAATCTTTTTATTCTTAGGTACTGCGCCAATTGTAGACTTTACAAGCGTAACTTTTAATTTCTTATCTGCCATTTTCCATATCCTCCTTAACCAACTACTTCTTCAACAGATTTGTTGCGGAGTTTTGCTACTTCTTCAGGACTCTTTAACTGGCTTAAAGCATCGATTGTTGCAAGAACAACGTTCTGCTTGTTGTTTGATCCTAAAGATTTTGTACGGATGTTCTTGATTCCGGCAAGTTCACATACGTTACGTGCTGGACCACCGGCGATAACACCAGTACCTTCTGGAGCTGTCTTTAGTAATACAGAAGCTCCAGTGTGTTTACCCATGATATCATGAGTAATACTCTTATTTTCATCTAATTTAACTTCAATCAGTTTCTTAACAGCGTCTTCTTTTCCTTTACGGATTGCTTCAGGAATTTCAGCAGCCTTACCCAAACCTGCACCAACATGACCATTGCCGTCGCCAACAACAACCAAAGCTGAGAAGCGCATATTACGTCCGCCCTTAACAACTTTTGTGACACGTTTGATTGATACCACTTTTTCTGTTAATTCTAACTGACTAGCATCAATAATTGTACGTTTCATGCGATTGTTTTCCTCCTTACTAGAACTCTAAGCCTGCTTCACGTGCAGCTTCGGCTAATGCTTTAACTTTTCCCTGATAAATATATCCGCCTCTATCAAAGACAACAGTTTTAATACCTTTATCTAATGCTTTCTTTGCAATAGCTGTTCCTACGGAAGCAGCAGCATCAACGTTGTTGGTCTTTTCAACCTGAACGTCTTTGTCCAAAGTAGATGCAGAAGCAAGTGTATTTCCAACTGTGTCGTCAATAATTTGAGCGTAGATATGATTATTGCTTCTAAACACTGCTAAACGAGGTCTCTCAGCAGTACCAGAAAGGTTATTGCGCATTCTTCTATGCTTTTTTTCGCGAATTTCTGATCTTGATTTCTTATTAACCATTTCTTTTCACCCTTTCATTATTTCTTACCAGTCTTACCAACTTTACGTCTGATCACTTCATCAGCATACTTGATTCCCTTGCCCTTATAAGGTTCAGGTCTTCTCTTATCTCTGATTTCAGCCGCATACTGGCCAACTCTTTCTTTATCAATACCCTTAACGGTAATCTTGTTTCCTTCAACAACTGACTCAAGTCCTTCTGGATCAGTCATTTCTACCGGATGAGAGTATCCAAGGTTCAAGGTTAATACCTTTCCTGCCTTAGATGCTCTGTAACCAACACCGTTAACTTCTAATACTTTTGTATAACCATCTGTTACACCAACAACCATGTTATTGATCAAAGTTCTGGTTAATCCATGTAAGGATTTCATCTTCTTTAAATCATTTGGTCTTGTTACAGTGATTTCGTTTCCTTCCATCTTGATTTCCATCTCTGCTGGAAGTGTTCTGGATAATTCACCCTTAGGACCTTTTACAGTCACATGATTATTTTCTGCGATTTCCACAGTAACACCTGCTGGAACCGCGATTGGCATTCTTCCTATACGTGACATGCCCGTACTCCTTTCCTTCCGAGTTAACTCGGAGCTAAACTTTTATTAGTATGTCCGACCCAAAGCCGGTTTATACTTTACGATAATTACCAAACGAATGCTAAAACTTCGCCACCAACCTGAAGCTTTCTAGCTTCCTTATCTGTTACGATACCCTGGTTTGTAGAAAGAATAGCGATTCCTAATCCACCAAGTACTCTCGGGATATCTTCTTTGCCAGCGTATACACGAAGACCTGGCTTAGAGATTCTCTTGATTCCTGTGATGATTTTTTCGTTCTTGTCTGCACCATATTTTAATGTGATGCGGATAGACTTGAAGTTGTTTTCTTCTACCATCTCATATTTCTGGATATATCCTTCATTTACAAGAATGTCTGCGATTGCAACCTTCATCTTAGATGCAGGTACATCAACAGTGTCATGCTTTGCAGTGTTTGCATTGCGGATTCTTGTAAGCATATCTGCGATTGGATCACTTGTAGTCATCTTAGTTTTTCCTCCTATATCTCTTTTTGCAAACGATTACCAGCTTGCTTTCTTAACGCCTGGGATCTGTCCCTTGTAAGCCAACTCACGGAAGCAAACTCTACAAATTCCGTACTTTCTAAGTACAGAATGAGGACGACCACAAATCTTGCAACGTGTATATTCTCTAGTAGAGAATTTTGCTTTACGCTGCTGTTTTACTTTCATACTTGTCTTAGCCATTAAAATTCCCTCCTATTACTTTGCAAAAGGCATGTTGAACTGTGTTAAAAGTTCACGTGCTTCTTCATCAGTGTTAGCAGTTGTAACGAAGATAATGTCCATACCACGAACCTTATCTACCTTATCATATTCGATTTCCGGGAAAATGATCTGCTCTTTGATACCAAGTGCATAGTTTCCTCTACCATCGAATGAATTTGGGTTAACGCCACGGAAGTCACGTACACGAGGAAGTGCAAGATTTACTAAGCGATCTAAAAACTCGTACATCTTTTCTCCTCTTAAAGTAACTTTACATCCAATTGGCATACCCTCTCTGATTTTAAAGTTAGCAACGGAGTTCTTTGCTTTTGTAGCGATAGGCTTCTGACCTGTAATAGTCTGCATATCAGCCATAGCAGCTTCTAACAACTTTGCATTTTCCTTAGCTTCACCAACACCCATGTTAATCACGATCTTGTCAAGCTTAGGTACCTGCATAACGTTCTTATAACCGAACTTTTTGATTAAAGCGTCTTTAATCTCTGAATCATACTGTTCTCTAAGTCTGCTCATTATTTACGAACCCCCTTTCTTACAACATCAATTGTTTCACCGGTAGCCTTTGCATAACGAACCTTATCATTACCTTCCATCTTGAAACCTACGCGAGTAGCTTTTCCGTTGTGAAGTAACATAACGTTTGAAATGTCGATTGGGCCTTCCTGATGAACGATTCCGCCCTGCTGATTCTGCATGCTTGGCTTTGTATGCTTTGTAATCATATTTACGCCTTCAACAAGCAAAGTACCATTCTTATGGTTTACAGCAATGACTTTTCCTTCTTTGTCTTTATCTCTACCAGCGATAACCTTTACAGTATCGCCTTTTTTGATCTTTAAACTTGCCATCTCGATACCTCCTATAATACTTCCGGAGCCAGAGAAACAATCTTCATAAACTGTTTTTCACGAAGCTCTCTTGCTACCGGTCCAAAAATACGAGTTCCTTTTGGAGTCTTATCCTCTTTAATAATGACAGCAGCGTTTTCATCAAATTTAATGTAAGAACCATCTTTACGACGTGCGCCTTTTACTGTACGTACGACAACAGCCTTTACAACGTCACCTTTTTTAACAACGCCGCCTGGTGTTGCATCTTTAACAGTAGCGGTAATAACGTCACCGATGTTTGCATATCTTCTGGTTGAACCACCCATAACACGGATGCAAAGTAATTCTTTCGCACCAGTATTATCAGCAACCTTCAGTCTGGTTTCCTGTTGTACCATTCTGGTTTTCTCCTTTCAATACTGAAGTATTTTTCCAATACTTTTATGAAAATAATAGATTATTTTGCTCTTTCGATAATCTCAACAAGTCTCCATCTTTTATCCTTAGATAATGGTCTTGTTTCCATAACCTTAACTGTATCACCGATTTTGCAATCGTTGTTTTCGTCATGTGCTTTTAATTTATAAGTTCTCTTAACGATTTTGTTGTAAAGAGGATGCTTTACGTTGTCCTTTACAGCAACAACTACAGTCTTATCCATCTTATCACTTACAACAATACCAGTACGAGTTTTTCTAAGATTTCTTTCCACTGTGTTCTCCTTTCCTGTAATCACATGTGTTGATTACTTCTATGCTTCTGCTTTTTCCTTCTCAGTGATTACAGTCTGAATTCTTGCGATGTTACGACGAACTTCTTTAATTCTTCCTGTATTGTCTAACTGATTTGTTGCATTCTGGAATCTCAAATTGAAAAGTTCTTTTTTAGCGTCAACCAATGCTACGTTCAAATCAGCTACTGATTGAGATTTTAATTCTTCTAAATATTTACTAGTTTTCATTTGATTCACCGCCTTCTAGGTCTTCCCTGGAAACGATCTTGCACTTAACTGGCAACTTATGTGTTGCGAGACGCAATGCTTCCTGTGCAACTTCTGGAGCAACACCAGAAATTTCAAACATAACACGACCTGGTTTTACTACTGCTACCCAGTACTCCAATGTTCCTTTACCAGAACCCATACGAGTTTCTGCAGGCTTTGCAGTAACTGGCTTATCTGGGAAAATCTTGATCCAAACTTTACCACCACGCTTGATGTAACGAGTCATGGCGATACGGGCAGCTTCGATCTGATTTGATTTAATCCATGCTGGCTCTAAAGCAACGATACCATATTCACCGTTTGTAATCTTGTTGCCTCGTGAAGCTTTTCCTGTCATAGAACCACGGAACTGCTTACGATGCTTTACTCTCTTTGGCATTAACATTATTTATCGCTCCCTTCCTTATCTGCTTTTGTTGGAAGAACTTCGCCTTTGTAAATCCAAACTTTTACTCCGACCTTACCATAAGTGGTATCAGCCTCAGCGAATCCATAATCAATATCTGCACGAAGTGTCTGAAGCGGAATAGTACCTTCACTGTAGAATTCCTTACGAGCCATATCAGCTCCACCAAGACGTCCAGAAACAGATGCCTTGATACCAAGCGCTCCAGCCTTCATAGTTCTCTGCATGCTAGATTTCATTGCTCTACGGAAGGAAACACGGTTCTCTAACTGTAATGCAATGTTTTCTGCTACTAACTGAGCATCTTTATCAGGTCTCTTAACTTCCTTGATATCTACTACTAATTTCTTAGAAGTATATTTCTGAAGTTCAGCTTTTACCTTTTCGATCTCAGAACCACCCTTACCGATAACAACGCCCGGCTTAGCGGTATAAAGGATTACTTTAACGCGATCTGATGCTCTTTCGATTTCGATCTTAGAAACACCAGCTGCATATAATTTTTTCTTAAGAAACTCTCTGATTTTGTAGTCTTCTACGAGATTATCAGCGAAATCAGCTTCTGCATACCATTTAGAATCCCAATCTTTGATAACTCCGACTCTTAAACCATGAGGATTAACTTTCTGACCCATGTCTGCCTCCTATCTTTCATCGAGCACGATTGTAATGTGGCTCATTCTCTTTTCGATTCTGTAAGCTCTACCCTGTGCTCTAGGTTGTACTCTCTTCATTGTTGGTCCCTTGTTAGCATAGCATTCTGCTACGTAAAGGTTTTCAATGCTGTAGTTCTTATCTGGATAGTTGTTCTCAGCGTTTGCGATTGCAGAGCTTAAAAGCTTTTCAACCACGCTAGAAGCATATCTAGGATTATATTTCACAATTGCAAGTGCAGTCTGTGCATCTTTTCCACGGATTGCATCTAATACGAAACCAGCTTTCTGAACGGACATTCTAGCGTAAGATAACTTAGCTGAAGGTCTCATATCTTTCTGCTCATTTCTTTCTCTCTTTATTTGGGATCTATGTCCTTTTGCCATGATGAGTTAAACTCCTTTCTCTCAGTATATGTGGACTAGCGAACTCCAGACTTCTTTTCGTCTTTTCCGTGTCCTCTGTAAGTTCTTGTTGCAACGAACTCACCTAATTTGTGGCCAACCATATCTTCTGTGATATAAACCGGCACATGTTTTCTGCCATCATGAACGGCAATTGTATGTCCAACGAAGCTTGGGAAGATTGTAGAACGACGTGACCAAGTCTTAATAACAGACTTTTCATTTGCTGCGTTCATTGCGTCAACCTTCTTTAATAAGCTAGCGTCTGCGAAAGGTCCTTTTTTCAATGATCTTGACATGATTCTTCCTCCTTATTTGATAGCTCTTCCATCTCTACGTCTTACGATTAACTTGTTAGAAGCTTTCTTCTTCTTACGTGTCTTAAGACCAAGAGCCGGCTTGCCCCAAGGTGTGCATGGGCCTGGACGTCCAACCGGTGCCTTACCCTCACCACCACCGTGTGGATGGTCATTCGGGTTCATAACAGAACCGCGAACTGTAGGTCTGATACCCATGTGACGCTTACGTCCTGCTTTACCAATCTTAACAAGGTTGTGATCACCATTTCCGAGAACACCAACAGTTGCTCTGCAGTTGATTGGAACCATTCTCATTTCACCTGAAGGAAGACGAAGTGTTGCGTATTTTCCTTCTTTAGCCATTAACTGAGCTGCTAAACCAGCAGAACGAACTAACTGTCCACCCTTACCAGCATATAACTCAATGTTGTGTACCTGAGTACCTACAGGAATGTTCGCAAGTGGTAAGCAGTTACCAACACGAACTTCTGCGTTTGCACCGTTCATAACAGTCATTCCGTCTGTTAATCCTTCCGGAGCAAGGATGTATGCTTTTTCACCATCTGCATAGCAGATTAAAGCGATATTTGCTGTTCTGTTTGGATCGTATTCGATACCAATAACCTTTGCAGGAATATCATCTTTTCTTCTCTTGAAGTCGATGATTCTGTATTTCTGTCTGTTTCCACCACCCTGGTGTCTTACAGTGATTTTACCCTGATTGTTACGTCCAGAATTTTTCTTCTTAGAAGCAAGTAAATACTTCTCAGGAGTTGACTTTGTGATTTCAGAGAAATCAGATCCAGTCATGTTTCTTCTGGAAGGGGTATATGGGTTATATGTCTTAATTCCCATTTTCTTTCTCCTTTCAATACGGATGTTTCTTATCGCACTTTACTGTGCATAGTTTGTAGCCAATGGGCTATCTTTTATAAACCAGCGAAAATTTCGATATCTTTGCTGTCTGCTGTTAACTGAACAATTGCTTTCTTGGTCTTTGCAGTCTTTCCAACTACATAACCGCGTCTCTTGCTCTTTCCTTCGCAGTTCATTGTGTTAACTTTTTCTACCTTAACACCATCGAACATTTTCTCTACTGCTTCTTTAATCATGGTCTTGTTTGCTTCCGGATGTACTAAGAATGTGTACTTCTTTTCTGCATTTAATTCCATAGATTTTTCTGTAACAACTGGTTTGAGGATTACGTCATAATATTGTACGTTTGCCATTATGCATACACCTCCTCGATGTTCTTAACAGCGTCCTGAGTAAGAACTACTGTGTTATATTTCAAAATATCATATACATTGATTGTATTTGTAGAAGCTGTCTTTACAGTTGGGATGTTTCTCGCAGAAAGCACTACATTCTGATCATTGTCAGCAAGTACTACAAGAGCCTTCTCAACTTTAAGGTTATTCATAACCTCAGCAAACTTCTTTGTCTTAACTTCATCAAGTTTTAATTCATCAACAACAATTAATTTGTTTTCCTGAACTCTTGATGTAAGAACTGACTTCAAAGCAGCTCTCTTTTCTTTCTTATTAAGTTTGAAAGAATAATCTCTTGGAGTTGGAGCAAATACAACTCCACCACCTGTCCACTGTGGAGATGTTGTAGAACGGTGTCTTGCATGACCTGTTCCCTTCTGTCTCCATGGTTTTCTTCCGCCACCAGATACTTCAGAACGAGTCTTTGCCTTCTGTGTACCCTGACGATTGTTTGCAAGCTGCTGAACTACTGCCATATGTACAAGATGTTCATTTACTTCAACACCGAAAATAGCATCGTTTAAGTCTAAGCTGCCTACTTCTTTGCCTTCCATATTATAAACAGATACTTTAGCCATCTGTATGGTCCTCCTTTCCTAAACAAGCACTATGCCTTAACTGTTTCTTTGATTGTTACTAATGATTTCTTAGGTCCTGGAACTGCACCCTTTACAAGTAAAAGGTTGTTCTCAGCATCTACCTTAACTACTTCCAAATTCTGAACAGTAACCTTTACAGATCCCATATGTCCAGGCATTCCTTTTCCCTTGAATACACGGCTTGGAGTTGAGCAAGAACCATTGGAACCCTGATGGCGATGGAATTTAGAACCATGAGCCATAGGTCCTCTGTGCTGACCTAATCTCTTGATAGCGCCCTGGAAACCTTTACCTTTTGAAATAGCTGTAGCGTCAATCTTGTCACCTTCTGCAAAGATATCTGCTTTGATTTCCTGTGCAAGAGTATACTCTTCTGCATTTTCAAATCTGAACTCGCGAACAAACTTCTTGTTTGATACGCCAGCCTTAGCAAAATGTCCTGCTTCTGGCTTGTTAACGCCATGGCTACGATAAACTGTTTTCTTTCCGTTGGCATCTTTGTTAACTACTTTTTCTTTTGCGTCAACAAAACCAACCTGAACTGCACTGTATCCATCGTTTTCTACTGTCTTTACCTGAGTAACGACACATGGACCAGCCTGTAATACTGTAACAGGAACCAAAGTTCCGTCAGCATTGAAGATTTGAGTCATTCCGACTTTTGTTGCTAAAATAGCTTTCTTCATTTTTTCCTCCTTGTTCTACAGCGGAACGGTGCATGTTGCTCCGTTCATCCTAGAAGTAATTTCTAGGAGTATTATTTGTTGTCTTTCATTTTGATATCGATGTAAACACCAGCCGGCATCTCTAAACGAGATAAAGCATCCACAGTCTTCTGTGTCGGTGCAATGATATCGATGAGTCTCTTATGAGTTCTCTGTTCGAACTGTTCTCTAGAGTCTTTGTACTTGTGAACCGCTCTTAAGATTGTAACAACTTCCTTCTTTGTTGGAAGTGGTACAGGACCGCTCACCTGTGCTCCGTTTTTCTTCACAGTCTCGATGATTTTCTTAGCTGATGAATCTACTAATGTATGATCATAAGCTTTGAGTGTGATTCTCATTGTTTGACTTGCCATAAAAAAAGCCGCCTCCTTTTCGCACTTTCATTCAGTACGACAAGTGGTGACTGTACACTTCTCCGTGTGTGTCCTAAAAGTTCTCACACGCAGTTTCTACTTCTTCTAGTTGTAGACCATATTCGTACAGTGACTTGTCGTCAGTTTCCTAACTTGACATTCGCTCCACGGAAAACCTACCAATTACGGTAGCAACCTCACGCTTCATAGCTATCAATGCCACAGCAAAAATTATGATACAACATTTTTTCTTTTTTTGCAAGTTCTTATTGTATTTTTTGAGATACAATCCATTCTTTCTTTTCCAATCCGCATTTTATCCTATTTCCGGTTTCTTGACGTCCTTTTTTCTTCCTTATATAATAGGTAGAAACTTCTCTCATTATTATGTGGAGAACAGGCAATACAGATAGAAAAGGAATAAAATTATGTGGATAGCAAATGAATGGAAGGACTATGAAGTCCTGGACTGCTCCAACGGTGAAAAATTAGAGCGTTGGGGTAATTATATACTAAGAAGACCGGATCCACAAGTTATTTGGGACACACCCCAAGGGAAACAGTGGAACAAATTAAACGGTCATTACCATCGTAGCAACAAAGGTGGTGGCGATTGGGAATTTTTCGATCTTCCGGAACAATGGAGCATTCAATACAAAGATTTAACTTTCCAATTAAAACCATTCAAGTTCAAACATACCGGATTATTCCCGGAGCAAGCAGTAAACTGGGAATGGTGCAGTGAAAAAATTCGCAATGCAGGTAGACCTGTAAAAGTGTTAAATCTTTTTGCCTATACCGGCGGTGCTACTTTAGCTGCTGCTGCAGCCGGCGCCAGCGTCACTCACGTAGATGCCTCCAAGGGAATGGTTTCCTGGGCAAAAGAAAACGCTGCCTCCAGCGGTCTCAGTGAAGCACCTATCCGTTGGTTGGTAGATGACTGTGTGAAATTTGTTGAACGTGAGATACGCCGCGGCAATCATTACGATGCCATTATTATGGATCCTCCTTCTTATGGAAGAGGTCCAAAGGGCGAAATCTGGAAAATCGAAGATTCCGTATATGGTTTAATCCAACTTTGTGCACAACTTTTAACTCCGGAACCTTTATTTTTCTTAATCAACTCTTATACTACCGGTTTACAACCAGCCGTATTAAACTACATGCTTTCTACTGTCTTAAAACAATACAAAGGCACCGTAGAAGCAGAAGAAATCGGCTTGCCTGTTACACAAACCGGTTTGGTGCTCCCATGCGGTGCCTCCGGACGTTTCAGTTTGAATTAATTTTCATCATCTTCTTCCGCGTGAATTTGCTCCGGCATTTTTACGCGGATAGAAAGAATACTATTATTTTCCATAACTTCTACACGAAGGACAATTCCTTCCTCCGTGATTACTTCTTCGCCTTCTTCCGGCAAATGATCTAACTGTTCCATTAAGAAACCGGCAATCGTATCGGACTCTTCAGAATCTAAAGTAATGTCCAACTCTTTACACACATCCTCTAAATTAGCCATACCAAGAATCAAATACTCACGCTCATTGATTTCCAGAATATCCTCTTCCTCATTTTCATCGTACTCATCATGAATTTCTCCAACGATTTCTTCCAGTAAGTCTTCCATGGACACCATACCTACCGTACCACCATACTCATCACAAATGATAGCAATACTAATCGAAGAAGTTCTCATTTCCGCCATTAGTTCTGCTATATTTTTATGTTCATAGGTAAAATACGGGTCTCTCATTAATTTTCGAATGGAAAACCGATTTGTTTTTTCCAAAAAGAAGACATCCTTTGCATTAATGATTCCCACCACTTTATCGATGGAATCCTCATACACCGGCAATCTGGAATATCCGCTTTCACGGAAAATCTGCAAAAGATCCTTATAACTGCTATTCACATCTACAAAAGTCATATGAATACGCGGTACCATAACCTCTTTTACTTCTGTATCCGTAAAATCAAAAATATTGTGAATGAACTCTCTTTCTTCATCTTCAATCACTCCATTTTCCTGACTCACATCTACAATCGTTCTTAGTTCGTCTTCTGTAATAGCATCCTTATTGTCCTTTTGTTCTACACGAAGCAGACGAAGTACAATAGACGCCAAAAAATTAACAGCTATAATCAAAGGCGTCAACACCGTCATCAAAAGTGAAATCACGGACGCATATCTCTTTGTAATCTTTTCTGCATTTAAACTTGCCATGGTCTTTGGTGTTATTTCCCCAAAAACTAAAATAAACAAAGTCAACAGTCCTGTAGCAATTCCTGCTGCATAGTTGCCAAACAAACGAATCGCCAAGGTGGTCGATAAGGAAGACGCCGATAAGTTTACAATATTATTGCCGATTAACACAGCACTCAGTAATTTTGAAGAATCCTCGGTAATCTCCAATACTTTTTTTGCTTTTTTGTCTCCATCTTCCGCCAAAGTACGCATACGAATACGGTTCACAGTCGTAAATGCCGTCTCTGCAGAAGAAAAAAATCCGGATAGTGCCAATAAGAGAATCAGCACAATCAATTCTATTGTGGTTTCTTGGTCCAAAGAAAAAATAACCCCTTTCGTCTCTACTATTCCTAATAACAGAAAAGCCCTACGTTATAAACTATAACGCAGGGTATTTCTTATTCACTCAATGAATTAATATAAGTATTAAAATCTGAAATGGCTGTAATATTCACATCTGTGTATTCCACTTCAGCAGTTGTGGTATCGTCAGAAGCGGTCTGTTTCTGGTATACGGAAAAACCGACCCATGCAACAAGCGCGACGCAAACTAACACCCCAAGCATTTTTTCGAGAAAAAGCATTCTCTTTTCACGTTTCATAATCTGTTTACGATTTGCTTTTTCTTTTTTGTATTTGTCTACTTTTGCCTGACTCATTTGTCATATGCTCCTTCAATAAAATCTAAGTAGTATTATACAAAAATTTTTACAACTTGAAAAGCATTATAATAAATCTCTTCTCGCATTGGCATATCGCACTACTGCATCCACCGTTCCTTCAATGCCAAGTCTGCTGCTATTAATACACAAGTCGTAACTTCTGGAATCTCCCCATTTTGTCTTTGCAAAATGGTTGTGATAATTTTTACGATTCTTATCATGTCGATTCATTTTTGATAATGCTTCGTCCTTAGACAAATCATATCGTTTCATAACACGTTCTACTTTTGTATCTCGATCTCCTAAAATAAAAATGGAAATCAATCCGGGATGTCCTTTTAATGCAGCTTCGGAACATCTTCCAACTACAACAAAGGAGCCTCCTTCCGCTGCTTTCTTTTTGATAAATTCAAACTGCAATTCCAATAAGTTTTCCTCTATGGAATTGGTAAACCCTCTCACATGTCTGGTAGAACCAATAAATGCCTTTTTTTCGTCATACTTATGCATGCCATGCTGCACCATTTTTTCTTCCATCATATGATCCAAAAGATTTCTGTCATAAAGAGGTAATCCCAGGCGTTCAGCAACTTTCTCAGCCACTTCGTGACCACCGCTTCCAAATTCACGTCCGATTGAAATTATAATTTGTTTTTCCATAACTTCCAGCCCCCTTATCTTTTCTAGTAACTTTATTGTACCATTTTCTCGGTATTTATGGGTTTGATATTATGCCTTATATCAAAATGCAAACCAATGACGCTCTTAACAATAACGTACAAAAATCATAATCATAGAAATCGTGACAACAATAATCGCAGCCGGTGCAGAACGTTTACAATATTCACCCCATCCTATCGGATAACCGCTTTTTGCTGCTACAGAAGTACCAACTACGTTTGCAGAAGCACCAATCGGAGTAGCGCTTCCTCCGATATCCGTACCCATAGAAAGAGCCCATGCTAAAGTTTCCAAATCTACTCCCTGTGTGGCCGCCAAACTCTTAATAACCGGAATCATTGTGGCTGCAAATGGAATATTGTCTACAAAAGCACTGGCAATCGCAGATACCCAGATTACGATAGCTACCATCAGTCGAATATTTCCCTGACTCACTTCTCCAATAAATTCTGCGATAATCTCCAATACGCCGGTTTGCTCCAAACCGCCTACTACCACAAATAAGCCAATAAAGAATAATACTGTTTTATAATCTACCTTTTTTAACAAATCCACAGCCGTCTTCCAAGATGTCACTAAAGTCACAAGTGCAATCACCCCACCTATAAAAGCAACCGTCAATCCTGTTTGTGCATGTGTAACGAGCATAACGACTGCACAGGCGAAAATCACACAACTTACTGCAAATCCTTTTTTATCTACAATCGCATCCTTTGGCTCCGGCATTGCAGAGATATCTACCTCACCTGCGCCCACCGTCAATTCTTTTCTATATGCAAAATAAAAATAAGCAATAATAAAGAAGAATGACACCAAAGCAATGAGACCTGTATTTGTCAAAAACTGTCCAAAAGAATATCCCAAGGATGTTCCAATGATAATGTTTGGAGGATCACCACACATGGTTGCAGATCCACCCAAGTTTGCACAGAAAATCTCCGATAAAATCATAGGTACCGGATTAAACTTTAATAGTTGTGCCAATTCCACTGTTACTGCGGCTAAAAACAAAATAACCGTGATACTGTCAATAAACATCGCTAAAATTGTAGACAATACCATAAACATCAGGAAAAGTGGAATGGTCTTGTATTGTACCATTTTTGCAAGGCGCATACATAGCCAACGGAAAAATCCAACTGCTGCCATACCTTCCACCATCACCATCATACCGGCAATGAAAATAATCGTAGCCCAGTTAATTCCTTCCGAAGCCGTTTCGCTTCCCTGTGTATACCAAAAATCTAAGGTAAATATGCTCTTAATATTCATGGTGTTCCAAAAAGCATCTGCACTGTGCATTGCAAAGCCAAACACAAACACGCATGTTAATAAAGCGCATGCCAGTGTCACAATATGTCGTTCAATCTTATCTAAAACGATCGATACAAACATAACAATAAAAATGATCACTGCTAAAATTTGTGCGATTGACATAACTATAACTCTCCTTTCATTCAATCTTCTTCATCATAACATGATTCCTATCCAGGGGAAACGTCAATCCCATAATTTGCATAGCAATTCTATTATTTTTTTCATATAAAATCTGATATAAACACATTTACAGATTTTCCCAATCGATTTTTTCATCTTTATAAAAATATTCTCGGTCTTTTTCGCCAACTTCTCTAAGTACTCTACATGGATTTCCTACCGCTACAACATTGTCCGGAATATCCTTCGTAACAATGCTTCCTGCACCAATTACCGCATTCCTTCCAATGGTAACTCCCGGTACAATCACTGTATTTGCACCAATCCAAACATTATCTCCGATATGTACATCCTTATTGTACTGATATCCTTTTCCGCGGAGTCCTGCTTCTATAGGATGATTGGCTGTGGCCACAGTTACATTCGGCCCAAACATAACACAATCTCCCACGTAAATATGACCATCATCTACCAGTGTTAAATTAAAATTTGCATAAACACGGTTTCCAAAATGTACATGATGTCCTCCCCAATTTGCGCGAAACGGCAATTCGATATAGCAATCATCTCCGCATTCTGCAAACACTTCCTTCATGTAAGCTTCCTTTTCCTTTACCTGCGAGGGCAATAATTTATTGAACTCCCACAATTTGTCCTGATAAGGAAACTGTTCTGCCATAATCTCCTCCGCTGATGGATTGTATAGCAATCCCTTCTCCATTCTCTCTTTTTCCGTCATCTTTCCTTCTCCTTCTTTTTTACTGTAATCCCCCAAGAGGTTTTAACAAATCCTCATGTAATTCTATGGCTCTTGCCTTCCAAGTACAATCTTTTTTTGCCCGTTCATATCCGACATCTGCCAATTCTTGCATTTTCTCCGGATTTTGCAAAAGTGCATTGATCTTATCCGGGAGGGTAGCAATCTCTGTAAGCTCGAACTGCTGCACTTCATCCTCTTTAAAATTTTCTTTCATAAAGTTCGAAGAATCCGTCACTGCCACAGCCCTTTGAAGCATTCCATTAAACACACGATCATGTGTACCATCTTTAAACCATGTCATCGTACTCAGTACTATTTTTGTATCTTTCATTTTTTCCACCGCTTCCTCTGCAGAAATGCGGCCGCCAAAAAATACATTTGGCAACTTGATAAATTCCTCCTTTTCCCAACCGCTTCCGTATATAGTCAATGAAATTCCGGCCTTAGCCAAGGTTTCCATGATTTTTAATCGAAAATACGATACCACATACATTTCCACCACATGGAGTTCTGCAATCAGCTGACACAATTCCGCGTCAGATATTTCCGGCATTTCTGCTCGAAGCAAGTGCTCAAGTACCTCTTCCGTCGTTAAGGACGGGTTGTGAATTAATGTTTCATATGCAGTTTCGCAAAGCTTCTTGCAATCAAACTTCGTATATTCCTGATACTTTGGAATAAGGTCTGCTGTAAAACTTTTCGATAATCCACCAACATAAAGCACATCTATGCTGCGATTTGAAATGGGCTTCTTCTCCCCTGGTAGTTCTTTTCCCCCATGAGGCAAAAACCCGGCCATTCCCACCTCCGGATAAAACCGCATCAAGTAATCCACATGCTTTTTGTCAATGGTTAAAACAATTCCGTTCTTCGGCGTCATTTGCATAGCACGATGATGACTGAAGGGGTGATCCATTAATATATTAATGCACGGAATTTGCAACTGTTCCCAAACATTGCAGCCTTCCTTTAATTCCATATTAGTGCCTAGATTGTTGAAAGTCAGCGCAGCTACTACCGGTTTTTGCACAAATTCGCTCATTTTTCTTAGGCTATTTTTCATATCATCCACATGGAACATCAGCACCTCATATTTCATTTCTAAAAAAGCTTTTTCCAACTCATAGGAAAATATATCTAATATGTCATACATTCCCACCAATAAAATGATTCTATTTTTCATTCGCTCCTCCGCACTTAGCACTTCATTCCCATTAACTCTTCTATTTTTATTTAACTATATATCCTTCCTCTACACAAGAAGGTTTTACCGCAAAATAGCATATCGCGCGCACATCCTTAACAGCGTATTTTTATAATCGGAGATGACGCAGCGTTTCTTCTTACAAGAAAGAATGTCGCATGCGACATTCTCGCGCCAAGCGCGGTTGCATTTATGCAACATTTACATCTCGCGCGCGTGCGCTTCCATAGCGGAGCGCCTTTTTATATAATAAGAAATTCGAAGAAATTTCTTATTATATAAAAAAATTCCGAAGAAGTCTTCGCTTCTTCGGAATTCGATATTTCTTCTATAAACTGTTTGCAATAGTTGTCGTACTTTACACACGATGAAATCTATCGTAAAAATCCGGCAATAATCTGTTCTTCTGCTTCCTGTTCTGTCAATCCAAGAGACATCAACTTAATCAACTGATCTCCGGCAATCTTTCCAATAGCTGCCTCATGAATCAATGAAGCATCTACATCGTTGGCATCCAACTTCGGTACCGCAACAACATGTGCCTTATCCATAATAATGGCATCACATTCTGCATGGCCATGACAGACCGTATTTCCCACAATAGAGGCCTCAAAAATCTGCTCTGATTCATTCTTTGCTACCGATCTGGAGATAACGTCTGTGCTGGAATTTTCCCCATTTAACTGTACTGTATAAACACTGGTTGCACTTTGTTCTCCATGAGTCATCAAACGCTCACGCACAATAAAGGTGGCGTTCTCTGCCAATTCCGCAATTGTCGTACGAACAGTAGAATCTACGCCTTTGATCTGCACCATTTCCATTTCAACGTAGCTACCAGCTTCTTGGTACACCTCTGTTACAGGATTTAAAATACGTTTTCCACTACCATCGCCTTCTCCGTAATGTTTTTCCACATAACGAATCTTTGCATTTTTTCCAACAAAGAAACGATGCACGCCGTCATGCTGCGAATCCTGATTTCCACAGTTATGAATACCACATCCGGCAACAATTGTTACATCGCTATCTTCTCCAATATAAAAATCATTGTATACCGTTTCTTTTATTCCACTTTCGCTCAAAACAACAGGAATATGTACACTTTCTCTTACAGTCCCCGGTTTGATGCGAATATCTATTCCGCTCTTATCCTCTTTTGTCACAATATCAATATTGGCTGTTGTATTTCTTGCAGCCATTTGTCCATTGGCACGGATATTGTATGCGCCTTCCGGCATTTCATGGAGGTCTGCTACCTCTTCCAAAATCTGCTTTTGAATTTCATCCATTATAAATCACCTCCAAGTTTCTCACAGGCCATATTTGCTGCAGAAGATGTTCCCAAAATTTCCGGAAGGATTTCATCTCTGGTTCCCTGTTTCTTTACCCTTCCGTCTTCAATTACCACAATTTCATCTGCAATATTCAAAATACGTTCTTGGTGAGAAATGACAAGAATGGTTCCATTGATATTTTCTCGAATATTTTCAAATACACGAATTAAGTTCTGGAAACTCCACAAATCAATTCCGGCTTCCGGCTCATCAAAGATTGAAAACTTTGTACCACGAGCCAATACGGTGGCAATTTCGATTCTCTTTAACTCTCCTCCGGATAAAGAAGCGTTCACTTCACGATTCACATAATCTTTTGCACACAAGCCAACCTTTGATAAATATTCGCAGGCTTCTGCCACAGCAATATTCGATCCCGCTGCCAAACGCAACAAATCCAACACCTTGATTCCCTTAAAGTGTACCGGCTGCTGGAATGCAAAACTAATTCCTCTTTTTGCGCGTTCCGTAATATTACATTCTGTAATATCCTCGCCGTCTAACAAAATCTGTCCGGATGTGGTTTTATTGACACCCATAATCAATTTTGCCAAAGAAGATTTTCCGCCTCCATTTGGTCCTGTTATAACCACAAACTTACCATCATCTACTTTTAAGTTCAGCTGATTGACGATACTTATTTTCTTGTTATTTTCCTCAACTTCATAAGTAAGGTTTTTTAATTCTAACATTTTTTGCTCCTATATTTCTGATACCCTATGTAACTTATTTTCAAAAAGAAAGACAGGTAAAAACCTGTCTTTCTATCATATCACGTTTTTCACATTTTTCGTAGTAACAATTGTTTATTCTAAGCCATAATTTCGTTTCATTTGTTCATAAAGGCTTTGCGCCAGGCTTCCGCCGGATTGTTCCACAATTTCGTCTGCTAAGGTCTCATAGACACTATCTTTGAAATAACTGGTAATCTGACCGGTATAGGAATCTTCTTCTTCATCGCTAAATACCTTTGTGGACTTTTCCATTTCCTTCATAACCATTTCCATAAAATAGGATTCGAAATCTTTACACGCTTGTAATAATTCATCATCATCAGTTCCACTTAAATTATTCAACTTCGATGTCAAATTCAAAGAACTGGTGCTCTGCGCCTGCGATGTCGTCTGATCAATCATGGATGATAAATTTCCAATAGATAAATTACTCATTTAAGCTCTCCTCCTATCTCTTTAACTGGTTGGCCTGTGCCAACATATCATCTGCCGTTGTAATGGCTCTGGAATTCATTTCATATGCACGCTGGGCTACAATTAAGTTTACCATTTCATCCGCTGCATTTACATTTGACATTTCAATGTATCCGGATACTACGGTACTCTTGCTCAAGGTAGCTGTCGTATATTCGCTTAATGCATCTCCGGATGCTTCTGTAGCTTCAAAACGTGTGCCGGACACATGTTCCAATCCACCAGGGTTGCTGAACTGATATACTCCGATATAAGTTCCTAACGCAACATATTCTCCGTTGGCATTGTTGTATCCGAATTCTCCGGATGTAGAAGAGAAAACAACCGCTTCTCCGGAAACGCCTGCAGGTAATTCAATAATACCGCCTGCAGAGTTCATTACCTGTTCTCCGTCCTGTGTACAAAGCTGTACGTTTCCATTTGCACCAACTGCCCAAACGAAATTACCGTTTCTGGTGTAATACAAATCACCATTTCCATCACGTACTTGGAAAAAACCATTTCCATTGATAGCGAAATTATTTGTTTCTCCTGTCGCCTGCAAAGAACCCTGTGTATATAAGGTACTTGTAGACGCTAATCTTGTACCTAAACCAACCTGTGCCGGAATCGGTTTTTCCTCTCCATTTGCGGAGGTGGTTCTAGCCTGCACTGTTTGATATAACAATGTCTTAAATTCTGCCTTAGAACTCTTATATCCTGCAGTATTAATATTAGAAATATTATTTGCAATTACATCAACATTTGTCTGCTGTGTCTTCATTCCTGAAGCACCAGACCACAGTGCTCTCATCATAATGTCTTACCTCCTAAAACCTACTATAACTTACCAATCTGTTTTGTCGCAATTTCCAGTGTACTATCTATGGTTTGAATCACCTTTTGGTTTGACTCATATGCACGGCTAACAGTAATCAAGTCTACCATTTCATCAATGACATTTACATTGGACATTTCAATTGCCCCTTGAATAATTGTGGCTGTACTTGCTTGTCTTGCTCCGCCATCCACCAAATCATACATATTTTCGCCATATTCCTGTAGATAATTGTAATCCACAATATCAATGACACCTACTTGGGCTACAATGGCTCCATCCTGCCAAATATTCCCCTGTGAGTCTATGGTAAATGTCTTTGTCGGATCAATCTGCACACGTTGTGTGCTATCTGCATTCGCAGCTCCGGTAGGATTTAATAAAAAGTCACCGTCTTTTGTAACAATGTATCCATCCGTGTTGATAGCGAATGCACCATCTCTTGTATATTTTACAGAAGTATTTCCCTGTTTATCGGTAAAGGAAATCGCAAAAAAGCCGTCTCCTTCAATCGCAAGATCTGCAGGTGAATCTGTAACGTTCAAACTACCCTGATCCCAATTCGTATAAGTCTCACCGATTTTGGCACCAAAAGTAATTTCTCCCAATCCCTGTGGTAGATTTGCTGTGGATGTATCCTTAATTTTCACTGCCAACGTATCTGCAAAGGAAATTGCTGTGGAACCTTCCTTTTTATATCCATTGGTATCGGCATTGGCCAAGTTGTTTGTTAAAATGTCCATTCTTTTTTGTTCAATGGTCATGCCCGTATAAGCTGTGTATAAACCTTTTACCATATGGTCCCTTCCTACAACTTACTCCATGAATTTCATCCGTGAAAAATAAGAGTAATTCTATCCCTACCTTGGGATGCTTCACCTGCCCTGCAAGGAGCGGCTTCTATCTGATTTTTAGTATAAGCATAATATTCACTATTGTCTATATCGACAGCCCTTAAGGATTTCTTAACCTTTTTCCATAAAAGTTTTTATAAAGTCAGCAAGCATGCTCGCACTTTGATTTATGGATTATATTTTTTATATGATATACGAATTGCTCCATGACTTCGTCATTCCCGCAATTCTACAAATATTCGGAAACCGCGAATTTACTTCGTAAATTGCTATTTCCTCATATTTGTTAGGGCCATGAAATCAAAGTGCTTTGCATGCAAGCATGCTCGCACTTTGATTTATGGCCCTTTATCATATAAAAAAAGCCGTTCCAAATGGAACGGCTTTCAATCATTAATCCTGAGCAACTACTTCTTTATTTGCATAAGAACCACAGTTCTTGCAAACTCTGTGTGGAACCATAAGTTCACCACATTTGCTGCACTTTACTAATGTAGGAGCAGACATCTTCCAGTTTGCTCTTCTTTTATCTCTTCTTCCTTTGGAAGATTTGTTCTTTGGACAAATTGACATTCGATTACACCTCCTTAAAATTGTTAAAGATATCTTGGATAGCTGCCATTCTTGGATCCAGCTCTGTCTTCTGGCAGTCACAGGTCTTCTGGTTCAGATTGCATCCGCATCTTTTGCAGATACCTTTACAGTCTGCTTTGCACAGAACCTTCATGGGCCAGTTAACCAAAATCTCACTGCGGACCAACTTCTCTGTATCTAAGTCAAATCCTTCCAGGTAACCTTCATCTTCTTCGTCCTGTTCCTCTTCCGTCTGCTCTTCCAAAGAAATTTCTTTCTCAATAGGAACCGCAACCTTCACAGTCACATCCGTAAGACAACGGTCACAAGGTATCGTCAGCGTTACTTCCGTATTCCCGGAGATGTATAATTTCTTTCCATCTTCGTTCACCAGTCGTAACTCGAATGGCGTCTTTTCTGTAATTGGAAAAGTACCTAATCTAGATGTAAAAGCATCATTTTCGATTACAATTTCCTGGGTCATTTCTTTCCCATTTGTAGTTAAAACATCTCTTATATCTAATAACATGGTTTTCTCCTAATCACACTCAATCAATTATACATAGCGTTCCCGTGTTTGTCAACACATTTTTACTTTACAAGTGCTACTGTTTCACGGCAAATTGCAAGTTCTTCGTTGGTTGCAATTACAAGGACACGCACCTTGGATTCCGGTGTGGAAATTTCAAAAATATCCTCATCGCTACCAGCCAAATTTACCTCATCATTTAAGGTAATTCCCATGTAGCCAAAATGCTTCATGATCTTCTCACGAATAAATCCTGTATTTTCTCCGATTCCGGCTGTAAAGCAGATAACATCTACCCCATTCATAGCTGCAATGTAAGAACCTACGTATTTTGCTACACGATAGCAGAATGCATCAATAGCAAGCGTTGCACGTGCATTGCCACTTTCCATGCCTGCACGCAAATCTCTAAAGTCAGAAGTAAGTCCGGAAATACCCTGTACACCGGATTTCTTATTCAATACATTCATAACACCTTCGATGTCTAAGTTTTCCTTCTTTGCCAAGAATTCCATCACAGAAGGATCTACATCTCCGGAACGGGTTCCCATGATCAAACCTTCCAATGGAGTAAGTCCCATAGAAGTATCTACAGATTTACCACCATCTACGGCACAGATGCTGGCACCGTTTCCTAAATGACAAACGATGGTCTTTAAGTCTTCATATGGTTTTTTCAAATAATCTGCTGCTGCTTTGCTTACAAAGCTGTGGCTGGTTCCGTGGAAACCATATTTACGAACTCCATATTTTTCATAATATTCATATGGAAGTCCATACATGTAAGCTTCTGCAGGCATAGTCTGATGGAAAGCAGTATCAAATACAGCTACCATCGGTACGTTTGGCATTAATTCCTGACAAGCACGAATGCCAATGATATTTGCAGGATTATGAAGAGGAGCCAAATCATTACACTCTTCAATAATCTGAATTGCTTCTTCATCTAAGACGATGGAAGTAGAGAACTTCTCTCCACCGTGAACCACACGATGTCCAACTGCTTTGATTTCAGAAAGGTCTTTGATACAACCTGTCTTTTCATTTACAATGGCATCCAGAACCATCTGAATTGCCTGCTTATGTGTTGGCATATCTGCGTCTGTAATTTCTTTGTCTAAACCGGTCTTCTGGTAAACAAGTCTACCATCGATGCCGATTCTCTCGCATAAACCTTTTGCTAAAACTTCTTCCGTATCGGATTCAATGACCTGGTACTTCAAGGATGAACTACCGCAGTTAACAACTAATACTTTCATCTTTATCTCCTTTAAATTGTAATACAAACTATTTTCATTATACTTCCAGAACCATAATTCAACAAGTTCACACCTTGGTTTTTTCGAGAAACATGGGACACAGATTCCGGAAATTTGCCGCTTCTTCCTTTCGTCACAAAAAAGTGATATGATTCTCCTATGAAAGTTGCAGGAATCATAGCAGAATACAATCCTTTTCATAAAGGACACGCTTATCAAATAAAAAAACTAAAAACAGAATATGGATTTACCCATGTGGTGGTCCTCCTCTCCGGCCAATTCGTCCAACGAGGAGAACCGGCTCTTTTCCATAAATACTTACGTACCCAAATGGCCTTAAGCTGTGGCGCAGACCTGGTTTTGGAAATGCCTACTGCTTTTGCCACCGGAAGTGCCGGATATTTTGCATCCTGTGGTGTCAGTACCTTAGCAAGCTTAGGCATTGTCGATGCCCTTTGCTATGGAATGGAGCATCCGGATTTTCCTCTCTATGCGGAAATCTGTCAGGTATTGGCGAACGAACCACCGGCATTCCAAACCCTGTTGCAGGATTTTCTCTCCCAAGGAGAAAGTTTTCCTGCTGCCAGAGCAAAAGCCTTAGAAGCTTACTTCCACACCGATTTGGATTTGGCTGGTTTCTTAAATGCCCCAAACAATATTTTGGGCATCGAATACGGGGTTGCAAAAATAAAATATGCAAAGGACCTGGCACTGCTTCCCATCCAACGAGAAGGCGCCTCTTATCACGCGGATAGTCTTTCTACGACATTTTCCTCTGCCACAGCACTGCGAAAAGCCTACAAAGAAGGCACAGATATCCGGTCCTTTCTACCGGAACCGATTGCTCCCCTTTTACCGGTGCATCCCACCTTGGTTACGGCAGAATCCTTTTTTCCCATGGTGCAATACTTACTTTGCGCCACCGATGACCTTCGTGTCTTTGCCGATTGCAACGAAGACTTAGCCATCCGCATGAAAAAAGGGATTTCTACCGCCGAGAATTTTGATGATTTTTTAAGGGACGTGAAATGCAAGTCCATTCCACAGACCACCATTCAGCGGGCATATATACATCTTTTATTGCAGATTAAAAAAGAGCATTTGGAATTGGGACGACAGCACCACTTTGCCCTTTATGGAAAAGTGTTGGGATTTCAGAAAAACACCCCACTTCTGTCAGCGATACAAAAAAACAGTCGCATTCCAATCCTCTGCAACATCAAGAGTGACAGTGAGAAGCTTCCTCAAGCTCTCCTGCCTTTCTTTCAACAAGATTGTTTTGCGACAGAACTATATAATTTATTTTTACCCGAAGGAGAAAAAATAAACGAATTTTCTTCTTCCCCTCAGATATGGAAAAATAAGGAGTAACACCATGACTTTTATCAATAACTATCACACCCATACCACCCGTTGCAATCACGCTTACGGTACAGACCGTGAATATGTGGAAGCCGCCATTGCTGCCGGCTTTCAAAAGCTTGGATTTTCCGACCATGTTCCGGTGCCCTTCCGCAGCAACTACTATTCCCACATTCGCATGCACCTCACCGAAACCGGTGAATATATCGAAAGCATTCGGGAATTAGCCAAGGAATATGCTTCCGACATTCAATTATTCGTGGGCTTTGAAGCCGAATATATGCCGGATTTATTCCAAGCACAAATGAAATTTTTAAGTGATTATGACTTTGATTACTTGATACTTGGTTCCCACTTCGTAGAAAGCGAAGAAACCGGATTTTACAGTGGAGACCCCACAGACCGAGAAGAGGATTTGAGACGTTATGTAGACAACACCATCAATGGTTTAAAAACCGGCGTCTACAGTTATCTGGCCCATCCGGATTTGATGAATTTTACCGGTAGCGCTGCCATTTATGAGAAGCATATGAGTCGTCTTTGCCTTGCAGCAAAAGAACTTCATTTGCCATTGGAAATCAATTTAAATGGTTTGGTGGGAGATCGCCATTATCCAACCGATGCCTTTTTCCAACTCGCCTCCTCTCTGGGAGCTGAAATTTGCTTAGGCATTGACGCCCATCATCCCGACCTCATTGGCAACCAAGAAATGATGAAAAAAGCAGAGGATTTCATAGCAAGAAATCACCTCACTGTGGTGGAGGACATTCCCTTGCGTTCTCCCTATCTTTCCAAATAAAATTTCCTTCAAATGCAAAGGGAACGGAAATCACTTCCATGATTTCCGTTCCCTTTTTTATTTTATAACACATCCTAAATTAGTGATGGAATAAACGAATGCCTGTGAAGGCCATAGTCATTCCATATTTATCACATGTTTCGATAACATGATCATCACGGATAGATCCGCCCGGTTCAGCCACATAAGAAACACCGCTTCTATGTGCTCTTTCAATATTATCACCGAATGGGAAGAAAGCATCAGAACCAAGTGCGACTCCTGTGTTCTTTGCTAACCATTCCTTCTTTTCTTCTGTGGTAAATACTTCCGGTTTCTCTTTGAAGATACCTTCCCAAGCACCATCTGCCAAAACATCCATGTAGTCCTCACCGATGTATAAATCAATGGCATTATCACGGTCTGCTCTCTTAATGGAATCCAAGAATGGCAAATTCATAACCTTTGGACACTGACGAAGCCACCAGTTATCAGCCTTCTGTCCTGCCAAACGTGTACAATGAATACGGGACTGCTGTCCGGCACCGATCCCGATTGCCTGTCCGTTCTTTACATAACATACCGAATTAGACTGGGTATACTTCAAAGTAATCATTGCGATTGCCAAATCAATCTTTGCCTGTTCCGGTAAGTTCTTTTCTTTGGTCACAATGTTAGAGAAGAAATCTTCATCAATCACAAGCTCATTTCTACCCTGTTCAAAAGTAATACCAAATACTTCTTTGCGTTCCAATTCCTTTGGAACATAGTTTTCATCTATTTGTAATACACAGTAATTTCCTTTTTTCTTAGAGCGAAGAATCTCTAAAGCTTCCTCCGTATATCCCGGTGCAATCACACCATCCGATACTTCTCTTTTAATAATGAGTGCGGTAGCCTTATCACATACATCAGAAAGAGAAATAAAATCGCCGAAGGATGACATACGGTCTGCACCTCTGGCTCTTGCATAAGCATTAGCAAGTGGAGTAAATTCCACATCCATATCGTCTACCCAGTAGATTTTTCTTTCTACTTCTGATAATGGAAGACCAACTGCTGCTCCTGCAGGAGATACGTGCTTAAAGGAAGTTGCTGCCGGAAGTCCGGTTGCTTTCTTCAATTCCTTTACTAACTGCCAGCCGTTAAATGCATCTAAAAAGTTAATATAACCCGGACGTCCGGAAAGTACCTGAATCGGTAACTCCTTTCCATCTTCCATATAGATTCTGGATGGCTTCTGATTTGGGTTACATCCATACTTTAATTCTAATTCCTTCATGATTTTCTCCTTACTTATTCTTATTTACGATACGTGTTTCATATTCACCGGTCTTTAAATCAATGTAACGAACAAACAAAGATACTTTGTTGTCTTCATTTAAAGAATTCCAAAGACCATTGGTAAAGAATTCAATGGTTGTATCCACATCCACAACCTTTGGTTCTCCTTCGTAACTTGGCAATGGATCTCCGTCTCCCATGTAGGTATGAATAAAACGACCTTCTCCCGGTGTCGGATTTTCATAAGTATAAGTATAACGGTTGCAAGCCTTTGGATTTCCGTTGTTGCTCTTTAAGATAGACATGGAGAAAGAAAAATCTCCATCCGCAAGTTCAACCAAGCCGGAAATACGTGGTGTATAGTTCGGAGCATCCGGTTCAAATTCTCTGGTACGAAGTGCTTCTTCGAAAGTCTTTCCTTCCTTCATCAAATCGTAAATCGTATCTGTCTGATCCCCGTTGGTAACGATGGTCTTATTTTCTCCCAAGGTGCGAACCGGAGAATAAATGATCAAACTTGGATCTGTCAATTTGGATGGATCAAACGCTTCGGTACGAATGCCCTCTCCCTCTTCAACAAAAATACGGTTTCTACTATTTTCACTTCTACCCATGATAAAGTAAGCAATCACTGCATGCTTTTCATCTTTGGTCTTTCCGATGAGAATTCCTCTTCCCGGATAAGAATTTTTACGAAGTTCTTCTTCGATGGCTACCATTTTCATCACTGTGTTCCTCCTATTTCCTGTGAAATCTTTTTCATTCTAACACGCAGAAAATCCATTTACAACAAAACTCACTTATTAGCCCCATGAAAAGATTTGATATTTTCAATAAGCCTTACTTATATAAGAAAAATTTCCTATGATATAAAAAATTGCTCCGTGACATACGTCATGGAGCAATTGGATTTCTTATTCCTTCATTAATTTTTAAAACTATGAATTGGTGCAGGAATTCTTCCCTGACGATTTACAAAATCATCACAGGAGAATGGATTTACCGGCATAACCGGAGCATATCCAAACAATCCGCCGAATTCTACCTGATCTCCTACATCCTTGCCAATAGCCGGAATCAATCGAACCGCTGTGGTCTTCTGATTGATCATACCAAGTGCCATCTCATCCGCAATGATACCGGAAATCGTCGTTGCCTTTGTATTTCCCGGGATTGCAATCATATCCAATCCTACGGAGCATACGCAAGTCATAGCCTCTAATTTTTCCAAAGTAATGGCTCCGGCTTTTACCGCGTCAATCATTCCCTGGTCTTCCGAAACCGGGATGAATGCACCGCTTAATCCTCCTACATAAGAAGAAGCCATCACACCACCTTTTTTCACCTGATCATTTAACATAGCAAGGGCTGCAGTCGTACCCGGAGCACCTGCATATTCCAAGCCAATTTCACAGAGAATATCTGCGACAGAGTCGCCTACTGCCGGTGTTGGTGCCAAAGACAAGTCTACGATACCAAACGGAATACCAAGTAACTTGGATGCTTCCTTTGCTACCGCCTGGCCTACACGTGTGACCTTGAATGCTGTCTTTTTAATGGTCTCACATAATACCTCAAAGTTCTCGCCACGTACCTTTTCCAAAGCTGTCTTTACAACACCCGGTCCACTGACTCCAACATTGATAACGGCATCTGCTTCTGTCACACCGTGGAACGCGCCGGCCATAAATGGATTATCATCCGGTGCATTACAAAATACTACCAACTTCATACAATCTGCGGAATCGCGATCTGCAGAATTGTGTGCGATTTCCAAAAGCACTTCTCCCATCAAACGAACCGCATCCATATTGATACCAACCTTGGTAGATGCAAGGTTTACAGAACTACATACACGCTCTGTCTTGGATAAGGCCAAAGGAATGGAACGCATCAAAAGCTCATCTGCTGCGGTCATGCCCTTCTGTACCAATGCAGAATATCCACCGATTAAGTTTACGCCAACAGCGGCTGCTGCACGGTCCATAGTCTCTGCGATGGAAGCAAAATCTTCAATTGTTTTACAAGCAGAACCACCCACCAAAGCAATCGGGGTGACAGAGATACGCTTGTTTACAATCGGAATACCAAAGTCCGCTTCAATCTGCTCTGCTGTCTTTGCCAAATCCTTGGCTACAGTTGTAATCTTATTGTAAATATTTTCATTTAACTTCTGTAAGTCTGTATCGATACAGTCTAACAAACTGATACCGATGGTAATGGTACGAACATCCAAGTTTTCCTGTTCTACCATTTTATTGGTTTCATTTACTTCTAATATATTGATCATGGTCGCTCCTTAGATTCTATGCATCATTTCAAAAATTTCTGATTTCTGGCATTTAATATCAACCCCGATTTCCTCTCCCAAGGTCTTTAATGCACTCTGGCACTCAGAAAAAGAAACATCTGCATTCTGATAATTTGCCACCATCATCATATTAAAATAATCCTCTACAATTGTCTGGGAAATATCTAAAATGTTAATCTTATGCTCTGCAAGATATGTACATACCTTTGCAATGATTCCAACTGTATCTTTTCCCACTACCGTGATAATTGCTTTTCCGGTTACATTGTTTTCCATGATTCATCCTGCCTTTTTTCCGTTTTCGACTATCTTGCCATTTTCCCTACACTTTGTCAAGATAAAGTGTTGCATTTATTGTTGATTCTTTCTAATGAGATTTAGAAGGTCACTGTCTCTGTTACGCTGTCTCGTTTGGCCACAATCATCCGAAAATCTTTGGCAAAATATGGATTGTCTCCCAAATTAATTTCCTGACGAACTGTTTCATAAGCCAATTCCGGCATATTATTTTCCTTGCTTAAATGTCCTAAGATGACCGTTTGAAAATGATCATGCAAAATCTCCCCCAGTAATCTTCCGCTAGCTTCATTACACAAATGTCCTTTGTTTCCTAAAATTCTGCGCTTGAGTGGATAAGGATAAGGACCTGTTTCCAACATACGCACATCATGATTTGCTTCTAACAACAAAGCATCCAAACCCTTTAACCGTTCTATCATTTCCTCGGTATAGGTACCCAAATCCGTTACTACGCCGGCTCTTTTCTCTTTCTCTCCAAACAAGTAAGCAACAGGATTTGCCGCATCATGAGAAATGGACATAGGTTCAATTTCCAAATCCCCAATGGTAAATTTCTGATCCGGCAAAATCGGGTGAAACAAGGTCACATCGATTTTCCCTACGCTGGAGGTCTGTAAAATCGCCTCTATGGTTTCTTTTGTCCCGTACATAGGAAGACCATATCGTCTGGCAATCACTCCCAGCCCTGCGATATGGTCCAAGTGTTCATGGGTAATCAAAACACCCTGTATCTCTTTGGTGGTGAGATCCAGGGTATTTAACCCATTTTCAATTTTCTTTCCACTAATACCGGCATCCACCAGTACGTGTGTCGTATTCGTTCCAACGCATATACAATTTCCACTACTTCCGCTGGCAATACTTGTTAATTCCATCTTACTTCTCTTTCCAATAAATCTCTATTTTGTCTCCCGGGTGTAATGCCTCGGTATACATTGCCTGTCTATCGTTGACTTTGGTCACGATGGCTCTGCCTCTGGAATCCTTCAAATCAAAATCAATATAATCAAAAAGATCCACGAAAACATAACCGTCTTTTCCATCCAATTTCACAGTCTCTCCGTTTACCATAACAAACAAAGAGTGTAACACCGGATTCAGGTTCTCCGCTTCGTTTCCGGACTTATCCGAAACTTGAATGTCCTCAGAAGTGGTCACCTCTTCCTCTTTTTCTGTGCTTGGAGACGCTACGGAAACCGTCTCTTCCGGTTCCGCACCCGCTTCTTCTGTAGCTGCTGCACCCGCTACTGCTTCAGTTCCTTCTGTAGACTCGATTCCTTCCATTCCTTCAGATGTTTCTACTGTTTCTGTCGTATCTGTGGTCGCTGTTTCCTCTTCTTCCACCTTATCTGCCACTGCATCTGCAGCCGCAGTCGCATATGGAATCACCGTCCATTCTACCTCAAAGTTCTCATAAACCAAAGTATTTTCGTCGGCATCTCGATTGTTTACTAAAATATCACGCTCGTAGTCAATCTCCACGTCCATAAACTCTGCCAACTGACTAATGGTGTAATAACTTCTGGTCTCAATGCGATCCCCTTCCTTAATCTCATAATAAGGAGGTTCCAAAATACCATTTACCTCAACAAATCGCGGGCAGGTAATCATCTTTTTGTTTACCTGGAAGCCAATGGTAGAATTCTCATATTCTTCCAGCTGCTCCACACGATGAATGGCATCACTTCCTGTGGTGGAAGACGTAATTGTAATTTCACAGTTCGGTAAAATCGGTGTATTGATATTTGCCGGTCTGCCATTTAATAAAACCTTTGCAGATTCTCCTGCTTCACCACGAGCCATACGCGGCTTTCCATTCACGGTAAAATGTACTTCTTTTCCACGTCTTGGGAACAATTCCTCATTCGGGAAGCCAGCCTGTAAAGCTGCATCCACAACGGTCAAACGATTATTATCATACAACTTCAAAAGTTCTCCATTGAAACGAACCATAATGAAGTTATTCTTTTGGTCATAATAATTCAAGCAAATACCAATTGGTGTAACCAGCAACGGATCCTTGACAATATTTTCCTGCTCAAAAATCACATCGCCCAGCACCTCTTCTCCACGAAGCGCTACACGCTCTTTTACCAAATCCAATTTATCCGCAATACTTTCCGTAAATCCATGGACTTTTCCACCGCCACCGACTACAAAGGTTGCACTAACGGTCTTATCTCCGTTTAACTCTTTGATTTTATTTGCTACTTCAGTGGTAATTTTTTCTACCACCGGCTCCACCAATGCCCACACTTCTTTGGCAGTCACTGTATGAGAAATACCCATAATATCCTTATAGGTCACTTCCTTCATCACACCGGCTTCCCGCTTGATCTGCTCTGCCGTATTAAAATCTACCAAATAACTCTGCACTATGGTTTCGGTCAATTCATCTCCGGCATAAGGAATCATGCCGTAAGCAATAATACTGCCATCTCTGGTAATGGAAATATCGGAAGTACCGGCTCCCACATCCACCAAAGCGATATTCAACATACGGAAGTTTTCCGGAATGGCAACATTGATGGCGGCAATCGGCTCCAAGGTCATATTCGCCACTTCCAAATCTGCAAATCCCACGGCTGTATAAAGACCGTCCACTACGTCCTCCGGCAAGAAGGTAACGATAATATCTTCAGAAATCTTCTCTGCCTTATGATTTTCCAAATTGGTCATAGCCTCGTCATTTAAATAATAACGGACTACCGAATATCCCACACAATAAAACTTGTATTTTGTATCATTTTTTTCTTTTAAAATGCCCTGGGCCTGATCAATACCAAGTAAATCCAAAGTATGAATATCTTCTCCGGTCACTACGGTTTCTTCCGGGAATTCATAATCCACCCGTGTCGTCACGGTTTTCAAAACACGACCAGCGGCAGCAATACATACTTCTTTTAAAGGCTCACCCACTTGGGCCTCTAAGTATTCCTTCACCTCACGAATGGTTTTTCCCACTCTGGCAATGTCATGAATCTGTCCATCCAACATGGCACGGGTCTCGTGCTCTTTGATGTACTGAGCCACTACATGAAATTCTTCATCCTCTTTGTATCCCACGGTTCCAACCACATTTCTGGTACCAATATCAAGTCCGAATACGTATGAAACATCCTTTTTTTCACTCATGGAAAACTCTCTCCTCCAATATATTTTTCAATTGCGAAATTGTCTCTTCTTTTGTCCCGTTGTTATCGATTTCCACCACACAATGGAAACGAAATTCTTGCTCCGGAAGTTGGCTTTGAAAAATACCATTGATTTTTTCATCGGAATAATGGCGCGTTTCCTTCAACCGTTTTCTCCGATTGTCTTCTGAGGTATAGATATACCACAGTTCATCGCAAACCTCGTCATATTTTTCTTCGATTAGCAAAGCTGCCTCTAATACAAACAACCGACAACTGCCTTCTTCCAATAAACTTTCATACTCTTTTATAATATATCTTTTTACTGCAGGATGCACGATTCCGTTTAAAAGATTTCTCTTTTCTTCCTGTTGAAAAATAAGTTGCGCCATTTTTTCCTTTACAATTCGTCCATTTTCATCGAAAATAGCATCCTCTGCAAAGGCTTTCTGCAATTCTGCATAGCAGTCGGTTCCCGGCTCCATCAAAAGATGCGCCACCTCATCTGCCAGCAAAACCTTTGTATGCGCCAAACTCTTCAAATAGGATAAAACCGTGCTTTTCCCGGCACCAACGCCACCGGTAATCCCCACAAATTTCATATTATTTTGCTTCATACCAATCTGAGCCCTGATGCATATCCACTTCCAGCGGTACAGACAACCGGGCTGCCTGCTCCATTTCTTCTTTTAAAATCAAGGTCACTTGTTCCACTTCACTTTCCTTGGCTTCAATCAAAAGTTCATCGTGTACCTGTAAAATCAATTTTGATTCCAGACCTTCTTTTTTCAATCTTTCATAAACATGCAACATCGCAATCTTAATGATATCCGCTGCAGTTCCCTGAATCGGGGAATTCATAGCCACGCGTTCACCAAAACTACGCTGCATAAAGTTGCTGGAAGAAAGTTCCGGAATCGGACGAATACGTCCATACATCGTGGTGACTTCTCCCGTTTCCTTGGCCTGTTCCACAAGTCCCTGAATAAAGGCATGCATATCCGGATATACTTCAAAATAACGATCAATATAAGCCTTTGCTTCCTTTGTGGATATACTTAAATCCTGACTCAAGCCAAAGGAACTGATTCCATAAATAATTCCAAAGTTAACGGCCTTCGCATTTCGTCTCTGTAATGGGGTTACCTCATCAAATGGTACATGGAATACCTGAGACGCTGTCATACGGTGAATATCCTGCGCACTCTTATAAGCGGCGATCAAATTTTCATCTCCGGACATATGTGCCATCACACGCAACTCAATCTGCGAATAATCTGCATCTACAAATACAAATCCTTCCTTCGGCAAAAAAGCCTTGCGGATTTGTCTTCCCAAATCTGTTTTCATTGGAATATTTTGCAAGTTTGGATCCGTACTGCTTAAACGTCCTGTAGCAGTCACTGTCTGCTGGAACGTACTATGCACTCTTCCATCTTCCGCCAAAAAGGCCGGCAATCCATCTGCATAGGTCGATTTCAATTTGGAATAGGTACGATATTCCAAAATATCGGAAATAATCGGATAATCCGGGGCCAACTTCTCCAAAACATCCGCTGCCGTAGAAAATCCGGTTTTTGTCTTCTTTTTATTTGGAATTGCCATTTTTACGAACAGAATCTCACCCAACTGCTTCGGAGAATTAATGTTGAAGGATTCACCGGCTGCAGCATAAATTCTGTTTTCCAATTCCTCCATATGCTTGCCAAGCATTTCACTGTAGGACGCCAATAAATCCGCATCCATGATAATACCCTCTTTTTCCATAGAGGCGAGAACAAAAGTCAAAGGCATTTCCAACTCATAGAACAAGCGGTCCATCCCGCGTTCCTTTAATGCCTCTTCCAAAATTCCCCGTGTCTTTGCAGCTACTAACGCGTGGTAGCAAGCATATTCCACACGTTTTTCCGCTTCTGCTGCAGCAAGACCCTTTTTGCCGATTAAAGTCGGTCCATCCGGGAAAGACTTACTTAAATACAACTGTGCAATTTCGTCATACGCATAATGCCCAATCAACGGATTCAATAAATACGCTGCAATTTCTCCATCAAAGAACTTTTTCGCATCTTCCTCCTGTATGTATGGAAGCTGCGCTTTTAATCCCAAGGTGGCTCCTACCTGCTGCTGCAAAGCTGCCTGTAACTTGCCGCACAAATAGTCTTGGGTCAAAAAACCTTCCACCGGGAAAAAGTGCGCCTGTTCTCCATCCGATACGGCCACACCATAAAAGGTACCAGCCTCCTGCATACACCAAAAACCGAATGGTGCTTTCCCATAAGCTTCCCATAAGGATTCTGCCTGGGTCAAATCAGTTTCTACGGAAAAAGAAAGCGGCTCTTCCTGTACTTGTTCTGCCACTACCCCGTCAAATTTTTTCAACATATTCTTCAGCTGCAATTTTTGACACAGGGCATAGGCTTCCGGCGTAAACAAATTCTTTACCCTAGCTTCCTCAAAATCATAGGTAATGTCTGCGTGGGTATCAATGGTAGCCAACACTTTACTCATCTCAGCCATATCATAATGTTCTTGCAAATTGGTCTTTGCGCGATTTGGCGTAATCTCCTCCACGTGGGCATAGGCATTTTCAATACTGCCATATTTTATAATCAAAGCAGTAGCCGTTTTTTCTCCGATTCCGGGAACCCCCGGGATATTGTCAGAGGTGTCCCCCATCAAAGCTTTCAAATCAATGAATTCTTTTGGAGTCACCTGATACTTTTCTTTTACATCGTCTTCAAAATAATTTTCGATCTCGGTTCCGGTACGTTTTGTCTTTGGAATACGAATCTGTACTTTTTTTGTAGCCAACTGTAACAAATCGCGGTCGCCGGAAACTGTAGAAACCAAAAGTCCCTTTTCCTCTCCCATGCGTCCAATGGTACCAAGCAAGTCATCGGCTTCGTATCCTTCTTTTTGTACAATCACGACGCCCATGGCCTGTAACATTTCTTTCATAACAGGAACCTGTTCCCTTAATTCCGGGTCCATTCCCTTTCTGGTTCCCTTGTATTCCGCGTACATTTTGTGGCGGAATGTAGGGGCGGACAAATCAAAAGCCACCGTTAAATAATCCGGCTTTTCTTCCTCCATAATCTTAAACAAAATATTTAAAAAGCCATATACCGCATTTGTATGAAGGCCTTCACTATTGGTCATTGGCGGCAAGCCATAATACGCTCTGTTTAAAATACTGTGTCCATCAATTAATAATAACTTCTCTTGCATTACTCATCCTCATCCGGGTCATAAAATTGGAAAAATTTCGTATCGATTTCCGGATAAGATCTCTTTAATGATAAAGGTTTTCCGGAACGATTTAGAAAACAGTGTTCACTTTTTGCCAGGGCACGTAATTCTCCGGTTTCCTGATCCGTCATACGATACTGCACCTGTAATTTCACACCGTTGTAGTAGGAAATACGGGTTTCAATCACGACTGTGTCGTTGAAATGTGTCATACTCTTATAATCACACATTACGGAAATCACCGGACTGATAATCTCGGATTCTTCCATTTCTTTATAGCTATAACCCATTTGTTCCATCAGATCCATACGGGCTTCTTCCATCCAACGTATATAATTGGAATGGTGGGCAATGCCCATTTGGTCCGTTTCATAATATTTTACATGATGTGTATAAGGGATAATTTTCGGTTCCCGTACACCTCGATAAAAGTCTACTCTTGTATCTTTCATGTCCCATTCCTCCTGTTCGTTATTCTACATTTTATTATAATAATACTGCGAAAAAATGTAAATTTTCTGTCCTATTTTTCTTGCTTCTTTTCCACCACAGGAATCAATTTTGCAGCCAAGGAATTCTTGTCTCTGTACTTGACTCCCTCGCGGAGCGTTTTTATCATAGAAATTTCTTCTCTATGACACAAGAAAGAATGTCGCATGCGACATTCTCGCGCCAAGCGCGGTTGCATTTATGCAACATTTACATCTCGCGCGCGTGCGCTTCCATAGCGGAGCGCTTTTTTATATCATAGGAATGGAATTTCCTATGATATAAAAAAA
>JAZOTM010000013.1:0-172221 GCA_045657625.1 Lachnospiraceae bacterium
AAATTTTACTCGGAAAAATAGAATAAAAAAGAAAAAAGAACATCCTTCTTATGTTAAGGTATTAATTACTCAAAAAAATACTTCAAAGAAAGGGTGTTCTTTTTATGCAAACAATTATAGACTATATGGCCGAGGAATTCATCAAAAAATTGAGCAAAAGTAAAAATGATTTTTATAAAAATCCTCAGAATCTTGCAGAGTTCGTGCTTTCCACCAGAAAAGAAACGGATGAACTTGCACGTAAATTCATTCAAAACGTTATTCAGGAGCTGGATGATGTCATCTATCAGAATCCAAAAAGAAAAGAAAAATGGTATGTGGATCATAAAGAGGACGAGAAAAAGTTGCTTACATCAGTGGGAGAAGTCATATACTCGAAAACCTTGTATAAATCAAAAATCGAATTAGATGAGGAAGGAAAGCCCACTTATTGTTACTTGCTGGATCAGGTTTTGGGTCTGGAACCAAATCAAACTATGACAGAGGATGTAAAGGCAAACATTTATCGGGAAGCGGTACAAACCTCTTATCGAAAAGGTGGTGAAATGGCCTGCCCGGAAGGCGTCACAAAGGGTACTGTAAAAAACGTCTTACATCAGATAAAATTTCCTAAAAACTTTCAAATCCCAGAAGTAAAAAAGGTAGTTGATTATTTATATATCGATGCAGACGAAGATCACTATCACTTGCAGTTTCAAAACAAAAAAGGCGATATTCCGATAAGTGAGAATGGTCGAAAGTGCAATGGGGCAATAAATAAGATTATATATGTGTTTGAAGATATCGTCCCGGAAGCACCAAAAAGCAAGCGAAACAGACTTGTAAATGCACACTATTTCTGCCGTGGCACTGAGCAAGACAATAAGGGACTATGGAAAGAAGTATTCTCATATATCGACGCTACCTATGACTTAGAAAAAGTAAAACGAATTTATATAAACTCTGATGGCGGACCATGGATAAAATCAGGTCATTACGGCTTTGAGAAGACTATGTTTGTGTTAGATGAGTTTCATTTATCACAAAGCTTTATGCGGTTAACAAGACATATGAAAGATTCGAGAGAAGATGCTATTGCAGAACTGAGGAATTGCATCCGGAGAAAAAATAAAAACGATTTTTACGAGGTGATTGAAAGATTAAAATCATGCGCTAGTTCAGAAAAAGTCATGGAGCGAATAGATAAGGAGGCCGGTTATATTTCATCCAACTGGATGGCAGCGAAATATCGACTAATGCGCAAGGAAGGAGTAAAGTCTTGCTCCGCAGAGGGGCATGTGTATCATGTACTATCTAGCCGAATGAGCACGCAGGCAATGGGATGGAGTCGCCATGGAGGCTCACAGATGGCCCATTTAAGAGAGTATTACTATAATGGCGGCGATATGCTGGAGCTTGCAAAGTATCAAAAAGAAGAACTTCCGATGGTTGCAGGAACAGAAGAAGTAATCTTAGGGGCTAGTGCGGTATTAGAAAAACGTAGAAGGACAAAACTAGAAAACGAATACGGAAAATATGCAGAACAGATGAATCATACATTGTCGCTACAAAGTAAGAAACGATTATGGTTCTATTTGAACGGAAAAATATAAGAGATCATGTCTTGCGACGATAAAAGATGTGCGCAAGCACAGAATAAATCTTTCCTTTGCTTGATTACAGTGTATCTGCCTTTAGAAATGGGCTCAAGGATGCAGAGCACCCAAAGGGCTAAAGTCCTTGACACCCATTTCAAGGCAGATAAAATATGAACAAGCAAAAGAAGGATTATTTGTCGTACTTAAAAGTACGCCAAAATCAGAGCTGGAAATATCCTAATTCGATCTTTCTTTCGATTTTAGGACAAATGATGTAGAATGAATAAGCAAATATCTTAATCAAATCTGAAGGATAATTCTATTCTATTTTTTCCGAGAACATTTTTACGCTACCCATCCTCAAAAAAAGTTTGCATTTCAAATAACAATTACCTATAATTGAGACATAAATGTTATTTTAAAGGAGATATGTTATGAAATATTGTGCAAAATGCGGAACCGCTATGGACGACAACATTTTTGTTTGCCCATCTTGCGGACAACAGAGACAGGGAGCAAATGAACAGGCAGCACCAAATGGACAGCAGGTACCACCTTACGGTCAGCCATATGTAGTAAATCCATTTGATCACACAGCAGAAATGGATGCAAAGGATATCAGCGAAAACAAAGTTATTGCTATGTTACCATATTTGTGTGGCTTACTTGGTGTTTTCTTCTGTGCAATCCTTGCAAAAGATTCCAAGTATTCTAATTTCCATGTACGTCAGATGTTAAAGATTTCTGTTTGTGAAATCTTACTTAGCATCATTACATTGATTCTTTGCTGGACAGTAATCGTTCCAATTGCAGCTGCTGTTTGTGCAGTGATTCTTTTCGTAGTACGTATCATTGGTTTCTTCCATGTATGCGGCGGAAAAGCAGTTGAACTTCCAATCGTTCGCGGATTTGGATTCTTAAAATAATTTTTAACACGCAAAATGCAGGAGCCTATTGCTCCTGCATTTTTTATTGGAAGATATTTTATTTATTGAAAAAAGGACATTTCCTTTTCCAATCCTTTTGCGATATCATTCAGGCTACTTGCCTTATCAGACAATTCCCCAACGGTATCAGACAGTTGCTGCATAGATGCCCTTGTTTCTTCGGAACTTGCTGCATTCTCCTGTGAGATAGAAGACAAAGAAGAAATGGTATCTGCAATGACTTCTCTTGCAGCATCGGACTTTCCAACATTTTCTGCGATTTCTTTTGTCAAGGCAATCGATTTATCAATATCGGAAATCAAACTATTTACTTGCTCAATCGTTGTATGAATAATGCTTCTCTGTTTGCTAACTGTTTCCTGTACACCACCGGCCTGCTCCATGGTCTGGTTGGAATCTGCTGCCAATCCTCTCATGGCTTCCTGAATATTACGTGCTGCCTCGGCTGACTGATCTGCAAGTTCGCGAATTTCATCCGCAACAACTGCAAATCCACGTCCTGCTTCTCCGGCACGTGCCGCTTCAATACTTGCATTCAAGGAAAGTAAATTAGTCTGGCTTGCAATAGAGTCAATAATTGTAACCGCTTCACTAATGGTAGTAACTGCATTATTAGTATTTCCAATCAATTCTACAATTCCATCAATTGAAGAAATGGTTTCTCTTGTAGATACACGAAGCTCTGTTAATGATTCAGAACTTGCCTTTGAATTTGTCTGCATAGATTCTGCAAGTTCATTCATGGTATCTGTATTATGCGTAATTAACTGAATGGCATCATTAATATCATTTACACTTTCTACAGCATCATGCAACTGTTGTGCCTGATTGGTGGCACCATTTGCTACCATGGTAATGGCTTCCGTAACACTGTCTGCTGTTGCGGAAATAGTCTGTGCTGTGCTGGAAAGATATCCTGCGGAATCATCCACTTCATCAGAGGATACTCTTGCTTTTCCAATAACACCTTGTAACCGCTCAGCCATATCCTGCAGAGCCCTGGACATATCTCCCAGCTCATCCTGCCGTTTCATTACCTTCTCACCCATATCTAAGGAAAGATTTCCTTCTGCCATCTGGGTAACTCCGGCCACGTTTGCTTTTACTGCTCTCACAATACCAACGGTAATCTGGATAGAAACCAAAAGAACAATAATCATAATAACGATAGCTGCAGCCAGCATAATGAACATACGCAAGTTGATATAACCCATAACCTCAGCTTTCTTTTTTCCTACAAAAGCCATACCAAAGATGTCTCCATCTTCGCCTGCCAAAGGTTCGTATGCTACATAATATAAATCTCCATTAATATTTACATCGCTAGCCTGATAACTCTGGCCTTGATTAATGACTGTTTCTACTACCGCATCGGATGCTTCCGTTCCCACTACTCCATCAATACTGGATCTGATACGTGTGGAACCAACGAAGAACGTGTAATCATATCCTGTATACTCTGCCATATCTGCTTCGATGTTGTCACCCTCATCCACTTCTCCGGCAGAATATTTTAATACTTCTGCATACATCTTACATGCTGCAGCGACACCGGTCTCTACTTCGTCTTCCATACCGGTTCTCATATTATATACGCCTAAAAATAATGTAACTCCTCCAACGATAATCAGAGAACCCATGACGAGTCCCAGCAAGGTACCCATCAGTGATTTTTTTGATTTATTCATAACTCAAAACACCTCATCCTTTATGATTTAAAATGTGTCAATGGATCAATCTGTTCCAAAACATGATTCATATCTTCAAACATGAATCCCTTTTCTGTAATCTTCACTTTGATATCTTCAATGTCATGTTCTACATCTTCAAAGTAACGTTTGGAATCGTCAATATTGTCAGAAATACGATCAATGGATTCTTCACATTTACTAAATACGTCAGCCATTTGCTCGCTCTGTCCATTTACTTCATTGGCAACATCTTTGATGGACGAAACCACTTCCTGGGTCTCCACCACACTCTGATGAGAGGTCTCAATCGCATCCTTCGTATGACCAATGGATTCTACCAAACGATTATTGTTGTCATTCAGTTCTTTCATACTGTCTCGAATGGCTGTAACCACACCTTGAATTTCTGTTGACAGTTTTGTAACTTCGTCCGCAACAACTGCAAATCCACGTCCTGCTTCTCCGGCACGTGCCGCTTCAATACTCGCATTCAATGCCAACAGGTTTGTTTGACTGGCAAAACCGCCAATTTGTTCTACTTTTTCACGAATGTCGTCAAAACTATGCTGGAACTGTTCAAAAACCTGCTCCATTTCTTCAATGGTATCCGATACGGAACCGGAGCTTTCATCTACCTTTTCCATACCGTCATGAGATTCATCCGCAGTGCTTACAAGTTTTCTTACGATACCATCAAAAGCCTTGGTAATCTCTTCGATGTTTCGAAACTGTTCCTGGAAACCTATTACCGAATCAGAAATATCGCTATATTTATCTTCTACAATGGCGAAAGATTCCTGTATCGTCTCAATTCCACGAATCGTAACTGCTTCTTCCGCCTGTAGTTTTTCCTTTTGCTCAATGGAAAAACGTCCCACTTCGCGTAACGCTTTCATCTGCGCTTCGAAATCCGGATGCTTTTCTCCGGTAGGTTTTTGTTCTACTTTTTTTTGTACTTCATCTGTCTTTTTTCCGAATAATCCCATCGTATTACCCCCTATTCAAATACTGCGCAAACCATGGTCTGATTTACATGCTGTTTCTTATATTGTTCGCCTCCACCAACAATACCTATGTGAGGGCCTACGGATTTCATATCCGTCAAAAACTCTGTTAAATAGCCTCTATTGGTATATAACAAATGTCTATAAATACAGTTTACAGAGAAAATAAAGGAAATCTTTTTATTTTCTCCTCTTATGGTTGCTCTGGTTTCTGCACCAATGGCATCGTAATCCTTTAATTCCAAAACCTGAATGGTATCATTTTCATTTACCTTTTTATAGTTGATTAAGGAACCGTTTCCGCCAATGGCATATGGACTGGTAATGAAGATTTCTTCTCCTACCACACGTCCCAAAGGGTTGGTTAATACATTATTGACCAATTCATTTCTGCTCACGCCTGCGTCTTGACAATATACATCGGCTGCCGGTCGTCCGTCCAAGGAAATCAATTCCTTATTGGCACCATTTACTTTTGTAGCAATATGTGTTTTTCCGCATTCCATTGGTCCATATATATTTTCTGAATAAGTTCGAATCTTTCCGGATTTATTCTTAATCAATGCATAACAACATGCATTTTCATATAACACACCATTTAACATTGCATATGGGGTTGCCCCATCTGGATAACCGAAAATGGTGCCACCTACAATAGGAATCTTTGCATGCTCCAAGGCCACATTCATAGTAGTGACTAAGCGCTCCTCATCGTTGGTGCAAAATTCCAAACAAATGGTATTGCGATCCCCTGCCTGGATTTTTCTTACTTTTTCTTCCATGGCAGCTATGTCTAACAGTGGTGCTGTGGAAAGATTCCGAAGAATGCCAACCTGCGCATCTACGTCACTGCCAAAGGCAATCAAAAGCATGCGGGAATCCGAGGATTCTGATTCAAAATAGGAAATTGTACTTGTCCCGATTAATGGAACTCCCGGGAATTGCTGAGAAATAAGTTCAGAAGCTTCTTTCTGCTGTTCATAAGATGAGAGTAAAACCAGCAAATTGGGAGCACCTGCCTTTGCTGTTACTTCTGCAACAGCTGCTTCAACATTTGCTTTTGTGGATGTACCGATTGATATCTGCATAATGTCTCCTTTCCAAGCGTCTAAAAACCCTTTTGCTATTGTCATACGCATATCAATTTTAGCACACCAAAACCCCAAATTTGCTGGATTTACGCACATTTAAGATAATTTAGATTTTTTTTATAAGGCTATTCAACTATATAAAATGTAGCATTTTCTTTGTCTGTTCCTTCTGTAATGGCTAATTTTCCATCTACCAAGGTGACATACATACCCGGAGAAGAAACACTTTCAAAACTAACCCCTTCCCGATCCGCTAGACCGGTGACTGTACGGAAGGTCTGTCTTGCCGCCATATCCTCTGACGCGGTTGTATCCTGAGCTAAAGTCACACTATTATCACTATTTACTGTCACATATAACCCCGGCTTATTTTCGGATTCTATAGACACATAGGCTTCCTGCTCTGCATCTGCCTTTCCAGCCCGTAGCACCCAAAGTCCATCTGTCTCTGTGTCTCCTAAGGCAGAGCCAATTGCAATATCTGTGTATGGGTAATCCGCATCAGCAGAAGAATTTACAAAGGTTTCGTGACTTACCGTCTCTCCGTCCGTCGTAGTCCATGACACCGTATCTCCGGAAATACCGGATGCACTTTCTTCCATAAATGTCACGCTACCATCCTCTTCAAACTCCAATTCCACAATGCAAGCCGTTCTCCGGAATCCACTTCCTGCCGGAAGAGAGCCATTGTGATACACAAAGTAGGTTTTTCCTTGAAAATCAAATACTGCCATATGATTGGTATTTGAAGTGGCTGTTGGATACATAATCAAATGGGTATCGGACCAAGTGCCGGATAGCAAATCATCCGTTGTTGCATATGCCATGCATTCCCTCCATTGATGGGCAAAAAACAGGTAATAATCCCCATAATATTCTCCATTTTCATCCTGTCTACGATAAATCCATGGAGCCTCTGTATATTGATCCAAACCTGCTGTTCTCATGATGATATCATCCTCCCCGGCGGTAGTTCCACTGGTTAGTTCTCCATCCCCATTCACATCGGTAACAGAAATCATGTCCTCGTTTAACTCACATACATAAAATAAGCTATTGCCCCAAGCTAAATATCGGTGTTCTTCCCCGTTCTCATCCGTTTCCACCCAAACCGTAGGATCAATATCATTGTAGGTGCTAGTGGCCGGTTTCGTAATACTTCCACGCACCAAGGGTTCTCCGATATCCACAAATGGTCCCGTGGCACTGTCTGCCACTGCTACCCCTATGCTTTGCTTGCCACTCTTATCCCAGCTGCAATAATACAGGTAATACTTTTCCTGATACTTCACGACCTGACTAGCCCAGGCAGACGTGTCATCCCCGGCCCATTCCACCGTATCCATGGTCATAACTACCCCTTCGTCGGTCCAATTCACCAGGTCCGTGGAGGAATAACACAAATACTCCGGAATATTGTAAATAGAACTTTCCACTTCCGCATCTGTGGATGCATCATGTCCTGTGTACAAATAAACCGTATCTCCATCTACTAGGACCGATGGGTCGCCTCCATAGGTATAGTCCTGGTTGTCGGACACCAATGGGTTTCCACCCTCACATTTGGTCAGCACAATTTCTTCCGGTTCCCCACAGCCCAACATCGTCGTTGCCATGAGTGCGCCAAGAACCAATGTAATACATCTCCTCCTCATAAAAATCCCCTCCAATTTAATTTTAGCATTTCGTAAACTACTTTACTTTTATGTATAACATTATAAAACCATCCTTGCAAGAGGGCAATAAAAAACCACCATTACTTCTTTTTTGAAGTAACAGTGGTTTTCCTTTTAGCCTTCTGCTTCTGCTGTCTTTTCTGTAATTCCTACTCGACACACAGCTTGTAACAATACATATAACATGGCCGTCTGAATTGGGAGCATAATAATCTGTTTTAACAAACGACTTCCTAATACAGCCCAAAAAGCATTGTTATAAAGAATCGTTAACCAGATACCGTTTAAAATTACATTTACAATCACGGTATGTATCAATTCTGCTACAAATACGCGCCAAATGGTTACCTTTTTCTTGTGCAATACAAGGCCAAAAATAATACCGGTAACAATGGCACTAATGGTAAAGCCCGGGAAAAATGGACCCGTAGGTTTTACAATGTAGCCTCCAATGTCTGCGATGGCGCCGATTACGGCTCCAACTGCCGGTCCAAACAAGTAACTACCCACACCAATGGGGAGTCCTCCAAACCGGATTTCCATGATTTGCGAAATTGAAATTTTAAAGAAGCCCAATAAAATTCCAATGGCTGACAACATAGCTGCAGATGTCAGTACTTTTGTGTTTCTTAATTTACGCATAAAAAAGCACCTCCCTTGCAGTCTCCTTTTGTCTACATGGGAAGTGCATAAACACTCTCATATGTAGCAGCGGGATGCGACCTCGAAACCGCGGTTACCCTTCGTCCAAATGACAACTCCCTGTTCACTCGGCACTTAACGCTTCGAAATCTACTCTGCAAATTTTTAATAGTAACAGTTTCCTGTCCGTTGGTATCATACTCTGCTTTGTATATTTATGCAAGTACTTTTTCTTTTTTCTAAATATAAAATTAGGTATAATACTATACAGATTCAAAAAAAGGAGAGATTTTATGGAAAAGTGGAAAGCTTTTTGCAAACGGAAAGACATTGAAATTTCCGTAAAACGTTACTTTGTGGATGCCCTTGGTGCGATGGCACAAGGTCTTTTCTGTTCCCTCTTAATCGGAACGATTTTAAATACCCTTGGAACCCAACTACAAATTCCGTTTTTGATGAATGAAATCGGAGAAACCGGCTATACCATCGGTGGATTTGCTACTGCTATGAGCGGTCCGGCTATGGCCGTTGCCATTGGTACTGCCTTAAAGTGCCCACCTTTGGTGTTATTTTCTCTAATTCCTGTCGGATTTGCTTCTAACGTATTAGGTGGTGCCGGCGGCCCTTTGGCCGTTTTATTTGTAGCCATCATTGCCTCAGAATTTGGAAAAATGGTGTCCAAAGAAACAAAAATTGATATCTTAGTCACCCCCTTAGTGACCATCGGTATCGGAACAGGTATTGCCGCAGTTCTTGCACCTACGCTTGGATCTGCAGCTATGAAAGTCGGTTCCCTCATTATGTGGGCTACCAATCAGCAACCTTTCCTCATGGGTATTTTGGTATCCGTTATTGTAGGAATTGCCTTAACCTTACCCATTTCTTCTGCTGCCATCTGCGCTGCTCTCAGCCTCACCGGACTTGCCGGAGGTGCTGCGGTTGCCGGTTGTTGCGCACAAATGGTCGGTTTTGCTGTCATGAGTTTTAAGGAAAACAAGTGGGGTGGCTTAATTTCTCAAGGAATTGGTACTTCCATGTTGCAAATGGGAAATATCATAAAAAATCCAAGAATTTGGATTGCTCCCATTCTTTGTTCCGCTATAACCGGCCCCTTAGCGACTTGCCTTTTCCATTTGGAAATGAATGGAACTCCTGTTGCTTCCGGCATGGGAACTTGTGGATTTGTCGGTCAAATTGGTGTCTACACCGGTTGGGTAAATGACATTGCCACCGGCACCAAATCCGCCATTACTGCTTTTGACTGGATTGGATTACTTTGCATTTGTTTTATCCTTCCAGCAATTCTTTGTCCTATCTTCCACGCCATTGCACTTCGCCTTGGCTGGGTAAAAGAAGGGGACCTTACTCTGTAAGGTCCCTAAAATACTCTTCTAAAATTTGGAAGAGTTCCTGATAGTATTTATACCGTACCTCCTCATCTGCATTGAAAATCTCATGCTTGGAGGTCGGATACCAGCGAATATTGGTTTGAGGAACCAATTGTTTAAAATCCTCAAACCCCTGGGGGTCCACCAAATGATCCTTCCCTGCTGCAAAAATAGTCAGAGGAATTTTGATTTGGTGCGCCTCCTTTTTTATTTTCCGGCTCACTTTCATGCTGGCAACGCCCCAGCCCAAGGAAGCTCCATAGGTCTGATAGTCTTTGTTTTCCAATCTCTGATCAAACAAATAATCATAACGAGGCTTTGATAACGTACTGCTTTTTTCAAAAATCGGTATTCCATCAAAATGATTTTGTCCCGGAGCAATTCGTTTTTCTTTTCCGCTTAATTTTCCATAAATGCCAATCAAATACGGAACAATGGCCGGATACTTGTCAGCTTTCATTTTTAGCATGGGAGAACTTAATACCGCTGCTCCAAAATATTCCGGGTAAGTTTCCAAGAAATATGCACCTATGGCGCCACCCATAGAATGTGCATACATAACCAACGGCAACCCTTCGCTATTCGGCAATACCAGTTGTTCCATAAACTCATGCAAATCTCTTACATAGGTTTTGTAATTTCCAATATGGACGACATCAAATTCTTTGACTTTTCCTTCTGAAAGTCCATGCCCTCTTTGTTCCAAAAAGAAAATACTGTAGCCCAATTTCCAAAAGTACCATGCCATTTCGTGATATTTTCCCCAAAACTCACAGAAACCATGAACCATAACAATGGCACCCTTGGGTTGTTCCGGAACCGCCATGTAATAATGCAGCGCAACACCATCAAAACTAGCGATATCTCCATCCTTTACATATTGGTCTCTCCAAACTTTGCCTTCTCCCAACATCGTTGGAATAAAATCCTGCTCCCCAATTAAAAAATCAACATCCCCCATAAGCTTACTCTCCGTAATATAATCTCCTTGCCCGATCCGGGTAATTGGTAATCACTGCATCTACCCCAAACTGTTTTGCAAACAGCAAATGCTCTTCTTCATTCACAGTCCAGGTATTTATTTTTAATCCCAACTGTTTACACTCTTCGACAACACCCTCATACTGCAAGTTGTAAAGTGCCGGATGAATGGCATCCATCCCCAACTCCTTGGTATAGGTCGGCATATTTATGGTACCGTCTGCATAAAGCAGTCCTGCTTTTGCATTTGGATTTAATGCCTTTAATTTCTTCATGGAAGCATGGTTAAAGGAAGAATAAATCACACGGTCTTCCCAACCCTTTTCTTGTGCCATACGCAAAATCTTTTCTTCCAAATCCTGATAAAAAACCACACCGGTTTTTAATTCAATATTAATGGTCAACCCCGTGTCTTTCAGCAGATCAAACACTTCTTCCATGGTAGGAATCTGTACTCCTGCATACTCCGGTTTTTTGTTGGAAAAATCCAATTTGCGTAATTCTTCAAAAGTAAAATCCTTAATCCAACCTTTTCCATTGCTGGTACGATTTACTTTTTCATCATGGCATACCACAATCACATCATCCTTGGTAAGCTGAATGTCCAGTTCCACACCATCTGCCTTCATCTCCACTGCCTTTTGAAAGGATGGCAAGGTATTTTCCGGTGCATATCCGCTGGCTCCACGATGGGCCCAAATCAATGGTTGCTCCATAATTATCTGTCCTTCTTTCCTAATTTCGTATTCTCTGTATTCCAAAGTTTTTCATAAGAAAAACCGGTAACCTTTTCACAAACGCGACGTTCTTCCTCTGTTGCCACAGAGTCTTCGTCTCCTTTTCTTCTGGCTACATCCTTTTTAATAATTGCAAATTCTTTTTCTGTAATCGGGAATAACACCCCAGTGATCCACAACAACGTAATCAAAATTGCAGGCACACAAATATATATCATAGCGATTCCCTGCTGGGTAGCTAAGGATTGACGGCCTCCGGAGGAAGCAATCACTTCATCATAACCTACCGCAGAAAGGAGTAATCCGATAATGGCTGCAGAAAGTCCGGAAGACACCTTTCTGGCAAACGTGGCCATTCCGGATACAATCCCAGGTCTATGGATGGAAGTAATCAACTCATCCACATCTGCCATATCCGCCATAATTGCAAAAATACTGGTCAAAGTACCGGCATTTCCCAGTCCAATGAGTGCCGTCAAGCAAAGAATCGGCACAATCGATGCTCCTTCATATGAAAACGCCAACAAGCCCAAGGTTCCAAGCAAACGAATGGGTGCACCCAAAAGAATTGTAAAACGTTTTGAGGTCCGACTCATAATCACACCGAAAATCAACATACCTACCAACTGCGCCACCAAAAGCACTGCCATCAAATACGTGAAATAGCCATTTTCATAACCGTTCAATACTTCTGACACATAATATACCGCCATGCCGGACACAAAATCCATACCGCACTGTCCAAATAAATAAAGTCCGATAAACAAACGGAAGGAACGGTTTTGAAATACACTGGCAGCCTGTGGAAAACTTTCTTTTAAGCTGGTGCGAACCGGCTCTTTTTGTAATTCCCAAGTGCCTGCAAACGTACACATAGAAACCACAAAAAATAAAAATCCAAAAAGCAAGGCACAGGTCAAATAGGACTTGGTATCTAAGGTATCCCGAATCATAAAGGTCGGAACCAAGCCGCATACCATAGAACCTAACGTAGACCAGACCATACGAATGCTGGAAAATTTAGAACGTGTTCCATAATCAGATACCATATCCGGTAGCAATCCGTTGTATGGCACCATTAAAATGGTAAAACCTGTGGAAAACAAACAATACATGGCCAGATAAAAGAAATACTGCGACCAAACAGAATCTGTGGGAATGGTCAGCCACATCAGCACAAAGGTCACTGCTGACACCACACCACCGATTAGAATATAAAATCGTTTTGCCCCAAAACGAGATACGGTGCGATCCGTAATATTTCCCATGATTGGGTCGGTAATCGCATCCCATACCTTTCCTACCAAAGGAATCGTACCTGCCAGCGCCGCCGGCATTCCCAGTGCCCGAATCAAAAACACTGAGAAAAAGGTGTTGATGATGACAAAGGCTCCCCCATTGTAAAACTCTGCCATACCATACAACATACGGGATAACATCCCATAGTTTGGTTTTCTTCCCCTAAATTCCATAAATAAAAACCCCCATTTTTATTTCTAGTTACACCTATTTTATCACGAAACAAGGAAAAAGTATGCTAGAATTATGGCTAGAGAATCACAAAGAAAGGAACATGAAACATGAACATAGAAAACTATATAGATTATATGATGCAACAAACAGTAGATATTTTATCCGTAGACAGTCCGACCGGCTTTACCGCCAAGGCTGCTGCTCACTTAAAGAAAGAATACGAAGCCTTAGGATATCATCCGATTCTCACTACCAAAGGTGGTCTTCTCGTAGACCTGGGTGGAAACGACGACAACAATGCCTTGTTGATTGAAGCCCACATGGACACCTTGGGTGGCATGGTTTCTCGCATCAAGGAAAACGGCAACTTGGAACTCACTCCTTTAGGTGGCATGAATCCCAACAATGGGGAGGCAGAAAACTGTCGCATCTACACCCGTAAAGGAAAAACCTACGAAGGAACCTTTCAATTAAACGATGCCTCCATTCATGTAAACGGCGATTATTCCAAAACAGAACGTGCCTTTTCCGGCATGGAAGTCGTCCTGGATGAAGACGTTTCCTCCAAAGAAGACACCAAAAATCTTGGCATTATGGTGGGAGATATTGTCGCATTCGAGCCGCGTACCCGCATTACAGAATCCGGCTATATCAAGAGCCGTTTCTTAGATGATAAATTATCTGTCGGCATCTTACTGGGACAGGCAAAATACTTAGCAGACAACCACCTGACACCGGAAAGAAAAATCTACCACCACATTACCGTATATGAAGAAGTCGGTCACGGGGCTTGCGGTACCGTTCCGGAGGGTGTTACTGAAATTCTTTCCGTAGATATGGGTTGTATCGGGGAAGGCCTGGATTGTAAAGAAACACAGGTTTCCATTTGTGCGAAAGACAGTGCCGGACCTTACAATTACGATGTTGTCAGTGCACTCATTCAAACCGCAGAAGAACATGACATTGATTTTGCTGTAGATGTCTACCCACATTACGGTTCTGATGCTGATGCCGCCTTGAACGCAGGATATGATGTAAAACACGGTTTAATTGGCGCCGGGGTTTATGCTTCCCATGGATATGAACGTTCCCATAAAAAGGGAGTGGCCAATACCTTCCGGTTGTTAATTCATTACATCGGGGCATGAGTTATAATTTTTTCTTATAACCACCCCACAAAAAATATAATTATACCTTTCGGAATTTTTGTACTATAATAGCAACAGTTCTTAGTTAAATATACAGAAGGGAGAGTTTTTTATGAAACTGAATTTCTCAACAAAAACAATTGTAGCAACGGGTCTTGGGGCCGCTGTCTTTTTAGTATTATTCTACTTTGTAAAGGTACCTTCACCGGTTCCGGAAACAAACTTGCAGATTGCCTACGGCGTATCCGGATTCTTCGCAATCCTCTTTGGACCTTTGGCAGGATTCTTAGTAGCCTTCGTTGGTCATGCATTATCAGACTTTATTTCCTATGGTTCTCCATGGTGGAGCTGGGTAGTTGCTTCCGGCATCAGCGGACTTGTCATCGGATTTTTACAAAAAAAAGTTGGTACGAAAGTAGAAGAAGGTACCTTCGGCAAAAAGGAAATCTTGTGGTTTGTTTTATTTGCTGTAATTGCCAATGCCATTGCATGGTGCCTGATTGCACCGGTTCTTGACATCGTCATCTACAGTGAACCGGCATCCAAAGTATTCTTACAGGGTGTTGTTGCTTTCATTTTAAATGCCATTGTTACCGGCGTAATTGGCGTAATCTTGTTGAAAGCTTATGCTGCAACTCGTGTACAAAAAGGCAGTTTAGCAAAAGAAGATTAAGAAAAGGAATGTTGGGGGAGTTATGCATTGCATGCTTCCCCTTTTTTATTTATGAGAAAAAAAGTTATTTCATTTGAAGATTACAGTTTTCAATATTTTGAACAAAGTGAGCCTACCCTGAAGCATATCAATCTGGACATTTATGAAGGGGAAAAAGTCTTGATCCTGGGACCCTCCGGTTCCGGCAAAAGCACCCTGGGTAATTGTATCAATGGCTTGATTCCCTTTGCTCACAAAGGAAAAATCACCGGAACCTTAAAAACCAAGGATTTAGAAAATAAAAATGCCGGTATTTTCCAATTATCTGCGGAAGTCGGTACCGTTCTACAGGACAGTGATGGGCAGTTCATTGGTCTATCTGTTGGAGAAGATGTGGCTTTTTCTTTGGAAAACGACTGTGTCCCACAGGAAGAGATGAAGGCGCGCGTGGCTAAAATCAGTGAACTGGTAGGTATGGAAGACTTTATCCAGCAAAATCCCCATTCTCTCAGCGGTGGTCAAAAACAGCGTGTTGCTTTGGCCGGCGTCATGGTGGACGACGTGGATATTTTATTATTTGATGAACCATTGGCCAATCTGGATCCCAAAACCGGAAAAGTGGCTATCGAACTCATCGATGACATTTCCAAAACCGGAAAAACAGTGATTATCATCGAACATCGTTTGGAAGACGTCCTACACAGACATGTGGATCGCATCGTCGTAATGAACGAAGGTGAAATCGTGATGAATGGCACTCCGGACCAAGTCATTGCCAGTGGCATTTTACCAAAATACGGCATCCGCGAACCCCTTTATGTCACAGCATGTCGCTATGCCGGCATACAATTGACAAGCGAGATGGGACCGGCCTATTTGGAAACCTTACGTGTGGATGCCATCAAAAACAACTTACAATCTTGGTTTGAGGCCAATCATATTCGCACCAAAGAAATACCCAACAAACCACTTCTAAAAGTAGAGGATGTTTCTTTTTCTTATGATGGCATAAAAGATACTTTATCCCATATTTCCTTAGAAGTACGGGAAGGAGAAATGCTCAGTATCGTTGGAAAAAACGGTGCCGGAAAAACCACCTTTTCTTCTATTTTGTGTGGTTTTCTCAAGCCGGACAACGGAAAAATCACGATGCAGGGAGAAGACCTCGCGCAATACACCATTTCCGAACGTGCCAACTATATTGGTATCGTAATGCAAAACCCGAACCAAATGATTTCCAAAACCATGATTTTTGATGAAGTGGCTTTTGGCCTCCGCATCCGCAATTACCCGGAAGAAGAAATCAACGAGAAGGTACACGCTGTTCTAAGAATCTGCGGTCTTTATGAATTCCGCAATTGGCCCATCAGCGCCTTAAGTTTCGGACAAAAGAAGCGTGTCACCATTGCTTCTATTTTGGTTTTAAATCCGAAAATCTTGATTTTAGATGAACCAACTGCAGGACAGGATTATCATCATTATTCTGAAATCATGGAATTCTTAAAAGAATTAAACGAACAGGGACAAACCATTGTCATGATTACCCATGATATGCATTTGATGTTGGAATACACCAACCGTGCCGTTGTCATCAGCGACGGTGCACTTTTAGCAGATCAAGAGGCCTATGAAGTCCTTTGTGATTTAGACCTGATTGAACGCGCAAATCTCAAAGAAACTTCTCTTTTTGATTTAGCAAAACATTGTCAAATTTCCGATCCATTGGGATTTGTGGAATGTTTCATTCATTACGACAGAAAGGTGCGGAACCATGAAATTTAAAATTTTTTCCTATAATCAGTTAGACACCTTTGTTCATAAATTATCCGGCTTATCGAAGTTGATTTGCTTTTTGCTGTTAACCTCTGCCGTGATGTTTACCTATGATATTCGTCTGATTTTATTTGTATTTATACTATCCCTTACCATGATGCGTATTGCCAAAATCACCTTTTTGCAAATCCGTTTGATGTTAATCTACGTAGGGATTTTCTTAGCCTTTAATTTTGTTTTGACCTACCTTTTTGCCCCGCAATATGGCACAGAAATTTACGGAACCAAACACGTTCTTTTTTCCCTTGTTGGAAATTATTCTGTCACTGCAGAGCAATTATTTTACCAGATTACCAAAACAAGCAAATATTTGTCTGTGATTCCCTTGGGCATCGTGTTTATCCTAACCACAAATCCAAGTGAATTTGCATCATCCTTAAACAAAATTGGGGTTCCTTACAAAATTTGCACTTCACTCTCCTTGACCCTACGGTATTTTCCGGACGTGACCAAGGACTACAATACCATTGCCCTTGCGCAACAGGCCAGAGGACTGGAATTAAGCAAAAAAGCAAATACCAAGGATCGTATCAAACATATTGCAGCGATTTTGGTTCCCCTGATTCTTACCACCATGGATCGTATTGAATTAATCAGTAATGCCATGGATTTACGTGGCTTTGGAAAACATAAGAAAAGAAGTTGGTATGCAGCAAAGCCCATGAAAAAAGGAGATTACATTGCCATTGGCGTTTGTCTTCTCACCTTGCTTTTTTCTCTTTACCTAAGAATCTTTATCAACAAAAGCATTTACTATAATCCATTTCTTTAGGAGGCAACTATGGAAGAAACAATCTTACCTATTTTGGTATTTCAAACAGATTTTACTTATAAAGAAGGTGCTGTGGCATCCATGTACGGTGTTGTGCGCAGCATTGACCGTCAGGTGGAAATTATAACCGCCACTCATGAAATCCCGCAGTATGATATTTGGAGTGCATCCTACCGTCTCCAACAATATGTTCCTTTTTGGCCAAAAGGCACTGTTTTTGTATCTGTCGTGGATCCCGGCGTAGGCACCAGCCGAAAAGCTTGCGTAGCAAAGACGAAGGACGGTTATTATATCGTCACTCCGGATAACGGAGCCTTGACCCACATTGTAAAAAATCATGGAATTGCAGAAATCCGAGAAATCGATGAAACCGTAAACCGTCTTCCGCAAACCCGCGGAACCAGTGTTTTTCATGGCAGGGATTTGTTCGGTTACTGTGCTGCAAAACTAGCCTCCGGCAAAATTACCTACGAAGAAGTAGGTCCCGCCTATGCACCGGAAGAAATCGTACAGCTTCCCCTTCCTTCCTATGAAGTTTCTCAAGGGATTGCAAAGGGCATTATCGAAATCGACGATCCAAACTTTGGAAATTGCTGGACGAATATTTCCACCGAAGCTATGTTAGCCAATGGTTTTTCCTACGGTGACAAGGTTTTCATCACCATTCAGAAAGATGGTTCTACGATTTTTGAAAACACTGTTGTTTTCAGTAAAACCTTTGGAGATGTAAAAAAAGGGGAGCCTATTCTTTATAACAACGAGCTTATGAATGCTTCCATTGCCCTATCCCAAGGGAACTTTATGAACACCTATCAGGTCTATTTTGGACCTTCCTATACCATAACGATTGCAAAAAAGGAGGATTAACCTATGAATCATATGTTGGTTTTTCAAAGCGACTTCGGCATTTCTGATGGAGCAGTGGCCGCCATGTACGGCGTTGCCCTTTCCGTAGATCCGAATTTAAAAATTTATAACTTAACCCATGACATTCCACCTTTTGACACTTATGAGGCATCCTATCGTCTATTTCAGGCAGTTCCCTTCTGGCCGGAAGGAACTGTTTTTGTAACAGTCGTAGACCCGGGGGTTGGAAGTTCCAGACGTAGCATCGTGGCCAAAACAAAAAAAGGACAATATATTGTCACTCCGGACAACGGCTCTTTAAGCCACGTCGGCCGTGCCATTGGTATCGAAGAAGTTCGCGAAATCAGCGAAGATGTTGGACGTAGAGAAAACAGTGAAAATTCCTACACCTTCCATGGAAGAGATGTTTATGGATACACCGGCGCACTTCTCGCCTCCGGTCAGGTAAAATACGAAGAAATCGGTCCACAAATTCCACTGGATAAAATTAAAATTATGCAGGGCATGTATCCTACGAAAACCGAGACTTCCATTGCCGGCACCATTGAGACTTTGGATATTCGTTTTGGTTCCCTTTGGACCAACATCTCCAGAGAAGCCTTTGAAAGCTTATCCTTCCAGCCCGGACAACCGGTGGATGTAGCAATCACAAACGGAAAAATCAAAATCTATCGTTCCTTTGTGACCTATGGCAATACCTTTGCAGATGTACAGGTCGGAGAACCTATTATTTATGTAAACTCCTTAGATTACATGGCACTCGCCATCAATCAGGGGAATTTTGCAAAAGCTTACAATATTGGCACCAGAGATCCCTGGAAAATCAAATTTTCAAAATTGAAAAAATAAAAAAGAAGAGAAGCAGTTTAATCTAACTGCTTCTCTTCTTTTTTGCTCTCTAAGGTCTTCATGCGGAAGAATACCATATAGAGATGCGCAACCCAGACAATCGCCAAAATTACACGTCCTACTGGTACTTCATCCATCATGTAAAACCCAAATCCCATCATGGCTGTGACCACAAGAACCATTTTTATTTTTGCAGACATTGTCATGCCCTTTTCCTCAACAAAGGTTTCCAAATGCTTCTTATACAATTCGGTTCCAATAAACCACTGATGCAATCTCTCTGACCCCTTTGCATAGGCAAAAACTGTCAACAGATAAAAAGGTACGGTAGGTAAAATCGGTAGCACAATCCCTACGGTTCCTAAAATCAAACTGACGGTTCCTAAGATAATCCAGAATATTTTCATCTCGCCTCTCCTTTTCTTTACGCTTTTCTCTTGCAAAGATGAAAGCGCTTCACTGTGTGCACAATAGCAAGGATAAAGAACAAAAGTCCTGCTAAACTGTGAAGTGCAAGCAATACATGATAATACTGAGCCAATGGATGGAACAAACATCCGGTCAGCATAACAATCACTAACAGTATTGCCATCAACCATTCTGTTTTCTTCATTTGATTCTCCATTCTTATGAAATATTTAAATCGAAACACTAAATAAATATTATATTTAATGCCACCTTATTATACACAATTCAGTTAGATAATGCTAACTAAACTTTCGAAGAACTAATTTAAAATTCTTTGGCATATTATACAAAAAAAGGAATGTCGCGTACGACATTCCTTTTACTACTATTTCGTGCATAATTTCTTAAAATACAAGATCAAAGCGATACTCGTCCCCTACCGCGAATGGGAAATCTCCATTGACTTCCGTCACTGTGAAGGTGGCACCATCCCAACCTTCTGTGAGTTGACCAGAAATGTCATACTGCAAACCGGCAAAAGAAATCACGCCATTTGCTTCTGAAATTTCTCCTTCCACCGTTCCTACACCATCTACATTTAACGTCGCATAATAAGAATCTGCTTCCATGCCTTCTTCCACGTAGAAATAATTTAAAATCGTCTTATTGTCTTCAGAAGTTGCATAGCATCCATAAATATCACGTTCCGGCAAAGTAAAGTCTTCACCGATTGCTTCTGCCAAAACATCCGCCAATAAGTATGCACGATTTTCTGAAAAATAAGCCAACTTATCCATATATAGCAAACCGGAAATACTTCCATCTGCATAAGTGGAGATTGCAAGCGTTGCCATATCTTCATACATTTCTGCATAGGCTCTTTGCCATTCCAAGACCGTTTCCTTTTCCTCACCGGTCAAAGTATCGCTGACTCTGCTCCACAAAGAATTAACCTCTGCGTCCCATACCACATAGGGCCATTGTGCCAGTTCATTCAATTCTGTTTGGCTATAGTCTCCATCATACTGCATTTCTTCAAACTTCGCTGCGTAATCCACTACTTGTTGCAATTCATCTTCTAAAGAAGTGGCTGCTGCCCCAATGGTAGTCACCTTTGCAGTGATTTCTTCTGTATAATCCTCACCAACAGTTCCTGTGGCCTCTGTAGATTCCTGTTCCTCCCATTCCGTCGCCTCTATTACTTCCTCTTCCTGCGTCTCTGTTTCCGTAATCTCTTCTTCCAAGATTCCTGTACTTTCCTGTGTATCTTCACTTGTTCCACAAGCTGTTATCCCCAACATCAAGCATAATACAATTACACTTACTCTTCTTTTCACTACAACTCTCCTCTAATCATTTCTCATCAAACTCTAATACTATAACAATTCTGCAAACAACCGTAAAAACAATTGCCCTATGGAACGCAAAGCGGAACGTCCGCTGGTATACTCTTCTGTTACATTTCTGCACTTTGTAAATATATGTTCAAAATCCTTTTTCATATCCAGTACCGCCTGACTCTCTACAAAGAAACATCCATTTTCAAAGTGGTGATACAGACTACGGTAATCCAAATTTATGGTACCGCAAGTTGCCATCCGATCATCCGCAAGACTCATCTTAGCATGGCAAAATCCCGGTGTCCACTCGTAGATTTGCACTCCTTTTGTCGTCAATTCATGATAAAAAGAACGGGTGACCCCGTATACGATCTTCTTATCCGGAATTCCGGGGGTAACGATACGTACATCCACGCCACGCATAGCCGCCAAGCCTAACGCATGCTTCATTTCATCCGTTAAAATCAAATAAGGAGTCATGAAATAACAATAGGAATTGGCCTTATTTACCATACTGATATATACATCTTCTCCCACCTGCAAATCATCCATCGGACTATCTGCATAAGGAATCACAAAAGAATTTGCTTCCTTTGTCTCATATGGAACATCCGGAAAATACTGAGAATAGTCCTTGTCTTTACTCAGTTTTTTCTTACAAGCATTCCACATTTCCAAGAAAGAAATGGTGAGACTCTTTACCGCCTCTCCTTGAATCTTAATCCCGGTATCCTTCCATTTTCCGTATGGTTCCGTGACCCCAAAATACTCATTAGCCAGATTATAGCCACCGGTATATCCGATTTTTCCGTCGATTACCGTAATCTTTCTGTGATCACGATTATTCAGGAACAAATTTAAGCCAAACGCAAAGGGATTAAACACGCGGCATTTCAAGCCCAAATCCTGCATTTTTTTCACAAAATCCGTATTAATAAAACCGATGCTTCCCATATCATCATAGAAAATACGCACCTCGACACCATGCTGTGCGCGTTCCACCAAAACATCCTGTATCCGTTTCCAACTCTCCTTATCTTCAATGGCATGGTACTCCATAAAAATAAAGGATTCTGCATTTTTCAGTTCCTGTAATTGATCTTCCAAACCTGCAAGTGCGCTGGAAAAATAAGTCACATCTGCGTTTTGGTATACCGGATAATAGGTATTCTTCTGAATATAAGATGCAATGGCCGCTGCATTCGCATTTTGCTCTTTTAATCTTTCATAATCCGACTTATTTTCCGGCAGGATGGGCAACAATAAATCGTCTACCTCTTTGTAACGCTTTCGCATACTATAAGTATGTCCATTTAACCCAACCAAAAAATACAAAAAGAATCCCAGTACCGGAAAAATCAAAATCAAAATAATCCATGGCATCTTCATGGAAGAGGTTTTATTCTGACCATAAATAAGCAAAACCAATAGCAACGCTAAAAATCGTGTCAAATGACTAAGCCACACATAACTCTGATTTAATTTTGTAAAAAGAATGGCAAACACAAAAACTTCGAGCAAAACAGATAGTACCACAAAAATCATGCGTTGCACGCCATTTTTATTGGCTGCCTTTTTCTCAATTGTTTTTGCCATAAACACCTCTATCTACGCAAAAATTTTTCATCACTGTCCGGCATAGTATCGTCCGATACAAATCGCTCCACCGTCATATGCAAATCGTACTTCTCACGCAAGGCTGCAATGGTTCCCATCATAGGCGTTGCATGATGTTTATCAATCGCTTCCTGATTTTCCCAACTATCAATTAAAAGTACTGTTTCCGGATCTTCCATTGACACATAATACTCATAGCGCAAATTTCCTTCTTCTGCACGAATTTTATCCACCGTACCGCTACTTGTCATTTCTTCTGCGAATGCTTTTGCACTCCCATTTTCCCCTTTATAACGTAAATTCACTGTTAATGCCATAGGTTGTCTCCTTTCGTTTTTTTCTTTTTTGTTTCTATTGTACTCGATATTGTTTTACTTGACGATATATATTACCCGAAAAAATCCCAAGTACTTTCGTACCTGGGATTCCTTTTCTTTATGCTGCAAACTGACTATTATAAAGATCTGCATAAAATCCTTTTTTCTGAAGTAATTCTTCATGATTTCCGGATTCTACAATGTCTCCATCTTTCATAACAAAAATCACATCTGCATTTTTAATCGTAGATAAGCGATGGGCAATGACAAAAGAAGTGCGCCCCTTAGTCAATTCATCCATGGCTTTTTGAATGACAAGTTCGGTTCTGGTGTCCACAGAGCTGGTAGCCTCATCCAAAATCAGAAGCGGTGCATCCTTCAACATCGCTCTTGCAATGGTGAACTGCTGCTTTTGTCCTTCGGAAAGATTCAACTTTTCATTTACCACCGTATCATACTTCTTTGGTAAGCTATTAATAAAGTGCGTCAATCCAACGGCTTCGCATACACGATCTAAATCTGCATCGGTACAACCGGTCTGATTGTATATCAAATTTTCTCGGATAGTACCACCAAACAACCAGGTATCCTGCAAAATCATATCAAAATAGTCATGCAAGTTTTCTCGCGTAATATCCCGTACCGAAACCCCATCGATTTTAATTTCTCCGGCATCCACTTCATAGAAACGCATAAGCAAATTTACCAAAGTAGTCTTACCTGCTCCGGTAGGTCCTACAATTGCAACCTTTTGTCCGGCTTTTATATCTGCTGAAAAATCATGAATAATGGTTTTTTCCGGCACATAACCAAACTGCACATGAGAGAAAGTCACATCGCCCTTCACATTTTCTGCCGGAAGATATTTCTTTCCATCCTCTACTTCCAACTCTTCTGCTTCTAACATTTCAAAAACACGCTTTGATGCAGCGGATGCCTGCTGGAAAGAAGTCATAGACTGTGCAAAGGTAGATAGTGGCTGTGAAAACAGTCGTGCATAAATAATGAAGGAACTGATGGTACCTAAAGTTACTGCCTCGTTTCCATTTACAATGAAAGTCGTTCCTACTACGAATACCAATACATATGACAGATTTCCTACAAAGGTCATAATCGGAGGCATTAAACCGGATAAAAATTGTGATTTCCAGTTATCATCATACAATTTGTAATTGATCTCATCGAATTTATTATTTTCTTCCTGCTTGCCGCCAAAGGATAAAACTATATTGTGGTTTGTGTATACTTCTTCAATCTGCCCATTCATCACACCCAGATCTTCTTGCTTGCGGTTAAAGTATTTCTGCGATTTTTGCAAAATAAAGGACATAATCAAAAATCCGAGAAGTGCCGAAACAATGGTCGTCACTGCAAGCACCACATTGGTACGAAACATCATAAAGAATACGCCGACAAACAAGGTCAACGCACTGATGACATTGGCCGTACTTGATGCTAAGGTCTGGCTAATGGTATCTACATCATTGGTCACACGAGATAAAATATCGCCTTTTGTGGTTTTATCAAAATAGCTTAATGGCAATTTATTAATTTTCCGATTGATATCTGTACGTAAACGTTTGGAAGCTGCTTGGGTAACACTTGCTGTGATAAATTGTTGTCCATAGGATAACAATGCCCCTGCTGCATATAAAATAACCAAAGAGATTGCTATACTCCCAACCGTATCCATATCTATGGTTCCCAAAATTCCGGCCATGATTTCATTGGTTAAATCTCCGATTTTATCCGGTCCAATGATTGAACAAACAGAACCGCAGATTGCAAAAATAATTGCAATGATTACTGCCGGCAAATATCTTTTACAATATAGCAACATCTTCTTTAATGCTGCCACATCTGTTTTTTCTTTTTTCCCTGTATGTTGTCCGGGACGACCACCCGGTCCCGGTCCCATCATTCCTGGTCCTGGCATTTAATTCCCCTCCTTTTCTATGCACTCAATTCTTCTTCTGACAACTGAGAAAGTGCAATTTCTTTATAGATTTCGCAGGTCTGTAACAATTCTTCGTGTTTTCCTAATCCTGCGATTTTTCCGTCATGTAATACTAAAATATGATCGGCATTCTTAATGGTTCCAATACGCTGTGCTACGATTAATACTGTTTTTCCGGCCATATTTTCTTTGATGCTCTTTCTGACCAACATATCAGTTTTGTAATCCAAAGCAGAGAAGGTATCATCAAAAATATAAACATCTGCATCTTTGTACACTGCACGGGCAATGGATAATCGTTGTTTCTGACCACCGGAGAAATTGGTACCACCCTGTGCCACTTCTGCTAATACGCCTTTTTTCTGATTCGCCACAAAGTCTGCATTGGCAATTTCTATACTCTTTAATAATCTGGCATCTTCTTCCGAAACCGCATCACTACCATAAGTTACATTGGATTTAATATCCCCTTTAAATAACACGGCTCTTTGTGGAGCAATGGAAATCTTGCTTTCCAATTCCTTTTCTCCGTAGTCACGAACATCCTTGCCATCCAGCAAAATACGTCCCTCGGACACATCATAAAAACGTGGAAGCAATTGAATCAAAGAAGTCTTTCCACTACCGGTAGCACCGATAATTGCAAAGGTTTCTCCCGTCTCGATGGTAAAATTCAAATCCGAAAGCACCTTTCCTTCCGCTTCATCCCCATAGGAAAAACTAACATGTTCAAATTGAATTTTTCCTTTTGTATCGGTACTTTGCTTTCCGGATTCCGGGTAAAGAATTTCCGGCTCTGTATCAAGTACTGCATTAATACGTTTTGCAGAGACCATGGTTCTTGGAAGAATCATAAAGATAGCAACCAACATCATAAAGGCCATCACAACCTGTAAGGCATATTGTGAAAAAGCCATCATTTCACCTAATTTTGCTGCTCTTCCCATAACCGGTTCCTGATTAATCAAATAAGCACCAATCCAATAGATTGCCAAGGTCAACCCACTCATACACATGGTCATAATCGGCATCATGAAGCCCATGGTTCTACTGGTAAACAACTGATTTCTCATCATTTTGTCATTGACCTTATCAAACTTTGCTGCCTGATAGTTTTCTGCGTTAAAAGCACGTACCACTCGAACACCCGTCAAATTTTCTCTGGTAGTATCATTTAAGCCATCCGTCAATTCCTGAATCTGTTTAAATTTTGGATATACGAGTCCAACCAAAAGTAAAATTGTGACCAGCATAATTACGACACATACCACGACCGCTTCCGTCCATTCCACGCTACTGCCGGATATCTTGGCAATGGCCCAAACTGCCATAATTGGCGCTTTGATAAATACCTGCAAGCCGATGGCAATAAGATTTTGCATTTGCACTACGTCATTTGTCGTTCTTGTAATCAAACTTGGGGTAGAAAACTTATTGATTTCCGACATTGAGAAATCATTTACTTTTTTAAATAACTTTTCTCTCACATTTCTGGCAAAATCTGCTGCCACTCTGGCTGCAAAAAATGCGCCTACAATGGATGCTGCCATACTGCCCAAAGCGCATAACATCATATATCCACCATTGGTAAGTACTTCAGACATATCTAAACTTCCTGCCGATAAAGCAGATGTCAGTTTTTGTGTGTAATCCGGCATCGTCAAATCCAGCCAAACCTGAAGTACCACCATGGCCAAACATGCCAGTACCATATAGACATCTTGTCTTTTTAAATTCTTAAAAATCTTGATCATCTAAACAATTCCTTTCTTGTTCTTTTTTCTCCGCTTCCAGAACCTTACGGATATCCATGGAAATCTCATAGAACTGTTTCAACCGTTCCATCCCCACTTCATCAATCAGTTTGCCCACGATATCATGGACTCTTTGATAATCTCTGTGGTTTTTTTCCTTTCCTTTTTCCGTAAGTGAGATTACGCTTCTTCTTTTGTCCTGCTGATCCGTTTCGCGAATCACGTATCCCTTTGCTTCTAATTTCTTTAAAACAACGGCAACTCTTGCAGTAGTCATTTCACAATCTTCACTGATTTCTCCCGGAGTAACCGATGTACCTTTCTCATGTAAATAGGTCATTACATAACGCATACCCTCCTGACTTTCATTGATTTTGTGCTGCATTGGGTTTGGTCGATTTTCTCTCAACCATTCCAAAATTCTTTGAATTTCTTCCTCTTTTGCCATATTTACCTCTTTTTCTATTCTCTTTTACTCATTTTTTCATTTATCTAACCCCGTTAGATATTTATCTAACTAGGTTAGATTTTACTCTCTTTTTTTCTAAAGTCAAGATTCTTTTCTATACAATCTTATTTTTTTGTCTATCACCTATTCACGAACCACTTTTTTCATTGCATAACGAATCGGGCGATAAAGGAATAGCATCAACGTGAAATTTCCTATGCAGTGCACGAAATCCCAGGGAATTCCTGCAATCCACCAGGTAAAGGCGGTTTGTATTCCGGTAGCAATCGTCCCGGCACTCCAACCAATAAAGAAATAAGGAATCGAGCAAAGTGCTCCAAAAAGAAGACCAAAAATACCGGATAAGATTGCCCAAAAGATAGCAGAATCATTTTTCCGAAAAATTCTGGTCAAAAGAATCAACAAAGGCCATACATACAAATACATAATCCACCACAAATGAATCCCGTAAATTGCGCCTTCCAAAAAAACAAAAACCGGAACAAGTAGAATGATTTTCCAACCAAAAAACAAGGTGAACATAATCAGCCAAAAACTGGTAAGTTCCACATTGGGAAGGAAACTAAGAGCCATCTTTGATACCTCTATAATTGCAACCATTATCCCAATTTGCGCCATGTCTTTTACAGAAAATCTTCTATTCATTCCGGTTCAATCCTTAACTATAAGTTCTAACTAGTTTAGAGATTCATATACCCAAGTATAGGTATCTCCATCTGCTACCGGCTGCTGGTCTGCACCATACATACCGTATTCTCCATTTACATAAAGTGCCCAGTAAGCGCCATCTGTAGTATAATCTGCAGTTTCCCCATTGATGGTCTCAATCATGATTCCATAATCGCTTTCGGTTCCTTCATAAGAGAAATCATCCGATGCTACGATTTCATCCATGGCATCTCTCAAATATTCTGCATCTGTAGCCAACTCGTAAGAAGTTGTTTCTCCTTCACCATTTGTGACTTCAAGCACAATATTTTTTGATCCTGCAGTTGCCTTCGCAGAAAAACGATTATATGCCAAAGCAAATACTGCAATCAATACAACTAAAATAACTGCACCAATAATAAGTTTCTTGGTATTTTTCTTTTCCATAATGCATCTCCTTTTTTGTGTCTTAACTTCTTTTACCAACGTCGTCAATTATAACCGATTCCCCTTAGAGAGTAAAGAAAACACTAGGATTCTTTCTTTTTTTGCTTCTTTTTTTCAATTCGACTGCTGATTACATGCCACAGAGCCATATAAGGATGATGAAATAAAATACGAGGACCGGAATACCGCATAACTGCTCTTACCTTTTCTCTCATTTCCGGTTTGTAACAATGCACAGAACAATTGGAGCAAAAGGTTTTTGTCTCCATAAACGGACAATGCTCTGTACGAAATGCTGCGTAAGACCACAATTCTTCACATTCCGAACAAAGCATCTTTTTACTCTTATGCTTTCCACGACAGTAAATACCAATCATTTCTCGCATAACAGTCAATTCCTTTTTTCTTTTCTGTTCCGCTAATTCTTTGGAACGCTTTTTCATCTGCCAAACAATCCCTTCTTTTCATAAGGTGCTGTTTTTGCATCTACGTAATGATAACCCGTGTCTTCAATTGTCTTTTCTAATTTTGTCAAATCCACTTCTGCTTCTGATAAAAAGGTAGCCTCTTCTTTTTTATAGGAAGCCTTTACTTTTTTTGCTTCCGGAAAAGCATTGCGAATAGCGTCTGCCACATGGGCTTCACACATACCACAGGCCATTCCTTGGATATTTATAGTTGTCTGAAACATAAGCATCTCCTTTTTTGTTCGTCTAAACTAACTATAGTTTTACCACGAACTCATATAATTATCAAGGACTAAACTATTGTAGCTTAAACTATTGTTACTGCATTTCAAACCAGATACAAAAGCTGTATAACAACCATATCTTTCGCCATAATTTTTCTTCTCCACACTTATATCGCTTTAACAACTCCTCAACATAACTTTTATTAAAATATTTCTGTGCAGCTGTGCCTCGTAAAACAGTTTCGCTAATTAATTCAAACCAATTCTCCTTCATCCACTTTCTTACAGGAGTAACAAAACCTCTTTTTTTCGCATTTGCAATTTCCGGAGAAATATTTTCTGCTACAATTTCTCTGATAATGTCTTTCCCATATCTTTTTAATTTATATTCATTAGGGATTTCATATCCAATTTTGTACATTTCTTCATTTACAAATGGCATTTTTATCGATAATCCATAGGCCTTTGCCATCTTATAACTACAAGAAAACGAATCTGCTTCTAACCACAGTTTTAAATCTAAATCCATCATATATGTAAGCTTATCTGTATTACTCATTGCTGAATATTTTTTTACTACATTCAATGGAATGTTTTCATTTATATCATTCATTTTAAATAATTCTTTCTTTTCACCTTCTCCAAATACAAAACATTTTCCCATATAAGGAATTTTCTCATTAAATTCCTCGTAATACCTATAAATATCATACCCTGCAAACAATTCATCAGCCCCATCTCCAGTGTATACTGTTCTATATTTAGAACAAGCCGTTTTACACGCCAGCATATATGGTACAGCTGATGGAGATCCTATCGGTTGTTCCATATAACTTATACATTCTCTAATAGATGAAAAAAAAGTATTACTATCGATTAATAATTCCTCAACATTTTTACCATAAGAAGATACATTTTTTTTCGTAACAATACTTTCATTTAACTCTTCATCTTCAAAGCCAATTGTAACTGCATCCTTTCCGTCTGACATTCCATATATATAATTTGAATCCAATCCGCTTGAGAGAAAAAATACTGCCTTCTCTTGAGGCAAATCTTTTGTAGCCTTTCTTGTATTTTCAACAATCATCTCTTTATATCTATCTCTTGATAATACGCATTTTTGTTTTTCTGCATAATTACAAAAGCTTTTTTTCTCAATTCGTCCATTCCTCACGACAAGCATCATTCCCGGCATTAATTTTTTAATTGATTTAAATGCAGTTTCTTCTCCGGGAATATATGAAAATGTAAAAAATAAACTTATTGCATCTTTGCTAATATCTGCCCCTCCAGTTTTCTTTATTATTTCCTTTATACTATCAGAGGCCCAAAACCCATTTTCAACATTTTCATAATAGTAAAAAGGGATTACTCCAAACGGATCTCTTGCTCCAAATATTGTTTCCTGCACTGAATCATATAAACAAAACGAGTAATAGCCCTTTAGGTGATTTAATAATTCATCTCCCCATCTTCCGTACCCCCATTTGATTATTTCGCCATCTAACTCGTCAAAATCCATATTCGCACAGTTTATATTCAATTCCTTTAATAATTCTTTCTGATTTGCTATATTTCCATAAAACATCATTAATTCAACTGACATATTCCTTTTCCCATTCCATCTTTTTTTTATATAACACAAATGCAAGAATCGAAAGAATTAATAACAGTCTTCCGACAAAAAAATAACTTTCTATTTTTTTCATATCTAAGATATTAGAAAAAAAAGCCAAACTAATGGGAACTACGGCCATTGCCACTGTATTTATAAAACTAATAGTTTTGCCAAGATGTTTCTCAGCGACCCTTATTTGCAGTTGTGATGTAAATGATATGTTATAAACAACAGTGCACGCGGAAAATAAGATGTATATTGCATATAATGCATAAATACTAAACTCACTAATTATCGGTACCATACATAACACTACTCCAGCTAAAAATAGTGATAGCTCATCTAATCTAAGACACTTACCCTTATTGCCCACAAGTCCGGATATGAATGCTGCGCCTAACGCACCTATTGCTTCACAAAACAAGGCCTTACTATAGAAATTTTCACATATACTAGCAAACATACTTTCAGAAAAAGGTAACATTAAATTATATCCAGCAAAAACAAAATTTGTAGCAGCATATAATCCCATCATATAAAGCACCCATTTATCTCTAACTATATACTTCACAACATCTTTAAGTTCCATTATCATAGATTCCACTTTTAGATCATTTTCTTTTATCGTTTTTAATCCGTTTTCCACTATTGCCGAAATCAGAAAGGTGACACCATCAAACAATAATGCACCTTTTATTCCTATCATTTTTACTAAAACCACTCCTATGATTGGCGATACCAAACTTATAATTTCTGCCCCGCCCCGACCCACAGCATTAAAACTGACTATAAATTCCTTCTCAATCATTTCTCTAATAATTGATTTATAGATTGGAGTATTAAACGCAGATAAAATAGCTAATATTGCATTCGCAATTACAATATATATTCCTATTTCCTCCGAATTGCATAGAAACGCTACAACGAAGCACACTATACTGCTTATAAAATCTGTAATCACGCATATTTTCTTTTTTTTATTTCCGTCAGCTACTATTCCACCAAATAACGTTACTGCAATCCCCACAATTTTTTCACTACTTTGATATATAGCAAGAAGCTTTGTAGCTTTCGTACCAAGCGATACAATTAAAATACTATTAGCATAGTCAAAAACGTTATTTCCTATTCTGGACGACCAATCACCAAACCATAATCGAATAGCATTTTTTTTACTTTTTTTCATAACACTACCCCTGTATTCCAACAAACTTGATATTTTCTTGACTTATAATTGGTACAATCAACTCATCAAAGAAACGAAAATTTTCGCAAACAGAATCGTCTTTTTCAGTCAAACTTGAACATTCTAATCTGCATCCACCGCCGCAATATTTTAAATAACTGCATTCTTTACATCCTATAATATCCTTTATTTTGAATGATTTTATACTTTGTAATTCATCAGAATACCATATTTCCTCCGGACTCTTTTCAAATACATTTCCATACTTTTTATTTTGCCACCCTGTACAAAACTGTACATTTCCTTTTGGATCAATACTACATGCATTCGCTTTATAATCACAAATAGAATACTCTTCATCAAATAATTCTATTCGCCCTCTATCAAAATATTTTGTATTAAAATAATTCTCAATATTAACACTTAAGCAATTGCCTTTTTTATATTTTTGAATTACATACCTTGTAAGTTCCGCATATTTGGGAAAATAATCTTCTCTTTCCACCACTATATTAGCCTTATTCTTTAAAAGTGAACCACTTATACGCCCCGTAGTGAATCTCCAACTATCCACTCCGATTTCTTCCAAAAAGTCATACCACTCTATTAGTTCCTTATAATTTTTCTTATGAATAAGACTATTTACCATTATTCTATAAACGGCATTCTCTTGCTTCTTACGTTGTACAAGCTCATTAATGAACTCCAGTGTCTGTTTAAACTTTCCTTCTCCCCTAATGAAATCATGTTGTTCCTTTTTATATCCATCTAAGCTAATATAAAATGAAGTTTTCAACTTATTTTCAATAATAAAATCGATTATTTTCTTTGTTTCAACAGTATTAATTGTGCCATTTGTAAAAATGGCTCCTAAATAAAGTTTACACTCAAAACAAGACTTTACAATATGAATTAAATCTTTTCTCGTAAATGCTTCTCCACCACTAATTACTATTTTACCAACACCCATTCCCTTTAACTGAAAAAGTAAATCCGTCCATTTCTGTGACGATATATTCGAATCATAAGATATATTCTCTCCCCAGAAACAATGTTGGCACCTCAAATTACAGTTATTCGTTACATCTAAATGAACTTCTTTTAACCACGGTTCCTTCAATCCTAATCCCATATCAATTTTTTTACAACAAGCACTATCAACTTCATTGATTACTTGAATCTCTATGAACTGTCCAAAAAACTGATTTGCTGCTTCTAACGATTCTCCAAATTCAGAAGCAATTTCTTCCAAAGAACTTTCGCCTGTACACTTCAAAATATATTTCAATACTTTATTATTTAACTTTATAACTTTTCCTGTTTTCCAATTAAATAAACGAGGAATCTCTTTTGTACCTCTAATTACCCAGTCATCATTTAATACCAAATATTTCATTTTTTGCTCCTTATACAGAATTACCGAGAACCTATTCATAGGTTCTCGGTATTATAGTTTTTACCATATATCGTCCATATCCACTGCCGCATAAATGCGCTTTACGGTCTCCTCGTACTCAATTGTATAATCTGCCATAGCACACTCCTCCTTTCAAAAAGTTTGCAGAACGTTCAGCTTCTTAATATCATATTCCAGAGTAATTTATACAACAAGTGCATATTACGCAAAATATTTTTTTCGTAATATGCACTTGTTGTATCATTATTCATGGTATTAATGTAAACATAGAAATTATAAAAAAGGAGTTGTACAAATTGAAAAAAAAAATACTTACCTTAATACTCACATTGACAATCGCGCTATCTACACAACAAACATTATTGAATACGTCAACCTTCACAACATACAGTTTACAATGTATTATAGACGATTCAGACTAAATTATTTAAACTCTTGAAGATAATATTCTTGCATTTGCGTTATAGCTCTGGGTGATTCCATAAAATAGTTCGCTAGGGCTATTGCTTCTTCTATCAACTTGCTTGCAATATCATTGTAATTCCCGCTTTTATCTTTTTTATCAATTTCATTTAAAATCCACCCTATATTAAAATAATAATTATACAGCATTTCCTGCGTTGTAATTGATTGAATCCACTTTAATCCTTTAAATAAGACCTCTAATCCTTTTTCATATTGACCTGTCAATCCTAATTGGTTGGAATAACTAATAATTATTTTATTATAAATTCTATCCGCCCTTATAACTATAGCATTGTCAAAATATTGATATAGTTGTTCATAAATTTCTATACTTTTTTCTTTGTTCCCCAACTTACTATACGCAATTGCTATACTATGCATTATTGAAAGTTCCGTATAATTATATATTCTGTTTAATGGGATTTTCCCATCCTCATATTCTCTTACACTTTTTTTTAAAAGTTTTTCTAATTCAATAATATATTTTTGATGTTCCTTAACAATTCCAAATAACCGTATTCTTCCAATAAATTGTTCTTTCTCCACTGTATTTATATTGGGAATCTGCTTTTCCATTTCATCTACTAATTCCACCAATTTCTCATTTCTTTTTAGCCTTAGTATTTTTTCATATTCTTCATAATCTTGGCTATCTATGAACAAACCCATATCTTGACTCAACATATATTGTTGAACAGGCTGTCCTAACTTCTTTTGAATTTTTTCATATCTTTCCTGACTAATACTAATTTTTCCTTTTTCGAACCGCGTAAGTGTCGTAACATCACATATTCCATAAGAGAGTTTTTCACGAGAAATATGCATTTCCTTTCTTTTTTTCTCAATCATTTTTCCTTTTTCAAACTCGGCCATATCTGTCCCCCATTTTTTTTATTTCAGCCACAGTTTCTTCTATTCGCATTATTTTTTTTTCATCATTACTCAAAAAATTACTTCTTTTTAATTTTTCAATTAAAAATTTTTTCAATCCTGTGTACTGTACAATTGTCTTTTTATATTCAATGGCCTTATCTATATATTCAACTTTTACAGTTTCATCAATTGGCGCTTCTAATATAATCCTATAAATAATATCTGTATATAAATTACTTTTTAAAACATCATAATTTTCTTTTTTTTCAAGATACTTTTCCATTTCAAAAACGGTTGTGTAATCCTTCTCGATTCTAGCTAATAGAAATAATAATTTAAATTCTATTATTGAATATAAATATGCACTATTCCAGATGTTACTATTTGTCATTTTTAAAGCATTCTCATAGCACTCATACGCATATTTTATTTTTCCATTTGCCTCCATAACTCGTCCACGCGTTGCAACTATATATTGATCATGTATATTAGAATTTCGTTTTACCTTTAATTCTACGTATTTTCCTAATAGTTTCTCCGTATCACCATGTGAAGATATTGATTCCTCTATTTGGATACGTAATTCCCTAATAGCCGCTTCTCTACTGTCCACTAAATAATTTATAGTTTCTGGATTTTTCCCGAGCCTTTGTAATAAATAATCTAACATATACTTATCTGGTATAATTTCATCACGTTCATACCGGTTGTATGTGGAAACATTGCATAGCCCTCTACAAACGCCACTTTGTGTTATTCCTTTTTTCAACCTTTCCGTTTCCAATAATTGACCAATGGAATAATAGTACACGTTAATCACCTCTACATCGTAAACTTTTCCATCATATTATACCCCAAAAAGATAATCTTTCTCAATTTACACTTGTACTAATTATCTTTGACTTTTCATAGGACATTTCTTAGTGATAATCCCATATCATAAATAAATTACCGCAGGAAAGGTCCTGCAGAAATCTGCAGGACCTTTCTAATTAGGACAAATCTTCTCCGTTTGTCTCAATAACTTTTTTATACCAATAGAAACTGTCTTTCCGGTAACGCTCTAAGCTACCTGTTCCATCGTTATTTTTATCTACATAAATAAATCCATAGCGTTTCTTCATCTCCCCGGTGCTGGCAGATACTAAATCGATGCAACCCCAAGGTGTATAACCAATTAAATCTACGCCATCTTCATTGATTGCATCCGACATAGCCTCGATATGCGCCCGTAAATACTCAATGTGATAAGGATCGTGTACACTACCGTCTGACTCCAGCTTATCTATGCCGCCGATACCGTTCTCTACTACCATAATAGGCAAACCATAACGCGCATAGTATTCGTTTAAGCTGTAACGGAGTCCATCCGGATCAATGGCCCAATCCCATTCACTATATTTCAAGTAAGGATTTCTGGCTCCCATATTTAAATTACCACCGGCTTGATCTGTAATTTCATGGGTCGTTACACAACTTGTCATATAATAAGAATAGGTCACCATATCCACGGTACCGTTCTTCAGGTCTTCAAAATCCTGAGGTTCTGCCTGTAATTCGAAATCATATTTCTTCCAAAATCTCTTGGAATAGAAAGGATATTCGCCCCTTACCATAACATCTGAACAATAGTAAGTGCCTTCCTGTAAACTCTGCTGGCATTTCAAAATATCCTTTGGATCACAGGTATATGGATAACTACTTGGACCTCCACCGATCATACAACCTACCACGTAGTTCGGATCGATTTCATGGGCACGTTTGACGCAACGCGCACTGGCTACAAACTGATTGTGCAACTGTTGGAATGCGTCTCCCACCACTTTTTTTGGTGTATTGGGAATCATCATAGGGATCATAAGTAAGCAATTGATTTCATTGAAGGTCAACCAATATTTTACCAATCCCTTATATTCCTTCAGAATGACTTCCGTATACTTATCAAACTGTTCAATGGCACGTCGATCCTGCCAACCACCTAAATCCTCATCGATATAAGTCGGTGTATCGTAATGGCTGATGGTTACCAAGGGTTCAATATTATACTTTCGCAACTCCTCAAACACACTACGATAAAAATCCAAGCCCTTCTGATTTGGTTCTGTGTCCGTGGCATTCGGGAAGATGCGAGATTGTGCGATGGACATACGGAACATCTTAAATCCCATTTCTGCAAAAAGCTTGATATCTTCTTTGTAATGATGATAAAAATCAATGGCCTCATGATAAGGATAATAATAGCCGTCCAATACCGCCCTCTTTGCCCCTTCCGGCAATGGTTGGAAATTCATGGCCTTTCCTTCCGTACCATCCGGCATACGATAAGTCACGTAACGTGGCGTATCCACTGTTCCTCCTGTCGTAGCATCATTGGAGGTCATTCCTCGACCATCCACATTCCAGGCACCTTCACACTGATTTGCGGCGGTAGCGCCTCCCCAATAAAAATTCTCCGGAAATTTTCCCATACTCCTAATACCTTCTTTCTTTTATTCTAAAAATTGTAAATACCCTATATCAATCCAAAATGCTCAAAAGCCTTATACAGTCCATCTTTTTCTACATCATCTGTGATATAATCTGCCATGGCCTTGATTTCCTCTCCGCCACTTCCCATGGCTACTCCAATTTCGCAATACTCCAACATAGGAATATCAATTTTTGCATCACCAAAAGCAATGGTATCTTCTTTTTTTGCCCCCAAATGAACTAATAATACATCGATGGCATGAGCTTTTGTGATTCCCTTGACTCCTAAATCACCAAACAAAGCCTCTTCCCCTTTGCCACCCCAGGTACCCGGTTGCAAATCCGGAAATTCTTCCACCGAATCCAAATGATCCTGATAAGAATCCAGTACAAAACTCACCTTATTCAAATCATCACGATATAATTCTCCACCAAAAATCATATCCGGGAAAATATCCCGCACGGTTAAGTTGGAAGGGCCTCCTTTTCTCTTGGAGTATTCCTGTAAAGACTTTAAACTTTTCTCTTCAAAATGCTCACTGGCAAACAACCCATTATTGCTTTCCAAATAGAATTCCAAGCCCCTCTCATGAAGCCAATCCACAATATGTTTGCATTGTTCGGCGGTGATTAACTGATGCATCACCACTTCTCCGTTATCTTCCACATAAGAACCGTTTCCTCCAATCATACCGTCCAGACCGATATCCCAAATATTTTGATAGACCTCCGCCTTGCTACGACCTGTTGAAATATAAACTTTATGACCATTGGCCCTAGCTCTACGAACTGCTTCTACCGCAGAATCCGGCAAATTTAAATCATAATCCACCAAAGTACCATCTACATCAATAAAAATAACTTTTCCCATACCCTTTCCTTCTTTCTATTTTTTAACTATATTGTTATTATATTGAAAGAAATATAGAAAAAATAGGACTATTTTGAAAAAGATTGTATTATCGCAAAAAAATAATGGATGCCCGTAATTAGGCATCCATTTTTATTATTCTGCATCTAACTGTACAGATGCTTCTTTTTCTTTTGATAAACTCTTTACTGCAAATCCAAATACGTTGCGGACAAATGGTCCAGCAAAGAAAATCTGGAAACAAAGAGCCATTGGGAAATTCATTGCTGTCGTCTGTAACCATACTGCAATCACTTGGCTACCGGCATCCTTGAATAATAAGGTTGCTGCAAAACTCATAAGTGGACACATCAAACATACAGACATAGCGGAAATAGCCAAAATCAACATAATTGGGCTATCTTTTCCGGGTGTTACAAAACGGAATGCCAACTTCTGTGCTAACTTTCCTACAAATAACAACTCTAAAATAACAGCGATTGGCCACATAATCGGAAGTTCAGAAAAGGCAGCTAAAAATACGAAATTCTGCATGCCTCCTGTACTTAATGCAATATTGTAGCAAATCATAGCATATACCATTACAAATGCCATAAAAATAGTGAAAATAACATCTTGTTTCTTATTCTGTGGTAACATAAACAATTCCTCTCTTTCTTTTACCAAAAGATCCTGTGTTGTTCGTTATCATCATGTATGAAACAAGATGTGCGTTTCCAATAGTACCTTAATCTCTTCTGTTTTCGTTGCAGTTAAGAATTATAACAGAAGATTTTTAATTTCGTAAGTACTTTTTTTCAAACAATTTTTCTCATTTTTCTTCTATTCCAACATTCATGCTTCCCGTGCGATAGCCCATTAAATCCAAGGAAACAAAGGAAAATCCAAGGTTTTGGAACTGTGTATACACTTTCTTTCGTAAAGCAGGCTTCAACATTTTCGCCATGTCTTCCGGCAACAATTCGATTCTCGCTAAATCTCCGTGACTTCTAACACGGAATTGTACAAAAGATAAGGTACGAAGATACGCTTCTGCCCGCTCTACTCTTTGTAATTTTTCAGTAGATAGCACTTCTCCATAGGGGAACCTGGTAGCCAAGCACGCCAAAGAAGGTTTTTCCCAAGTAGGCAACTGAAAATACTTGGACAATTCTCGAATTTCATTTTTAGAAAACCCACATTCCTTTAAGGGACTTTTTATTTGCAGCTCTGCAATCGCACGCATTCCCGGCCTGTAATCCCCAGTGTCATCCACATTCGTACCCTCTAAAATTTCTTTTGCACCTTGTTCCCTTGCTATCTCCAACATCTTTGTAAACAAGGCCTTCTTACAAATATAGCAACGCTCCTTGGGATTCTCTTGGAATCCCTTAATTTGAAATACATCTACCGGACAGACTACATGCTTTACCTCCATATTTTCACAGTAAGTTTTTGCATCTACCAACTCCTGTTCCGGAAACGTCTTCGTATATAAGGTAATGGCCACCGTATGCTCCGGCAATGCCTCCCTTGCTGCATACAATAAAAAAGTGGAATCCACCCCTCCGGAAAACGCTACCGCTACACTTCCATATGCTCTAATATATTCCAATAACTTTTCATATTTTTCCAATAATTGTTGCATCTTCTTTTCCCAGTCCTTCTCTTTCTTTTCCTTGATTGTATCTCATTTCAAGCATAAATCAATTTTATTCTAAAACCAAAAGCAAAGCCATTTTAAATTGTCCATCTGCTGTTACACTATGTAGTCCATTCTTTTCAAAGTGGAAGCATTCACCTGCCGAAATAGGATAATCCTTTCCTTCCAAGGCAAATACAATTGCGTTTCCCAGCGCTCTGTGAGGTGTCAACCCTGTGCCTGCATCAAAAGATGAAGGCTTGTTCCGCACCATTCAAATCCGTATGCGTGCCAATAAAAAAGAGAATCACCAGATGTTTCAAAATATGCGCTATTATTTCGTCAATCAAAGAGAGCATCTAGGATATGTGGCACAATGCAGCACCAAAATATAATTATCGAATTAACTGATACTTGTAAATCGCATTGGGTGTCTGTACACTCTGTACACCCACACCAACACATTGCCGAAGGATTTGAGAATCTTCCTCTAAATCCTTTGGCTTTTTTATATCCAAAACGTTTCCTCTTTTTACTAGGCATACCTTTTGGCTTACCGAAAGACTTAAGGGAATATCATGAGAAGAAAATATAATTCCCACCTGCTTTTCCCGCAGTTCTTTTAAAATTTGAAACAACAACTGCTGATGCGAAATGTCCAAATCTGCTGCCGGTTCATCCAACAACAGATATCGACTTTCTTGCGCCAACACCATGGCCAGATAAGCTCTGGTTCGTTCTCCTCCGGACAAAGAATCCACCATACGATTGCGCAAAGACGTAACATCCGTCCGTGCCATAGCGTCTTCTATTTTTTCCCGATCCCTTGCAGTCAATGTATGGGAAAACCCGGTATAAGGGAACCTTCCATGAGACACTAGCGTTTCCACCCGCATTTGCACCGGCAACAGGTTTTGAGGCAAATATCCAATCAACTGTGCTCTTTCCTCATGGGGCAAATTTTTCACTTCTTTTCCATCCACCTGAATGCTTCCTTGATAAGCCATTTGCCCATCTAAGGCACGCAACAATGTTGTTTTTCCGGAGCCATTTTCCCCCAATACCGCGGTCATTTCACCCGGTTGAAAAGCCAAGGAATCTACTTGCATCGCCTCTTTTTCGTCATAGGAGACTTTCATATTTTTTAATTCCAGCATATTTCGTCCTCTTTCACTTCTGTTACAGTCGGTTTCTTCTTCGATCCACAATCATAAATATGAAAAATGGCGCACCAATCATTGAAATCAACATTCCTACCGGTAATTCATAGGGGTACATCACATTTTTTGCCAATACATCACTATAAACCAGCAAATTGCTTCCCCAGATTGCTGAAAGCATAATTTTTTTCCGAAAATCAGATTCTTCCATCTTTCGAACCACTGCAGGAATCATTAATCCCACAAAACTGATTAATCCACAGATACTTACCGCAATTGCTGCAAATAAAACCGCAAGTAATAAAATCCATTTTCGATATTTCTGAATTGGAAATCCCAACTCTTTTGCCACTTCATCTCCAAGTGCAAATAGTTCCAAGCCGCGAGACCAGCGCAATACCACCAAAGTTGCCACCAATAAAATCACTGCACCCAAAGCCACTAAATTTCCTTGCACATTTTGTAAAGAGCCCAACTGAAAAGCTGTCTTATCATAAACCGTATCCGGAAAAATCGTCACAATAAAATTGATGCCTGCACTCATAAATGCTGAAACTGCCACACCGGAAAGAATTAAAATACTTTTTGCACTACCTGCATATTTGGAAATCAAAAAAATAAGAAGAATGGAAGCAAATGCTCCACAAAAGGCCATAAAGGTTCGCGCTACCAAAGAATGTCCGAACAGAACGGTAGACAGTAGCACAAAAAACCCGGCACCATTATTTACACCAATCACACTGGGAGATGCCAACGGATTGCGTAATGCTTCCTGTAACAGTAGTCCGGAGATGGATAAAGCCATTCCACATAGTATGCCTGCACAAAGTCTTGGCACTCGAATAGCGAAGAATATCGTCTGCATGGTTTGAGACGCCTTTTCTTCGGAAAATAACACAGCAAGAAGTTCCTCTGCTTTGACGGACGTATTGCCCCAAAACAAAGAAACTCCTATACTTATTAACCATAATAAAATTCCGACTATTAGCCATTTTTGTTTTTTAAAGAATCTCATAAATATACTCGTATGCTTCGCCCCATCTTGCATTTGGTTTGTATTGGAACAAATCCTTCGGTAATACATAAACTGACTCATTTACAACGGCCTTTAAATTGGCCCAGGCTGCTTGCGAAGTAAATACCTCTTCATAGATGGTTTCTGCTTCACTTTCCTGTCCTTGATAAATGACAAAAATATAATCCGGATCAGCTGCAGCAATTGCCTCCATACTTAAATCAGATAAAGCACTGTCATCCTCGGCCACATTGGTCAACCCAAAATTATCCAAAATCTCACATGCAAAATAGTCTTGTTTTAACACTTTATTCTTTGTCGCAGATACACGCATGCAAAGATAAGTCTTGCCTTCTGTTTGACTGTCATCAAAAGCAGCTAGCACAGACATAATTTCTGTCTCCACATCCAAGCAATTGGTTTGATATAAATCCTCTCGTCCTGTTAACTGAGTAAACGCATACATCGTGTCCTTATAATCTTGAAATCCTTCAATATCTACGGCAGTCACAGCAATCCCCAAGGCTTCCAGGTCTTCTTTCAACTGTTGATGTGCCGACAAGTCCAATGTCATAAGTACCAAGTCCGGCTCTAAAGCCAGAATTGCTTCTTCGCTCGGAGACGAAAGGCTACCAATACTTACTACGTCTTCCGAAAGTCCATCTAATTCCAGTGCATCTTCGGTAACGCCCACTAATTCGCCGCCTGCCAAAAGCCACATTTCACCAACAGATTTTGACAATGCCACCACTTTTTGAGGAGTTTCCGTTGTCGCTTCCGTGCTTTCCACTTCCGTCACTGTTTCCAATGCCGTTTCTGTTGCAGTATCCGTGCTTATTTCCTCGCTTACAGTACCACAGCCGCAAATCATTGCGGCTGTAACAGTACATATAAGCATGTTTTTCAACATACTTTTCATTTTTTCTCCTTTAACCGCCGTACTTATCGTAGTGCTTTCCACCCCAATAAAGTCTTTGGTTTACTTCTGCTTTTGGTCCTAATTCTACGCCTTCAAAAATCCACTTTTTGAATTCTTCAAATCCGGTTCTATCCACAATATAACCGATGTGTTCTTTTTTCTCCACCGCATTCGAATCACAACTCCGGCCAAAGATCAACACCGGTTTTTCCTCAAAATCTGCTTCCTTTACTTCCTTCTCAGTAAAATACAATAAGGTTTCTGATAAAGGTGTTAAGAACTCTTTGGATGCATAATCCGATTTTGCATCCAACTCTATGTCCTCTGCATCCTTAATTTCCTCATAAATAATGACATCCACATCTGTGAATCTGCCAGCTCCTTTCTTTCTTACAGGAGCAAAAATACGATAAGTCGGCAGAAGCGCTTGGATCACATCGCCAAATCCGTCCTATGTCTCCTTCCAGGCAGCCACAGATGTAGATATTCTTTACATGCCGAAAATCCACAAAAAAAAAGGACAAGTCCACCTGCAAATGAATCGCAGTGAACTTGCCAAAATGCAAGAAGATGGTCTGATTGCCGTTGATGGTTCTACTATTTTTCTTTTATAAGTATGGTCATCATATAAGAACCTTTTTCCGGAATTTGTTCTGCACCTATATATATTTCCTGGTTCTCAAAGCCACAGTTTTGAACAGCAGTGATTTCCACACTGTTGTTTTTTTCTAATTGCAACAACTTTTCTCTGATTTCACCCAGATTTTTTCCGCTCTTCATAATGACCTTGGTTCCCGGCAGGTTTAAAGATTCTTCCCAACTTCCTTGCCCAGATAAAATATGAAGATGTTCTTCCTTTTCACACAAAATTCGATTCGTAACTGCTGCAGATGCTACGTATGCGGAAATCCCATTTACAATCTGTACCGGAATTCCATCTGCCTCTGCTAATTTTTGCATATAGCCAAAGGTAGAATATACCGTTGGATCTCCAATGGTTAAAAAGGCTAAATTTTTTCCCTCGTGTAACAAATTCTTGTAATGCTCATAAAAGGATTGATGCAATTCCTGTAGCACCGCCTCATCCTTTACCATTTCAAAATCATAGAAAATCATTTCTTTTTCTTCAATTTCCGGAACCACTTCCTTGGCAATACAGTAAGAACGACAGGTTTCCTTTTCTTTTTTGGGTAAACAAATCACATCCGCATTTTGAATGGCACGAACTGCCTTGATTGTCATCATTTCCGGATCTCCCGGTCCTACTCCGATTCCGTATAAAATTCCAAGTTTTTCTTGTAACACGATACTTTCCTTCCGCCCTTTATTTCAATTTTGCTCCATCCTTAAAGGCATTACCCACCTTTTCTCCTAATCCAATATATGCATTGTTTACCGGATCAAAGGTAATTGGTTTTAATTTCTTTGGATCGATTTTTCCATCTGTTAATACCGCTTCATCGGCACATACATTTACAATTTCTCCAATTAAAATGCCATTTTCAAAGCTTTTTACTTTACACTCCAACGCCATAGGAAGTTCCTGAATCAAAGGCGCATCTACAAATTCACTCTTCTGCGCATGAAAACCTGCTTTTTCAAATTTATCCGGTACCTTTCTTCCGGATTCAATTCCTACATAATCACATGCCACCATAGTCTCTTCGGTAGCCATACTTACTGTAAAAGCACCATGTGCCTTCAAATTATCCGTGGTTTTATGCTCGGACAAACTGATTGTGATTTCTTTAAAATCAGTGGTAATTCCCCATGCCGCATTCATTGCATTGGGAACTCCATTTTCATCATAAGTACCGATAATCAAAACCGGTTGTGGAAACATAATAGGGTGTGCACCAAAATTAACTCTACTCATAGTTTTCTCCTTTTTTTGCGAGTGAACGTTACTACTCACATTATACATTTTCTTCTCTGATATAAAAATCCTTATCTTTTACTGTTTATGCCTCGTAAACATCCTTAGCCAAACGGAATACGGCCCATGCTTTTGGCCATCCGGCATAAAATGCCACATGCGTAATTGCCGCAACCATTTCTTCTTTTGTTACACCATTATTTTTTGCATTCATAATATGATGCTGTAAAGAAGTATCTGTAATTCCCTGTGCCATCAAAGCAACAACCGTAATCAAACTTCTTGTCTTTAAATCCAAATCCTGGTTGTTCCAGTTTTCTCCAAATAAAACATCGTCATTGAAATGTGCAAATTCCGGAGCAAATTCTCCTAATGCATCTCTACCTGCAGTCTGTACAATTTTTTCAGCCATATTCTTTTCTCCTTTTCTTCTAAATATAAAAAGAAATGCGAAACATATTAAAAATGTCTCGCATTTCTATGTTTCTATTCCATTCTAAACCTTAAAGTTAACTTTAAGTCAATTGGAGATTTTCATGATTTCATAACTCGATCATTGCCTACTTTAAATCATCCTCCGTATAGAACACACCGGTCATACTCGCATTAATTTCCGCAATTTCCCTTTTTCCATTAATATAATCCGCATAAATATCCCACAAATCCATATCTCCGCTATCACTGATTCCATCTTCATCCGGTACAAAACTGCGAATCAAAGCTATTCTTTCTTCTTTTGTTGTTTCTGCAATTAAATATCCCATTTTCTATTCCTCTAAAAATTTTAAAATTTCCATTGGTTTTTCTACATAATAATTATCTTTTGCTCCCGCTTTCAATAATTCCTCTTTTGTACGGAAGCCCCATAGGCAGGAAATACAGGAAATCCCTGTATTCATTGCAGTTTGATAATCCACTTCGGAATCACCCACGTAAACACATTCTTCCTTTTCCACTCCTAAAGCCCGCATTGCAGCCAAGCATTCATCCGGTGCCGGCTTTCTTTTTAAATCTGCAGTCACTCCAACCGCAACATCGACATAATCTGCAAAATATTTTTCGCGCAATTCCTGCACTGCATCCATGCCTTTATTGGATACAATTGCCATTTTTATATGTCTCTTCTTTAACTCTGCCATTAACTCCAAAATTCCCTCATAAGGCCCGGTTTTTTCATTACAATGCTCCAAATAATAAGCTTCATAATTTTCTAAAACCTCCTGATATTTTAAGTTTTCTCTACCCCCGGGAATTGCTTTTTCAATCAGCACCCCTGCCCCATTGCCCACAAAATGACGAATATCCTCTATCGTCCAATTAGGTAATTGATATTGATTCATTATGTAATTCACGGAATTTGTAATATCTTCTAAAGTACTTAATACGGTTCCGTCCATATCAAAAATCACGGTTGTTTTCTTCATTTTTCTTTTTCCCATCTCTGTTCTTTTATGGCAATCATACTACATTCCGATAAAATCATCCACAAGATAACACAAAAACCACTCCGTAGAGTGGCTTTGTGTTATCCTCCTTTCTAGCCTGCAGTAAATGTAATTGTATATGTTTTAGCTGTCAGCAATATAATACCCGCCGGTGTCATTAAATTCCCTACTAATTTTACGGTGCACGTATGAGCGTCCGAAGATAATGTATAGCTCATCGATGAATCTTCTATGTGTGTTGTCCCACTTGGATACTCTACCCCCATTGAAATAATACTTCGATACTTATAAGAACCCGATGCTCCTGATGTGCTATAAATATTTGACTTTAATTTCACCGTTGTATTATTCCCAATAGACACTCTTTGCGTAATAGTTTCATTAACTGTGTCCAGATGAAAGCTGTTTTGTTCATTCTTGTAATTTGCCTCCCCAGAGTTGTTTGCATTTTCCCATGTTGATAATAACTCGCAATAAAGATCTTCTTGCGAATACTGATGTTCTATAACATACGCCAAAACCGCATCCGCTTTTTCTAAATCAATAAAAAAATCCGAATTATGTTCTTCGTTAAACTGATTAATTACGATCTGGCAATCTTCAATTGTTGAAATTACCGTTTCTGAACTAGCTAATACCACACTTGTATTTGTCATAAGACAAACGCAACAAATCATACTTACTATCATTTTCTTCACTTTCATCATAAATAACCTCCTCCATAATACAAATTGTTATATATTGATAAGGATTTTCTATTACATTTCCTTCTTCGTCATACATGAATATAAGATATATTCCAGACTCTTCAAACGCATATGTTCCTCCTTCCTTAATAAGTTTATCTGAAAGATTCCATATTTCATGAGACGCAACTTGATATACATAAACATAGGAAACATCACACTCTCCTATCAAAGAACACAATGCTATTTCCTTATCTTCTAATACAAATAAATCGGCAGCGTAACTGCGATACACCAAATCATTATCCAAGTACATATTTTCTGTTTTATCAAATACCAAATAATCGTTTCCTAATTCAAAATAACTCATAAACGTCAAATTAATCACATCTTTTTCAGCACAATTTTGTTCCGTATAAAAATATACTGTTTTCCCCTTTTTTAATTCTTTCTGGGTTGAGCATACTATATTTCCCTTCACTATTCCAGGCGAAACAGTTGTAACTTCGACAATAGCGCTATTAAGAATGTCACTTTTATGAAAATGCTGATTAAAAAAAATCAAAATGCTTATAAGAAAAACTGCAGCCACAACGCTATATACATAAGTCAATTTATTTTTCTTAGAAGGCCGTGATAAAAATTCTTCTATATATTCATCTGATATTTCTCCTACCGCATTAATAAAATTATTCATATCCATAGTTATCATATCCTTCTGCTACAAGATATTTTCTCAAATCCTTATTTAAGACATATATCGTATTTCTTATTTTGTTTTCCGACACATTTAAATAACATGCCAAATCTTTTCTTGAATAAAAAAAGAAATACCTTCCAACAAAAATTTTTCTTTCTAAAACGGTTCTCTCCGATAAAAAATCAGAAATCAATTCACCTAATTCTTGATTCAAAATATTTTCTTCAACAGTTTCCTTTGAGAATAACTGCTGTGATTCATCCTCAAATACTGTATAGATGAAATCCTTGTATTTTTTTGTTGTCATTCTATATTTATCTATTGCCGTATTTCTCGTAATCTTCGAAATAAATGCCCGAAAACATGTTGGATAATTTGGGGGAATACTATTCCAAATCTTTAAATAACTATCATTTAAAGTTTCCGAGCAGTCCTCAAGGTTTTGCAAAATTCGTCTTATTATTGTCAACAAATACAGACGATATTTGCAATCAGTCTCAACAATTGCCTTCTCATCCCTATTCCAATACAGTTCCACAATTTCCTTATCCTCCATACTATCTCACATCCCCTTTTATAATATAGACGTTGCAAAATGAATGTTGTCTTAAAACATTTCAAATATTCTTTTATAAAATCATACTACACTTTATATCAATTTAAAAAATTCTCTATGACATTTTCGTCATAGAGATTTTTTTTAAGCAATTTTTCCTTCTGCTTTTAACCATCTTACTTCATCACGAATAGTTTCTCTGTAAGAACGAGTCTTATACCCCAACTCTTTCTTGGCTTTCGAAGAATCAAATTGGTTATTTCTTGCTAAATTGTATACGGAGAAAGTGGTCATAAGCGGCTTTTCTCCTTTTTTCTTTGCAGACTTTTCCATTACCTTTCCCATAAAGTTTGCTGCCCAAATCGGTAAAAACATACGTACCGGGCTACATCCGGATTCCTCACTTACCATGCGGCTAAAATCTCGAAAGCTTACCGGCTCATTTCCTAAAATATAGCATTCCCCTTTACGGCCTTTTTCAATTGCTGCAATCGTACCGGCTGCAAGATCACGCACATCACATAAATTAAAGGAACCATCAATTCCTGCAGGCATTTCCCCGTTAATAATTTTAATCAATGTACCGGTTGTTTCCCCAACTGCGAAATCCTCCGGTCCCATAATTCCACTTGGGTGTACTACACACGCATTCAATCCTCTTTTTTCTACCGCATCCAAAACAGCCTGGGTAGCCAAGGCTTTGGACTGACTATAGCAACCAAGTACTTCTTCCTCTCGGAACTCCTGTACTTCTTTAATGGCCTGCCCCTTGGGAAGTTCCGGAATCGCCCCGGTGGAGCTGCAATATACCAGCTTTTTACACTCCGGATGCGCCAAACATAAATCAATGATATTTTTCGTACCACCCACATTTACATCCATCACCTTCTGATTGTATTCCGGATTCACCGATACAATACTAGCAATGTGGAGAACCACCGTTTCCACCCCTTCTTCTACTGCAAAGAATCTCTCCAAAGATTCCCGGTCTGTCAAATCGCCTTCCACAATCTCTGCCTCCACCGGCACATAAGAAATTGCCGGATCATTGGGAAGTACAAAAGCTCTTACCTGCTCGCCTTGCTCTACTAATTGTCTACAAATGGTTCCACCTAAAAATCCTGCGGCACCGGTTACTAAAATCTTTCTATTCTTGTTTTTCATATTTTTTTCCTCCAATATTTTCTTCACTTGTTATGGTGCCCATTTTAAAGTGGTTTTGTTTAACTTTTATTTATATTTTGTTTCTGTTTTGTTAAACCAAAACCTTTCCTATTTTTTAATAATTCAGAAACAAAAGGGCTTTTGATTTATGCTAAAATGTAACTATATTTCAAGGTTTTATGGAGGTTACAATGTTTCAAATACTGGTTGTAGAAGATGACAAAGATTTAAATCAAACGGTATGTTCCTATTTAAGAGCCAAGGGTTACGAAACCAAAGGTTGTCTTTCTGCACAGGAAGCCTATGATGCCATGTATGGCACCAACTATGATTTATTGATTTCCGATATAATGATGCCGGATATTGATGGATTTGAATTGGCAAAAACTGTGCGTGAATTAAATGAAAACATCCCTATCTTATTTATGACTGCCAGAGATGACTTTGAAGCCAAACAAAAAGGCTTTCACCTCGGCATTGATGACTATCTGACCAAACCCATTCACTTGGAAGAATTAAGTCTTCATATAGAGGCCCTTTTACGACGTGCCAAAATTGCCAATAGCAAACGATTAGAAATAGGCAGTCTTTGTATGGACACCGACGAACACATCGTCACTGTAAATGGGGAAGAAGTACCTCTCACCAAACGGGAATTTCATATCCTTTTTAAATTATTATCTTACCCGAAAAAAACCTTTACCCGCGGGCAACTCATGGACGAATTTTGGGATGTGGACTCCGATGCCACTCCGCGTGCGGTTGATGTTTACATGACCAAGCTTCGTGACAAGTTTTCCCATTGTGAAGATTTCGAAATCAAAACAGTACGTGGCTTAGGTTACAAAGCTGTTCCAAAAGAGGATTAAATATATGAATGAAAAAACAAATACGATTTTTTCCTGGAAAAGATATTTGATTATCTTTCTCCTTATATCTTTTGTCATTACTTGTAGTTTTTTGCTTTTCTTTCATCGACTTCAACTTTCCAGAGAATATTTAGAGCAAAATGCACCCCTTACATTCCTTAATATTCTTTTTTTAAGTTTACTGTTTTGTATTATTGATGGCATTCAACGTAAACTTACCATTGAACGTCCGGTTAAGGAGATTCTTAATGCTACCGATCAACTTGCAAAAGGCAATTTTAAAGTTCGTTTAAATCATGTTTCTATTCGCAACACACGTAATGAATTTGATATTATTGCGGAAAATATTGATAAACTTGCGCAGGAACTTTCCGGCATTGAAACCCTTCGTACAGACTTTGTTTCCAATGTATCTCACGAAATCAAAACGCCCATTGCTGTCATCAGCAATTACAGTACGATTTTGCAGGATCCAAATCTTACTGACGAAGAACGAATCAACTATGCCATCTCCATTTCTGACGCAGCCACGCGTCTTTCTGAGTTAATTACAAACATTTTAAAACTCAACAAATTGGAGAATCAGCAGATTTTCCCGGAAACAAAACGCTATGATTTAGGCGAGCAATTGCGAGAATGTATTTTAGGATTCGAGCAGGTTTGGGAAGAAAAAGAGATTGAGCTGGATACGGATATTGCAGATGACGTACATATTTCTGCAGACCCGGAACTTTTAACACTTGTTTGGAACAATTTACTATCCAATGCATTTAAATTTACTCCGCAGGGCGGCACTGTAAATATCACTTTGACCCAAACAAAAGAAACCGCTGTGGTTTCTGTTACCGACAGCGGTTGTGGCATTTCCAAAGAAGATGGAAAGCATATTTTTGATAAGTTTTACCAGGCAGATCGTTCCCACGCCACGCAGGGAAATGGTCTCGGTCTTGCCTTAGTAAAACGCGTGGTGGATATTTTCGAGGCTGACATTTCTATCGACAGCACCCTCGGTAGCGGCACCACCTTTACCGTTACCTTGAAAATATAAAAGAGAAGTTTTCTATGAAAAACTGAGTCCTGTCTCTATTATCATTAGGCTTCATCTTTTCGGATTTCTTCAGCTAGTCTTAAGATTTCCGGAGCGATGCGAGCCTTTTCTTCTTTTGCCACCTTTAAATACAAAGGATAAGCCAAAGCAACCACTGCAAGTCCAATCAATCCAATGATAATTCCCGGAATAAACCAAATACCTTCTAATACCATGCAAAGGCTCATTCCTCCGCCTAAAATCAAAGCTCCTAAAATACCAAGTCCTAATGCCACTGTCATTGGTTTCTTATTTGCTTCCTGATCCAACTTTTTCATTCTTTCCAGTTTCTGTTCTTTCTCAGAAATCGGTGCATACTTATTTGCAATCTGTTCTACTGTTGCCTCTGTTTCTGCTGAATAGTTGTACTGAAATGTGTTATCCATAATTTTCCTCCTAATATATAAAATGCAATCATTTTGTGAATTGGTTTGTTTCACTTGATGATTGCATTCTATAATCTTTATGTTTTTCTTTTATTTGACTTTTGTTGCTGTTTTGTTAAAAAGAAGTCTTTTTTCTCCATTTCAGTAAAAAAGCAGAATGGATAATCACCGTAACACTTCCCGCATTATGCACCAATGCCCCTACAACAGGGCCAAGAATTCCGGTAATTGCAAGGATAATTGCCAAAAAGTTCAATCCCATGGAAAATGTAAGATTGATTTTAATGGTTCGCATCATGCGCTTTGACAGTGCAAATAAATGTGGTAATTCCTTGATTTCATCATCCACTAACGCGATGTCCGCTGCATCCACGGCAATATCACTGCCAACTCCACCCATGGCGATTCCCACATGAGATTTTTTCAATGCAGGCGCATCGTTGATTCCGTCTCCTATCATGCATACAAATTGACCTTCTTTTTGCAGATTCTCAATTTTTTCCATTTTGGTTTCCGGCAAGCAAGATGCGACTCGTTCTTGAATTCCCAACTTTTCTCCAATGAAATTCGCAGCCCTTTCATTGTCTCCTGTCAATAAAACCGGCGTAATTCCTTCCTGTTTTAAAGCAGCAACCATAGCCGGTGCCTCTTCTCTTACCGTATCATTCATAACAATATATCCGGCTACTTCTTGGGCAATCACCACATAAATAATGGTGCTTCCTTGGTTTTTAAAGCCATTTATTTCTACATTCTCTATCACCTGCAGATTCTGTTTGTCCAGTAATTTTTCATTCCCGGCAAAAATCAGTTTTCCATCCACAGAAGCACTGACTCCCTCACCCGGCACCATAGAAAAGTCTGCAACTTCTCCAATCGTTCCCCGGTACGACCGTACAATGGCCTTTCCTAACGGATGCTCCGACAATTTTTCCACAGATGCCGCATAATAAAAAATTTCCTCTTCGTTATATGCGGAAAAGCTCTTCACTTCCTGTACCTTCGGTGTTCCATAAGTAAGCGTTCCCGTTTTATCAAACGTCATATGTGTAACAGACGCCAATCGTTCCAAAGCATCTCCTTCTCTCACTAAAAAACCATGCTTTGTGGCATTTCCTATGGCTGCCATAATGGCGGTTGGCGTTGCAAGCACTAATGCACAAGGACAAAAAACGACCAAAATCGTGACCGCACGAATAATTTCCCCCGTCACAAACCAGGTAATCATAGCTGCAGAAAGAGCGATGACCACAATCCAAGTAGCCCAACGATCAGCCAATCCTACGATTTGTGCTTTTTCCGCATCTGCTGATTGTACCAGTCGAATCATTCTCTGAATCGAACTATCTTCCCCCACCTTCGTTGCTTTCATATCAAAGGCACCAAACTGATTCACGGTTCCACTAGCTACTTCATCTCCTACGGTTTTATCCACAGGAAGTGATTCTCCGGTCATAACTGCCTGATTGATAGAAGTCTGTCCACTCACAATCACGCCATCCACCGCAATCGTTTCTCCCGGTAAAACACGAATTATATTTCCCACCTGCACCTGTTCTGCCGGAACCATACGCTCTTCTTTCTTTTCTATTACACGAGCTATATGCGGTGTCAACTGCACCAATTTTTCAATTCCGGCCCTTGCCTTTGCCACTGTAAAATCTTCCAACAATGCACCCAATTGCATAATAAAGGCAACTTCTCCGGCTGCAAAATCCTCATGGATAAGTACCGAAGCAACCAATGCTAAAGAAACCAAGACATCCGCCTTAATATCAAAACGTGTCAAAAGACCGATAATGGCTTCTAAAATAATCGGTATTCCACAAAGTAAAATTGCAACCCACGCAATATCAAAAGGAATTGCTAAGAAGGAAAAACGACTGTTTAATAAACTAAGAATTAAGGATAAGCCACTGAAAATCAGCAAAACGATATCCTTCTTCATCCCACCAATTTCCATTTTTTCTTCTAACGCATATAACAATTTTTTCATAAATGCCTCTTTTCCATACCCATGGGGGTATGCCCACATTATACCCATAGGGGTATATGTTGTCAAACGGAATTGACAATTTTTTTTCAAATATTTATACTAACTTATACCCCTAGAGGTATTGGAGGTTCTATTATGAAACAATGTATGGACGCCGAAAATCTACACCGTAGATTGGCAAAAATTATCGGACAAATCAAAGCCATTGATCGCATGATTGATGAAGATGTGCCTTGCGAAGATGTATTATCGCAAATCAGCGCAGCAAAATCTGCTTTAAACAAAGCCGGACAGGTGGTTTTGGAAGGACATATTAACCACTGCATCAAAGATGCCGTGGAACATGGTGATAATCAAGAAATCGAAAACTTCACCAAAGCAATTGAACGATTTGCAAACATGCAATAAACACATCGCAACTATAACAACCATAGGAAAGTAACTTCAGGGTGACCATTGTGAAAGAGTCTTTACACCACCTTGCGCGTAATGACCACCCTACAAAGCGAGCCGGAACATCCTTTGCAAACCTTGGAGCAGTTCACGCATCAGGAGTCCAGCACCATGCTTCTGCTTTCCTATGTTTTTTTATTGTTCTTTTTATGTATGCCTTTATTGGCCTACAAATTCAATTTTTCTCACATACTGCATGATACTTACATTCGGTCGAGAACTTACATCCTATTTTTTATTCATGCCAAGGATGGGCGAAAACAAATTTCATTCTAATACTCAAATTTTTTTAAAAAGAAAACACCCGTCTCCTAAGAAACGGGTGTCTTCCTATTTTTCACATTTTATATACTAAGCATGAGTCAATAAACCAACAAGACCGACAATCAGTAGTATTGGTAATGCCAAATAAACGAATCCGCTTAATACCATACCTACTAAAATCAAAGGTAGGAAAATGATATAAAGGAATATTTTAAAAATTCCCCAGCTTGCTCTCAATGCAAAACCAAACAACCTACCAACTACAACCAGTAATAATAAAAAAAACAATATCGTCATATTCCTCACCTCTCTCTTTTGTGTTTGTGTGTTTCGATATATTCATTATAACCATCCTTTTTGTTTCCTTACAGATTTATTTCCGCAAAAAACAAATTCCTATTTCGCAGAAAAAGGAAAATAGATATAATAGAAAAAAACAAGTGAGGTTATTATGGGACGAAAATCAATTAAAGAAAATAAAAGTATCTACTTTACTGCAAGAGAAGAGGCTGGTCTTACCCGCGCAGAAGCAAGTGAGCGAATGACTGCCACAAGCGAAAGTCGCTTGGAAAAACTGGAAACTGGAAAAGTCACCATGTACCCGGATGATGTGGTAGACATGGCAAATGCCTATAAAAGACCGGAACTCTGCAATTATTACTGCACCCACGAATGTAAAATTGGCAAGAACTCTGTGCCGGAAGTCAAAGTTTCTTCTTTATCCGAAATTGTTTTAGGTATGTTATCCGCACTAAATTCCTTAAATAAACAAAAGGAACGCCTCATCGATATCACTGCAGATGGTGTTATTTCCGATGATGAATTACCGGACTTTGTCCAAATACAACGCGAACTGGATCACATTGATACCACAGTAGAATCCTTAAAACTCTGGGTTGCCAACATGGTCCAAGAGGGAAAAATCAATCAGGAAAAACTCTCAGAGTTATCCAAATAAACTTGCTTTATACAAATACCACTCGATTCCTTCCGGTTTCTTTGGCTTGATACAACCCATCATCTGCACGTTTCACAAAGGAATCCATGGTATCATCTGCTTGCATCATGGTACAGCCTATACTTATGGTGACGTTCTCAACTTCACCATAAGAAGCCTGCTCCACTGTTTTTCGGACATTCTCTGCAAAGGCCACTACCTCTTCTTCTGTCATATCCGGAAGCAAATATAGGAATTCTTCTCCTCCCCAACGTCCAAATACGTGACCTTCTATCAAATAATCCCGTACATAATCCACCGTTAAAGTCAATACCCGGTCTCCAACATCGTGACCATAGGTATCATTCACCTGTTTGAAGTGATCAATATCCAGGAAAAGGAGGGCATAGAATCTTCCTGATTTTCCTTGGAGCACTGCCTCTTCTAATTTTCGCTCCAACTCCCAACGATTGTAAACCTGGGTTAACTGGTCCGTTACTGCAATACGTCCCAGTTCCATGTTCCTTTCATCCAATTCCTTGGATGTAGTTTCTAAAAAATGTAAAATGCGATCCAATAAAGGAATTTCTACATCATCCTCCGGTTTCCTCCATCTCACACGATCTACTTCTCGATTAATCACAATCCGATCTTCTCCACCTGCTTCCTCTTTTAAGCCAACAATCACAATGGTACTATTGCAAATTCCACCATCCTTCTCTCTAGAAAAAAACAACTCCGCATCCACAATAGTATGAGAAATACGTCTATAATTATTCAACTGATAAGCATCCAATTCCTCGTTGTGCTGTTCCTTTAAAAACTGTATTCGATTGCCACATTCATACAAATACACCATTTCCGGATTAAAACGATTCAAATCTTCTGCTGATTCCCGCGTCTTTTCCATTAATTCTTCTTTGTTGATATAGGAAAGATGAAAGGTTTGTCCCTGTTCCACATCCGCATTATAATACATGGCCCCCTCTGCATCAAAACTATAGGGTAGACGCGCCACTTTGCAATTCTTGTTCTTAAAAATGATAGGAAATTCGCAAACATTCTGTACAAAATGGGAATTGGGATAAACTTGTAAATATTTGGAATACATTTCAGTCGCCGGTCGATGATCAATTTCACGAATGATATTTCTACCTTCCGTTTTCGTGACTTTCATTTCCAAACCCAATTCTTTCCATCCCAAATTATTTTCCATATATAATTGCAGTTCTTCGCTGTCAAAAATGGTAATCATAATCCCTTTTTTATACAGTTTCTGTCCATATACAATCCCCGGGTTCACGATAAACACACTTCTCCCCGCTGCTCCCCCGAATATCGGAATCTTTATATGCTGTATTTCGCGGAAAAAACCAAGTATATTTCTAGCATTACACGAATAGAATATCTGCATACATTTCGGATGTTTTAATTGTTGTAGCAATTCACATAATTTTCGTCCGGCCACAAAAGCTGTAGTTTCCTCTAAATCAAATTCCAGCTGATACAGTTCTACTGTAGAAAAATAAGAAACAGATAACTGGGTGGGAGAACTCCAATCACATTTCTCTTCCATCACATTGGCTCCGGTAATTCCTGTTAACTTCGCTTTTTTGCAAACCTCACGAATTTTCTCTGTTACCGCTTCCATATTGATGTTCACATTGGTGTTATATAATTGTAATAAGACACTTTTTGCCTTTTTATAACTATCGGAAGATGCAATATCTTCCAAAATATCATCCAGTTCTTCCATTGTTCGAAACCAATAGGTTTGCTGCTTCATACTGTCTGTCTCCTTTTACCTTAGGATAAAAAATAATTAGACTCTATGTTATCTTCACTATACACGAAAAGCAATCTTTTTTTCCCTATTCGCTTCATTTTTTTCTTTTTTTTAATATTTTTCAAAAAAACCACCGAAATCCTTTTTCACTAGAATTTTCAGTGGTTTCTCTTTAATGTCTTTGATCTGTTCTTTCAAAGGTCTCACAAAATCTTGCGGCAAAAGAAGGTTCTTCCCCTCCCATTCTCAAATGGGAAATATCTCCGATTCGTAGAGTACGGAAAAATACGGTTCCCTTTTCTCGCTCCTCCGTCACCACTTCCGTAACAGAAGTAGGTGCCATAACCAGATATTGTAAAAACACAAAGGGCGACACATTACAAAGCATGGATAACAATACTGCTGTAATTCCAAAATGGCAGAAAAATGCTATGGTCTTTTCATTTCCCTGGTCTGTGTGAAAAACATCTCCTTCTTTTTTATATCCTTGTTTTTCTAAAAACTGAAAAAAGGAGGCTTGCACATGATCATACACCGGAAGCATATTGCTGTAACGCAACAACTCACTTTCGCGCCAACCATTTCGGTCAAACAATTCCGGATGCTTCGCAAAATAGGAAGGAAGCATATCCCATACAATTCGTTTTTCCCATTCTCCGGACTCTGTCCTCTTTAAATCCGTAGCATACGCCTCTCTGGCATCTGCAGACAAATTCGGGTCCACTCCCGCAGGAAATTCCATCAACCAATCAAAAATTTCTGCTTCCATCCCTAATTTTTCCAAGGAATAAGCTGCCGTATCCTTTGCTCGACCTAAAGGTGACATATACACCTCATCGATGCCATAATTTTCGATGGTATCCGCCAATAAGGCTGCTTCCACTTTTCCTTTTTCCGTAAGCGAATCCTTTACATAATCCGGATCACCATGTCTGATAAAAAGTAATTTCATACCTACTCCCTCTCTAATTTATGAATGACGCCAACCAAAAGACAAATGGAGGTTGCCATCATAATCACTTCTGTAATTGGCTGTGCAAACAATATACCATGGAAGCCAAATACCGTATTTAAAATCAATAACAACGGAATATATAAAATCAACTGACGTATCAAGGTAATTCCAAAAGCATAGGCTGGTTTTCCCATGGCCTGAAAAGACATTCTGCACATGGAAACGGCCCCTACAAATGGCAAAACCAACATAATCCGTCGAAGTACCAAACTACCAATTTCAATGACTTCTGCAGACTGGGAGAAAATACCAATGAGTTGTGGTGCAAAAATACCAAATATTGCCATAATACCAAGTTCTATGGTACTTGTGACCAAAACACCCGCCTTTAACACATCCAGCATACGTCTATGATTTTTTGCTCCATAATTGTATCCCATAATCGGCTGTGTTCCGGAAGCCATGCCCTGATAAACGTAGTTTCCAAGGGTCATAATCTTCTGTGCAACCCCCATCGCAGCCACTGTCAATTCTCCGTATCCCACAGCTAAATTGTTGTTTACCACGTAAGCAACGGTAGATAGCAATGTTTCCAAAGATGCTGGCACACCCACCCAAAAGATTTCCTTCAAAATTTCTTTGGTAGGCATCCACATACGAATATGCAGCTTCAACAGAGATTTTTTTCTCACATAAAACAGAAATGATATCACAGTTCCAATGGCATTTCCTAAAATTGTAGCAATGGCTGCCCCTTGGATTTGCAAATCGAACCCAAAGATAAAAATTGGATCTAAAATAATATTTGCAATGGTTCCTGCCACCATTCCCACAATGGACATTTTTACAGATCCTTCACTTCGCAGCAATTGTCCAAAGGTGTAATTTCCCATAGAAAAGAAAGTACCAATAAATAGCACTTGTACATACTGTTTGGTAAATAAATAGGTATTTTCCTGCGCTCCCAATAATCGTACGATTGGATCCAAAAAGATGAGGCCGAATACCATCACCAAAATACTATTTAAAAAAGTTAAGAAAAAGGCTACCGCCACGGTGTGTTCTGCTTTGTTATATTCTTCTGCCCCCAAACACCTAGCAATAAAAGAAGATGCTCCGGAACTTACCATATTGGATATCGCAATGGATACCATCATGATCGGATAAGCCAAATTTACAGCCGCCAATTGGTAATCATCATGGGTCAATCCAATAAAATAAGTATCTACCAAGTTATAAAGCACCATGATAAACATTCCGGCTATCAATGGTAATCCCATTTTTAACACAGCCTTTGCCGGCTTTTCTTCTTTTAACGTATAAATTCGTTTGTCTGTTTTTGTCTCTGCCATTGTTGTCTCCCTATTTGCTTCCTCGTATTTCTATCGTAAGACGTTCTCTTCATTTTCTTCCAAGCAATAACCCTGAAACTCATGATTTTCATAGTGTAACTTCAAAGAGAAAAAAGAAACCTCTTTTTGTAAAAGATCCAGGAATACCTTATCCCCTTCCCATAAATTCAATTCCAAGACTTTGGATTTCTCTATCCATTCCAAATCCCCTTCATCGCAGACAATCTCTTCTCCGGAGAAGTCTTGGGAAGTGAACAAACACATATATTCTGTCACAGATTCCTGCTCTACAGGCATTTTATCATAAAATGTGACCAATCCACGAAAAGATAACCGATTTACTCGATATCCCGTTTCCTCTAGCACCTCTCGTCTTGCACATTCCTCCGGACTTTCTCCAAATTCAATGTGACCACCGGGGGCAATCCATTTATCCTTATTCATATCTTTTTCTTTTTTTGTACGATGTAACATTAAATATTTTCCATCGCGTTCTAAATAGACTAAGGTCGTAAATTCCATGTGCTTCCTCTTTCTTTTCCTTCTCTTTCTCGCGGTCGTCTCACCTTGTCGGAGCTTTAACTCCGACTAAGCTAAAGTTGCAACAATAGATGCCATGCAACCAATACCACTAAAAACAGCATATTCAATCCAGTAAACACAAGCAAATAGTTTTTACTATCCGCGTGTTTTGTATTTACGTACTGTTTATAAGAAATCAAGCTGGCCATAGATGCAATCAAGGTTCCCAAACCACCCAAGTTGCATCCGATCAATAAAGACTCCCATTTTGTCGTAAATCCGGAGCACAAAATCGCTGCCGGCACATTACTGATGACCTGACTCAACAAAATAGAGACACCTACTTCCCGTCCGGTAATCCCTTGCGCTAATAAATCGCTCAAGGCCGGAATTCGTTTCATATTTCCAATAAATATAAACAAAAACAGAAAGGTAAAGAGCAATCCATAATCCGCATCTTTCAGTCTCTTCCAATCCAAACACAAGGTGCACAGAAGCACAAGTAAAATTCCAATCTTCACATCCAATACACGAAGTACCACAAGTAACGCGCAAAAGAATAGCGCTGTGTAATAAAGCAACATCGCTTTTTCCTTTCCGGATCTACGATATGTCCCCTTTTCTGCCAATTGCACTTGTGTTGCAGGAATTCGAAGTACCGCAATCAGCAGCAAAAGTACCAGTGCAACACAACTATAAGGTAACATCACCTGTAGAAACTCTGAAAATTCCATACCGGACAGCCCATACAAATAAAGATTCTGGGGATTTCCCAATGGGGTAAGCATACTTCCCATATTTGCCGCTATGGTTTCCAATACAATGATCGGAATCAAAAATTCTTCTTTTTTTCCTATTTTTAACGTAATCATCGTAAACGGTACAAAGGTAATCAACGCTACATCATTGGTAATCAACATAGCCGAAAAGAAATTCAGCAAAATAAAAACCAATGCCAGTCCCTTCACCGTAGACACCTTTGCCACCAGATTCTCTCCAACCTGAGAAAATACGCCTAAATTCTGAAAGCCTGCCATGACCACCATGAGCATCCATAAAATAGCCAGGGTTCGCCAATCGATATATCCGACATATTCCACGTCAGGTGTTACAAAAAAACATGAGAAGACGGCAGCAATCATCGCTACCGTCAACACAACTTCCTTCTTTATAAAACTTTTTATTTTTTCTATCATTTTTCCAAAAATTCCTTATGACACGCCTAAATATTGCTCAATTGCATGGTACTTCCTGTCTGCAGGAGTGTCAATAGATTTTTAGAACTTCACTTGTATTCTTTCCCTGTGGTGCAGCCTCCGTCACATAGGATATCCACCCCTGCCAAATAACCATTTCGTTCATCTGCGACTGTCGCAATGGCAAATCCCAGTTCTTCCGGCTTTCCCATACGTTCTTCCGCACCATATTTCAACATTGCAGCACCTTCTTTTGCCTCAAGATTTCCCATATCTGTCGCAATTAATCCCGGGCTCAAAGATACAACACGAATTCCTTTTTTTCCAAGGACAAAGGCTGATTTTTTGGCATACCAAATAGCGAAATTCTTTGAGATTGCATAGGCGAATCCGGATTTTTCATAATCGGTTTTTGCCAAATTACTGAGTTTGATACATTTTTTTAGGAATAAGTCTTCCTCTGTCTCTGCAAGTACATATCTTTTTTTGCTTACTAAAAACTTTGGCAATGCGTACGCAGAATTGGATGAAACATCTACAATCACGCTTCCGGCCTTCATATACTTTGAAAATTCTTGATTTACGTATACTGTACCAAGGGCATTCACCCGTAACAATTGTTCCGGTTTTGCCATGGCCGGGGACAATCCTGCTGCATGAATTACATTTTTGATTTCCCCTAAAGAAGCCGCATACTCCGCAAGTTTCTTTACGCTTTCTCTGCTTGACACATCGCAACTAAAGGCATGGGCTTCAAAACCCAATTCCTCCAATTCCTTTACTTTGTTTTCCAATTTGGAAGCAGTACGTCCGGACAAAACTAATATTTTCTCCTTTGGCATGCACTTTGCAGTCTCAAAACCCATACCACTACCGCCGCCGGTAATTACACATACTGTTTTCATATTTGCCCCCTATTCCGTAACCTGTACATTTCGCTGCAGTCTTTCTTTGGCTTCTTCTATAGTTTCTCCGTTTCGACGGAAAAGCTTATCCACCATGAAGTCTACCGTGTACTCTGCACTGTTTACAAAGAAACTTTCCACTGTTTTGTATCCATTCACAACTCCTGTTTCCATTGTATCATAATATGTCTTTACAACAGGTTCTGAAATGGTATGTGGAATGGTATCTGTTGGAGTTTCAAATAAAATTTCTTCTGAACATACATAGGAAATTCCCATTTTTTCCAATTCCTTCTTAAATCCCTGCACGTATGCATCGCCTGCAAAATCCTGAATAAAGTCAATGATAAAAGAACCGGACTGGCAGGTAATATTTAAAGATAGACCATCACAGCAGGAAGAGAATAAATGTACAGACTCTACATGTGTTTCATTTTCTCCAAACTGGAACTGACCAACATAGCTCATCATATAAGTATCCAATTTTACATTTTCCAAAAAGCTAAGCATTGTCTGTTTGGCTTTAAAACTGTGGAATGAATTGACTGCGCCAAGCAACATAGGAATCATATTAAAATCCTTGATACAGTAATCCTTTTGTCTCTGCTGTCTCAACAAACTACGATAGTAAGTACACAACGATTCCATACTCATACCACTTTCCTTTTCTCCATAAGGAAGACTTACACTTTTCACGCAATTATGATATGTACCGACTGCATCTACAACGTCTCTTACATCCACCGGGAAATTGCTGTTGATTGGCTTGTCATGATCCGGATATAAACCAGCAATACTCTTGTTCATCAATGCACTTAATAAAATAATCGGAGTCGCATTGTTCTTTTTGCATGCTTCCATGAATTCCTTCTGACTTATTGCAATTTCATAACGTCTGTGATTTTTCTTTTCTTCTTTTGTTTCCGGCAAAGTGAAGGCATTTTTGCAAAGTCCATCTATTTTCTTAATCTGGGTTTTGTCAAAAGACTTTTTCACTGCGCAAGGATCTACATACTCTTCCGGCTTAATTTCTTCGCCATTCACACGCACACCTTCTACCAAAGATTCATTTCCAAAGGCATATTTTCCATAGTAGTACATTAAGGTTTCCATAAAAAATTTGATTCCTCTACCATCGGCTAATCCATGGTGGAAGGAAATGCGAATGATATTCTCAAAATAGGTGACACAAAGCATATATCCGTTGCTTTCTTTTCCACCCAATGGCAAAAGGGCATCTGTCTTTCTTGCTACAAATGGTGCCTCATTTTCTACCGGATAAAATTCTCCTTTTTCTTCTTCAAAGCGCACCTTGAAATAGGGATAACGCTGAATGGTTTCTTCTGTCGCTTGTGCAATGGCTTCTGCATTTACTTCTTCGGTTAAACGAATTTCAAATACCTCACTTGGAAGTCCATTTTTTCTATATAAATATGGTTGACCTGCTCTTACTGCGTTTCTTTTTGTTTGATTCATGATAAATACCTCTCTTTTATAAAATGCTTTTTTCTATGTTTCTCTTTCAATGGTTGCATTCTATCGAGGAAATATTTGCGTTTCATTTGGGTTTTGTTGCTGTTGTATTAATATTGAATCAAAAAGATTAGGAAATATCATACGAAAACTACTCTGCCACACAAGTGTGTGGCAGAGGTAATACGCAAAAAAGCCCATGGAAATGCTAGCATTTCCGTGGGCTTTCGTGCGTATTTCTCCTGCGGCAGAAGCCGCAGAGAAGTTTTCGTATTTACTTCCGTTTCTTTTTGATTCCCTATCTTTTATACATAAAGTTGACTATACTCCAGCTCCTCTCCATCCAGCATCTCTTCTGTAATACCAATGGAATTCAACTTTTCTTCTTTCAATCTTTCCATTTCTTCATAGTCCATGAAGCTAACATCTGTAAACTGCTCTAACGCCTCTGTATAATCACTATCCGAATACAAATCCGTATCTTCTATCACATCCCAAGTCTCCGGATCATGAATCAAATAAGAATAGTATTGCATCTTTCCATCTGCTGCAGGTTCCTCTGTACGCAACATATAAATAACCACGTCATTTTCTAAATTTGAAAAATCCAAGTCTCCAAGGCCATAGTTCATGGCAAACATAGAAAGATCCGCTTCCGTTTCTCCCATGCAACCAAACTGATACAAACCGGCTGCATTAATGGTGCCTACTTCCCAACTATGATTTGTAGCTCCATTACTTCCGGAACTCTGAATCACACCATACTCATTAATATAAGTATAATTTCTAGACCACGCAGTTGTTGCGTATACCACTTGTAATTCCTGATTTACTTCCTTTGCTACTAAATAAAGTTCTGACTCCGGTTCCACAAAAGGACCTACCAAACGTAATACCATTTCATTGCTATCATCATTTCCAAAGTCCACATAAGCGTAACCCACATATGTAATCTCTCCACCGGCACTGTAGTAATCCTCACTTGCAAGTATATTATTAAAAGCCTTCACCAAATCCGGTAAGGTGTATCCTATTTCTTCGCACAATCCCAAAAACTCATCTTCATAAGATTTGTACGTTACATCCTGATACACATTTTTCATATAATAGGAAAAAGAAAGTTCTCCATTTCCTGACAAAAATGCCTCGTAAACATCTGTTGTCTCCTCTGTATCCGCACCATCTCCGGTATCTCTCTCCGTGACCGTTGTTTCTTTTGTTATGGTTGTTGCTGCTGCCGTCTCACTATCCGCTTGTGTTTCCTCTTGCACTTTTCCGCAGGCCACAGTGCCCAATAAGGCTACACCCATTGCAAAACACATTATTTTTTGCAAAATCTGTTTTCTACGCTTCATCTTCTCTCCCTCTTTATCTTTTCCTGTGCATTTCTTTTTCTGAGGTCATTATAAAGTATGTTTTTTCAGACTACAACGAAATACAGCCATCTTAAGAAATCTTAAGGTTTGACAAAGTTATTAAAAGTTATTAAACTTTAAGTAAGTTATTAAAAGTTATTAAAAGAAACAGAAGTTATTAAAAGTTATTAAACTCAGAAAAAGTTATGAAAGATTGCAAGGAGGTAGCACATGTCAAATCCTTTTAACATCAGTTTTGGAAAAGAACCCAGCCGTTTAATTTCCAGAACATCACAAATAACCAAAGTAATCGAAACCTTTAACAGCAAAAATCCTTCTACACAGACCTACATGATTACAGGAGTAAGAGGATCCGGTAAAACTGTCACCATGACATCCATCGAACATAAACTTGCGAAAGATTCCTCTTGGATTATCACTCCGCTAAATCCTAACATGAATCTTCTAGAATCCCTTGCAGCACACCTATATGAACACAAAGAACTAAAGGCAGCTTTCTTAAAGGCAGATATCAATTTATCCTTTTTGAATATAAACCTAACCTTAGGAGCAGAAAAACCTGCTGCTACCGTAGAAGTCCAATTACTAAAAATGCTTCATATCGTAAAAAAACTAGGAAAAAAAGTTTTGATTACCATAGATGAAGTTGTAAAAAACGATAGTATGATTGCTTTTTCTTCTTCTTTTCAGACCTTTTTGCGTGAAGATTATCCCGTATTTTTACTAATGACCGGATTGTTTGAAAACATTCGAAATCTACAAAACGAAGACACCTTGACGTTTTTATATCGCACTCCAAGAATCGATTTAAAACCACTTGGGATTATAGGAATGGCAAATGATTACAAAGAAGTCTTCCATATTTCTGATGAAGAAGCAGAAGAAATGGCACGCTTTACCAAAGGTTATTCCTATGCTTTCCAAGCCTTAGGATATATAAAATGGGAAAATAACAGACCTTTAAAAGAATTACTCCCTAAATTTGACAGTATGATGGAGGACTTTGTTTATGAAAAAATTTGGTCTGAACTATCCCCCGGAGACAAAAAAGTGGTATTTGCTTTAGCACAAAATGAAAATAAAATGAAAACCGGAGATGTACAAAAAGCATCCGGAAATACATCCAGTTCTTTTTCTACTTATCGAAAAAGATTAAGCGAAAAAGGCCTGATTGATACTTCAAACTATGGCTATATTGAACTTTCTTTGCCACGCTTTGGAGAAATTATAAAAGCCTATGAAGTATAACTCCATAGGCTTTTAAGCATCTTCTTTTTGCTTGGCATTGATACAACGTGTCCCTTTGATAATCATCTGAAGTGCCATAATAAAAATGAGGATAAATACGACCATGCCGGTAATGCCTGTCATGTTCCTCCGGAAAGTATAATCGTCCGCACCAAATCGCCCAGTCATGGCGATTTCAAGGGACAGCATCGCAACCAACGCTGCCGTAAAGGAAGAAACACTGGCCGCATAATACATGATGCGTTCATGATTCCGATATTTTAATACGCTCATAGATGCGGAAGTCAACGCATAAAAGGTGTATAAAGCCATTCCAAAAATCAAAGTTCCCGGATAATCAATTTCTGCCTTTAATTCTACTGCTAATCGAGTAATGATTCCCAAAACGACATTCAACACCAAAAGATTGATTCCACAGAGGCGATATCTCCTATAATCCGCCAAGGTATCTCCAACCGTTTCATCGTATTTTAAATCTTTTTCTACAATAAACATGCGGAGCACTGCCAAAAGCAAATAATATACCCCAAAACAAACCAACCAAAGGGAGTGATACAAAATACCCGTTGTCACCTTTAAAACAACATAAAGCAGATTCATAACCACTCCGCTGGATAGTCCAAATCGGATACGAAAAGATTCGTTTTGGAATAGTTTTCCCACAAATGGCAAACGACAAAGAGATGCATAAAATTCACTTTGGAAAAAGGCCTTGACCGCCTTAGGAATATCTCGAAAAATGGCAATACAAAACACAATGAGCCCATAAAAGGACACCAAATATGCCACATAAGCAATGACTCCCACGTCCCCTATTTCCAGCACAATACTTACAAATAAAAAGGTCGGAAGCGCGATCACGTAAGACCAAGGAAATGGCACTATCCATAATTTTCGCAGAATCTTTTTTACTTTTTCCATACTTTATACCATAGAATTCTCATTTTCCTGCTTACAGTATCATCATAACATTTCTATTTTGTTTAAATTTGAACTCCGCGGAATATTTTTATAAAAAAAAGGAAAACCGAATTACTCGATTTTCCTTTTCTGCTTATAGGTCTTCCATGTTTCCCTGACAAAGAAGGGTTCCATCCTGTTCCTTCATGCCAAAGAAATTCGGATGTTCTTTTCCAATATCATTTGGATAATGCAAACAAAAATACCGCTTTCCTTCAAAAGTTTGAAATACCATGCCATGTCCACCATTACGCGGCCAAAATGGTTTTTCCATCTGTCTCCATGGACCTGCTATGGTTCCACTGTCAGAAACCGCCACCCCCACAGCATAATTTTCCTGGCTCCAGCTGGACCAGGTCATGAATAAATCTCCTTGTTCTCCACGAAAAACACAAGGTCCATCTGAGAAATAGACCTCTCCCTTCATGCCAAACTCCTGCTCAGCAAAGGGTACGGGTCTGGCCCAGGAAGCTTCCTTGGGAGAAAATAGTGGCTTGGGTTCTGTGATGGTTTCCTTTAAATCCTTAGACACTTCCTGATAGCAAATATCCGCATCCGGATGATCTTCAAAACTATGAGAATATATCAAATAGATATGTTCATCCTCAAAGTATAAAGTGCCGTCTATGCAAGTCCAATCCTCCGGTGTCAACCGTTGACCATAAAGCTCAAAAGGACCGGTGGGACTTTCTGCCCGCAACAGGTAAATACCTTTTTTTATATTTTGTCCTCCGAAAGTAGTTAACAAATAAAAACTACCCTCATGTTCATAACACTCCGGTGCCCAAAAATTCCGGGTTGCAAAGAAATCTTCCGACCTATGAAAGATTTCAATGGGTCCTTCAAAATCTTTTAAATCTTCACTTACATAACAATCAAAGCCCTCTGCTTCTCCCCAACAGGTTTCACTTCTGGTACCGTATATATAGTACTTCCCTTCATATGGTAATACATATGGATCTCGAATCTTAATCTCTTCTGCTTTCATAGTTACTCCCGATTCTTTTTTATTCTTGTGCCTGCACTTGCTTTTTTGCTTCGTACATTTCACGAATTTTTTCTCTCTTTTCATCTGTAACCGGATACTTCATGAGTGCCAACATCACAACTGCTGCACAAATAGCCGGTACCAAAAATCTAGCACAACCAATTCCGATAATCACTGCCTGTGGCTCCTGTCCAATAGCACCAGCCACATATCCGGTTGCTTCCAATGTGAAACTGATAATTGCACTGGATGCAGCGATTCCTGCCTTGTTAGAAAATCCCTTTAAGGCTGCCATGGTTCCATTCACTGTTTTTCCTGTTTCTAATTTTACCAAATCTGTCATTTCTGTCATCAACATAGCACTGAATGGCATAGATGCTGTGGCAAACATGGCTCCGATTCCGGAGAATACAAACAAGACAACTAAATTCGACTGGAACAATAACACTATGATGCTACAAATAATTACAATCAACTGCGAATAAGCAAAGGCTTTCTCTGTTTTCTTGAATACCTTCATCATATATGGAATCAAGAATACAATTCCCAATACACCAATCAAAGAAATATCCAACATATAAAAGGAAATCAAATCCGGTCTTACGACACAGTACATCACATAATAAACAGAAGATGCCATCATAATGTTAAAAGCCACATAAGAAGCCACCCAAGTCAGCAAAACATTCCAAAGTCCTTTGATGGAAAACAATTCCTTTAACTCTGCAACCAAGTGATTTTGTGTGGTATGTTCCACATATTTTTCTTCCGAAGTTGCAAAACATGCGAAACAGGAAATCGTCATTAAAACACCGGCAATTCCTACCACAATCATGTATCCTTTTGCTGTGTTTTCGCCTCCAAAAAGAGAAACAAAGGTCAATGCAAAAGAAGTGGTGATAGTGGTAAAAATTCCCATTACTACGGTATAAGCATTGATTAATTTACTTCTTTCCTGCGGTTCATTGGTAATGGCATTGATTAATGCAGAACTTGGGATTTCAATTCCTGTACGAAGCATACCATATAAAATATAGAACACCGCTGTCCATACAATTTTTCCATGTGTGCTAATATTTGGGCTCGCAAATAAAAGAACTACTACCACCGTTAAAATAGCCGGGATGAACAAAAAATACGGACGATATTTGCCCCATTTTGTTTTTGTTCTATCTGCAATGGTTCCCATAATTGGATCATTAATGGCATCCCAAATGGAAGCGATTACCATGATCACACCGGCAGCTCCCGCCGGAACCCCAAATGTATCTGTCAAAAAGATTAATAAATAGGACCCTACTAGGGAACCCATAATCTGATATCCACTTCCCGTTGCAAATGCATAGGATAAAATTGTGGACATTTTTAATTTCTGCTTCTCCATGTTACCCCTCCTGTAACCTTTGTAAATTTTGTATCCTTATGCTATCATGGTGTGGCAGAAAAATAGTGACATTTCTTTCTAATATACTGACATAAGAGGTACCCTATGGAAAATCAAATTTTTGCATTAAACGAAATTGAAACATTTTTAAAAGATTTTTTAAAAGATTATCCATCCTATGGATTAGACATTTTTGAAGAGTTTGAAACAGAAGACAAACACGATTCTCACCTATATCAGTTGCTTTCCAAAGAATGGCAAAAGAAACATGCTTCCGAACCATTTTTCTTGGATCCACAGATTTCGTATATTCAAGAAGATTTTTTCTTACAACCGCAGGAAAATGTCACCATGCGAAAGAATCTTCGCTATATGCCGCTGATTCTTCATGCACATCAATTTATCGAAATCAATTATGTGTTAAAAAGCGCCGATAGTGTCATGATTACCCGTAGTGGAAAACAACCTTTAAACGATGGAGATATCATTCTTTGTCCCCCCAACTTTGTACACTGTTTTGATTGTAAAAAGGATGAAAGCATCATTCTGGACTTTTTTATTCGTGTCACTACCTTTGAAACCACCTTCTTCCAGTTATTAAACCGTGACAATTATTTATCCACCGTATTTTCCAACGCGCTATACAATTCTGAGGGGAATTATATTATGTGGCATTGCGAAAAAGATGCGGATTTAAAAAACCTGGTCCTTTCTTCTTTTGAAGAATATACCGGCCACCTAAAATATAGCGAGCAAATGTTAGAAGCCAACATCTATCGTTTTTTTATCTTACTAATGAGACATCACGAACAGGAAGCCGTCTTTTCCATTCCTCAAGTTAATAGCACGGACTCCCTGTTCCAATCCATACACAATTATATGTTGGTTCATTGTCGCTCCGTATCCCTTACCTCTACAGCCACCCACTTTGGTTATAGCGAACGCCAATTGATTCGTATCCTAAAAAAGAATACAGGAAAAGGCTTTTCCGAACTTCTTTTAGACATTCGCATGAACCGCGCCATCCAGTTACTAAAAAACCCAGCACTGACAATTCCGCAAATTGCCGATATGCTGGGCTATTCCAGTGTATCTTATTTTCAAAAACAGTTTGTAAAGACCTTTTCTTTTACAGCAGATGCCTTTCAAAAACGTGTCGCTGACACCAATAAAAACTACTCATAAGAAAAAGTCTTTAAGAAACGTTGTGCACGTTCCGTTTTTGGTTTTGCAAAAAAATCTGACACGTCGTAAGACTCTTCTACAATTTCCCCTTGATCAAAGAAGACGATTCGATCTGCCACCGCTTTTGCAAACGCCATCTCATGTGTCACAATAATCATAGTAGAACCGGTTTTTGCCAATTCCAGCATCGTCTGTAACACTTCGTGTACCATTTCCGGATCCAGCGCTGCCGTTACCTCATCAAACAATAACACCTCCGGATGCATAATCAAAGCTCGCACAATGGCCACACGTTGCTTTTGTCCACCGGATAACTGTCTTGGATAATAATCCTTTTTATCTGCCAAGCCCACTTTATCCAACAGTTCCAAGGCTTCTCTTACGGCATCCTCTTTTTTTCTTTTCTGAACCTTTAAGGGTGATAAAATAATATTTTCCAATACCGTCTTATGGGGAAACAATTCATAGGATTGAAAAACCATTCCTATTTTTTGACGTAATTTGTAAATATCCTTCTTATCCGGTTCCACAGGCATGCCGTCCACTACCACCACACCCTGCTCAATGGTTTCCAATCCATTTAAGCATCTTAAAAATGTACTCTTTCCACATCCGGATGGTCCGATTACAACCACCACTTCCCCTTTTTTCACGGAAAGATTTATATCCTTTAAAACAACATTTTTTCCAAATTCTTTATGTAAATGTGTTACCTTTACTAATTCGTTCACTTTAAGCCCACCTTTTTTCTAACATTCCTGCTAACCGGCTGATAGGCCAGCAAACAATAAAATACAATATAAGCACCACTGCAAATACACCAAAGGCCGCATTGGGAGAAGTTCTCCGGTTAGCCTCTATAATTTGTTGTGCTACTTTCAACACTTCTACAATTCCAATCATCATCACAAGCGATGTTGTCTTGATCATTCTCGTCACCAAATTAATAGACAACGGAATTAAGCGTCGAATGGTTTGCGGAAAAATCACATATAAATGCACTTGCATTTTATCAAATCCTAATGCGTACGCAGAATCATATTGAATTTTTGGAATACTTTTAATCGAACCTCTGACTAAATCTCCCATTTCCGCCGTTCCCCAGAATGCAAATACAAATACAGCAGCTACTTCTGCAGAAATATTCCATCCAAACACACGGGTTGTTCCAAAGTACACCAAAAATAGCAACACCATCTGAGGCATAATTCTCACAATTTCCAAATAAACTCGACAAATTCCTTTTACAACCGGATTTTTCGATGTCATGCAAACGCCAACTGCCATACCGAGGACGATACTTATAGCCACAGAAATCAAGCTGATTTCAACCGATACCCAAAGTCCTTGCAGCAAACGCAGCATATTGGTCCCTTTCCATAAAACATCAATCCCCAAATTCTGCATAACGCATTCTCCTTTCCCAAAGAGTTCCTAAAATTGAAACAGGAAGAAGCATAATTAAATAATAAACCACCAACAAAAACAGGCACTCTATCGTTTTTGCATACATACCAATTAAATCCTTTGCAGTAAACATCAAGTCCATCAAACTAATGGTAGAAAAGACCGACGTCTCTTTTAACAAAAAAATGATGTTTGCCACCAGGCCCGGTACACTTACCGATAAGGCTTGAGGTAAAATGACAGAAAAAAACACCTGTCTTTTTGTTAACCCTAAGGACAGTGCGCTTTCACTTTGTATTTGATTCACCGATTCCAAACCGCTTCGAAAAGTTTCAATCATATAAGCTCCGCCAATGAGTCCCAGACCCAAAACTCCACAAGTTTTTGCTGTAATTTGTACTCCGATTTTCGGAAGTGCAAAATAAATAAAAAATAGCTGTACCAGAAGTGGTGTATTACGAAATACTTCTATGTATACAGCTACGATTTTCTTAATAACCGGGACTTTAAAATATAGGATCATGGATCCCGGTAGCCCTATTACAAAGGCTACCAGAATTCCAAGCCATCCTATCTGAAGCGTTAACCCTAAGGCTTCGTTATAAAGCGGTAAATAAGATTTTAAAATCTCAAGATCCATTATTCTACTTTTCCACCTTCTACCACTAATGTATCCTCATAATCTGCACCATAAGTATCTAACAAGGTTGCTTCATAATCTGCATGGAAGAATTCTTCTTCACCCAATGCTTCAATTTCTTCATTTAACCACTCAAGCAATGTAGTGTTTCCCTTTGTTACAGCCGGTGCAATTGTATCAGCGTCTCCCAAGGATGGAATGCCTACTGTAAAGCCTTCATTCTCCAAAGCAAAAGCAATTACTTCTGTATTATCATTTGCCCATCCTGCTGCATTTCCATTCTCTAAAGCAGTTTTTGCTTCTGCGTATGCATCATATTTCTGTAATTTAATATCCGGATAATTCTTTTCCAAGTAGGTCTCTGCTGTAGTTCCGGAAATAACAATAATTTCATCATCTTCTCCTAAATCATCCAGGCTTTCAATGACTGCATCCGACGGGGACACAACTCCCAATGCTACATTCATGTATGGAAGTGCAAAATCAACTTCTTCTGCTCTTTCTTCTGTTACGGTGAAATTGGCTAAAATAATGTCTACCTTACCTGTCTGTAAATACTCAATTCTGTTTGCTGCCTCTGTAGATACGTAATTGATTTCTACCCCAAGATCCTCGCCAATTCTTTCTGCAAAATAAACATCATATCCTGCATAATCTCCATTTTCATCCACATAACCAAATGGACTCTTATCTGAAAATACGCCGATATTGATGGTTCCACTTTCAATAATTTCATCTAAAGTTCTATAAACCACATCTGCAGACGCATCTGCTTCTGTTGCAGAAGTTTCATTTGTATCTGAAGTAGTTGTGTCTGAAGTAGTTGTGTCTGAAGTACTACCGCATCCGGCAAGAACAACTCCTGTTAATGCAAGTGTTAAAGATGTGCTTATCAATTTTTTTAATATATTATTTTTCATTTGTGTACTCTCCTATCAATTCTTGCTTCATCATGAATTCATTGATTGCTGTAATATTATTCCTATTCTTTTCTCATGTCAACGGATTCCACACTACCTATTTTTTATCGTCTGATATAGATTTTGCTTATAACAAAAAGGGAACCAAGCTATCACTTGATTCCTTTTTCTATGTAATCCTTATGTATCTTCACAAAATATTTCGTTTTATCAGAACTGAACACGGATGATATTACCGGCCTCCGCCACTGATACATCCTTCCGGGCATGCGTAGATTTCTAAGAAATCTACCTTCGGATTTTGTTTGATTCGTTGCGCTGTATTACGCATTCCATATACCGTTTCTTTTGTTAACTTCGGCAAAATCTCTGTTATTTTCTCTTTCTTCTCATATCCCGGGATGCCATCCGGCTCCAATGGGAGCATTTCTTCCCACACCTGATTGGCGGTGAAGTTGGAAACACAGGCTCTGCGGATTAATACAAACAATTCATACGTAGTCAAATGTGCATCTACGTAATCATGCTTTCCTGTTTTTTCTGCCAAGCAATTTGAAATGCTTACATAAAAATTGTCTTCCTGTTTCCAAACTTCTTTACATCTCCGGGCTGCAAACTCTCCTTTGCTTTGCAATTCCACCACATAAGGTTTCCATTCCGGTTTATGATTTTCCACATAATTGAGAAACCCTTGGCAATTTCCGGATAGCAATGGCAAATCCCCTGTTTCCTTCCGATTTTCCACTTGCCTATACATTTCTTTTTGATAATCCACCTCAAAAACACTTTGGTCCACTACCACATCAAACCCAATAGCCTTCAAAATTCCAACCACTTTACCCAGCTGATTTTGTTCCGTGACGTCCCCAAATCTACGGTCAATACTTCTCGCGGTTTCTTCAGAAACTCCAAGAATCACATGCTTGCTCTTATCATATAAGGCCTTCCACACTTTTTTTGTATCATCTTTTACCGCTAAGGCACCGGTGGGACATGCTGCCACGCATTGTCCACACCCTATGCATCTGGTATCCTTCAATTCCAAGCCATCCACAAAGCCCACCTTAGTTTCCTGCCCTTTTCGATTTATGGAAATAGCACCGGTTCCCTGCATAACCGCACAGGTACTTAAGCACCTTCTACACAACAGGCACTTCGAATTATCGCGGATTAAATAAGAGGTACTTTCATCCTTGAGAACCTGTCTTTTTCCTTTTCCAAAAGCACGATCGTCCACTTCATACTGACTGCATAAATCTCGGAGTTCACACTTCGCACCGGAAGGGCATTCACTACACTCCATACGATGGTCTGCACATAACAATTCCAAAGCAGTTTTTCTGGCTCTACGTACTCTTTCATTATCCGTTTCAATGCACATTCCTTCCGCTGCCTTAGTGGCACACGCCGGCATCAACTTGGGAGAGTCATTGACTTGCACCATGCAAACCCTACAGGATGCAATTTTATTGATGTCCTTCAAATAACAAAGGGATGGGATTTCCACTCCAACCTGTCTTGCAGCTTCTAAAATTGTAAGTCCTTCTGCCACATTTTTTTCACATCCATTGATTGTAATTTTCATCCAAGCACCTCCCGAAAGTGATTTAATAAAGTCAAAACCGGGCTAATCGCTGCCTGTCCAAAACCACATCTTGCATTGCTTTGAATATAATCCAGCAACCCACGAAGTCTTTCTTCCTCTGACTTGGACAGCCCCTCTGTCTTCGTCTCCTGCAAGATTTCTTTGACTCTTTGCAAACCTTCTCTACAGGGGGTACAGGTTCCACAGGACTCTTTGATATAGAAATCATTCAACTTTAGAATCTCTTCCCTTAAATCACGGTCTTTTCCAAACACGCGAATTGATGCCACCCCGAAGGACGCACCTCTTTCCCTACAAGATTCCGGTGCCATCTTCATGTCCAAATAAGATTCCGGCAACAACGTACCGGAACCACCTCCGGTCAAAATTCCTTGCACCCCATTGGTGGCGCCTCCCGCCTCTGCAATGCATGCTTCCAGTGTAATTCCCGGAGACAATTCATACACTCCCGGATTTTTTACATCTCCAAAAATAGTAAATAGCTTCGGTCCCGGAAAAGCCTCTGTTCCAAACTTTCGGAAAGCTTCTGCACCATAGCGCATAATATATGGAATACAGGCAAATGTTTCTACATTGTTGATTACCGTTGGTTTGCCATACAATCCACAAGTTCCCGGAAATGGTGGTTTTAATCTAGGCTCTCCTCTTTTTCCCTCAATGGAATTCAATAATGCGGTTTCCTCTCCACAGACGTATGCGCCGTGTCCCATAAAAACTTCCACTTCTGCAGAATTTTCCGGTTTCTTCGCGATAACATCCAGGATTCCTTCCTTCAAATCTGCATATTCTTCTCGTAAATACAGATATCCTTTCTTTGCACCGACTGCATGAGCGGCAATCAACATACCTTCAATGACAGCTGCCGGATTTTTTTTCAAAAGGACACGGTCTTTTCCGGTTCCCGGTTCTCCCTCATCTGCATTACAGACAATGTATTTTTCCGGAGCAGATACCTCCGCAGTCAATTTCCACTTCGTTGCTGTTGGAAAAGCGCTTCCGGATCTTCCCTTTAATCCGGCTTCTTCGATCATTGGTATAATTTGCTCCTCATTTTGCAATGCAATTTTTAACGCGATAAAATCATCCGATGGATATTGAATCAATCCCCCCTCTTTTCGACAAGGGTATAGATTCTCAATATGATCTTCCTGCTCTTTTTTTTCTAAATAAAAGTACTCATAGAAGCTGGCCGTTCCTAAAATTTCCGATTCCGATAACTCCATTTCTTTTGCCAGTTTCTTTATTTCTTCCATGGGCAAATATCCATTTTTCTCTTGGATTTCTCCCAATTTTGTTAAAAGTTCCATTTTCTTGCCCTTCCTACCAACCTACCGGTGGCTTAAAATAACTCTTTTTCGGACTCTCTTGTCCACCCAGTCGATATACTTCATTGGTCTCTTTTCGCTTAAACAAAATACGCTGATTAATAGGTAAATGCATTTCCAAAGCACCTCTTGGACAAGCTTCTACACAACATGCGCAATACCAACATTCATCCGGATAGGCCACAATCGGGGCCTGTCCCCTCGTGGGATTCGGCAACAATGTCTGTATACGGCACACATTGACGCAAGAATTACATCCCACACATTTTGTTTCATCAATGGACACTGCCAAGGTTGGCCCGGACGGATTTGGTACAATATAGCATTCCTGTTTCTCACTCATGAACAGCTACCTCCTTTGCCCGATGCTTTTTATATATCTCCAAATAGTTTTCGCTTCCTTCTTCTTTTAACCAATACTGTTTTTCTTTATGAATGGTGCGAATTTCATCGCCATCCAACTGGTTAAAAATATAACCGTCTCCTATGGTTCCCTGATCCTCTGCTTCGATTCTTGCCATACAAGCATGCAAATAAAGTTCCGAAACAACGAATCTGGTTTCACATTCCAACACGCGGGTTAATTCATGCGGATTTCTTGCAAACGTCATTTGCGCCTCTGTTTTTTTGATACTATCTAACCAAAGCAATCCCTGCTTCATAATCGGAATGGTTTTGTATTCTGCGCAACACTGCTGCATCACTCTCGCAGTCCCTGCCCACAATTCCTTCCAGCTGACATAAGCTTTTTCTTCCCCATTTCTTTTTACCGGTGCATAAATCCGATTCTTTTCCGCTTCCACCTGAGCGTCATTGATTTCACCCAAGGCACAGGTCTCGCTGTATTCTGCTGCTCTGTTTCCTGCGTAAAAACCGGAAGAACATGCAAAGCTACAGCCTTCCAACCCACCGGAAGCTCCGGCTACAAACAATCCCGGTACATTCGTCATCAAATCCCAATCACAGGCGATTTCCCCTTGTCCGCCATTTTCTGTTCTCCATGCTTTGGCTAAATCAATTTCCCCATGAAACCAGGCTCCAAACTTCAAATAATTTTCCGGTAATTCAATAGGTGCCATCAACATATCCTTTTCCGGATCAAACCCTAAACGGGTATACAAATCATATAAGGTGTAACGACTCTTTCCTTCATTTCCAATCATGACACCCCAAATACTTCTGCGCTCTTCCTCCGGCATACCAGCCAAATCCGCCCACAAAGGCATTTCGTATTCTCCGTTTCGAATGCGTTCTCCTAAGTCATGAATCAAGGTAGGTTGTTTGATTCCCGGGTAGTTATCACTTTTTCCGGATGCAATATATCTCTGATGTTCTGCCGGCATATTCCGTTCCGCAACGGTGTGAAGTATTTTCCCCTCTGCATCTTCCCAAGGAATTTCTTTCCCTTGATTGTCTACTATGGTGCAAGGAAACCAAGTATTTCCAGGGTTTCCAATACCAAAACGAGGCCATGCAAAGGGATTGTTTCCCTTGGTACTACCGTTTCGATGCATGCCATATACCTGCGCACCGGCCTTCCATGCCATCGCCAAGCCTTCCCCAATTTCATTCGGGTCCCAGCGGTAACTATTTCCCGTAAGCTCCATATTCATGGTCCACATAGAACATGCATATCCGGTGGAAATAATTACGGTTTTGCAATGAAAAACAAACAGCTCTCCTGTCTCTGAGGAAACTCCCATGGCTCCCACCACTGGGGCCCCTTGTTTTCCACCTTCCGTTAATAACGCTGTCATCATCACGCGTTCATAGAGTTCTGCTCCTTTTTCCACCAAGCCATTGTAAAGAACCGGCTTGATATAGTTGCCACCACGAAGTTTTACTGCCACCATTTTGTGATAATCATAAGCCTTTAATAATTTGCTCTTCTCGTCTCTGGTGGCAGTATCCTTAAATTCGTCTAATTCATCTTCAATACGCAGCCCCAACTTTTTTAAATACATCAAGGCATCCCAGGTACCTTTTTCCGCAATATAATCCCTGTGATTCAACCCGGTATCTCTACTTTTTTCAATGTTCTCTTCCGTTGTGATGGGGCTGTCCGGATTATCTAATACCGTATTCCAGTGGTCCATTCCGGCACCACCACAACCACTTTTTTTAATTGGTGCCTTATCGCAAACCACTACTTTTTTTCCACGTTCACAGGCAGCGATGCCTGCACAGCAACCTGCCAAGCCACCACCGATTACTAAAACATCACAGGTCACATGACTGACCTTTCCATATTTTATTTCATAGGGCCATTTCACCGGCTCCATTTTATTTTCTCTTTGAAAATCCATACTATTCCCTTTTCTTTCTTATCCAAAACGAAGAGAACCAGCCCTCTTTTCCGGCTGGTTCTTTTTCCTTTTACTTGTGTTGCATAGGAGGGCGTTTTGGTTCCGGATCCTTTGCAGAAGGATCCAATGCCTCTAACATTTCTACGCTTTTTTTCAAAAAGTCTTGCATAAACAATCCCGGTTTTTGATTGGGATGCATCATGCCCGGCAGCTGCGGATGAAACTGTAATAAGGTAGTATCATCTGCAATATAACTGCCATCTCCCAAAAGACTTGCATCGTGATTGATTACAATCACCTGAGAAGCAATTCGTTCCTGAATGGCTTTCGCATAAAGATCAAATAACTCTCCGCTTGCACCTAAAAGATAAATATCTCCTAATTTCATCATATGTAAGCGGATTTTAAATGGTTCCATATTTCCTTCGGTAATAGAGTAAGAAACTTTTCCTCCCAACTCCATTTCTTTTTTCGCACATACCAACTGACGATTCAGTTTGCGCAAATCGTCATAATGCTTCGCTGCAATTACTTCTAAAAGTTCATAGCCATTTTCTGTAATTTTCTTTGTACTCATACGACCGGTTTTAGGATCCGGATATTCCATTTGTGTTTTGATATATGGATTGATATCCCCCGCCGCACCGGAACACCACACAGTAACAGAATCCGCAAAATTTTCCTCATTCCATGCACTGATTCTTCCTGCAATGTCTCCGGAAAATCCCAGCTTGTCTCCAAAGGCTTCATAGCCATTTAAAACTGCACAATGTACCGGATAGTTCACAAAGAAGGCAATTGGTTTTCCCTCATAATCTTCAAACCGAAGAAGGGAAAGCGTATGGCTGATATTCCCTTTTCCATTCTCTCCAATGGCCACCTTCCGATGCCAAGAGCCATCCGGTTCCGCAAATTCATACGGGAACTTTCGATCTACATTTATAAAGCTTTCCCCGGTAGCGAAACCATACTTTGCCAGCACCGCATGTTCCATAGCTGCCTGTACAGCCATCTGTAATTTTTCCTGAAGAAAACTTTCATAGTTTAAAATTTCTTCCTGTACTTCCGGTGGTTTGTTTGCAAAATTATTGGGGCCTTCGTTGGTACGATTTCCTGCAATCGGTGCTGTATGCGTATGCACTGCTGCCAACAAAATATTCTCTTCCGGCACCTTTGCTTCCTGCTGCACCAGGGCTAAAAATTTTTCAGGACACGGAACCTTATCCAAATCAAAGGAAATCAATACTGCAGCATCTGTTTCATTTTTTAAATAAATGACACGCACATATAAATCGTCTAATACTCCTCCGAACTTCCGATTCATAAGTCCACACAGATTTTTCCAAGTCTCTTCCTTGGGTGTAATTTTTTCCTTTGCTGCACCACAATACAATAAATCACTCATTCCTCTTCTCCTCGATTAATCATTAATTTCATGCACTCTACAACAAGATACAAAATGATTCTTTTCTACTTCCACCAACTTCTGTGGTTCTTTACATGCTTCTGTCGCATAAGGGCATCGTTTTGCAAAACGGCATCCCGGTAAAGGATTAATTGGTGATGTGATTTCTCCCTTTAACAAGATTCGTTTCATCGGATGATCAATATCCGTAGAAGGAATTGCAGACAACAATGCCTTGGTATATGGATGTAATGGTCTTACAAACAAGTCCTTGGATGGAGAAGTTTCCACTAATTGTCCTAAATACATCACACTGATGTCATCTGAAATATGACGTACCACTGACAAATCATGGGTTACAAACATATAGGTCAATTTCTTTTCTTCCTGCAAATCCATCAAAAGATTTAAAACCTGGGCCTGAATAGAAACATCCAAAGCAGATACCGGCTCATCACACATGATGAATTCCGGATTCAATGCGATTGCTCTGGCAATTCCAATACGCTGTCTTCTTCCCCCATCCAATTCATGAGGATAGGCATAACGAAGTCTTTCTTCGATTCCAACGCGTTCCATCAATTCGTTGACACGCTCATCAATTTGCTTTTTGTTGTACATTTTGGATTCCACCAATGGCTCACGAATCACCTCATCCATGGAATAACGAGGATTTAAAGATGCATAGGGATCCTGAAATACAATCTGCATTTTTTCTCTGATTTTCTTCAGTTCTTTTCCCTTTACATTTGTGATATCTTTTCCATTAAATAAAATCTGTCCGTCTGTTGCATCATGCAAACGGATGACGGTACGTCCCAATGTAGACTTTCCGCAACCGGACTCACCAACAACGCCCATGGTACGACCACGTTCGATTTTCATGGTAATGTCATCTACTGCGTGATTGGTTCCCGCAGGAACGTAAAAATATTTTTTTAAATTCTTTATTTCCAATAAGGTTGACACTTACTTGTCCTCCTTTTTACATCTGATACATTTGCAAAAATGACCCGGTGTAATTTCTACATTCGGAATCTCATTTTCTCTACAAGCCTCCGTTGCATATTTGCATCTTGGTGCAAATACACAGCCCTTCGGCAAATTCGTTGGATCCGGTGGCATTCCATCGATTGGTTTTAGTCGATTGGATTCATCATTCATCTTTGGAATAGAATCAAACAAACCCTGGGTATATGGATGCGAAACATGACGGAAAATATCTTCTTTTGTACCATACTCCACAATGTTTCCGGCATATACCACTGCTACCATATCGCAAGTTTCTGCCACAATTCCCAAATCATGGGTAATTAAAATCATGGCGGTATGGAACTTATCCTTCAATTCCTTCATCATATCCAGTACCTGGGCCTGAATCGTTACATCCAATGCAGTGGTTGGCTCATCTGCCAACAAAAGTTCCGGGTTACAGGCCAAAGCCATGGCAATTACCACACGCTGCTTCATTCCACCGGAAAACTGATGTGGAAACTCTACATAACGTTCCGCCGGAATACCAACCATTTCCAACATTTCAATGGTTCTTTGCTTGGCTTCTGCATCCGACATTTGATTATGCAAAGCAACGACTTCTGTAATCTGTGCTCCCACAGACATAACCGGATTCAATGCGGTCATTGGGTCCTGGAAAATCATAGAAATCTTATTTCCTCTGATTTTTAGCATTTCATTTTCCGGCAATTCCAAAATATTGGTGCCATCCAAATACACCTCGCCGCCTTTTACTCTTGCAGGAGGCTGTGGCAAAATTCTTAAAATAGACTTTGCAATTGTGGTTTTTCCTGCGCCGGTCTCACCAACCAAGCCCAATGTCTGTCCACGATTCAAAGAGAAACTCACTCCATTGACTGCCTGTACAATTTCGCCATCTGAAGTGTATTCCACCACCAAATCTTTTATTTCTATATATTTTTTATCTGCCATTCTATCTACTCTCCTACTTCTTCAACTTCGGATCCATTGCATCACGAAGTCCGTCTCCGAACAGATTAATTGCTAAAACAGTAATGGCAATCATAATGCCCGGGAAAATCATCATATGGGGGTATAAAAGTGCCAAACTTCTGGCATCTGAGAGCATTGCACCCCATTCCGGTGTAGGAGGCTGAATTCCTAATCCAATAAAGGATAATCCCGCTGCTCCCATAATGGTTCCACCGACTGACATGGTCGTACCTACAATGGTTGGGGAAATAATATTCGGAAGCATATGTTTAAACATAATCTTCGCTTTGCTACAGTTATAGGACTGTGCTGCCTCCAAATATTCCATTTCACGCTCTTTCAAACACATAGCTCTTGTGGAGCGGATACTCATAGGAATCCCGCCGATGGACATAGCCAAAATTGTATTGGTAAATCCAGGTCCTAACGCTGTAGAAATTACAATGGCCAAAAGCTGTCCGGGAATTGCCTGCCATACATCACAAATACGCATGCACAAGTTGTCAAAAGCACCTCCCACATATCCAACAACCGTTCCTAAAACAGTCCCAACAAATGCGGTAAATAACGAACCAATAAATCCTAAAGCCAAAGAATATCTTCCACCATATAAAATTCTGGAAAAAATATCACGACCCATACTATCCGTTCCAAACCAATGCGATGCGGAAGGGCCCTGTTTGATTGCAGCCAAATCCATTTCAAATGGATCATATGGGGAAAGCACCGGTGCAAACACACTGATCAAAATCAAAATCACCAGAACAATTAATCCGCCAACTGCCACCTTATCCTTCAAGAGTCTGTGCCAAATCAAGGAAAGATTTGACTGTTTCTTTTTTCTAACCTTTACTTCTTTTTCTGCCATTACTTTCTTCCTCCCTTCTTTGCTGCATAGGACACGTATTGTGCTTTAATACGTGGATCGATAAAGCCATAAGCTAAATCCACCAGAAGAACTGCAACTGCAGAAAATATAGCAAGAATCAGTACGCAACCTCGTACTACAGGATAATCTCTGTTACTAATACCACTCAGCATATACATTCCAACGCCCGGGAATGAAAATACTGTTTCTATTACAACAGTACCTGAGATAATCATTCCAAACTGACCACCCAGCTGATTCAAAATCGGGATCAATGCATTTGGCAACATATGCTTGTATGTTACCTTTCGTTCTGCAAGTCCCTTCGCTCTTGCTGTGGTAACAAAATCAGCTCGAACCGTTTCAAGTACTGCACTTCTCGTCATTCGTAAGTTATTGGCGATTCCGCCAAGGGCTCCGGCAACCACCGGCATAATCCAGCTTTTCCAAGAACTAATACCCATAGCCGGTAACCATCCCAACTCCTGTGAAAAAAGTTGGATCATCAGCATTGCAAGCCAAAATCCCGGGATTGCAACACCAATCATTGCAAGTATGGAAATCAAATGATCAATCCATGAATTCTGATTTAACGCGCAGGTAATTCCAAGAGGAATACCAATCACAATATTAATTAAGAGGCAAATCAAACCAAGAGCGAATGTTCTTGGAACACGTGATGAAAATTCCACTAATACAGGTGCCTTAGAAATATAAGATGTTCCAAGGTCCCACTTAATAAATGTTTGATACAAATATCTCCCCAGTTGCACCATGTATGGATCATTGAGTCCTAGTGATTCGCGGTATGCTTCACGCTCAGCCACCGTAGAACTGGACCCAAGTATAATCAGTGCCGGGTCTCCGGGAACAAAGTACATGATAGTAAAAATAATAACCGCAACACAGAACATGATCGCTACAAGCGCCAAAAGACGTTTTACAATATATCTAGCCATTGTCTTCTCCTTCGCTTCTTCTTTATTCTATGTTTTCCTGTCGCGGTACCCACTTGTACCGCAACAGGATTTTTTCAATTTCCTTTTTAGTTTGTGTAAACAAATGCGCCCGGAAGAAGAACTGACTTGTCATTCATCCATACGCTGGCGATATCATCACCGTCATATGCAATATAAGAAATACTGCAATTGATACCTTCGATCAAAGCCTGATCAATGGTTTCCTGCCAAAATGCATCCATATCTTCTACAGTTGCATCTACGGACAACGCTGCTTTTAATAAATCCTGATATTCTTCGCTGTCATAAAATCCTTCTGTCATTCCTGATGGGAACGCATCTGCATTCAATACATGAGACCAAATGTTTGCAATGTAATCAGAAGATCTTGTATTGTTAATGTAAATATCCCATTCTTCCGGATCAGAAGAAGTTGCATTTAAAGAGTTACGTTCCAAAGCTTTGATGGTGGAGTTGATGCCTGCTGCTGTCAATAAGCTCTGAACCAATACGGAAGTATCTGAACCGCCGGATTCACATAAGATGACGATTTCTTCTCCGTTGTATCCTGCTTTTTCCAAATATTCCTGTGCTTTTTCTACATCTGCTGCAGATGTTTGATAGTTATCCCAACTAGCCCATTCTTCGTTGTAATCCGGAAATACATCTGTTCCTAAAACATCTACCGGATAGTTTGCAATCGTTCCAAGACCCTGGCACATTTCTTCGGAACCAACTGCATAGAAAATTGCTTTTCTCATATCCACGTTGCTACAAATACTTGCTGAATCAGCATTTGCTTCCAAATAAACAACATTGTTTGCCGGTGCAGCTACGATCGTATAGTCATCCCCGTAATCACCACCGGATGTAAACTGTTCTACATAGTCTGCTGGTACTGCCTGGCAAAGATCGGTGGTTCCGGTTGTAAGACCTGTTACCTTCTGTGTTGCTTCTGTAATCTGAACGACTTCGATTTCATCTACATTTGCATACTGGCTACGCTGTTTTTCGCTTTCGTCTGTCTGCCAGTAGTCTTCATTTTTCTCCATAACTACAGAAGAACCATCGGTGTAACTTACCAACTTATAAGGACCGGTTCCACATGCATCCGATGCAAACTGTGTAGGAGAATCGTTGTATGCCTGCTCTGTAAACATAAAGCAGCGTAATACAATGTTTTCTAACTCACCTTTATTGGAAAGCTCTCTTTCGCAAGTCATTAATACGGTGGTATCATCAATTGCTTCCCAACTCTCTACTACAGACCAACCGGAAGTCTGTCCGTATTCCTGTGTTTTTTCAAAAGAAAATACCACATCGCTGGCTGTCAAATGGTTTCCTGCATGATCGTAAACATCATCCTGAATATAGAAGTAATACTCATTGGAACCATCCTCATGGTCATATCCGTTGTATTCTCCACGAGAACCGTCTGCAATAATTGGAACCATCTCTGTTCCCAGTCCATCTTCTGTCTGGAAAAGCATTTCATACATGGAATACACTTCCGTTGCGGACTGCCACAATCCCATAGGATTTACGCTCAAGCGATCCGCATCCATTGTTAATTTTGTGTGCTGCACAGAATCAGTCACATCTACAGAACTGCCGTCTGTATCCCCTCCTGTCACGCTTCCTCCAACACTTTGAATTTCTGCTCCCGCGCTCTCGGTAGAATCCACACCTGAGCCGGAAGAGTTGCCACATGCAACCATCGACACCGTCATGGTTGCGGCGAGAATTACTGATAAAAGTCTTCTCTTCATTCCTACTCCTCTCCTTTTCGTAGATATATTTCATAAGCGTATTTCCGCGAATGAACCCTTTACCATATTTCATTTGCATCCGTTGGCATTTCCTTTTCATTTTTCACGTAGTCCCATGCGCGATGTTTTTCCAACCAGAAAATGAGAAATGCACAAATTCCTGCAATCATATGGCCTATCACCGGGACGGCGTCTGTCATTTTGAGCCCTTCTGTGATGAGTAAAACAGACATATGTATCACCATGCCCAGTATGTAAAACATTTCTATTCCCGCTGCTGTCTGCATCCCCTTTGATGCCGACGCATATTCATCAATCGTCATTTTTCGCTTCGCCAAGATTTGCATCAAAACCTCAAAGCCGAAAAAAGTCATTGGAAGTAATCCCAACACCTGTATTTTTCCTAACAAGGAATCATAGTTTAAAGAACTGTCCGGGTAAGTTTGGCTCCACAAAAGCATGCCAAGACAGACCAGATATAACAGTCCATATAACAATTTGTTTCTCCACCAAACGGCCTCTGATTCCTGATAACAGTAGTAATCCTCTATATAGAAACGCTGAATCCTATAGCACCATTTTCCGGGTATTTTTCTTTCTGCGTACCCTCGAAAAAATTTATGGTAAAAAAAGCTATGTGAGATTTTGTTTTTTGTTTCATCCTTGCTATAGGACTCTGCATTTTCTATCAGTTTTTCCCATGGGCTTTTCATACTTCCCCTTAAGCCAACAAGAGCTCGCTAATCACAGATTTCATATTTTCCGAAAGAATCATGGTCTGCATGGTGGAAAGTTTTAATGCAACCTCTTTCTTTGCACAAAGTTCTTTGTACAATTTTTCTTTTACCACAAATGGAATCTGTGCTCGGTTTAAAATCCGGTATGCATAAGCTTCCAAGTTATTTTTCAAAATTTCTGTTTCTGCCTTTAAGAACACTTCCAATTTTTTCTGAACCGGACAATCCATGATTTCCAAAGTCAGCAAATGCTTTTCTCTGTCATATGTTTGTTCGTATGGTTTTTCTACTCCATCCAAGAACACCTTCGATACCGCATCCTCTGCAATTCCGTAAAATACAAGCTTGTAATTTCTTTTTTCCGGAATAAGGTGAACATTTCCCTTAGCCGGATGAATCACGAAGGTTTTTTTCTCCTGCCAAAGCAATTCGTAATCGGTAAATACCGCGTCTCCATTTTCAAATTGCAAGGTTTCTCCATCATCCTCGTACATGGTGAAGGTATGAGATTTTCCGCAGAAAATACGAAGTTCCATATCTTTTGGATTCGCTGTATCAGAAGAAACAGTATCTGCTGCCTGCAATGGAAGAATGGCACCTTCCTTTGCCAGTACCGGAATGGAATCTATGGTACGATGCATTTCCAGTGTGCGATTTCCTTCATAATGAAGGCCTGTAAATACATCAAAATATTTTCCCTCCGGTAAATAAGTCTTCACTTTTCCTGTTTTACTTTCCTTTGCCATTTCTGAAGTAATTGGATGTACCAATAATTCTGTTCCAAAGTAATACTCATTGGGATGATGATACGCTTCTTCGTAATCCGGATTTTCGTAATACAGCGGCTCTACGAGTGGCGTATCCTCCACATGAAAACGATAATTCATGGTATAGGTATAAGGAAGCAACCGATGTCTTAATTGCAAGAAGAAACGCATGGTTTTTTCTGCTTCCATTCCAAATTTCCAAGGTTCTTTTCCGGTGAACACTTCATCCGAACTATGTAAACGCATAATTGGTGAAAACACACCAAACTGTACCCATCTTGTGGTCAATTCATCATTTCGATATCCATTTCTATGTCCGCCGATATCATGACTCCACCAACCATACCCAACATTTGTGGCATTGGCTGTGAAATACGGTTGAAAATCTAAAGACTCCCATGTGATAAACGTACTTCCCGAAAAACCTATGGGGTATCTATGGGAGCCAAGTCCTGCATACCGGGAAAAATCCATGGGGCGTTTCCCATCTTTGGCGTTATCCACATAATGGTAGTGATTCAACATCCAAAGTGGATCATACCCGGGGATTTTTGAAGTATTTCCTTGCTGCCAGTCAATCCACCAGAAATCCACACCCTTCTTTTCATTTGGATGATGTAAATATTTAAAATACGCCTTAAAAAAGGCAGGACTTGTCACATCAAAAGGAATCGGTATCTCGTTTTCATAATCCACGCCTAATTCCTTTGCCATTTCTTCATACATTTCTTCATGGGCTCGCACACCATCTGCCGGATGCACATTCAAAGAAAAATGCATATCGTTTTCATGGATTTCCTTCATCATCGCTTCCGGATCCGGGAACAACTCCTTGTTCCAGGTATATCCGGTCCAGCCTTTTCCGTACTTGGGATCGATGTCCACGTAATGCCAATCCATATCCAGGACTCCAACGGAAATCGGAATTCCTTCTTCTCTGAATTTTTTTAATAACTCCAAATATTCCTCTTGTGTATATTTATGGAAACGACTCCACCAATTGCCCAACGCATAACGAGGTAACAAAGGTGTTTTTCCGGTTAGCTGATAAAAGATTTTTAAAATGCCCTTATAATCTCTTCCATAATTCAAGAAATAAATATCCTGATGACCTTCCGGTGCCGGATGTACCCAGCCCTCTTCGTCAAAGACCAAAGAACGACTATCATCAATGACTGTAAAGCCATTTTTTGACATCAGACCTTCACACATAGGGACCTTTTCTCCCGGTTCCCCCCAGACCTTGTTTTCATCCTTGGAATCCACATAGTAGGTATCTCCCACCGCATTGTCCAAAGTGGAAGCAGTTCCTTTCAGATTTCCCATGCTTTCCAATCCCTTATCTCCATAAAACCAGGTTCCACTTTTTCTTAAGTAGGGATTTCCAATCATTTGTATGGATAAAGTGGTATTGGAAAATGCTTGGTTTTTTCTATAATCCAAAATCAAATATTTCGTAACCACCTGAATACTATCTTCCGTTTCATAGACCTTGTATTCCGGTACCGGAAATTTTCTATTTAATACGGTCTGTGTTTCTGCATCCACAAATTCACCTTTGGGACTGTACTCCACACGCAACATTCTTTCTGTCAAAACAGAAATGCGATATTGTTCTCCCTGAATGACTGCCTTTTCCTCTGCTGCAGCATTCGGGTTCTTTCCATAAGAATGAGCCATAATACTTCTCCTATCTCTTTCTTCGTTTCTGTGTTCTGAGGAAATTGTAGGTCAGAAATAGGGAACTCGATAGATAGGTACTTTTCCAAACAGGCGCATTTTTTCCAGCTCCGCCACCGTGATATTTTCCAAGCACCGACCATTTCTCCTGTTTTTGGCATAAAAAGAACGCTGAAAGGGATTTTCCTTTCAGCGTTCTCTTAATTAGATGCCAATTTACGGTATTCCGTAGGCGTCATATTTTCCAATTTTCTAAAGTTTCTTGTGAAGGTATCGGTATTTGCATACCCGACTTCTTCTCCGATTTGCTTCACCGTCAACTTGGTACCAACCAGAATCTTTTTCGCCTCCTCAATCCGCTTATGATTGACATATTCCGCGATTCCCATGCCCAATTTTTCCTGAAACATAGGCGTTAATCTTTGTACAATCACGCCTACTTCTTCGCAGATCATGGACACATTCAAATTGGTATCCGATAAATGCATCTCAATATATTCACAGGCCTCATCCACCTTGGGATAAGACACCGGTTCCTTTGCCACAGCTTCTGTAATTGCCGTAAAAGTCCTCTGGGCCAAATCCACCAATTCCGCAGCGGAATTGATTTCCAAAAATTCCTCTGCCATTTGAATTTTATTGATTTGATCATTCTCGATGGTATACACAGACTCTGCCAGAATACCGGTCAATGCCTGTAAACGACTTTCTGCAGTTTTTACTCCAACTGCCCGATTTCGAATATGCTCTTGTACAATGGACTCCACCATGGCCGAAACTGCATCATATTTTTTCAACAATAAGGTATGGAACAAGGTCTGTTCCTGCTTAAAAAAGTCTCCCGTCAACAACAAATCTCCATGTTCCTTCAAAATAACCCCTGAGATTAATTTCGATGGATTTGCGATTGCCGTTGCATAATGCTCTAAGTCGTCCACTTCTAAAAAAGCGGTCTGCATTTCTTCCGGCTGATAAAATACTTCACTCATCGCCGCATGCACATCCACACCATACTCATCCAACAAAAAGGCGCTAATGCTTTCGCAGGCTGCCATGATTTCTCGTTCGAACTCCTCTGCCACGTTTCCATAAAACAATACAGAGAAATCATCTCCATCCATACAACAAAATGTAGAAAAAAGACTATGCTCCGTAAACTGTTTCAATGCCGACTCAAAAATAGTTCGCATTACCTGTCTGGTGTCTTCAATATGACTACTTACCAGGGCCACGTTATTGTTCGCCTTTAAGTAAAAACGTGTAGCATAATATTTCGTCTCCGGCACGGGTATTTCTAATGTTTCCATACGGGATAATATGGTTTTCTTCGGATATGGATTGTGAATCAAATCCCGGAACAACAGGGTTTTTTGCTCACTTTTTAATTCTTTTTCCGTGTCACGATTCATCAAAAGTTTTTCTTTAATGTCCAACAGCAAAGACTGGTACGTTGCCGGTGGTTTTTCCGGATCCAGCGCTGTAATGATGGAGGATAATTGCTCATATCTTTCCGTGGAAACACGATACAACCACACAAACCCAAAGGCTGCTACCATCACCGCATAAAGCAAAAACAGCAATGCCATGACACGATATGGTTTGTAGTAATTCGCCTGTTCAATGGCTATCATATAGGTGTAATCATCCACCTCGGTAAAGAAACACTTTACTTTTTTTCCAAGAATTTCTTCTACTTCCTCTTCTGTCAGCGCATCGGTGGCTAAATCCTCTTCTGAAACCGGAAAGGAGGAAATAAACGTGTTTTCATTATAAAAACAGGCATATTGCGTTTCTAATCCAAAGATTGTATTGATAAATGTATCCAAATCCAAAATTGTAATCAGGTAACCATCAATCTCTCCATTGCTTTCACGCGTAGGTGAAATATTATAGGGTCCTTTGATCAACTGCATCACTATCATTTTCCATGTGGATTCTTCTACAGAAGATAGGAATTCTCCATCTATTCCATAACGAGATAAAATGGAATCCAACGAGGCCATATCATAATAGGCTTCGTCCGAGTAAATATGATCACTTTGGTAGGAAATATAATAAATATGCTCAATATAGGAACTACTCTCCATGCGGATCGCAATTTGACGACAAATAGAGTCCGGATCATCATAGGAATAAATCAGCCCCGACACATTTCCCGTATTACTCAAATAAGTGAAATCCGATACCAGGGAGTTATCCACCATTTCTGTTTCATGCATAATGGCTGTCGACATTTGTACGAACATATCCACAGTAGAAGTCGCTTTCCCTTGCATTTGTTCTAAGGTGATTCTATGCATCCCATAAAAAAGAGCAACGCAAAAAATCATCGGTACTAAAACTAACACGACGTACCGACGAATTTCATGCTTTAAATCCACCTGATGTTTAATATGTTTTAATGATATTTTCTTTGTAAACTTCATAATTCTATTATAATTCAAATTCAGAATTTACGTCATTTATTTATGGTCTGACAGAGTAACCATTTTCTTACTTCTTCAAACTCATATACAAATGGCCAAGTGCACATATGATTGGAACCACCAGTATCCGCTACCCCATCCGGTACCACAGAATGATTTACAAATACCGTAAGTTTCACTTGTTCTTCTCCATCTGCCGCCTTCTGAAAAGCCTTTTGCATTTCTTCCTTGGTCACCTTTGCATCCCAAAAATATTCTGCCACAGAGACTCCCTGTTCCTTTATCCGCTTTGCAGCCTCTGTCATACAAGGATAGGATTTGATATCTCCATCGGATGCCATCATCCAAACATGGCTGTTTTTACAACCCTGTACCACCTTATCAAAATCCCAATGTCCACCCAGCAATAAGGCTCCGGCAAAACGCCCCGGATACCGCTGCAACAATTCAAACGAAGACATGGCTCCTTGAGAACCACCAACTAAAGTCATTTTTTTCTCATCTACGGACTCCCTGGCAATCACATCCTGCAGAATTTTCATCAAATCCTCAAATTCCTCTGCACAGGTATAATCATCTGATACAAAGGGAATTCGTTCCGGAACTTGTAATGCTAATACATAACAGGGGAACTTCTCCTGAAACCTTTCCTCCACAAATCCCGTGGCTCCCTTTCCATGAAAAAGAGCAAGTTTTGGATTACTTCCATTTACAGATGCATCCGGAATAAATATCACCAACGGATACTTTTTATCTTTTTCTATATTTACAGGTCGATACAAATTGTAATACAGTCCGTAAGCCCTTCCACTTTCGAATACATCCACATTTTTATGGTGCTGTCTTACAATTGGAATCTTGCTTCCATCTATTTCCACTTCTGTATTCGGTTCTCTTGTAAATTTCAGAGGCATAAACAATGCCGGACTGAAGGGCTGGCCGGCTACAGGTTTTTTCCCTGTAGCCTCGTCAGTATAAACAACATTTGCCAGTTCTTCTTCTATGGAAAGTTTTAGAACTACCTGATTGTCCTCCTGTGACACATGGGTGATAGTCCGATGTTCCACAAGCATGTTTTTTTGCATTACGCGCTTTGCTTCCTCTGCATTCTCACAAAAGATTCTTATTTCATCGTATTTTTGTCCATCTCGATAGGGATGAGACCAAATTTCAGCGTAGTATTCCATAAAGCTCCTCTTACTATTCTTCTATCCAGCCTTCATTGTTGAAGTATAAATATGCCCAATTCTGATGTGCCATCCAAGTCATCATAGAATCAGAAAACGCATAACCCGGAGCTGCTTCTCCAATTTCTGCAGGATTTTTCACCAATTGGCCTGCGGAAATATTTGCTTCAAAATGATAGGTTTCTCCTTCGTATTCCACATCAACGCCTGCCACATTGGTAACAAACAAAGTATGACCATTGACCTGTGCATTGGCCAAATTCTTTTCATCCCCATATGCATAAACAGTCGCTTCTTCTTTATCTGTGGTGACGCGATAGGTACCATCACTTTCTTCTACCAAATACAAAGCCTTGGAGTCTTCCTCTCCGTCCTCATTTCCGCCAGGACCCTGCTGGCTTTCCCCATAAGAGAAGTAATATTCTGCCTTTGAGGTATCGATGATTTCAGAAACATCTTTCTCTTCGATATCTGCAATTCCGTTAATCGCAACTGTGGTTACAGTTTTTCCCTCCAGATCCAAACCGCCACCCATCTGATAACTATATGCATAAACAGAAGCAATTTCGTATTCTTCTGTTAAATCTTCATTGTATCCATCCACTTTGGAAGATTTTACGGATACTTCCAAGGTGGTATAAACCGGAGTCATTGCCCAGTTTACATAGTTAATAGAAATCTGTGTCTGATTTTCCTCGGAGTAAACCTTGTAATCTCCATTTGGAATTTCCATTCCATTTTCTTCTAAAATTTCCGTACCGGTATTTTCCTCTAATACCAATTCATCTCCATATTGACTCTTTAAGGTCAAAGTCACATCCTGTGCACTTAATGCAGAAGCATCTACATCCTCCGGCCACAAGATATAAAGATCGTCTGTTGTGTAGTCACAAAAAACCGGTTTCTCATTCTCTTCGTTGCCGTATACCCAGGAGAATACCGGTGTGTCTCCGCTCTCTTCTGTCCCGGTATACGCTTTTTCTTCTGCATCCGGTAACCCATCGAATCCGGTTAGCATGGCATTGTCAAACATACCAACGCCCCAAGTACTTTCTGATGCTCCATTCGGAGAATGCAACGAATCAAACATACGGCCATAAATATAAACCTCTGTACGAAAATCCACATCTGCCACCGGTTCTCCGTCATAGGTAATTCCGCTGACTGACATATTAAAAATATAGTGACCATTTCCATCGCCACCCTGGCAGCTCCATTCCACACCGCCTTCTTCTACAGGATAATCATATTGATTCCATTCCAAATCCCCCTCTTGCAACGTATAGGTAATCACCCCATCTTCAACCGTTGCGCGATCTGCGAACTGATTACCGGAAAAAATCAAATCACTGACAAGATATCCGTCACCATCCTGCAATGTCACCTCTGCATTGGATAAATCAATTTTTGCATCATCAATGGCATCGTCGCTCTCTAAGATAAGCTGTACCCCTTCTTCATAAGACACCTGGGTACCTTCCACGCTTAAATCTTCATCAATATACTTTTTGATCGTTGTAAAAGGATAATTTTCTTTTTCATTGAAATCCACCTTTGCGGATCCATAAACCTCCCCTTCTACGGTTACTGCAATTCCCTCTGCATTTTCTGTAACCAAAGCCGCGCTTTGCTCTGTATCGCCGCTTGATACCGCTTCTCCGGTTCCACAGGCCATCATACTTCCTGCCATCAACATGCTCACTGCCATGCTGATGCCTCTTTTTGTTTTTACTTTCACACCATATCCTCCTCTTTTTATGCAATTTCCTTCAAAATTGCTTGATAAAGACTGTAGGTAGATGCTACGGATTCATAATTCAAAACCATCTTCTTTTCTTTCGTTTCGATAATAATCCAGGCCTTAATAGTGGGACTAATTATCATTTCATACTCTGATAACGCTTCGTTTTTCCAAATCCCCCATTTTAACTTTTCGCCATCGTATCCCTGTTCTAAAGTCCCATAGGAAAATTCTTCCACGTAGGAAATATCTTCAATTTCCCCATAGATGATTTCCAGTTCAAACTCATCCGCTGCTTCTATGGTGAGCCCCTGTTCGGAAGTGGATACGTGAATACTCTTGGTGGGTTTCAAAAAAACAGCCAATACCCCAATCATCAAAATCCATAATAGGCTGTATTTTATCCAAGAAAATTTCTTTTTTTCCATGACATCTCCCTCCTATAAGAAGTTTAACGCCGACTTTCTTTCCGGAATACCTGGCAATCTTTCCAAATGCCTTGAATTTATAAAAAAGAAAGACCTCGCTTCATTACTGAAGCGAGGTCTCGTCCCCGTAAAAAACCCTTTATGCTGCTTTTCCGTCTGCCTTTGCTGCTGCGCCCTGAGCAATCGGGATGAAAATCATGGCTACAACAAAGCACAAAATATACATAGGAATAAATGTTCCAAGGAATGCAAATAAGAAGATTGGGAATGGCTGACCAGCGAAAAGCTGTACATTCACAAAGTTCATAGCAAGACCAATAATGACTACGAAAATTAAAACTACAGGAACATTACCTAAAATTCTTCCGGGAACACTTTCCGGATTCACTTTGAATAAAGTTGGGAACTTCATTGCAATAAGCGGGATTGGGAATACTGCATTTACGATGCAAGCCAATACAAATCCGATGCAAATGTTCACAAGAAGTGCAGGAGTCAATAAATTCGCTGCATTTCCGGAAAAAATCATACCACCAATGGACATTGCTGTCGCAAGTGGGATATTCATTACTAAATTAAATACTACAAAAAATTTTAAACTTGGTTTTTCCATTTTCCAAATCTCCTTTACATATGACAGTTACTGAAACTGTTACAAAATCAACATATTCTGCAACAGTTTCAGCCGTTCTACCTCAAGGAGGGTTGTATAACTTCCCCCTATAATACAAGCAACTAAGCTGCTAAAACCTTTTTTTCCAAAAAATTAAGCATTTTTGGATGGGCTTGGTGTAGGAGCAACTACACTTGTGTAATGCTCTTTTCTAGCCTTAAACTCAGGATCCTTGAATAAGTTCATAAGTCTTCCTTCGTTTGCGAAGATATCATCTCCGTGTAATTTCTTTCCGGAAATTGTATCATGAGCTTTGTGCTCATCTTCCGGAGCGAATTTGAACTTGAATGCACCGTCAACGATTTCCAAAGTTCCTTCCAAACCACAAAGTTCGCATACGCAATCTGTAGTTCCCGGGAAGATATAGAAGTTGTTTCCGTTACAGTGAGGACAAGCACCTTCTTTGCCCTTCCATGTAGCATTCTCGATGTCCTTAGCAGCTTCTACAAGGTTTGCACCGATTTCCTGCATACGTGCTACCTTGTCATCCTGCATGATAACGTCCTTAGACCAAGAGAAGTAATCGTTGTCGATAACCTTCCAAGCCGGGCTCATAGCGAGCATAGCGTGATCTGTTTCAACACGGCAAGCCCAGTCAGATCCACCGATACCTACGAAAGAGATAGCTCTCTTCTTTAAGTATTTCTCCGGTAATCCTTCCTTACCCTGCTCCTTTAATTTTCCATCAGCCATGAACATCATTCCGATATCATGTCCAGGACCCATTCTGTCGCAAAGTACGTGGAATAATCCAGATCCGCCTGACTCATAAATTGGGTCTACGATAAGGATTCCGTCTGCATCACACATCTTATCAAATAATGCAGCGAAGTCATCTCTCTGAGAACATACCATTCCTTTACCCATTACAAGACCACGTGAGCAAGCTACGCATCCTGTACAATATTTGATGTCCCAATCAAATACATGGATAAATTCAATTTCTGCTCCCATTTCCTTTGCCTTCTCTAGGGCTACGCGGCACATTGTATCATTGTTACCATTTCTTGTTCCGCATGAAAGTCCTAAAATCTTCATATCAAAACCTCCTAAAAAAAATGTTTCATTATTAGTTTCTTTTCATAGCTCGTCGAGCTTAACTAATCAAAATTAATTATTTCCATATACGAGTTTCGTAACCGGTATTTCTATTACGAGACTTGTAATGAGACCAACTAAATGTAAAATCGGATAAGTGGAAAACCAAGCCGCAATGAGCCCTGTTCCAACACCTACATTTATGATGGCCATACCAAAACTCACTATGGTCACATAGATGGCATTCACAATGAAATTTCTTGCCAACATTTCCAAAAAAGTACCTTTTTTTGTTTTACATACTTTTTCAGAAAACCATGGACCAATCAACCCCATAGGAATCATAATTGCTGCAACCGTGTTGATTGTAAATGCACAGCAGCAACCGCGTACCCAGCCGGCAAGTGTATCACCGCCAGCCAGGATTGTCGCTGTTGTATTCACGGAGAGCGCCATGCAAACATTAATTATGACGTTCCATCTAAAAAATTTAACTTTGTCTTCCATACTTTATTTTCCCTTCGCAGGTCTCTTGATTAATAAAGTACAAACCGTAGCAATCGCAATTGCTGCAATCATGATCAAAAAGATGCTTACATAAGAACCCTGTTTATCATAGATTGCTCCTGCCAATGTTCCACCGAAGGAAGCAAATAACAGGTTTAAGTTGATAATGGAGAAGTTTACCGGGTAATTCTTTACTCCGTAAAAATCCATTATGTATGCAGAGTTGGTAGGTGTAACACCGCCGTAAGACAAACCAAAGAAAATAAATCCTACGATTACAAGTGCCAAACTCTGTCCATTTAATCCTGCAATTGTAATAAATACAGAGATTAAGTAAAGTACGTTATTGGTAAGCATGGTCTTTCTCTGACCCAAACGATCATAAAGTCCACCAAAAATAACTCTTCCGATTCCGTTAAATACAGAAATCAAACCTACAATTGTAGCAATGGTTCCTGCTGCAAGGTTTGGAGCACTTTCTGTAACGATTCCGCTGGCCTGTGCAATCAATGCAAGAGCTGCGGCGCTCATAAGTACGGCCCAAACAAAGTAGAACCAGAAGCTCGCTTTCTTAACCATTTCGCCTGTGGTGTAATCTTCACCCTTGGAAGCAGAAGTGGTCTCGACAGCCGGTGCATATTCCTTTACTTCTTCTTCTGTAGGTTTACGAATAATCTGTCCACAAACCAAAATAACAACTGCAACGATAAATCCAAGTGCACGGAACTCAGCTCTCCATGTATAAGTTGCAAGAAGTGCTGTGTAAACTTTTCCGATGATAAAAGCACCGATTCCGAATCCCATTAAAAGAATTCCGGAAATCAATCCCTTCTTATCCGGGAACCATTTTGTGACACTTCCCATAACTGTGTTGTAGGAAAAACCTGCTCCAAGTCCTGCCAATACACCAAAACCAAGGTATAAAACAGGCAAGGACTGCATAACACTTACCAATATAAAACCGATTAAAAAGAATGCGGCAGATGCACAAAAGATAAAACGTTCTTTTATCTTTCCCGCTACCAGACCTGCAATCAATCCTCCTAAACAGAAGAAACTCATTGCCAGAGTAAAGGTCAAAGATAAAGCACCTTTACTCCAGTCTGTAAATTCTGCTGCAAAGGGGCTGGAAAGTACACTCCATGCATAAATCAAACCTGCAAAAAGTAATACTACAACTCCTAATACGGCATATACCCATCTATTCAATTTGTTCATTTTATTTACTCCAACTCTTAATCATTTGCCTATTTATTCATAGACTCTGGCAGTTTCCTGACCTCTTAAAACACGAAGAACACCTTCTGCTAAAGCATTCATCTCGTTTTCTCCAGGAATAACCTTGATTGGAGCAATAAATTCCGCATGTTTCTTAATGGAATTTACGAATAAATCAGAATAAGCCAATCCACCTGTCAATACAATATAATCAACCTTTCCATCAACAGAAGGTGCGATTCTGGCGATTGTCTTAGCTGTATTTAAAGCCATAGCTTCATATAATAATGCAGCTTCTTCGTTTCCTTCGTTTACCATGTTTTCTACATCGCGCATATCTGAAGTACCAAAGTAAGAACTCATACCGCCCTGACGCTGTAATTTCTTCATCATTTCTTCTTTGGTGTATTCTCCGCTGTAGCACATATCAACCAATGCGTAAGTTGGCAATCCACCTGCACGTTCCGGAGCAAAAGTACCAATTTCATCATTGAAGAAATCGATAATCTGTCCGTTTGAGTGAAGGTTGACTGTGATACCACCACCAAGGTGAGCAACAATGATGTTTACCTTGTTGTAGTCAATGCCCTTGTCTGCACAAAGCTTGAGTGCTGCTGCACGAGTGTTTAAGTTGTGTCCCTTCGCTGGTACACGCACACCTTTGAGACCGGTAATTTTGTTTACTTCTGTCATTTCATCTACAGTAATTGCATCGTAAATATAAGCTTTTACGCCAATTTTCTTTGCAAGACTGTAAGCAATACCTGCACCTAAGTTACTGGCATGCTGGTCAACCGGATGGAACTGTAAAGTATCCACCATTTTGTCGTTTACTTCATAAGCACCGGTCTTAACAGGTGGAAGTGCTCCACCTCTTCCTACAACTGCTGCAAAGGATTCTAAAGCATCGCCATGTTTTGCAAGCGCCTCTGTAATGAGGTTTGTTCTCATATCCAACTGATCATAGATGGTAGGATATTTTTTCAACTCTTCCATGCTATGTCCGATGCTCTCGATCCACTGCTGTTCATCTGCCTGGTAAACGGCAATTTTTGTAGAAGTAGAGCCTGGGTTAATAACTAAAATCTTTTCGTTTGCCATGTGATCTCCTTTATTTTGCTGCTGCTGCAGAAACTACAATTGATAAGTATTTTTCTTCTGCGCTGGAGCCTCTGGATACCATAACGATTGGGCACTTAGCACCAACGATAAATCCAGCCATCTTTCCACCACAGCTGATGGTATACATTTTACCCATGATATTTCCTGCATGGATATTTGGAGCAACAAGTACGTCCGGATCTCCTGCAATCTTAGAAGCAAGACCCTTGAAATCAGCGATATCTTTTCTCATAGCGCAGTCGTACTGGATTGGTCCTTCTACGATACAATTAGCGATTTCGCCTCTTTCGTTCATTGCCTGAAGTTCTGCTGCATCAACAGATTCCGGCATCTTTGGATTTACTTTTTCTACACAAGCAAGCACACCAACCTTCGGGCAATCATATCCCATAGCTACTAAAGTATCTACGGTATTCTGAATGATTTCCTTTTTCTGCTGTAAATCCGGATATGTAACCATACCACCGTCTACAGGAAGGATTAATTTGTGATAGCTTGGTACTTCGAACATGGTGCAGTGAGACATTAAACGTCCGGTTCCTAAACCATATTCTTTATTAACAACTTCCTTCAAAATGATCTTGGTATCAACTTTACCCTTCATTAAGAAGTTTGCTTTTCCTTCGCCTACTAACTTAACAGCAATTTCACAAGCTTTCTGTAAGTCTTCTTCCGGAACATCGATAATGTTTTCCTCCGGAATGTCTTCCTGCAATTCCGCAAGGATCTTTGTAATAATGGCTTTGTCACCAACTAAGATTGGCTCAACGATGCCTTCACGTCTGGCGTGAACAACAGCCTCTAAGGTATGATCATCATTTGCACAAGCAACTGCCATAACCTTCTTGGATGGTTCGCCTTTTACTTTTGCAATCAGTTCATCAAAATTCTGAAATACCATTTGTTTCTTCCTTTCGTGAATTATTTTCTAGCTGCACGTCCGATTTCAAGACCCTTATCAAAAGCAGCTTTGTTCAATGGAAGAAGCTTTGGCTTGCTTCCAAGCTTGTGTTCTACAGTTTCCCATACGATTTCCGGAGCTACTACTTCGGTATATCCTACGTAAACACCAAGCATGATAACGTTCAATACTTTGGAGTTACCCATTTCAAGAGCAAGCTCTGTAACAGGTGCTTCGATGATTTCAACGTCATCTCTTTCAATTTTTTCTTTAACGATAGAACTGTTAATAAACAATCTTCCGCCTGGCTTTAAAGTTCCAATGAACTTCTTTAAAGATGGTCCGTTCATAACGATCAAATCATCCATAATGTCACCAAGTGGTGCTCCGATCATTTCATCAGAAATTACTACATAACAGTTGGCTGTACCACCACGCTGTTCTGCACCGTATGATGGGAAGAATGTTACATTCTTGTCAGTAGATTCACAGGTTGCAGAAGCGAGAAATTTTCCCAAGGTCATGACACCCTGTCCACCGAAACCGGCTACGCATAAATTTGTTTCCATATTCGTCCTCCTTAACCTCTATCTCTGATAACACCGAGAGGGTATTCCTTCAGCATATTTTCTTCCAAAAAGTCAAGTGCTTTAAGAGAATCAAGACCCCAGTTTGTTGGGCAGCTTGTTACGATTTCTACAAGAGAGAATCCTTTTCCTTCCAACTGATACTGGAATGCTTTCTTAATAGCTTTCTTTGTCTTCATAACGTTTGCTGGGTTGTTGCAGCTGGTTCTTTCCAAATAGTATGGAGCAGTAAGCTGATTTAATGTCTCACATACGTGCATTGGGTAACCATGTTCTTCCGGAATTCTTCCCTTAGGAGCAGTAGAAGCTCTCATACCTACCAATGTAGTAGGAGCTAACTGTCCACCGGTCATACCATAAATACCGTTATTGATGAAGATTACGGTGAAGTTTTCACCACGGTTTGCAGCTGAAACAGTTTCAGCAAGACCGATAGAAGCCAAGTCACCGTCACCCTGATAGGTGAAATATAATGTTTCAGGATTTGCTCTCTTTAATCCTGTTGCTACAGCACATGCACGTCCGTGAGGTGCTGTGGTATTGTCATAAGCCATGTAGTCCATCTGAAGACCACAGCATCCGATACCAAGAACGGCTGCTGTCTTATCTACAATACCCATCTCATCCAGTACTTCACCGATGAGTTTCATAACTGTGGAATGCATACATCCCGGACAGAATCCGGAAACCTTATCTTCCTGAATTGTTTTTGTTCTACTATATAATAATTCTGCCATGTTAAGCCTCCTGTCCTGCTAACTTCATTACAGCTTCAAGCACAGCTTCTCTTGACATTACGTTACCACCTGAACATAAGCACTTCTCTACTGGGCAGCGTCCTCTAACAACTGCTTCTACGTCTGTTGCATACTGTGCAGGAATAGACATTTCTACGTCAAGAATTGCCTTTACTTTACTATAGTCAAGTTTCTCAAATGCTTCTGTTGGGAATGGATTTAAAGTGATTGGGCGAATCAAACCAACCTTAATTCCTTTCTTTCTAAGAATATCTACAGAAGATTTTGCAATTCTTCCTGAAATACCATATGCTGTCAAAACGATTTCTGCATCTTCTACCTGATATTCTTCAACCATGACATCGTTCTTCTTCCAAGACTCATAAAGAGCTGCTGCTTCTTCATTGCATTCCTGCTGTCTTGTGGTCAACCAATGTCCCGGCTCGATCCAAGCACGGTTCGGATAATCCAAAGGATGTCCTACACAGGCCCATTTCTTTTTGCTTTCTTTGATTTCCTGTACTTTTTCTTCTGGCATCATTTCCGGAAGTTCTACCGGCTCCATCATTGTGGCAATAACACCATCAGCTAAAATATGAACAGGGTTTCTATCTCTATCTGCAAGCTCGAACGCTTTTACTGTCAAATCTACTGCTTCCTGCACGGTTGATGGTGCAAGAACGATCATCTGGAAACCACCGTTTCCTGCAGCCTTTGTTGCCTCAAAATAATCCATCTGAGCTGGCTGAATGGAACCTACTCCTGGGCCCCCTCTAGCAAAGTTTGTGTACACAATTGGAATACGTGCTGCCGCACAGTATGAAATTCCTTCACTCTTAAGTGCAATTCCCGGTGAAGAGGATGATGTCATTGCTCTGACACCTGCAGATGCTGCTCCATATACCATATTGATAGAAGCCACTTCTGACTCACCTTGTACAAATACTCCTCCGACTTCCGGAAGTCTTCTTGAAAAATATTCCGGCACTTCATTCTGAGGTGTAATCGGATATCCTGCGAAAAAACGGCAACCGGCTCTAACAGCTGCTTCTGCTACGGCCTCGCTACCCTTCATAAATGTTCTAGCCATTTTTAATCCTCCTTATAAATCTCGATTGCTCCATCCGGACAGATCTTGCCGCAGGTCAAACAACCTACACAATCTTCCACTCTGGCTGCAACGACGTACTCATAGCCCTTTGCATTTACTTCTGTTCCTATTTCCAAAACATTCTTTGGACAGAACTTCATGCAGTAGCCACAACTCTTGCATCGCTCAGCAACAACCTGAACATTAAATTTTGCCATGTTGAAACCTCCTTTACCATAAATGTGTATTCCTTAACCTATTCTTTTAACCACTCATAGGTTAAATAAAGGTGTATCGGCATCATTTTTTCTTCCGGAAGCGTTTTTTTGATTTCATCAAAAAATTCTTCCCGCATACAAATCATCTCTATTTGACGATATTCGGATATGATTTCTTCCATCTTGGCTGCGCCTTCCAGCATTTCTTCTACTGTAGTGGTAATACCGGCATTCGGATTGTCTACCAAATGGATATCTTCTACAGAAAGTCTGGAAACAGACAAAATTTCTGCCAAAAATGTATCTATATGATCCATGTCTCGGCAGAAAGGTCTAAAGTAATTCAGCACATACATCACACAAAGAGATGTCTTGTCTACACCAAGCATAAATCCGCCAATGGCACGGGCTCCGATATCATCGCCACCCACGTCCATGACCACCAAACTGTCCGGATCCGCTAAAAGCGCTTTGACGCCACCTACCAATGTAGGGGCGTCATAAAACTGTTCTTCAAAATGGATGGTTACATCCGACAGTTCTTCGCTATTTAGTAAATCCCTGGATCTATACAAGGGTTTTGTCATATCCATGTCAAACAGGTGTACCTGCTTATCTGTATTCTTTGCAAGATACTTTGCTAGATTTAATGCAATTTCGCTTTTCCCACAACCCGCTTCTCCAATTAAAATAAAGTTTGTTTTATTGGCCGCCAGTGCCTCATGAATTAATTGCATTGAAAATCTCCTTGTATCAAACTAACGCAATGTAATGTAACCTTTGTATTCTCTTAAGTTGTCTGAAGTACATCTATCTCCTAAGAATACAGATGCAATGTTATGCTGTGGTTTTAAGAATGGGAACTGATCCTGCTGTGCCCATGCCGGTTTCTTCAAGGCTGTCTTTGCTTTATTTACACAGACGTTATACCATTCTTCCGGTCCTTCAAACCAAACTTCAACAACTCTGTCAAACTGAGCTTCCGGTGCACCGTAGTTTACGATGACCTTGCTGCTTACCATACGAGTCACTTCTTCACATTCTGTAAAGAAAGGAACTACTTCTTCGTGGAACCACTTCTCGCCTTCCTCTTTTGAGCATCCTTCCGGATACTGAATCATGAACTGCCAACGGAAGTTTGGTCCATCTTCTAAGGTTCTTCCTTTTCCCTTTAAATCTTCTTCCCAGTTGATCGGTACAAAAGTGAAGATGAATGGAGGGAAATCTCCGCCACCTGCTGCACGTCCTGCATCACCGGACTCTGCAGATTCATTGGTATCCACATCCGGGATACAACCCTGCCAACGTAATACATCCATAGGCATGTATTCATTGAAAATATTGTTTGCCATTTCCGGAAGATGTTCGTTTACCAACCAGTAATGCTCGGTCAGCTGCATCTTTCTAGCTCCGAAACGATCTCCTTCCTCCGGAGTCGGATAAGCCTGATAAAAAGCATATTTTGTTACATAAGGAGAGAACTTACTGATACTTTCCTGAACATGATGGTAATATAACCAATGTTCCAATTTGGATCTGTATTCCTCCTTTGCTAATCCCACATAGATTAAACTTCTCATTAGATTAAACTCGTAAGCCATCTAAAACCTCCTTCTTTCACGAATGACTCGTGAGACAATGTTGCGGCAAAACAGTTTGTTTCGAGTTAGGTGAAACTAACCATTTTTGTCTTGGCGCGCACCTATTGCATTGTGCAATTTAACTATATTTAAATATTATCATCATATTTTCATGATAAAAAATATCAATATTTTCACTTTTGAATATCAAATTTGATATGAGTCACATTTATATTCGATATAATTTCGATAACAAAAATGATATAGATTTTCAAAAACTTTAATATTAGACGGATTTCTTTTTCATGGGTTAAAATGAATACAATGAGATTAGTCTTCGAAAGATTAAACTCAAACTTTGAATTTAAATAAGGAGGTTTTTTCATGAGCGACAAATTTTACGCAAAGAGCGAAGGCAATGAAGGATATATCAAAAACATGGAAGTCGTAGCTTATCATGATGCGGACAACCATTATCTCTTCCAGTCTCAGCTTTATAAAACAGCCGATGGAAAATACTATTTATACGGAGGATGTTTCTACGGTTATGGTGTAGAAATCATCGACGTAACAGATCCGGCAAATCCAAGACACGTACAGTACATGCCTGTTATGGATCCGGAAGTTCATCCATATATGTCAACTCCTAAGGTTCAGATTGCTGACGATTTGATGATTGTATCAAACGGTAACTGTCTTGAATTCTTACACGGACCAGCTCCGGAAAAATACGAGCCAGCTCCAGGTGGAGTTACCATTTATTCTTTGAAGGAAGATCCGGAACACCCGAAGAAATTATCTTTCTGGTCAACCGGTGATGCAGGAAACCCAGGTGCAGGTGTTCACCGTTTCACATACAATGGTGGAAAATACATGCATCTTTCTGCAACAGCAGTTGGATTCAAAGATTTCATTTACAGAATTATTGATATTTCTGATCCTACAAACCCACATGAAGTTGGACGTTGGTGGAACCCAGGTCAGTTCTTCGGAAATCAGACCAAGAAGACCAGAGAAAAAGAATGGAACGGTTGGCAGGGATATAATACTTATCCTGGATTCGTTCATTTCCCATATGTAGAAGATGATACTGCTTACTTAAGCTGTGCCGGCGGCGGATTCAAGATTCTTGATGTATCTAATCCGGAATGGCCACAGGTTATCGGTGAAGCTAAGATGACACCTCCTTTCGCTACAAAGTTTGGTGGCGCACTTTGCCATACCTTTATGCCTATCCATGGCACCAAGTATGCAATCGGTATGCAGGAAGGGGAACGTCAGTGGACATACAACAAGAATGACTTCGACAAGTTCGGTGTTCAGGCTATGTGTGGCATTGAAATGTTCGACATTTCTGATCCGGAAGATCCAGTACTTATTTCTGTATTCCCATATCCGGAAGTACCGGAAGATTGGCCATACAAGAACTTCAATGATTTAGGATATGGCTATCCTACATCCTTCGGTCCTCATAACCTTCATGAGCCAATGACTCACAAACCATGGCTTGAGGATAGAAGCGACAGAGTTTACGATTGCTATTTCCATGCAGGACTTCGTGTATATGATATTTCAGATCCATATGTTCCGAAGGAAATTGCATACTTCATCCCTCCAAATCCGGAGAAGCTTTGCTTCGATGTTAAGATGCCAAACAAACCACTTGGTACCGCAGAAGATTTGGTAGTTGATGATAGAGGTTACATCTATTTGAACGCTATGCATGATGGTGTTTATATTTTGAAGTGCCTCGTATAAGACTCTTCACACTGCAAATAAAAAAGGATTCAAAGTTTTACACTTTGAATCCTTTTTTTATACTGCCGTTTTAAATCCTTGCGAAGAATAAGTACTTGCTTTCTTCTTAAAATCTGCTAATCTTTCCAACGCCTGCTGCAGTGTTTCATCTCTTTTTGCAAAATGAAGTCTTACATAATTGTGAACATCCTCGTGGAAAAATACAGATCCAGGTACCCCGGCTACTCCCACATGTTCTGCCATCCACCTACAAAAATCAATATCATCCTTTACGCCGAAATCACTAACATCCACCAGCACAAAATATGCACCTTGTGGCGTTGTATGTGAAATTTCCAACTGATCCAAACCATCTAAGAAATAATTTCGCATATGCGTGTAATGTTGTTGCAATTCCTTGTAATAAGAATCCTCAAATTGCAATCCTGTCACAGCCGCCTCCATTAACGGTGCCGGAGCTCCCGCGGTAATAAAATCGTGTACCTTTTTTGCACGATCTGTAATTTCCGGTGCTGCGATAATATAGCCCAGTCTCCATCCGGTGATGGAATAGGTCTTTGATAAAGAACTACATGAAAGCGTTCGCTCATACATTCCCGGGAAAGAACTAATGTAAGTATGATGATATGGCTCATAGACAATGTGCTCATATACCTCATCCGTAATGACAAAGGTGTCATACTTTACTGCCAATTCACTAATTAGTTTTAATTCCTCATGGGAAAACACTTTTCCACACGGATTTGATGGATTACAAAGAACCAACGCCTTGGGATGCTGCTTAAAGGCATCTTCCAACACGTTAGGATCAAAATGAAAGTCCGGCGGAATCAACGGTACATAAATAGGCTCGGCTCCCGACAGAATAGCATCCGCACCATAATTCTCATAAAAAGGGGAAAATACAATTACCTTATCTCCCGGATTGGTAACCGTAAGCATGGCTGTCATCATTGCTTCTGTACTACCGCAAGTCACCACGATTTCTTGTTCCGGGTCAATGGTTCTACCCATAAATCGACTTTGCTTTTTTGCTAACGCTTCGCGAAAATTCTGGGCACCCCAAGTAATGGGATATTGATGAGGGCCTTTTGCATGAATTTCCAAAAAACGATCGGTAATTTCCTTCGGCGGATCAAAATCCGGGAACCCTTGAGATAAATTAATAGCCCCATATTTATTTGAGATTCTTGTCATACGTCGTATGAGTGAATCCGTAAATATCGCTGTACGATCTGATAATTTCGGCACAACTATTCCTCCTTAAATGTAAATTGCGTTATCCGTCTCTTTTCCTCTTTCGTCAATCAAACGTTTCGCTTTGTGTTCCGCACGAGGCAAATCCCCATCTTTTAAAATCTTGATATAATCCGGTCGCACACCAATGCGGCTCTTTAACGCAGTCTCCACCTGCTTTTTTAATATTGTCACATCTGCACTTGGGGAGGCCTGTTCTACCTCTACTCCATATCTTGCAGTATAATCTCTTTCAAATACGTGAATTCGATATTCCCCAGTAATTCCATCCAAATCACGTAATACCGTTTCCACATCCGAAGGGAAAATATTTACACCTGAAACAATAAACATGTCATCTTTTCTTCCAACGATGTTGATTCGACACGAAGTTCTTCCACACTTGCATTTTCCCTTATTTACAAATCCAATATCTCCGGTTCTAAAACGGATCATAGGTCTTGCATGTTTTCGAATACTGGTAAAGACTAATTCTCCGGTTTCCCCATCCGGTAAAACTTCTCCGGTTTCCACATCAACTGTTTCCACTAAAATATGGTCTTCTGCCAAATGAAGTCCATCCTGTTCATCACACATTCCGGCACATGCTCCAAAAATATCAGACAAGCCATAAAATTCAATCAATTTTGCATCCCATAAATTTTCAATCGCTTTTCTTGTTGCAGGAATGGAACCTCCCGGTTCTCCTGCAACAATGATTCTTTTAACCGAAAGTTCCTTCGGATTAATTCCTTTTTTCTTTGCTGTCTCCCCTAAATAAAGGGCATAGGATGGTGTTGTTTGCAAAAAGGTTGGTTGAAACTGTTGAATGATATATAGCAAGCGCTCAGAAGGTAAGGTTCCGGACCATATACCCATAGCTCCCAATTTTTGTGCTCCTAATACACAAGGGCCTCCGACAAATAAGCTAAAATTAATCCCATGCATATAACGATCGTGTTTTCTCATACCGGCTTGATACATCAGGCGGCTTTCAATATTCATCCATTCATCAAAGTCTTGCTGCGTAAAAGGACTAATCGTTGGTATTCCTGTAGAGCCACTGGAAGCGGACACAAAAATAATGTCTTTTTCATCCACGGCACATAATTCTCCAACCATAGAACCAATTCCCTGTGTATCTCTTTCTGTTTGCTTATTAATAAAAGGAAATTTTGAAATATCTGCTAAAGTTTCAATATCCTCTGGTTTTACCCCTGCTTCATCAAAACTTTTTTTATAATAAACCGTATTGTCATACGCATACTTTACAATTTCTTTTAAATCTTCCAACTGCTTTTTTTCTACCACTTCACGCGGAGCAGTTTCCCAGTCCTCTTCCCAATATTTGCTTTCACTCATAGTTACACCTATCTTTCTTTTATTCATATATACTGTCGTCATAGTAAGAGTCCGGTTTGGTAAAGGACTTATACTGCTTGCTTTCATCCTCAATTGCTTCGCGGAACGCATCAGAATGTACAATCTTATCAATTGCAATGGTGATTTCAGAATCTACATCCTCTTCTCTTACAGCAATGACATTGATATATCCTTCCGTTACTTCTTCGTTGTATAAATCCGTAGACAAATCCAAGTCTGCTGCAATAGCAAAGTAGCCGTTAATAATTGCCGCATCTACACTGTCTAAAATATTTGGTAATACTTCCGGATTCATCTCTTCAAAAACAAAATTTTTCGGGTTAGATGTCACATCATCGACAGTTACAGTTGCCTGTTCCACAGTCTGATCCAACTCAATCAAACCGGTTTGCGCCAGCACTCGTAATGCTCTAGCTGTATTGGTAACATCATTAGGAATTGCAATGGTAGCTCCATCCGGCAAATCCTCTAACGTTTCATATGTATCTGAAAAAATTCCCATTCCTGCTGTAGGAATTTCAGTAACATAAGTTAAGTTTGTTCCGTGTTCTTCATTAAAATTATTTAAATATACAGAATGCTGAAATACATTTACTGTGATTTCGCCTTCATCCAATGCCGTATTTGGAGTAACAATATCTGAAAACTCGATAATCTCTACTTCATATCCTAATTCTTCCAAGGATGGTTGGATGCAATCTGCAAACATATCCCCATAAGGTCCTGCACAAACACCGACTGTAATTTTTGTTGTCTCTGTTTCCACGGATGCTGTTGCGTTACTACCGCTTTCCGTATCTTTTACCGTTGTCTCCTCTGTGCTTCCGCATGCCACAAGGGAAAGCACGGTTGCTCCTGTTAAAACTGCTGCTGTTACTTTTCTCCATAAATTCTTTTTCATAAGTACCTCCTAATTTTTCTCCAGGTTTGATCTCGTTGTATTTCTAATTCTTTTATGTCATCATCTTTTAAATGCTTAAAACGTCCTTGCCTTTTTATATAATGCGACAAATCTGAAAACTCTTTCAGGTTTTTGTTCAAGTGGTATTCTCCATCGTAGTATTCCGCAAGATACCAAAGCCCGCATTCTACCACTTCTCTTGCCACTTCAATCGTTTCAGAAGTATCAATGCCCCATCCGGTTGGACAAGGTGCTAAGACATGTATAAAAGATGTACCTTTTATTTCTGATGCACGTTTTACTTTATTTGCAAAATCTTCCATATAGCCCACGCTAGCTGTCGCTGCATAAGCCGGTTGATGTGCTACAACAATCTCAAATAAATTCTTTTTTTGATATTGATTTCCACCCACAATTTTTCCTACCGGCGTTGTTGTAGTAGACGTTCCAAAAGGTGTCAAACCACTTCGCTGTATGCCTGTATTCATATAGGCTTCATTGTCATAGCAAATGTAAATCACATCTTCATTGCGATCTAACAAACCGGAAAGTGCTTGAATTCCAATGTCTGCTGTACCACCATCCCCAGCGATACCCAGAACATGATAATCCTTTAATCCCATGACTTCGGCCCCGGCTTTTATTCCACTCAACACAGCACCGGTTCCTGCAAAGGCAGAAATAATTGCATTATTCCGAAAACTCATTTGCGGATAATTAAAGCTTACCGCTGACATACATCCCGCCGGTTCTACAAGAATGGTTCGTTCCCCCAAAACCTTTAATGCCATACGTACCGCTAGGCTGCCGCCACATCCGGCACAGGCCTTGTGCCCATAAAAGAATTCCTCGTCTCTTATATTCTTTGCATTCAACTTTTCAGACATCGTCTTCCACCTCCAGGCCAATAAATCTCACCCGTTCTCCGGTGCCCTCCTCCAGTGCTGCATAACATTTTTTTATATCCTCTTTTGAAATATTTTTTCCACCGATTCCACCGATAAAGTCAAACACCGAAATCTTTTTGTCTCCCCGGGCCAATGCAGAATTCACATTTGTGTATACCGTTCCCTCATATCCAAAAGAAATATCCTTTTCCAAAACGCCCACTCTTTGTACTTGCTGCAACGCTTCCACCAACTCTTTTTCCGGAAATGGTCTCATAAAACGGATTTTTATCATTCCTACTTTTTTTCCTTCTTTTCGAAGTTCATCCACTGTTTCCCTTACAAAACCAGACACACTTCCCAATGTTAACAACACATAATCCGCATCTTCTGTCTGGTAGGTTTGAATCAAACCACCATAGTTTCTTCCAAATACTTTTCGAAACTTTTCATCAATTTCTTCGATTTTCTCTCCAACCTTAAGAACCGCCTTATGATGTAATACGTTAAACTCTTCATTCAAATCCGGTCCCACCGTAAAAGCCATACTTACCGGATTTTCCAAATCCATTTTGTCCCACGTATCTCTTGGTTTCAAAAAAGCATCTGCTTGCTCCTGACTGGGAACTTCTACCGGTTCATAAGTATGTGTCAATATAAATCCATCCAAATTCACCATCACCGGCAATCGAATATCTTCCTGTTCTGCGATGGCATATGCTTGAATAGCCATATCCAAACTTTCCTGTGCATTTTCGGTATAAACTTGAATCCATCCGGAATCCAACACAGCTAAAGAATCCCTATGATCCCCATATATACTCCAGGGTAAGGCGGTTGCACGATTGGCATTCATCATAACAATCGGGAATCTTCCCCCAGCCACATAAGTCAAACATTCTGCCATATACAAAAGTCCCTGAGAAGAAGTGGCCGTAAAAGTTCTAGCCCCCATTGCAGATGCTCCCATCGCTGCCATCATGGCTGAATGCTCGGATTCCACATGAATATAACGACTGTCTAATTCACCGTCAGCAATCATTTCCGCTAGACGCTCCACTACAATTGTTTGTGGTGTAATCGGATATGCAGAAATGACTTGTGCCCTTGCCAAACGTACCCCATGTGCAAAAGCTTCATCGCCGGACAAAAACCTTATATCACTCATTTTTCATCCTCCATTCGAATTGCTTGCAGGCGACAGACATTCTCACAAATTCCACAGCCTTTGCAAAAATCATAATCAATCTCCACCGCGGCGCTCCCTTTTTGAATCACTCCATCCGGACAATATAAATAGCATTGATAACATTTCACACACTTTGTCGTATCAACAACCGGGTATTTATTCCTCCAGCCTGCATTCTTTTCTATCAAAACCCCAGCCGGACAACTACCACCTTGAGGGAGCTCTGACAATTTTTGAAATTTTCTTTTTTCTTCCAGAATTACTCTTCCCATTTTTGCACCTTATTCACTCCCTCTTAGAAAGAAACGCTTCTTCCAATACTGCATCCAACAAATGATTATTCTTTTCTACCACTCTAGCCGGCATTTGAAGTCCTACTGCTGTTTTTACATGAGAAAGATCTATCTCTTGGATGTCCGGCAATAACATGCCAATCATTCCGATGTTTACAATGACTCTTCCTAAAATTTCATTTGCCTTTGTTGTAATATCCTGTGTATAGATATACTCTGCCGTTCCAAATACTTCTTTGGGCTTTGTCGTATTAATAAAAATTTTTCCGCCTTCTTTTAATTGCTCCTGCAAAGAAGGCGTATACAAAGAATCATCCAAAACCAAAATATAATCATTCTTTTCCGGTATACTTCGATTTACAATAACTTGTTCCGATATTTTTGTAAAAGCACGAATGGGAGCGCCTCTACGTTCCGGTCCAAATGACGGAAATGCTAAACTTTTCTTTCCCGACAGCATTGCTGCTGTCCCGAGAACTCTTGCTGCTGTAAAGGCACCTTGTCCTCCTCTTCCATACCACGTTATCTCTTTCACGTTTATCCTCTCCGTTTTTTATTTAAAATTCGCACGGTTACATCTCCTATACTCTGTACCAACTGCACCAACAAAATCAGTAACAAAACGCAAATAATCATGACTTCTCTCTGATATCTTTGATATCCATACCGATAAGCCAAGTCTCCAATTCCGCCACCGCCGACTAAACCTGCCATGGCAGAAAATCCAAGTACTGTGATTGCTGTTACCGTTATGTTTTTGATCAAAGAAATCTTTGCTTCCGGAATTAATATTCTAAAAATGATATGACTTTTTTTGGCTCCGGACGCTATGACTGCTTCTAAAACTCCACGGTCCACATCAGAAAACGAAGCCTCCGCCAATCTGCCAAAAAAGGCAGTTGCCGCAATCGTCAATGGAACAATGACTGCTTTAGAGCCTATTTTTGTTCCCACTACAATCGCGGATACCGGCAACATAAAGATCATGAGAATCAAAAATGGAATAGAACTGATCATATTTGCCACAAACCCTAAAACCTGATATACCCATGTATTTTTATGAAACAACGGTTCATTTGTGATATAAAGTAACAATCCCAATGCGATTCCAAGTACCACTGCAAGAAGCAACGATGTCAATGTCATAAATGCCGTTTCCTGCAGGGCTTCCCACAACTTATCTTCAATTTCTATAAAACTAGACAGCACGTTGTATCACCTCCATTTTTCCTGCGCTCTGATCGATATATTTCAATGCATCTCTCACCTGATCCGTATCACCATCCACACTGATATACAAAATTCCCAATGGTTTTTCATGAATGAACTCTATCTGACCATGCAAAATATTCACTGTAACACCGTACTTCTCTACTACATCTGTAATTAAGGCTCTCTCGGCATTTTCTTCAAAGTAATCAATGCGAACGATTTTTCCTTTGACATGCTCCAATACATGTTCCGGTATTTTAAATTGCTTATCATTTTTTATGAGATTCTCTGTAAAAGAGGTTTGGGGCTTAGAAAACACTTCATATACTTCGCCTTCCTCCACGATTCTCCCTGCATCCATCACTACAACCCTGTCACAGATTTTTTTCACCACATCCAGTTCATGGGTAATCAAAACTGTGGTGATATGGAACTCTCGATTAATCTGTTTGATCAGTTTCAAAACGGACTCTGTAGTCTCTGCATCCAGTGCGGAAGTTGGCTCGTCGCACAATAAAATCTTTGTATGATTGGCAAGCGCTCGGGCTATAGCCACTCTCTGTTTTTGTCCACCGGATAATTGCTCCGGAAAGGCATGTTTTCGATCCGCTAATCCGACGTAATCCAACAATTCCTCCACTCGTTTTTGTGCTTCTTCTTTACTTTTTCCATTTTCGGTAAGCACAAACTCAATGTTCGAATACACATCCTTGCTTTTTACCAAATTGAAATGTTGAAAAATCATTCCTATATTGCTTCGAAGTGCTCGTAAATCCTTTTCCTTTAACTCCTGCACCAAATGACCATCTACATTTACACTTCCTTTTGATGTCGCTTGTAATCCGTTAATTGTTCTTAGCAATGTACTTTTTCCCGCTCCGGAAAGACCAATAATCCCAATGATTTCTCCTTCCGCCACATCCAGGTTCACATCTTCCACTGCTGTAATCTGCTTCTTTTTTTGTTTGAAACTGACAGTCACGTCTTTGATTTCTATCATCTTTTTCTTGTTGTTTTCATTTGGCATAAAATCAGTTCCTTTCTTTTTTTCCACAAAAAAAGTTGCTAAGGACAACAGCTAATGGTACCTTGCCCCTAGCAACCTCCTTTTTTTGGTCAGTCGACTTTTATCTTTTTCGATGATGTAACTATAGACTTTCTCTAAATTTTCCGCCAATATTTAAAATCAATGGAATCATATAAAGATTTTTTATAAGAAAAAAAGACCGAAAGCCGTAGATTTCCATCTACGCTTTCGGTCTTTCCCCCATAACTCAAAGCCTTCTATTTGTACGTATTTTTAAGATTAAGCCATTAACATACGGAACATTTCAATCACCTGTTCCTTGGTAGCTTCTCTTGGATTTCCAGGATAGCAAGCATCATTTAATGCATCTGTTGCAAGTGTATCCAAATCTTCTTCTTTAATCTTATCTAAAGTCTTTGGAATACCTACATCCTCAGAAAGTTTACGAACTGCTGCAATCGCTGCATCTCTGTATTCTTCCTGTGACATATTGTCTACACCTTCTACGCCCATAGCTCTTGCTACTTCACGAAGTCTTTCTCCTGTATATTCACGGTTGAATTCCATAGAGATTGGTAAGAACATTGCACAAGCAACACCATGTGGTGTGTCATAATGTGCAGAAAGTGTATGTGCCATCGCATGGTCAATACCAAGACCTACATTGGAGAATCCCATACCTGCAATATACTGTCCCAAAGCCATACCTTCGCGACCTTCTTTTTTGTTTTCTACGGCATCTCTTAAGTTCTGAGAAATCAATTTGATAGCTTCCAAATGGAACATATCTGTCATTTCCCAAGCTGCCTTTGTCGTATATCCTTCAATTGCATGTGTTAATGCATCCATTCCGGTAGCTGCTGTCAAGCCCTTTGGCATAGAGGACATCATTTCCGGATCTACGATTGCCACGATTGGCATATCGTGTGTATCAACACAGACAAATTTTCTTTCTTTTTCTACGTCTGTAATTACATAGTTGATTGTAACTTCTGCTGCAGTTCCTGCTGTAGTAGGAATTGCGATAATCGGTACACAAGGATTCTTGGTAGGTGCAACACCTTCCAAGGAACGTACATCTTCAAATTCCGGATTAGTAATGATAATACCAATGGCTTTTGAAGTATCCATAGAAGAACCACCACCGATTGCAACGATGCAGTCAGCTCCTGATTTCTTGAAAGCCTCTACACCATTTTTTACGTTTTCAATGGTTGGATTTGGCTTAATGTCAGAATAAATTTCATAAGGAATCTTTGCTTCATCCAATAAGGAAGTCACTTTTCCGGTAACCCCAAATTTAATCAAATCCGGATCAGATGCAACAAATGCTTTCTGAAAACCATTGTTATTAATTTCATTTACAACTTCTGCAATTGCGCCTGCTCCATGATAAGAAGTGGCATTAAGTGAAATTCTGTTTGCCATAATCAATTCTCCTTTTCCTCATCTGTTAATTATTTAACATTGTTTACGATAATATTTTATCATTATAAGAATTGAGATATAAGTTACAGATATGGAAATGTGTCACATTCTGTAATTCCCTTATTTTCGGCTTTTTCCGTAAATGATTGTAGATTGTGTCACATAGCATTATGGATAGACTTTTTTCTTATACCAACACTATGGCTCCGGCCTTTCTCTATGATTCAATGCCGCTAGGATAAATTGACCTTTTTATTATGGTTTCTCTTGCCACCCCGGTTACGGGGTGGCCGGCGATATATTGAATGTGTAACCATCTGTTTGTGTAGCCAGCACCACATTATAAGGATACTGTCCATAATAACTACTAGCATTAGACGATGTGTAATAAGTATAAGAAGAATCCCATCCGGTAAAAAAGTATCCTTCCTTATATGGAATGTCACTGAAAACTATATTGTATCCAACATAATTAGATAATGTTGTATTATATGCTGTTCCATTAATTGTTCCGCCATTGGTATTGATAGTAACTTTCTGTGGATACCTTGCTAAAGCGATATGAATACCAGATAAAGGTAAACTCATACCATAAGTACCAACCCAGGATTGAAAGTCCGTAGTCATGTTAAAAGCGGACGCATCCGTGATTGCACCTGTTCCATATCTTGAAGCAGTTAATGTTTCCCTTGAATATACTGATTCATAATATGCTAAATTTGGTTCAGTACTTCCACCCGATACAGCTTTAAGTAAATCTTCAGTAATATATCCAACTCTACCATAGTACTCAATATAGTAAAAATTTCCTACTGCTGTTTTACTATTGCTGGTTTTTTGCAATTCCAATCCAACTGCTTCAATCCAGGAACCGCCACCCGGATAAGATGCATTATAGCTGGTTGTATATCCGCTGGTGTTAGTCCAACCAATATTATGTCTATGCACAGTCCCACGGATTCCACCGGTCATACCATCTAATTTTAAAGTATAAGTAATTCCAGCCAGCCAATGACTGTTCAATGAATTCAACGTAGCATCTGAATATTCATAACCATTTCTCCAACTTCCATTCAAAGATGCTGATCCACCATTATACCAGTTACCAAAGTATTCTGTACCGCTAATACTTGCAGAACCAACTTCTTCAAAACTAATATTACTTGCTGCAGCCTTTACAGAATCATAGGAAACATAAAGGCCTGCCACAAACACAAGCAAACTACACATGATAGTAGTAAGTATCAGCCCCGCATTTAAATGTAGTCCTCTTTTCGGCTTTTCTCTGGCTTTTCTTTGTTGCTTCTGATTGAATCTCTTTTTAAATTTTATCATCGCTTATTCCTTTCCCATTTTTTTGAAAGAATCACTTTCTACCTACTAAATCGGATACTTTAAAAAGTAAAGAAAAGCAATAAAAAAGAGACTATTTCTAGCCTCTTTCTCTTTGAAAACTATTTCGCACTTCCATAAGAATATTTCCCAAAAGATTTGCTCCATTTCCGTTTACTGTACCCCATATCTTATCGCCCCAGTCATTGCCTTCTTCCAAATATTCATTCCCGGTTGCAAGAAAGTTTCTCCCTTAGTTCCTCATTCTGTTTAAATTTAGCATATACAATCTCTTTCATAATTTGAACTTTCACTTCTTCCCAATCTTTTCGTAGAGCAACTTGTCTTCCTAACTTTTTGGCTTCTGATGGGTTTAAATTTGTGAATTCCAACGCCTATCTACAAAAGATTTTTCTTTTGGATTATATGCTTTTTGCGCTTGAAAAGCAGCTGTAATGGTTCAAATATTTTCAAAAGTTCTTCTGCTGGAATAAATTGTACTAATTCTTTTGAAGGAATATTATAAAACCATTGCGATTGAACATATATATCCGCAAACCAATGTGCCATAAAATCTGTGATATATGGTTCGCCATCCTTTGATGAGCATTTTTCGCAATCTATACTGGTGAACCTCCATTTTATTGATGTTGATCTAAATATTCACGAAATGATTGCGCACCAATTCTTCTACGTTTCTCTAACATTGATCGCCACATATTTTCTGCCTCATCCATCGTCAATATGCTTTTATTGTACGCTTCAAGAATTATATCAGCTGTGGTTGTGTATTTTAAATTGTATCTATCAATGTATTTTTGAGTGTCTCTAAAATTATTACTTGCCAAAATACCATTTCTTTCTTTTGCTAAAGCAATGCAAGATGCTTCGCCTCGCCCAATAACCATTTCGCCTTCTGGTGGAATAAGCGCTAATTCTGAAAATAGTTCATATTCTTTGCTGCTTGTTTCCATATCAATAATAATCGCTTGTTTTCGCTGCACCATTGCATCGATTCTTTCCTTGAGAACAGACGCTTGCCCCTTACAATCAGCTAACTCATTATATACTTGTATCGGAATAGCAATTCTGTTTGCATATAATTCTGTAACAATACTGGTGTCATCTATCCATAAAAATGCAGAAATACAATCTGTGTCAAAAAAAAGCGTTTCTTCAGTCAATGATTTCTCCTCCATCAGCAAGCCCAAAAACAATATCATCTCGATATGCAGATAACAAATATTCTTCGTATTTTCCTGTTGATATCTTATTGCATTCTAATAATTCTTCGGCTTCTTTTACGTATTTCCCATAAACAAAATACTTTTCGCTTTCGGGAGAAGGGTTGTAGAGTGCGTCGCTATATCCCGCTCGTTTAGCTGATAATTTAACGTTGTTGGAAAAACTCTCAAGTTCTGTTCCATTAATATAGTTGTCGTTTAGCAATCTATATAATAACGCTTTGCGACTAATCTTATAATATTGTTCTAACTTCACAATGTCATTTACCGAAACTGGTTTTGTAATTTTGAATTGTTCAAATGCATTCTGTGGCATAAGGAAGTAAGAGGCAAACATATCTGCATTTTGTTCAGAAAGAATTTTATTATTAAAATTAGAGCAAATAAAAGAACTCATGTCTTCATCAAAATAAATATGATATAATTCATGCGCTAAAGAATATCGTTGTCTTCCATATGTCATAGATGAATTAATGACGATAATATTTGTGTGAGTACACTTTCTACAATAACCCGATATATTATTACCGAGAGGATACATTATAAGTGTTATATCCTCTAATCTCTGTATTAAAGAAAAAATGTCGATTGGCGAAAAAGAATCTTCACCCATTTTTCGTCTCAATTCAAGTGCCTTATTCGCTAAATCAAATTTATCAATTTTTGCCATATAATACCTCGTCCATTTCTAACTGATTCAAAATAATAGCGTTAACATTAGCCAAAATACAGTTGTCTTCAAATGTTAATGCCTCTGTTCGGAAGGCCATTTTTCCTGTTGGCAAAGTCGATGCGTCAGTAATGAAAGTCTTAACAGGACAACAAAAAAGAGTTGCTAATTTATTCAATGAATCCGAACTAATTGCTCGCTCTCCATTTTCGTATTTCGAAATCATACTTTGATCTACACCTAAAAACGTTGCAACATCGGCTTGTGTCATATTTTCCATTTCTCGAATGTATTTTATCTTTTCCCCAATCTTTCTAAAATCTATTTGATTACTCATAATTATTGCTCCTTTCTGATGATGCAAATACATTCTCACTAACTTCTTAATCATATTATAGCACACCATTGTCATAAAAACTACATAGGCATGTGAAAAATTATGACAAAATAGAGAATGTTAAGGAGGTATTACAAAATAAAATCCACCCTCACGTTTTCTGCAAGGATGGATTTTGTATTTTCTATATTTTTATGAGAATAAGAATGAAAAGAAATTTTATAATTAGATAGAGAAATTACCTGTCTCTTCAACTGAACCATCTAACGTATCATTGTCCACTATAATACCTTGAGCCTCTAACTCTGCAGCTTGCTGTTGCAACTGTTCTAATAGCGCTGCATCACTACTACTCGTATCGCTACTAGATGAAGTATCTGTACTAGCACTTGAACTACTTGTGTCGGTGCTGGTGCTGGCTGTTGTATCTGTACTGCTTGTCTCTGCGGTTGTGCTATCACTACTGGTTCCAGAGCTGCTACTACTTGTACTGGAGCTACTACTTGAACTACTTGTTGAAGAAGAGCTACTACTTGTAGAACCGGATGTTTTATTGGTGCTACTTGTACTTGCTACTGTAACTTCTTCTACCGCATTTGGATTTTCTGTTGTTAAGCTGGATGCAAGCACATATCCTTCTTTTTCATCCGTCGTGATTTTGTAATAACCATTACTGGTCTGTGCAGTAACCGTTACTTCTGTTCCGCTTGCAATTGAACCAATCACTCCACTTCCTGCATTTTCAAACAATACCGCTCTTCTGGATGTGTATAACACGACATTATCTACCGCTTCTTCTGTGATTTCTTCTGCAGCTTCTACCTCAGTACTGTCTGTTACATCCTCTAAGGATACACTTTCCTCTACTTCTGTACTGACTACATCTAAAATGTCTTCACTCTCTGCTGTTTCTGTACTTCCACATGCTGTCATGCTCAAAGTCAATGCACTTACTACCAGGGCTGTTACTATTTTTTCATATCATATTCTCCTTTGCTCTCTCTAGTCACAAAAGAATTTTCTCATACAATCCCATCGCATTCCCGAAATTGTATTACAAAATATCCTTTTTCCTACAATTACACAAGAATTGTAACACCCCCCAATTTTTGTCAAAACATTATGAGGCTTTCTCCAGGATTTCCTACAGCAGTCCAACTTCTGCAAAAATCTCATGCAGCGCCGGAGGCATGGCTGCAATCATGAGATCCGCCAATTCCCCTTCTGATTCTTTCATGCCCTTCATCAACCACTGTACAGTCATGTAAATGGATGCCCAACAATACATTTCCAAAAGTTTTCGGTTTTTGTGGCTTAGAATTGTCCCGGTTTTTTCACGTATTCTGGCACAGTAGAATTCGTAGATCATGATAAAATCATGTTCCTTCAAATTGTTCTGTTCGTCTCCTTTAAATCCGGCGGTAAAAAACAATCGTTCTTCTTTGATATAAGCAAACTTTTTCATCAAGCCTTCCCGCAAGGTCTCCCCCAACCCCATCTCTCGAAAGGACTGTTCCAAAAGCATATCAAAGTACCAATTGATTAAATCGTATTTATCTATGAAATTTCGATAGAAGCTTTGTCTGGAAACACCGCAAACCTCTACAATCTGCTTTACCGTAATATTCTCCACAGCTGTGGTTCGCATGCATTCCTTCATGGCTTCCGCTAATTTGAGTTTAATATCCTTTTTTTCCATGTCCCTATTTTACACGTAAAAAAGTCCTCAGCACAAGTATTTACAACTATGTGACTGAGGACTTCCTATACATGCTATGGCACCAAAATTTCGAACAACTTATTTCACACCATATAATCTTTCCGCATTTTTGTAGAGGATCAAGTCTTTCTCCTCTTCTGTGATATCCAAACTACGTACAAAATCCGGGCCTTCTGTCAGCCATTCCTTTCGTACCGGATAAGAAGAACCAAAGAGAATATGCTCTGCTCCCAAGGACTCTACGGCGCATTCCAAAGCTGCCTTTCCCCATGGTTTTGCGTGGGACATTTCAAAGAACAACTGATCCTTTACCAACTCCAACGGAGAGACATCGGAACTTTGGAAACGTTGTACGCCCTCGGTCTTTGCTTTTTTCGGGAACCACAAGGAAGTAAAAGCAAAAAATCCGCCACCCAACATAGAATGTACCAAGCGAATATTTGGATACTTCTGGAAGAATCCACTAAAAATCTCACGACCAATGGCAGTGCATTGATCCACACAACGTCCGTAGCTTCTTCTCAAATTGTCGTAATCCGTCAAAGAGGAAAAATCCACCGGCACCGGTGTGTGGTGTACGTAAATGGTAATGCCCCCTCTGCCTTCTCCAACTTCATTTAAATAAGAAAAGAAATCTGCGAATGCAGGATCGTCTAAATATTTCTCTCCGTAATGTGCAGACATTTGAAATCCCTGCATATCCAGTTCGTCTAAACAACGAAGAATTTCTTTTTTGGTAGCCTGATCTCCCCTCGGTGGTACGACACCAAGTCCGACCAATTTTCCCTTTGATGCCTCTACATGGGCATGCATTTTTGTATTAAAATACCGGCACATGGAAAGACTCATCCATTCTTGCTGACAAGAAAGCTTTAATACTGCTTTCTCTACACCAGCCTCTTCCATATCTGCCAATTGTTTTTCTAATTCATATTCGCCCTCTACATAGTCCAGATTTCTGGATCCTACCGGCTTTTCTATCACATATACCTTTTTTCCATTTTCTAAGGTATTTAAAGAACCCTTCATGCCATATTCCATCGGGATTTCGCGTAAGAAGTCTTCGCTTTTTTCCTCCTCATGAAACAACTCTTCCGGGAACCAATATAAATTTGCATCAATAACCATGACTCTTTCCTTTCCTATGCCAAACGTTCCATACCAAGTGTAGCCGCTGCTGCCAACATGGTGCCATCCTTCTTCGGATGATCCTTTTCAATAGCCTTGCCATACCATTTCTTGGCTTCTTCCGAATCCTGGTCTGTAATAACGCCAAATTCATAGAACTGTCCCAATGCAATCTGGGAAGTAATATCTCCGCTTTCTGCTGCAGAAATCAAATAATAAAGCCCGATGTATCTTCCGGCTTTAAAATCACCATTTTCTTTTCCTTGTAATAAACTCTCTAGATTTTCTTCTAAAGCAGCTTTTGCTTCCGCAAAATTCATACCTTCTATATTGAATCTTTTTTCCATTTCTATCCCCTTTCACAATATTTCTCAAGGTAATTCTATTTTATAAACCCAATTCCATTCAAACCATTCTATTTTTTTAGAGATTTATTCAAAAAATGAATAAATCTCTATAAAATAAAAGAGCTGCAATCGCGACTCTTTCCATATTATTTCCAATATAAAGTTACCACACCTGTGATACCGCTGCCTTCTGTCGGTTCCGGCTTTGGCATACCAAACATATCCGGAACGTTCAACATTTCTCGTTCCAAAGTAGTGGCCACTTCGATTCGCATTTGATTTTCTCCTTCTTTTACAAAGTTCGAAAGATCAAATCGATAGGGTACGTGTATTTCTGTGCCGACCATTTCGTCATTGACATACAAATCCACTACTTCGTTGGCGTTTGAGATATCCAAAATATATGATTTTCCGGGCTCTCCAAGGAAGGCATTCTCATAGCAGAACCATCCGGAAAACTCTCTGTGGTCTTTCGCGTAATCCTCAGGGAATGTCATTTCTTCTTTTTTCCCAAAGTTCGGATAATCGATACTCTTTGCAATACTGCGGGTCCAGTTTTTTGAAAAACTTACGATTTCTGCTCCCTTCACCTCAGCCATTTCGGCCTCTGCGATTTTACTGAGAATTCCTGCATCCTCGTGGTTTACAGCCAATAAAATTCTACTTTCTCCCGCATGTAAGGTAAGGTTTATGCCTTGTGCGGTTTCTTTCACCGGATGCACCTTTTGTCTCCATGCATCGTAAAGGAAGAGGGATTTGTCTTCTTTTTTTACATATTTTTTGGTGAGTTCACAGGTTCCGACATAATCCGTATCCCCTTCATTTACCAGCATGAACAAATCCACCCCATCTTTCACATAATGATAGAATCGTAAATAGTCATTGGTCGGCGTGAATCTAAGGTCTCTCTGCTGTTCCAATACACTTAGCACTTCCGCCAAAGAAATCAGCGGAATCTCTTGCAATACTTCTGCACAATCTTCTCCTAAAACATCCTGCGGTCTTTTTTCCACAAAATAAAGAGAAACTCCTTGGGATTTCAACATAAGAATGGCATCTTTCAACTCTTTTGTTAAGAATTGCATGTAGGGAATCAATACCACTTCATACTTTTGCTTTTGAATCTGTAAGGTACCATTTTTTGCCTGCATACCATATTCGTTTCCAACGATGACATCCTGAGGAACCACATCAAATTCCAGCTGAGATTCCGTTAAGACGCGGGTAATCAACTCATCAGCCAAGCAATCACCGGTCCATTCTCCTTCTCCATGATATAACACTGCTATGGGGGCTACATGAAAGCCTCCGGAAATGCATTCACAGGTACGATTCATATATTTCATCAACTTCCCAAAAGCCTTATATTCCGGATTATGGCCATGGGCGTAAAAATGTGGTGGGCAATCCGGGTCCGGGAAAGGTTTGGCACTAAATGCATGCGGCACAAAATGATTTACCCCTCTGACCATAAAATGGTCTACCAAATATTTTTCCAGACGCAATCCTTCGTTCCATCCATATGCTCCAAAAATTTCACTCCGCGTTCTCTGCACCAATCCCCGATTTGATAAGAAAAATTCTTTTCTACCAATCGTGTCAACGCCTTCATATAAATCGAACGTGCTTCTGCCCGTTTCTTCTCATCTCCAGTAGTTTCCCATATCAATGGCAACGTACAAGCAAAGCTATCCTTTAATTCTTTCTGTAAGTTCCGGTTCATCCGAGAAAAATCCTGCAATCCACTGCAGACTTTTTTCATATGAATCCCAATTATTTATCCGGTTACATTAAAAAATATACCAACAAGAATTTTAAAAAATTACTTCAAGAACAACGCTTAAACTATGCCTGCCGTCTACTGAAAAACACAGACCTTTCTACGGCGGATATTGCAAGAGAATGCGGGTATGAAAATGTCACCTTTTTTTACAAAAAATTTCGGGAGAGCTATCATTGCTCTCCCGCGGAATATCGAAAACGATACTAATTCATGTAGCGATTCACAAAATTCGCATACAAGGCTCTCCACTGCTGCACTGCGGTGCGATCATGGGCAAACATTGGGTTTTGCTCATCCACACAGCCGCCAAAGCCGTGACCACCATCTATAAACTGATGCAATTCCAATGCCACCTTTTTCTCTCTTGCCTTTAAGGCAAATTCTGTCAAACGTTCCGGTGGAACTACATCATCATCAAAGGTACTACACAGGAACATGGGCGGATCCTGTTCCTGTACATTATTCAGGAAATCGTATTTCTCTGCCAACGCATTGTATCCGGCCTCATCGTTGTTGTACATGTCGCGTCCCGCTACCACAGCCATAATCTTGTCCTTTGTCATGGTAACTGCCGGATAAATCAAACCAATACTCTGTACCGATGCATCTATCGCATCAATTTCATCCGGTGCATATCCTTCATAAGAAATCGGCTGATTGCGGAAATGCATAGAAGTCACACCTGCCAAATTTCCGCCAGCGGAGAAACCTATAATACCAATTTTTTTCTCGTCAATGCCATATTCCTTTGCGTGAAAGCGCACATAACGAATGGCTCTCTGACAATCCAAAAACATAATCGGATCCTTATAAGGATAAGAGCGATACCAGAGCACAAAGGCACTGATGCCTGCTTCATTCAAAAAAGCTGCGATGTCTCGGCCTTCTGCCTCCATAGACTTTGTAAGATAAGCACCCCCCGGGCAAATGACAATGGCCTTATCACTTCCTTCTGCAATGTAAGGAACCAAAAAAGGTTCATCTTCATAGGTCATTTTTGCCGGACCATGTTCGATTTCCTGACGATAAACCATGGTGTCATTTCCGGTCATATCTTCTACACGTGGTGTACTCTTATCCCAAATACCCGGATGATTCACAAACATATCCTCCGGTGTATACTCTTCATGAATTTCCATCACATCTGTTTTACTTTTACTACTGTTTCCCGGGATTACATCTCCCCAAATCTTTAAAGTTTCCATCCTTTTTTCCTCTTTCTTTTTTTCTAACGCCTACATTTAACGTTTCTCGTCAATAACAATAGCGGCAAAACCCGGCTTTCCAAAATCATCCATAGTCATACCATTGGATACACAGACTCGAATCTCCGGTAATTCCTGTTCTACTTCCAATATGGCAGCATGAAAAGGTTCTCCTTTTGCAAAATCTGCCTCAAACGCAGTCTTACGAAAAACCTTCAATTCTTCTGGCGACATTGGTACCGGATTATGTCCTCCATAGATTCTCTTTGGATTCAAAGCGATTACTTTATCAATCCCTTCTATATAAGTTTTTCGATCTGTGGAATCCTGATCAAATAACCACAAGAAAAAACCATAAGCATCGCCAGAATAAAGCCATTCCTCTTCCCTATAATAAAAAGACATCCCTCCCTTTGTATGTCCAGGGGTACGTATAACTTCTACTGTAATACCACCTAAATCAAAGATCATCCCCTCTTCTAATTTCAAAAGTGTACCTTCCCTTTGACTCAAGTATTCTTTACAATCAAAATCTTCCGGTAAAATATTTCTGCAAAGATGAGTAAAATAATCTTCTTTATTTTGCATATCATGAATCGTAAATTCCCTTTGCTTTTTGCTATTATGTCGTTTACACAATGCGAAATCTTCTTCTGCCAGATAAATCGGTTCTAAAAATTGTGCTGCTCCACAAGTATGATCTACATGACCATGCGTACATACAATCACAATCGGTTTGTCTGTAATATTTTTTACTGTTCCATATAAGTCCCCAATTCCATAAGTAGTATCAATTAATAAGGCTTTTTCATCCCCCACAAGTAAATCACAAAAAACCGCTTCCTCACTACCAATACGATAAGCTCGCTCGCCTATTTGCTCCACTTTATAAAAATCTTTTCGTTTCATAGAACATACCCCACATCCTATTTCTAATGCCTAAAGTTTCTTAACTTCTCCTTCTGTAATGCCGCCTTCATTCCAAGCATCCACGCGGAAATACATATCCTGGCCTCGAATCACTGCACCAATCTTTTGCTCCTTTTTTCCGATGACGGTATAACTGTGATACAGTTTCTCCGGCGTATAGCCCCAAGAAATCACATGCTGTACCTCTTTGTTTTCCGGCCAGGAAACCATAACATCCAAATCCGAAATCGGATGAATGGTATATTCTGTTTTTTCCGGTAATGGCATGTTCGATTTTCCAAATATACGAAATCCTGACATACACGCCGGACCATGGAATGGCATTTCCACAACTTCTATTTTTACATATCGAATCTGCCAACCCTGTTCTTCCACAAACAATTCATGCGGCAAATCCAGCTTTGTATTACTACGGTCTGCAAGAACGGTCCAATGCTCTTTATCGGTAGAGCCAAGCAAACGATATCCGGTAACGTGACGACTATGGTCAATGGTTCTATCTTCTGAGAAATATGCATTTTCCGGGCAAACCACTTCCAATGCGTCATCCATAAAGTTCACCTGAATCGCATGGACTGTCTTTTCTGCCCCCAAATCCACCACAGCGGTTGCTTCCTCGGTCTCCGCTTTCCATACCGTTTTGGCATTCTCGTCTGTCAAATTCTCTGCACCGGTGCCTCCGGAAACTTCTACGTTTTTTCCATATGACAGCAACATCCATTCCGGCTTTGTGAATGGTTCTGCGTCGAATCTTCTTGGCCAGTCGCCCAAATACTGATCACAATATAAATCCCCATCTTGATCAAATCCGGCTCTCCAAAGACCTAATCTACGCTCCATATCATGATTGTTACTGATATGCATAGAAGATACATGCCAAAATCTTCCTTCTTGATCTTCCAAGGTGGAACCGTGTCCTGCACCGGTCATAAATCCACCCGGATGATAGGAATAGGGGTTATTCTTTGCAGGGGTAAAAGGCCCTAACGGGCTTTTTCCCACATATACACCATCATTATAAGTATTGGTCTCTGTGGCAGGTGAGGCATATTGCAAATAATAAGTACCCTCGTGTTTTGTCATCCAAGCCCCTTCAATAAATGGGGCCGTACTGCTAATAAAGGCGCGCAAAAAGTCCTGTTTATCCTGCGGCAAATCATGGTAATCCGTATACCCTTCAAACATATGAATCACCATATTTTGCATGCCTTCTTCAATCATTTCCGGTGTTTTCACATTATAATGATCCGGTCCAATTCGTTCAAATCCATGATCCGCGTCATTTCCAAAAATCAGTTCCTTTTTTTCTCCAAGAGGAAGCATGGTTTTTGGATCCAATTCACAACCATAAATGGGCGTCTGATTGGAACAACCCCAATAAAAATAAACGCGTCCGTCATCATCGATAAACAGATTCGGATCCCAAAATGGGAAAGTTCCCTTGATCACTTCGAATGGTCCATGCAACGGATCCTTCGTTCTGTAGAAATCACAATTTTCAAAACGTTTGGAAGCAGAAAAATACATGTAATCTCCCATTACACGTACATCCGGAGCATAATCATAAATCGGAATTTCCGGACCAAGTTCATGATATTCCCAGTCCCTCAAATCCTTGCTTGTATAAAATCCACCGGCCATAGACGGGAATAAATAATAGAGTCCTTGAAACAAAATCAACGACGGGTCTGCCGCTTCTCGATTGGCATAATATTTCCCATTTCTCTCAAAAATCTGATATTGATAAGGTAAATTCATAGGATTACAAATATAGTTCATACTCCACCTCACTTTTTAAAAAATCAATAACTCTTTTAATGACTGTATTGGACAATCGGTTTTTTCATAAGTTGCAGCTTCTCCAATACCAAACGCACGCATACCGGCCGCCTTCGCTGCGTCAATTCCGGCCTTCGCATCCTCGATTACACTACACTCCTTTGGATCTGCCCCAAGAAATTCTGCTGCTTTTAAGAATACTTCCGGATCCGGTTTGCTTTTTGTAATATCTGTTCCATCTGCTATTTTATCAAAAGCATCCATCATCTGTACTTTTTCCAAAATCAATTTTGTGTTTTTCGAAGAGGAACCTATGGCTAATTTATCCCCTTGTTTTCTCAAGGTTGCCAGTGTTTCTCGTACCTCTGTGCTAACATCTGCAGGTGTCATTTCCTGTAAATAGGTACGATAAAGATTATTTTTTTGCTCCATCAGTTCTTGCTTCTTCTCTTGAGAAAGAGGTTCTCCTTCGTATCGCTCCAAAATAATTTCCAAACTATCTGCTCTACTTACTCCACGCAAACGATTATTTATTGTTTCATCAAAATAGATTCCCATAGAATCTGCCATTGCTTTCCATGCCAAGTAATGATAATGATCGGTAGACAAAATCACACCGTCTAAATCAAAAATCCAATATTTCATAGTATCTCCTACTTTCCTTCTTATTAACCATTTTCATTGTAAGAGAGGGGGTTCCAAATACCCATGTTATATTTTCATAGAAACCCGACATATTTTTCTCATGAATTTTATGTGAAAAAATGTCGCATTTGGTATGAAATAAGTTATAATATCGCTATATGCGGAGGTAAAATATGATAGGATATACCACTTATGGAAAATTTCAAAATGAGATGAATACCTATTTCAAGAAGACCGGAAATCGCCTTCAATTTATGGAAATGATATGGCGTATGCAAGAGCACGGGCTCATGGATGATACTCCTAGTCCGGTACGTGTGCCGGAAAATATTTTGGACATGAGCGACGAAGAATTTGACGCTTTTATTGACAGTGTCCCCATTCAAGTATTTCCCCATGCCACCAACACGACAGAGGTATCTGAAGAAAAAATGATTCCGCGCTTTTACGATGTATACACAATCAGACATCCACGTTTTACCAGACATTGCATGCATCGTCACAATTATTTTGAAATCAACTTTGTCATCAAAGGACAGGGAAATTTTTACTTTGAGCAAGAAGTGCATACCATGAAGGAAGGCGAAGTATGCATTGTCGCTCCGGGTTCTACCCACGACTTTGTCATTGAAGACGAAACCTCCATCGTATACACCATTTGTATTCGAAAAAGCACCTTTGATACCACCTTTTCTTCCTTGATGCGTCATCAAGATTTGGTATCCAGCTTTTTCCGTCAAATTTTAAAAGATAACGAGCGTTCCAACTACCTCATGCTCTTTACGGGAAATAATAAAGAATGTCGTATTTATTTAAGAAAATTGATTTTAGAAACAGAAAATGCAGATGAATACAGCAACGCCTGCAGCGTCAATCTTATTCATTTGTTTTTCACGAACTTGTTGCGAAATTACAGTAAAACCATTGCCTTTTACAATTACGAAATCGGCACGGACTTCTCCTTGGTTTTACAATATATCCAGCACAACTATCAAAATATCACGCTGTCTTCCCTGGCAGAATTTTTCCATTACAGCGAACCGCACTTATGCACGCTTATCAAGCAAAATACCGGGGAAAACTTCACGGATTTAATCAAACGTCTGCGTATGAAAGATGCCGTGGATTATTTGATTAATACCGATGTGAAAATCAACGAAATCGCAGAACAAATCGGATACAATTCCTCCGATCATTTTTCTCGTGTTTTCCGTCAAACCTATTCCTGCTCTCCTGCAGAATATCGAAAACAACACAAGAAAGAAAATGCATTTATTCCATTCAAATCGGTGGAGTAAATAAAATAAAAATCCACGAACTCAAAATTGAGCTCGTGGATTTTTAAATGTTTGCGGAACTTTTCACTTCGTCGAAAGTTCCGCCCCGACTCTATTAAAATTTGCTACCCCATACGTTGCAGAATGGATCGATTGGATTCACCCCTTTAAATTCAGAACGACCCATTATTTTTTCCATCACTGCTTCACACACTTCTTTCGTAGGTGTGTAAGCATTGATAAAGGTCTTTACCATTGGTGCATCCACCAAATGATATGGATTTGCCAGTGAAATAAACATGGTTGGAATATCCTGTAAAAACCATGGTGCATCTGCTGCCATGAGATGACACCAATCAATTCGTCTTACCGATTGATTGCTCGCCGTGTCTAAGCATGCTACGTAAATCGCCAAATCAAATTTACTCTTGGCGTCCTTTACGCCACCCTCAAACATTTCGAAAAAGTCCGGTTTTGCATAATCATATAGACTGACTTCAAAACCTTCCTGTTCCAACATGGATTTGAATTTTCCAACTTCACTTTCTCCATCTTTAAAACCTCCATCATTTCTATCCTCTAACAAATACAAACGAACTCTTTTGGTTTTTTCCGGAGAAATCGGCAACAACTTCTGGGTATCTTTCACCAAAGTCACAGCCTGGTCTGCACATTCTTTTGTCCATGTTTCATGTTCTTCACAATGGATATCCGCCAGTGCTTCCGGTCCCGGTACTAAGGTACCCGCTTGTTTTTTCGCCGGTAAATCCATAGCTGCTTTCATAGCCAACACACGAACAATCGCTTCCTCTAAGCGTTCCTCAGTCAATCGGCCATCTTGCAAAGCATTGCGAATAAACTGATAATCTTCTCGAATATCTTTGTTGAATAAAATCATGTCGCAACCAGCCATAATACACGCCGGAAGAGCATCCTCACGCTTCATAGATACATTGAATCCAATCATCGGTGTGGCATCCGTCACAATGACTCCATTGAATCCCAACTTTTTACGAAGCAAGCCCTGTAACAATTCCGGAGATAGGGTTGCCGGTAAAATATCTTCGTCCTTTAAATCCGGATTGAAATATTTGCTATATGCCGGTTGCATAATATGACCGACCATAACAGATAACACCCCTGCATTGACTACTTCCTGCCAGATTTCTCCATAGCTGCTGTCATATTCCTCCACAGACAGGCTATTTACAGAAGGCAACAAATGCTGATCTCGAAAGTCCACCCCATCTCCCGGGAAATGTTTACATGCCGCAGCTACGCCATGAGCGTCCAATCCGCGTAACTGCTCTTTTACCATGGTGATAACGGTCTCTTTTCGATCCCCAAAGGTTCTGACATTCATAATCGGATTCATATAGTTTTTGTCCAAATCGCAAATCGGTGCAAAGGACCAATTGCAACCTACGGCTGCTGCCTCTTTTCCGGAAATGTATCCCAAGCGATATGCCTGTTCTTCGTTGCCGGTTGCAGCGATTCCCATGGGTCTGGAAAAATAAGTTCCATCACTGGCAATTCCCACCCCACCGGATTCTAAATTTGCTGCTGTTAAAAGCGGTATTTTGGAAGCATCTTGAAAAGCACGATGTAAAGACTGAATGGTCTCTGCCGGCATCGGGCGATATAACACACCTGCCGGGTGAAACGTTTCCACAAAGTCCTGAATTTTTTCCGGTTCTGTTTCTCCGGAAATCGGGCAAAAAATCTGACCGATTTTCTCCTCCTCTGTCATCTGTGCTAAGGTTTCTTTTACCCATTCTATTTTTTCTTCACTCAAGCAAAATGGCTTTTCTTTCAGTAAATTCCAATCACGCATTTTTAATACTCCTGTTATGAAGCAGGTTCTGCATCTACTTCCATGTTTTTTGTTTCCGCATCTACGGATGCATCATTTTCTTCTAACTGCGCTTTGTACGCATCAATTTCTTTTTTGTATTTCTTAATCGGTCCAAATACTACACAAAGCAATAAGATGATACCGGTTAATGATGGAGCACCAAACTTAATGAAGTTCAATGCAAACATTGCTGATTCCGGCTGTCCGCCAATAGCACCAGCTACATATCCGGATGCTGCAAGAACTGCTAAAATTCCGGAAGAAGTAACTGTATTTCCACACTTCTGAGCAAATCCTTTGATAGAAGAAATCAAACCATTTGCAGATGTGCCTTCTTTATACATAATAAAGTCGATGGTATCGTTTACCAAAATGTTTACTAATGCGTTCTGCATAGCTCCTGTTACAGATGAGATGAAGGTTAATACGCAAAGTAATACGAAACTTGTCTTTCCGAAGAAGAACAAAATCACATAAAGAACAATTGTGGTTCCCTGTGAGAATAATAATGCTTTTTCACCGGTTTTGAAGATTTTCAAAACGATTGGCATTGCTACAACCATGGAAATCAAAGCACCGATGGAAATAACACCCATGTATGTACTGATCAAATCAGGTCTTTCATAGTAGTACATCATATAGTAAACGGAAGATGAGAACATCAAACCATATCCCATAGAAGCAACTACCCAAGCGATCATGTATGGATAAACTTCTTTATGCTTTAACACCGTCTTTAAGCCTTTGAACGGATGTTTCTGAGGCTCTGTTAAGTATCTTTCCTGTCCCTTGGATGTTTTGAACAATCCCCAGAAAGAGATGAAGGAAAGTGCACCACAAATCAACATAAATGGAACATATCCATTGGAAAATCCAAGTCCGTTGAAGAATGCGGTGATGTTGTTGGTAAAGGTATTACCAATTGTAAATGCTGCTGCACATGCGCCAGCACCCATGGTAATAATTTTATTACGTTCTGCATCTTTCTTAACTGCTGCAGGAAGAATTGCCATCTGTGGCATGGTGTACATGGTAACTGTCATTCCCCAGCCGATATACATCACACAAATATAAACTGCTTTTGCTGTTGTGCTGGTGAATCCCCAGTCAACCCATACCATAGTAGCAAAGAAAGTAAGTAAAATCGGTGCTACTACAAAGTAGGGGCGATAACGTCCCCATTTGGAATGTGTGCTATCTGCGATAACACCCATCATTGGATCGTTAATGGCATCCCATAAAGTTGCAATAAACATAATCAAGGAACATGTTGCTGCCGGGATGGCTAATGTATCCGTCATATAAACGGAAAGGTAACTGGCAAGTACAGCCGCAATCATCATGGCACCACCATTTACAGATGTGGCATGAAACCATTTGAATGCTGTGCTTACTTCTGACGTTTGAGTGGAACTACTTGCATTATTTTTCCCCATTTTTCATTTCTCCTTTTCTGGTATCTTCGGCCCTTCCTAAATTGCTGCTTTTGAATCCTAACTCCCCAAGGCTTCAGGCTTTCGATACGTTTGTTTTCATTGGATGACATTATAGTAGCAAAGGACCTTCGGGCTCTCCATGTAAAAAATTTACAGATTTCCGACATTTTTTCATATAGGGTCAAAAAACCAGATATTTCTTTCGATAGAACCGACATTTTTTAAGCCTGTTATTCTTATGCCTGATATGCTCCCATCAAGCCACTTTCTGCTGTCACTTTCACTGTATAATGTGCGCCAGGCGCTGCTTTCACAATGGCCATTGCCAAACCATTCCAAGTCGTTGTCTTTGGAGTGGTGTAATTATCCTCTGACTTTGGATTTCCGGATCCAAAGCCAAGCAATTCTGCGTCACCGCTCACTTCTACCTGTAATTTTTCCACAACATCTGTGCGTACAGTTCCCGCTTTATCGGTAACAGCAACTTGCAAATAGCATAATTCTCCCTCTGCTTTTGTATGCGCATCTGCTGTAACCGACAATATTTCAGATTCCTCTGCTGTTTTTAAAATATATTCTCCTGCAGCTTTTCCATTGCTGTAAGAAACCGCGCGAATCTCTCCGGGTTCATAAGTTGTTTCAAACAAAGTGCGGAAATCCGCTTGTTCTCCACATGGTTTCTTCCCAACGGATACACCATTTACAAACAACTCGACTTCTTCTCCCGGTGCGTAGACTTCTACCACACATGGTTTCTGCTCACAGCCCTTCCAGCTCCAAGATGAAATAGAATCGCTTAATACCCATGGGGTTTTAATCAAGAACTCTCCAAAGTGATTCGGATCCTGTACTGCAATATATGGGTCCTTGCGAAGTCCGAATACAATTTCTCTTAAATAAGACATCGGGCGACGGAATCCTGTAATATCCACATCTCCCGGATATGCTAATTTTGCCGGATACTGCGCACCAAAGCCACCTTCCCCAAAACGATATGCCGGAATTCCGACTCCTGCTTCTCCGATGTAATCCCAACCGGTCCAAGTAAAATCACCAATTACCTGCGGATATTTTTTCACTTCTCTCCAGTTTGTTCCAATATCCGGTGGGTTTGTTTCACTACCAACAATGACGCGATTTGGATTTTTTTCTGCATCTAACGCATAGCGAGCGGTCATATAGTTGTAACCGGCGATGTCCGTAGCCGCACAAGCCTTATGCAGCATTTTTGTAATTTCCGGATGCACCACAATTTTATCCATATATTTATCCATGATGGTCATGAAGTCATTTACATTGACAGAATCATCTGTATCCTGCACTTCTCCTACAATATCCGCAGTAATCTTTGGCACAGCATCTCCTGCTGCAAATACACCGTTGATGGAAGCCAATGTATAACGCGTATCATCTAACGTATGGCATAACTCACTGATTTCCTTTGCCAGTCTGCTGCCTGCATCTGTTCCGATTTCCGGAATTTCATTTCCAATGGAATATAAAATCACTGATGGATGGTTGAAATCCTTCTGCACCATGGCTTCCACATCTTTTTTCCACCAATCCCGGAAAAAGAGATTGTAATCGTAATCCGATTTACAACGTGTCCACATATCAAAGGTTTCATCCATGATATACATTCCTAATTCATCGCATGCCTTCAACAAAACTGTAGCTGCCGGATGGTGAGACATACGAATGGCATTGAATCCTGCTTCTTTTAAGATTTTCACGCGACGATATTCTGCTTCTTCATAAGTCTTTGCTCCAAGAAGTCCATTGTCATGATGAATGCACGCACCACGCAACTTCACTTCTTTTCCATTTACAGAAAAACCGGATTTTGCATCCAATTCCAACGTACGAATACCAAAAATATCTTCCGCTGTATCTAACAATGCACCGGCTACTGCGCTGCCATCTTTTTCCAATTCCATTTCATATAAGGAAACGACTGTTTTATATAATTCCGGTGTTTCTGCACTCCAGAGAGCCGGATTTTCAATCGCAAAGCGAGCAGAAACTCGATCTTCCCCTTCCGGTAACTGAGCATAAATCTTGTCTTCTGTAGCTACAACATTTCCCTTTGCATCCAATACTTCAAATTTTACAAAGAGGTCTCTTGCCGTCACTTGATGGTTTACTGCTGTAGCAGAAACTGTTACTACCGCCTTTTCTTCCTTGGCACTTTCCGTTTTTACCTGTAAGGAAGCTTCCTTTACATAACTCTTGCCGCCTTCCAATAAATACACATCACGATAAATTCCGGAACCCGTATACCAACGACTATTCTGCATGGCGCCGTTACGTACCTGTACACGGATTTCATTGGTACCTTCTTCTTTCAGCAAATGAGAAATTGGTACATAAAATTCGGAATATCCATAAGGACGATTCGCAGCCAATTGTCCATTTACATATACAAACGCGTTCATGTAAATACCTTCAAATTTGATTGCCAGATGCTTTTCTCTGTCCCCTTTTTTGGTCTCAAAAAATTTTACATATGTATACGAACCGCCATTATAGAATCCGGTATTGCCTCCGTTTGGTGAATCCGGTGTAGCATCCTCTTCGATCATGGCATCATGCGGAAGTGTGATTTCTCTCGCCTGTTCCGGCACATCCCACACCAAAGCAAATGCATCTTTACTATTCCAAAACTTCCATTTATCGTTCCATTTTTTCTGTTTCATTGTCTTCTTCTACCTCTCCTTTATTTTTTTCTATCTTTTTTTGATTTTCTTCTAAACTTCTATACTGTGATTTCTGCCAGTTTTTCCAACAAAGTCTGATATGCTTCTTCGTCACAAGGAATAAACGGCTTTTCTCTCATCTCTGCTAAGGTATTATACTGGAACTCTGCATTGTGTCCTGCAGCCATACCTCCATAAGGTGGCACAAAACGAAATAGCAGTTCCAGCGTATTCGGATTTTTTGCAAGTTCCTCCAAACGACTCTCTGCTCCATAAGGATGCAAATAATTTTTCGTTGGTTGATACAAATATTCATACGTACCACTTTCCAAGACGAAAGGAGCCTGCTCCGTATCCGGCAGCGTGACTTCTGCACTACATCCGAACGGAATTTCAAGAACGACGCGAAGTTTGCCGTCTTCCTGAATTTCAGTATTGCATACATATTTTCCACTCACAGAATCGTAAGATGCTTCCATCTTTGGCAATCTAGCATCCGGATGCGGTGCTAAAATCGCCTGTTCAAATCCCGGAGTTTTTGGACGAATTCCGGCAACATAGCCATATACAAATTCCATAACGGAACCATAAGCATAGTGATTCAATGAATTCATTCCTGTGTCGCTGATGGTGCCATCCGGCATCACCGAATTCCAACGTTCCCATACCGTTGTTGCACCCAAATTCACACAATACAACCAGCTCGGGAACTCCTCATTCAAGAGAAAATCGTAGGCAGTTTTCATTTCCCCACATTCCGCTAATACCGTGCAAAGCAGCGGGGCTCCCACAAATCCGCAACGAATCTTATAACCATCTTTCTTCAATCGATCCTTAAACTGCTGCAAAACGCGGTCCCGATCTCGATAAATGCCAAATTTTAAAGCAATAATATACGAAGCCTGGGTATCCGCTGCCAGTCTGCCATTTGCCGTGAAATACTCATCTAAAATTGCCTGCTTAATTTTTTCATACAAAGCCCTGTAGGTCTTTGCTGTTTCCACATCCCCTAAAATCTCTGCTGTTTCTGCGACAATTTCTGCGGATCTAGCATAATACATACTTCCTACATAGGCATCCTCCGTGCTCCCTTTAAAGGAACTTTCTGAAACACCATCTAATGCAAGCCAATCCCCGAATTGAAAACCAAAGTCAAAGAGATTCCGCTCTCCTCGCTCCTGATCCTTTTTGGTAATCCAATCTACCCAATCCTTCATCAATGGGTAGTCTTTTTGCAATTGCTTCTTGTCACCAAACATTTGATACACTGTATATGGCAAAAAGGTTCCTACATCTCCCCATACAGAACCGGCGTCATCCTTGTGTCCAATATTCGGAATGTAATTCGGCACCGCTCCATCCAACATGACTTGCTCCGCCCGTAAGTCCTTGGTAAACTTCCGATAAAACGCTCTGGTATCCATGTGGTAACATGCTGTTGGTGAAAATACCTGCGCATCTCCTGTCCAACCCAAACGTTCATTTCGCTGAGGACAATCCGTGGGCAAATCCATAAAATTGGATTTCAATCCCCACTTTGTGTTGGAAATCAAGCGGTCGATTTTTGCATTTCCCGTATGCAAAAATCCTGTTTCTTCCATGTCGGAGTACAATGCCAGGCCGACCACATCTTCTTTTTTCAAGGTACCCGGCCAGCCGGTCACCTTGATATAACGGAATCCAAAGTATGTGAAATGTGGCGTTACCACTTCTTTTTTTCCATTTGCTATATACACAAATTGAGACTCTGCCTCACGATAATTTCCACGATAGAAATTACCTTCTTGCAAAATTTCTCCAAAATCGAAAACCACTTTGGTTCCTGCCGGAAACTCTGCAGTGAATTTTGGAATTCCTGCAAAATTCTGGCCAAAATCAAGCACCGTTTCCCCGGCAGGCGTTTGTAAAACTTTTTGCACCTGTATGATTTCCTGCGCTTTCAAAGGAGGACTGATTCGATCTTTTAAGTGCTCGTAGTTTAAATTTTCCGTTCCGGTCTCCTGCTCCGGATGTTCTAAAACCTCCACGTTTTTTTCTTCGAAAGAAGAGGACCCCTCCTCCGAATGCTGTACAGGAAATACCTCTGCTGGCTCCGAATGCAAAATTGCCACACCCTTTGTGCGGTCAATCACTTCTCCAAAATAAATTCCGGAATCCTGAATATGCGAAGCACAATAAGTGAATTTCTCATCCGTTGCAAAAGTCTCTGTCTCCCCATCTTCATAGGTCACCACCAGTTCTCCAATGGCTGCCATTCGATTTCCATAGTTCTCCTTTTGGCCTTCCAGTCCAAAAGTTCCCATGTACCAGCCTTTGCCCAACAAGAACTCCCAAGTATTTTCTCCTACTTTCAAGGAATCTACCGGAAAAGTAAGTACCTGCAAATACGTCTCGTAATGACTTTGAAACGGCGCCAAATACTCTTCTCCCAGCTTTTCTCCATTGATATAGGCTTCAAATACACCTACGCCTGTGGCATAAAGTCTGGCCTTTTTTACTTTTTTCTTGATTTCAATCACACGACGCAAAATTGGATGTATGGTTCCTTGCGCATCCTGCTTTTGCGGTGAAATCCATTTTCCCAGCCAACCTTCTTCTCTTTTTCCTGTCTCAAAGAACGTCTCTGCTTCTGCCGCATCCCCTGCATCGCCGACTACGCGTAGTTTTACTTTGTAACCGGTTCTAGGCTCTAAATCCACCGGCAATTCTACGCCTTTCTGAGAAAAATCCGCAGGACTTTTTCTGTAGATTTCCTCTCCTACTTCTGTTGTTACGCAAAGTTCCACCTGTGTGGCTCTTTTGCTCTCCGTTTCATCCACTTTATAGGACAAAACCGGGGTCTCCATGGCAAATCCTACAGGATTTACCAAACCGTTTATTTTTATATCTCGAATTTTCATCTGTAATTCTCCTTGTACTTCCCTATCATACCAAGGAAGTCCCTTTCGAGCCATGGCACTTTTTTATATCAATCCGACATATTTTCTTCCCTTATACTAATAATTTAGATTCGGCTGGTCTCTGTATTGAAGTTGAAAGGGCACTGGCCGCTGAACCATTGGGTCCCTCGTATTTTCTATGATATAAAAAAAGCACCAGATAGGAAAACAGGATCTATATATTTCTTATCCGGCGGCCTACTACGGCTGACCGCCTCCAAAATATACACATCTCTGTCATCTTATCCGGTGCGTAATTACGTTTTACACATCCTCCGATGAACAAGCTTCATTGTATCATCTATTCTTTTATAATCAAGTCTTGTATTTTATTTTATGCAACCTCTAAACTAAACAAATTTTCACTTACAGAATATACACTGCGATATTCCACTTCATTCACCAACTGATTCGGAAAATACAAAGAACTCTTTTTCTTCAATGTTGCAATTCCCGCCTTATCTAAAATCTCAGCAATAAATTGGGAGCAAAAATATCGATTTCGAAACTTATGCGGAATGTGCAAAAACAATAAAATCACGCCCAACTTAGAATAACGTAATTCGTCCGATGCTTCACGAAAAGCTTCAATCTCCTTTTTTACACTTTCGTATGCTTCCGGCGTCACCTCCATTTCTATTTTCAAGTACTTGTCTGCCCTTGTGCTAGGACAATATTTCTTTGGTTTTTCACGTACAAACCCTTTGTAATTGAAGCTATAAAATTCCGTTTCCTTCTCATCTACGGAGATGGATGCATGGGAATAGGAGCTTCCGGATATCATTCCTACTATGGTTCCAAAAAAATCATGATATTTCGTCAACAATACAGTTATTTTCGGCATATCTTCTTGAACTCTCCTTTTTGGAATCTATTTAGTAAAAAGAATATAACGGCTGATAATACAGCAACCAATGTAAACCCAACAAATTTTTTATCCATATTTTCCCTCCAAAAAAATGCAATCAGCAAGGCTTGTTTCACCTTGTGATTGCATTCTAGGATTTCTTTGTTTTTCTTTTATTTCTCTTTTGTTGCTGTTTCATTAAAATCTAACAAGAGACAAGCACTTTTCTCACTCCATCACAAAATGTTGTGCCACAAAATCCAATGCTTCTTTAGAGACTTTTGCGATTTTTCCCGAACGAACCATGGCCTTTACATCTTCTCCAAGGAAATCCATTTCCTCTTCTGTAATTTTTCCAAAACCAGATTCAAAAAATCCATGAGGCATCTCCTTAAATTCCTGAACATCACAAGAAACCCCTACCTTCTCCAACATTTCTGCATAGCGATAACCTTCGTGTTTCAAATTGTCATTTTCACAAAGACAAAAAACACTATGTGGAAGTCCCGTAAGATCCTCACTTGTAGCAAATACCGGTGATACCTCCGGCAATTTTGTTTCTTCCGGTTTGCAATGCAATTCTGTAAACACATACATAATAGGGCCTTCTAAACTTCCTTTTCCCTTTGCATCCGGATCCGTATCCGAGTCCAAATAGGGATACATCAAAATCTGATTTTGAAATTGTAGTCCGTGTCTTTTTTTCTCATAAATACACAGAGTGGCTGCCAATCCGGCTCCTGCACTACATCCCATGACCGATATCTGATTCGGATCAAAACCAAATTCCTCTGCATGGGCCACCATATAATGTGCAACTTCCGATGCATCCTCTAAAGCTGCCTCATACTGATACTCAGGGCTTTTTCTATATTCTACGGATGTAACGTTTACATCCAATTTATCTCTGACCGCTTTCCACATGGCATCATTTAAAGCATTCCCCCCAAATAAAAAACCACCGCCATGGTAAGCAAAGACCAAGGGCGCATTCTCTTTTTTTGTTTTGTAATACACCACATTAACCAGCCGGCCCTTACACGGAATGTCTATTCGTTCTCCGGACACCGGTGCTACTTTATTGAACTCGCGCATTCCCATTGCTTCTTTGATGACTGCATGCTTTACCTCTTCTATTATTTCTCGACTATACATATTTTCCCCCTTTAGTTTCTTCATTCCTTAATTATAAATTCATCCTAGCATCGATTTTTTTACATTTCACGAATCAAACACGACATCTTTTCCTCCAACATCCGACTTATTTATTTTAATGTTTATCGATAATTTTTTATTGACAAACATTAATATCATGACTAATCTATATTTATCAGGGATAAATAGGAAGTATGCAAAGGATAGCTAATAACCAGTGCTCTCTATTTATCGAAAGTAAGAGACCGCATGAAAACTTAAAATTACAAACATTATTGGAGGCATGTTTATGAAGTCATCACAACTTAGAAATTTCACTGCAACCCTTTCCAAAATTGTAGAAATCCTACTTTGCGCCAGTGCCGGTATTTTGGTTTCTATAGGCCTTTTATTTCTTATATTGCAACAGAAGATTTCTCAGGCTATACAGGGAGGACTCTCTATCCTTGAGGTTTCCGACATAAACCTGACAAATATTTCTGCAGAAAATCAGATTTACATCCTAGCATTTATACTCTTTTTTAGTGCAATCCTTATGGTGATATTCTCTCGTATTTTCCGAAATATTCACAGAATCTTTCAAAACACCAATACAGAATCCCCTTTTGCACCCGCTAATATCAACCTGGTGAAACAAATCGGTTTTTTCGCCATATCCATTCCAATTTGTAAAATTATGCGAAGCCTGATTTTAGGACTCATCTTGAAGAATTTTCAAATAAGTGTTGAACTAAATGAACTACTACTCGGATTAATTGTGCTTTGTTTATCTCAATATTTTGCATATGGTTCTTCTTTGGAGCAGGATGTAAACGGCCTTGTTTAGGAGGAGTAATCTATGGGAAAAATCATATTAGAATTGGATCTTATGATGGCCAATCGCCACATGTCCTTAAATGAGTTGGCAGAAAAAGTGGGCATTTCTAATGTCAATTTATCAAAAATCAAAAATAATAAGGTCAACGCCATTCGTTTTTCTACCCTTTCCGGTATTTGCAAGGCATTAGACTGCGAACCTGGTGACATTCTGAAATATAATCCAAACGAGGAAGAAGACTAAGTCTCCTTCCTCGTTTTTTTTACATTGCGTTAACCACGCATTTTCTTTTCCGGATAGAATTGAATCAAAATGATATAGATTACAGTTGCAATGAATGGTACCAAGAAACGCACTGCATTGATACCTGTCATAAAAGCATCTGTCTGCTGTCCAATGGCTCCTGCCACATAACCGGTAGCCGCAAGCATTCCTGCCAGCAAGGCATTGGAAAGCGCTGTACCACACTTATAGGCAAAACCTCCAATAGCAGAAATAGTTCCGTTCAACTGATTTCCGGTTTCCTTCAATACATAATCGGTCATTCCAACGACTGTCATCGGACGGAAAGCATTGGTCATAGTTGCAAATACGCATCCTAAAGCAGTAAAAATGTAAATTGCTGCTACACTTCTTCCTGCCACAAGGAAACAAACCAAATAACAAACGGCTGCAATAGACTGTGTAAAAACAACTGCTTTTTTCATACTTCCCTTTACTAAACGAAGTACCACCGGCATTACAAACATAACGCCTACCATACCACTGATATTAATAGTGAGCATATAAGTAGCAATCAAAGCCGGATTCATTAAGTAATACATACAATAGTAAACGCTGGATGCCATAATGACATTAAATAAAATGCAGCCTACACACCAGAAAATCAACATTGGATACATTTCCTTTACCTGAAGCAACTGTCCCATAGCCTTCAGCGCCGACTCAGACTGCTGTTTCTCCACGGTATAGCGTTCTTTGCATTTTGCAAAAGCAAGCCAGCTGGTGATGCACATGCATACCGCACCAATCATTACAACGATCATATATCCCTTTGCAGCGTCTTCTCCACCAAACAAGGTTACGAAATTCGGTGTAAAAGAAGTCACTACTAAAATAATCAAAGATGCGATAAAGGTAGATAAGGAAATGGTATCGTTTCTTTCCATTTCATTTTTTGTCATCGTTGGTAAAAGGGCTGTATAAGGAATTTCAATACAGGTTACCAACATACCGTAACAAATATAAAGCACTGCTGCATAAGCTACTTTTCCGGAAGCCGAAAGCTCCGGTGCTGCAAATAAAAGTGTTGCCACAATTGATAATGGCAATGGCACAAAGAGTAAGTAAGGTCTGTAGGTACCCCATCTTGACTTGGTACGATCTGCTAAACTTCCTAAAATCGGATCGTTAATGGCATCCCAAACCGTTGCTAAAGTCATAATCAGTCCTGCTGCTCCTGCCGCAATTCCGAAAGTATCTGTTAAAAATACCATGATATAAGTCGATATCATTGCGGTGATAAACTGACGTCCTGTCGATTGTCCCACTGCCCATATTAGGCGTTCTGAAAAGGTAAGTTCTTTTTTTCTGTTCCATTTTTTCCTCCACGTTTTTTGCTAAGTCCCCATTATTTCTTTCGATGGATTCCATAATAGAGGAAAATTTATCAACAAAAAAGATTAAAACATGACACAGATAGGGGGTTAAAAAGCGACATATTCTTGTGATATAATTAACGCATGAATACAACAACTATCCAACCATTACTTCCACTTAGAATTTACGAAAAAGAATTTAAAGATTTTTTCGAAGAAACGGGACACAACGTCATAACCCAACCCTTTTCTCCGGAGGAATTTATACGCTTTTTTCAAGAAAACCAATTACAAATCCATACCACGGAACCCTTTGATATCTTTGCCCCTTCGTTGTCTGAGCAAAGTTATTTTGATTCTACCCTGGACATTTCTGCTGTACAGCATCTTCGCTATATGCCGGCAGTTTATCATGTCCAGGAGTTTTTTGAGCTGGACTGTGTACTTTCCGGCAAAGTCACAAGTTTTGTAAAGGATCAGGAAGTAACCTTGGAAACCGGTGACATCATGATATTGGCACCCAATACCTCCCACGCTTCTTATACCTACTCCGATGACGGCATAATGATTAATATTTTGGTACGCGGAAGCACCTTTGAAAACAATTTCATCAATCTGCTTCCGGACAACGATCTCTTCCGCAACTTTTTTATTCGTGCCCTTTACAATAATGACGACCAACCTTTTTTATTATTCCACACCGGGTCATCCACCTTTTTATCTGACCACATTTTGCCATTATTGCGGGAATGCCAACGTAATAATCGTTATAAAAACACCATGCTCTCCTCCAGACTTTCCGTCTTTTTTGTGGAACTGCTACGAAATCACGAAAAGGACATTTCCATTCCTTCCTTTAGCAATTTCGATTCCAATAAAAATATTGTCTTTATCTTAGAGTACATGCAAAAAAATTATGCCACCATTTCCTTGGCTCATTTATCCTCTTTTTTTAATTATAGTGAGCGACAAATGCAGCGAATCATCTTAAAATACACCGGCATGAGTTTTGTGGATAACATAAAAAAGCTCCGCATGACCAACGCAGCGGAGCTCTTAAAAAATACAACTATGACGGTATCTGACATTGCGATGCATCTTGGCTACTATGATTCCAGCAATTTCAGACAGGCTTTTAAAAAATACTACGGGAGGTCCCCTCAGGAGTACCGCGACTCATAATCAATAATGATGTATCGGTCGTGAAACTTTCCTCCAGTCTTCTGGAATGACAATTTCACATTCGGATATTCCATTTGAAACGCCTGCAGCTCTGATAGGCGCAAAATATTGTTCAGATTATCACTGAAAATGATGATATCTACACTTTTCGGTACACTCTTCAGCATCAACAGTGTCTTCGGGCCAATGTAATTATCCACTATGTAGAGTTTCTTTTTCGCTTTACTATAAATATCAGGGCCGGTATTTTACGTTACCTCCACGGCCTTCCTTATTCAAGATCAATTTTTTTGATCTTGTAAGTTCCTCAACCTCATCCCATGTCAGCTGAAATCGAAAATCATCCTCGAATTTTTCAATATTGTTTTTCACTTGTTGATTAAAGACTTTTGTCGAATAACCATATATATCAGACAAATCCGCTGCAAGCATTTATCTGCATCTGCATGAAAAAATTGGGGTACAAGAACTCGCCGCACTGATTTCCGTCACCCCAAATTATCTAAGTGCCTATTTCAAAAAAGAAACCAGTCACTTTATTCATGTGTTCAAAAAAATCACCGGGGAAACGCCTAACCAATGGAAAAAAACGAGTCTCTCCTTAGAATTGCTCCTTAAAACCGATATTCTTTTTGTGCTTCCGCAAAAGGTCCCGGTAATACGGCTAATCCGCGATGATTTCCATAGTAATCTGCATCAAACAAGATCTCGGTACCGTCCGGATTTTCAAAGCGCTGCTCCGGTTCAAATGCTACTCCCAGCATGTCTGTATGAATCATTTCATCACGAAAATCTTTGATTGAATCATACAGATTGGTTTTTAAAAGATATGTGCCTTGTTTTTCCTCTAGCTGAATTTTTATGGATGGACTGTCCACTTTGCAATACTTCGCTTCACGATTCCAAGATTCTGCTCCCTTTAAATAGACATTTCCATTGATCCAAACCGGAAGCTTATCCATAAACGCATCTGAGCACCGAATCATGTCTGCTTTTCCCTCTAAATCGAAGGTAACAATCCATTCCTCATAAGTCGGATAATCGTCAAATACAGATGTTCCGACTACTTGATTATCTGCCATTAACATGCCCATATCCTTACGAATTTCTGTCTCTTTTACCGGATATTCCTGTACAAAAATATTGTTATAGACACGATTATCCCCATGTAAAATCGTCATAAATCCAGCTACTTCCGTTCTATGTGGAATATGATACGGTGTATATCGCACAGCCAACTGTCCATTGGAAAGCGGAAAATCCACTCCACTCCCTACGGAAGTAAAGGCCCCCAAAAACAGATTATGAATCAATGCCACACCCTGGGTCGCCAATCTGCAGGACACCTTCGATAAGCAAATATTATTATCAATCAACGTAGGTCCATGGCCAACCTCAATAAAAATATCCTGGTTTTGCATGGTCCCCGGTGCCTGTTCTGTGACATCCTCCGGACAATGATTGTCATGTAAAAAATTCTGTGTAATGCGTGTACCCTGAGCTTCCCAATCACACCAAATTCCCATGGTGGAATGATGAATGTGATTGCGGCGCATTACCACATCAATGGCTGCATGAATCTTAATACCTGCGATTTCTGCGCCACCCAATTGTTGCATGTTATTGATATGATGAATGTGATTGTCTTCAATCAAAGAAAAAACTGCGCCTTGTCTTCCCACAATTCCGGTTTGCTCGCAATGATGAATATGACAACGACGTACAATATGCGACCCGATTCGCTCTTTTAACCAGCCATGATATTGGCCTCTACATACCGCGTCACGCTCCATCTGGGTTGGGCTTTTTACATGCTTCTGTGTGAAATATTGGTCATTTTCCGGATCTCTGTATTTTCCCAAAGAAATGCCACAGCATTTGCTATTACTAATTTCACAATCCTCAATGATCCAGCCCTTGGCCCAATGTGGTCCAATCATACCATCCTGGTAGGAAGCCGGAGGAGCCCATGTAGTTGCAGCCTTCGTAATTTTAAAGCCACTGACGGTAATGTAATTCAATTCATTTTCCATTGGCATAAAACAATTTCTTCGTACATTGATATCTACCTTTTCTTCCAAAGGATTCTTTCCATGAAAGTTGGCATAAATCAGGGTTTTTCCATCCTTTTGCTCGGTATACCACTTATAAGTGGCCAACTCCTTTTCCCAGGCACAGGGGTATGCTTCCCCTTTTAGGCACTCCTCTAAAGTCTCCGCTTCAAACAATTGACGATTCTGCAAATATACTGCTCCGGTATGACGCACCACCGGCGCAAAATACCAGTCCCCACCCACAAAGGTAGTATAGGGATTATAAGTTCCAAAGACGCCATTCTCAATTTCACATTTCCAAGTGGTTCCTTCATAAAGTTCCCAATTTTCCGGTATTTCCGCACCCGTAATCTCTGCGCCTAAGGGTTCCTGACTACGGTAAGTAATGCGTGCGTTTTCTTCCCCTCCAAATCTTGGGATGACATGTTCCCGATACACACCCGGTGCCACCAACACTTCATCCCCCGGTCTTGCCACCTGTGCCGCATCATTGATTCTCTTAAAAGGACTTTCCTTGCTGCCATTTCCGCCCATGGAAGCCTTTCCATCTACATAAATGATCATGTTTTCCTTCTCCTTTTCGTTGCTTCTACTACCAACAGATTATATAATCATAGTAAGTTTTCAAAAATATCGTAATACGAAAGGTTTTTACGCAAATGTATCCTAATCCGAACACATCAAATCAAGGGCCACTTCCCTTATCCACGGTCATTGAAAAATCTTTTCTCACCTATAAAAACAATGGCAATCCTTACGCGGAATATGTGGAAATCAACCGCCCCTACATGATTATGTATGAATATATTTTTCCTTCTCGAGACAAGGTCAGTTATATCGAATTAACCGATGCCAATCGCCTTTCTTTTTCCGGCCCATTCCATACACCGGAGCAAACAAAACTGGCGCCTATGCATTATCACAATTTTTATGAGCTAACCATTGTCACAGCAGGCGAACTCCATCTCCAAATCGAAGATGAAATATACACCTATCGTCCCGGTGATTGCTGTATTTGCAATAAAAATATACGTCACAAGGAATTGAAGGATTCTGACTTTGAAATCGTCTTTTTTATGCTTACAGAAGACTATCTACGAGACCTTTTAGCCCATGATATCTTTTATGATCAAAATGGTCACCAAATCAAAAACGAATCCTTTTTCTATCAACTTTTTTATGCTAATGAAGAGAATCACTTTTTTGATGCAAAGGAATTCATCAGTTTTCACAGCAAACAGCAAGGACCTTTTGCCCCCTATCACAGTTTACTCAATGAAATTGCTACCACGCTGATTTCCAAGAAATCCGGGTATAGCTACAAAATGAAGGGCTATTTTTGCGAATTTATTGCTTTACTCGAAGACACCGACCAGTTTGACATACAAATCACTCGCGCGAAATTATCCAAAGAAGATCAAATTTTATACACAGTGGGAGAACTTTTAGAGAAAACGAAAGGGCATCTTACTGCTCAAGAGCTGGGAAAAGCCTTAGGATATCACTCTGATTACATCAATCGTTTGATCAAAAAACGAACCGGCAATACCTTTGTGGAAATGCGGCAATCCTATATATTAGACCTGGCTGCCGAGGAACTTCTGACTACCAATAAACCCATTGGTGCCATTTGTGAAACCTATGGTTATTCGAACCGGCATTATTTCAATCAAATATTCAAAGAAAAATTTAGCCTTGCGCCATTTGCTTATCGAAAACAAAACAGCCATCCTCTATCCTGAGAATGGCTGTTTTTCCTTCTATGCTTTTTTCAATAACTTTTGATATGTAAAATCTATGGCAAATGCGCCACAAGGTGCTGTCACCAAAATCGCAATGACCGAAACGGTCAGCACCAATTGCCCGCAAGGAAGCCCCATCGCTAGTGGCAATCCACCAATTGCAGCCTGCACCGTTGCTTTCGGTGTATAGGCTAACATACAAAAAATCTTTTCCTTGATAGATAACTTGGTTCCAAATACACAGAAAAATACGCCAACCATACGAAACAGTAATACTGCTACTAATAAAGCCAACACTTTCCATCCTGCATCTGCGACTGTATCAATGGCTACAGATGCTCCGACCAACACAAATAAGAACACCTCTGCCACGATCCAAATCTGATCATATTTCTTAGACAAATTGGCTGCCAATTCCGGTTGTTTTTTCCGCAAAGGAATTCCCAAACACATAATGGCCAGCAAGGAGGCAAAGGGGAGCCAAGTTGCCGTATTTTCCACATAATTCAGTAAAAAGGATATACTTAAAATCAACATCATTTTCACCACATCAGGGATAGCAAAAAGAGAAAACCATTTGTTGCAACCATATCCAACTGCCAATCCCACCACTACACCAATGACAATGGAAATTGGGATATTCACAAAGCTCATGACAGATACCCCATCTCCAAGTGCCAGTCCGGTGAATGTCGTAAAGAGTACAATCACGAATACATCATCCACAGAGGCCCCGGCCAAAATCATCTGTGGAATTCCTTCTTTTGTACCGTATCCCTCTTCCATCAATTTGATCATGCGAGGAACCACCACTGCCGGTGATACCGCTGCAATCACCGCACCCAAAATCGCGGCTTCCAGTGTGGTGATTTCCAAAATCTTCGGTGCACACAGCACCATTCCCAACACTTCAAAACATGCAGGTAAAAAACACATCAAAATTGCGGGACGACCTACTTTTTTTAAGTCTGACAGATCCAACTTCAACCCTGCACGAATCAAAATGACAATCAATGCAATTCTACGTATTTCCGAAGAAACATCCAGCACCGATGCATCAATCAAATTCAAGGCATAGGGTCCAATGGCAATTCCCGCTAGAATCATTCCGAACAACGCGGGAAAATGGATTTTCTTACACAGCCATCCCATGAAAAATCCGGACAGCATAATTACAGCAAGACTAAATAACATCTCAAACCTCCAAAATTTATTCTGCAACAAGTTCATGATCTTCTGCATTTTGTCGTCTCATGAAAATCACGCGAGAAGCCACCATGAAAATTGTGATCCCCACAAAAATCTGAACCGGAAACCATAAAACCACTTCTTCCGGGATTAATAAACTTAAAATAGCAATGGCTCCGGCAGGAGGCATGTACATATGGAAACAGTGAATAACGAAAAGTGCAAATGTCATAATTAGGACAGCTACCAAGGTATAAGAAACACCTAATTCTATAACAAAAACAAAGCGAACAGCCGCACCTATCGTAGCACATAAGGTCACAAGAGCTATGGTTTTCACCGGCTTATTTCTTGTTTTATTACGCGGTCTGGAAAATTCCGTAAAAGCCACCAATAGTGGGGGCGCTATCACAAATTTCACGCCGAAATATAATGCAACCGCTCCTACAACTCCCACCACAAGAAGTCTTAATAAAACATCCCTTTGATCCTGCTTGGTATTTAATCGTACCGGTACATAGGGCTCATCCTGTCTGACTCCGGCTCGAATCAATGCTTTATGGCAAAGCACCAACACCAAGGTTAAGAAAAAAGCAGAAATAGGATAAATCCAGGTCGTCGTTTGCATCAGCACCGGCAACACCACAGCCGATACAAAGGGGGCAAATGTCGTCCCGGAATACATAAACAAAATCTGGCTTATAAAAAAAGCCAATAAAACCTGAGCATAAAGTGGTAACGGTACATATCTTACAAGGAAAACTCCCAGTGTCGCGCAGCCGGTAATTAAAAATAACATTCTTCTTCCATTTACCATCCAACTGCGTTTGATTGCCACTAAGTAGCCCACCGATAGGGCTGCCATTTCCGGAAATATAATCTCTTTTTCTCCTGTTTTTTCTGCAGCAAATACCATCGCCGCCACAAGAAAAATGGCCAGCAAATCTGCCGGCGCATATCTCTTCATTCGCTCTAATCTATTCATTCAAATCTCCAATTTCGAAGAAAATCGTGTTTGTATCAATAATATTATGAACCAAATTACCATACTTTCGCTCATAAGTCCATTGGTAAATGCAATTCGAAAAGCACTAACCGGCAAAAATATCTGAATCACCTTCAGTACTACAAATAGAAAAAGCACGTTGGTAAATGCATAGCCTTTTGCAAAAACAGTTTTTCCTGTGATTTGCAAATAGAACCAATAAAGAAATACCGGAATCATAAACACTTCACTCACCAATACCACAAAGGTAAAGTTCTGAAACAGCGCTTCACAAATCGTCGTTGCAGAATCTGCAAATCCTTGATTTGTGAGCCAGGCGAATAAACTCAATATCATAATATAAAAGAGGTGTAATGCCAACCAGGGAGTCAATCCAAAGGCATTGAGGTAGTGATATACCTTTTTATGTTTTTCCTCCGGTATAAAATGTTCTACCGAAAACAAGGCGATACCGTAAAGTATAATTCCCGGAAATGCGAGAAGCATTGCCAAGGAATATCTCCACTGTGGAATCATGGATGCTCCTACCGTCAACCAAGATAAATTTCCCGTATAGGAAGGATCTCCATAAAGCATCAACCAGTCTCCGCCGCCAATACAAAAACAACCCAAGATTCCGCAAATCAGTGCCACGCTTATTTTCTTTTTCTCAGACATGTTATTCCCCTCATCTCCATCCTATTAGTAGTTAGTTTAACCTAACCCATAATAGCACACTTAGTCTTCTTCGTCACCCCATCCAAACATTAACATTTCATTGTATTTCGCATTGGCCTTTTCGCTGGCCTTCTTTTCTCTCCACGCATTTACATCTGCACAGATGGCCAACATTTCATCCACCACCAGCTCTACACTGGTGGGTTTTACGTTGTACAAATAATCCAACATTCTTTGCATGGCCTTTGGGCTTCCCAATTGTTTCGCCATCTGGTCTCCCAATTCCTCCGGAAATCCCAAAGACACCATGGCTCTTGTTAACTTTGCCTTTTGGGATGCCCACTCTCGCTGCATATCGTTTCTTTCTGCTTCCATAGTTACTCCATTTCTATCAATACCATTTTTCCGATTTACACGATTTCTCAATATTATTTTTCATCCCGCTTATTGTACAACAAATCCTCTTTTATGCAAAAACAGACCCCACATGGGGAGTTTTACTCCTTCCCATCTGAGGCCCGTTTTCTATGTTCTTTCGTTTGTTTTTCTCTATTTTATAAATCTGCCTGCAACTGCATGCTTGCATACTGCGCCAACAATTCCGGCGTTGCTGTATAGTAACGTGTATTTTTATTTACACTTGCGATTTTTTCCATATCCTCATCTGTTAACGTGAAATCAAAAATATCAAAATTGTCACGAATATGATCCGGATTCTTAGAGCCCGGAATCACCACGTTTCCACTCTGCACATGCCATCTCAAAATAATCTGTGCATTGGTCTTATGATACTTCTCTGCCAATTCCGTGAATACCGGCTCCTGCACCAAGTTCTTATCTCCATGTCCCAACGGATACCAAGCCATCAATCCCATATCTGCTTCCTTTAAGATCTTTTTCAATTCTGTCTGTGGGAAATAGGGATGTGCTTCTACCTGGACCACCTGCGGCTTGATTTCCATAGTTTCCAATACTTCCTTCACCAACTCCTCCGGGAAATTAGAAAGTCCAATGGCCTTTACTTTTCCGGCCTTTACTGCCTTTTCTATATTTTTGTAACCCTCTCGCCAATTCTCTGTTGGCTGATGTAAAAACAACAAATCCACATAATCGGTTTGCAATCTCTGTAAAGATTCCTCTACCGCGGTTTCTTTTTCATATACCGTTGGCCAAAGCTTTGTAACAAGGAAAATTTCCTCTCTTGCCACCCCACTCTTTTTGATTCCACGACCGGTTGCACTTTCGTTCATATATGCATTGGCTGTGTCGATTAATCTCACACCATTTCTCAACGCTGCTTCTACTGAATTTTCAGCCTGCTCCGGAGTCAACATAAATACGCCGATTCCCGCCATTGGCATTTTGGTTCCGTTATTTAACTTCAAATATTCCATTTGTATTCCTCCATTTTTCATTTCTATCTGTTTGTGTTTCGAATCTAACCTTATGGTAACAAGGCTCCTTTTAAATGTACAATGCCGGTTCCGCAATGCGGTATACGCAAGACGCATAGTATTCTTTTTTCCCTGCCTTTCCGTTATAATCAAAGTAACTAGTAGAAAAGAGGTACGTCCTATGCATTACCCGATCACCATAAATGGCATTCCGGTGGAAGCCCATTATACAGAAGAAAATATACAAAAGATTTTTCTTCCCCTTTTGCAAAAACTACAACACTTGCAAAAAGAAAAAGGTCGACGCTTATTAGTCTATGTCGCCGCACCTCCGGGTGCCGGAAAAAGCACACTGGTCAGCTTTTTAGAAGCCCTTTGGAAAGAACACTTTTCAGAAGCCACGCTGCAGGCCATTGGCATGGATGGATTTCATCGCAGACAGGATTATCTTTTAACCCATACTGCGCAAGTGGATGGTGTAGAACTTCCCATGGTAAAAATCAAGGGAGCACCTATTACCTTCGACCTGCCGCTTTTACAAAAAGCCATTACGGACCTGCTGACAAAAAAGGAGCTGGGCTGGCCTTCTTATGACAGACATCTTCACAATCCGGTAGAAAACGCAATTCTTGTTACCGGCGATATTATTTTGTTAGAGGGGAACTATTTATTATTGGAAGAAGATGGATGGCAAGATTTACCCTCACTGGCGGACTTTACCATCTTTGTTTCTGCAGACGCCACCATGCTGCAAAAACGTTTGATAGACCGAAAAGAAGCCAGTGGAAATTCCCGCGAAGAAGCTGAGAAATTTGTGCATTTTAGTGACATGAAAAACGTACGCACCTGCTTAGAACATTCGCAAAAAGCAGACGTTACTCTTCTCTTACAGGAAAATGATTCCTATACCCTATTGGATGAATCCCATTTCTGAAATGATTCAAAATAAAACAAGGAGTTTTCCTTATGATTGAAACCTACTTACTGGAACAATTAGAAAGCGTTGCTCGACTAGGAACTTTGTCTGCCGCTGCAGAAGAGTTGCACGTTACCCAGCCCTCCATTTCGAGAGCCATGCAAAAATTGGAAGGAGAGCTTGGCGTCACACTCTTTGAACGTGGAAAAAATAAGGTGACTTTAAATGAAAATGGACTGGTAGCAGCTGAATATGCCAAAAAAATATTAGAGACCCAGGCACAAATGATTTCCCATTTGCAAACCTTGGAGCATAACCTGACCTCCCTCTCTTTTGGGTCTGTGGCTCCGGGCCCCGGTTTCTTTTTATGGCCAAAATTAGAAACACGTTTTTCCGCAGAGAACCTCTCCCATGTCATTGAAAAGGAAGAGATCTTGTTGGAAGGCTTGGAAAAAAATCTGTACCATTTTATTATTTTGGATCACGAAATAAACACTCCAAATTTAGCCAGCAAATTCCTTTGTACGGAGCATCTGTATGCCTCCTTACCACCTGAACATCATTATGCAAAAAAAGAAAAGCTATACTTCCGTGAATTAAACGGAGATAGCTTTCTTATGGTTGATGAAGTAGGGATTTGGGCAGATGTGGTCAGAGCCCAGATGCCGGACTCCCGGCTAATTATTCAACATGGATTGGAGAATCTGGAAGAGCTGATTGAAGCCTCTAACATTCCGGGATTTGCTACCGATATTACCCTGGAATCCTACCGCGCATCCAACCGTTTGGAATTTGACACTTCCACACGTGTTGCTGTTCCTTTTGCGGATGAAGCTGCCACTCTTTCGTTTTATCTCGTCTATCAAAAATCGAATAGAGAGAAATTAAAACCACTTCTTACTTTTTAATTTTCACCAACATCTTTGTGCCTTGATTTTCTTTACTTTTGCAGAAAATTTCGCCCTGCAAAAGTTCTACAATGCGTCTTACAATGGAAAGTCCCAAACCATTTCCTTCTGTTTTGTGGGATTCTTCGCATTGGTAAAAAGCATCAAAAATATGGTTCTGTTTATCCGCAGGGATTCCGATGCCTTCATCTTTTATAGAAATCCAAAACAGATCCGGGGTTTCTCCTCCGGAAATAAAAATCTTCCTTCTATCTTCGGAATATTTTATCGCATTTTCTATAAGATTTACCCATATCTGCTGCAACAGATCCCCATCATTTTCCACTGTAAGTTCCGGCAGATTCAGAACATAATCCATCTCTTTTTCCGGATATTTCTCGCTCAACAAAATGATGGTTTTCCGAATTTGCTCGTCTACTCTTACCCTTTCTTTTTTGGTAACAAGTGCCTGGTTTTCCAACCGTGACATCCGAAGCATATTCTCGCAAAGTCTGGAGGCTCTGGCTGCTTCCTCGTGGATCAGTTCCAGATATTCCTGCCTTTCTTCTTCCGGCAAATCATCCTCTAGGAGCATTTCTGCAAACCCCATCATAGAGGCTACCGGTGTTTTCATTTCATGGGAAACGTTGCTGACAAAGTCTTTTCGCATATGATCCATACCTGCTAGTTCTGCAGCCATGTCATTGATATTTGCCTTTAACTCATCCAGCTCGTTCTCGTACTCAGCATCTTTTTTTCGTGCCTCATTTCTTTTTACGGAAACCGCAAAATTTCCTTTTGCAATTTCCCCTACGATTTCACTGATTTCTTCCAATGGTTTCACAAAATGAGAGGTGCCAAAATAAAGTGCGGTTCCACCCAACAACATCGTGAGTGCACAAATACCCAAGCACAAAAGAATGGCCACCCAGGTGGTGATTTCCCCATGATAAAACAGCATCATGCCACCTATTACGAAAATGGCAGAAACTACACAAGCACTACATAGCGTCGCAATGGATACCGTAGAAAAATACATCCGAAGTTTCATTCTGTACTTTTTCTTTTTCATGCCTGCACATCCTCTCTCGCTTTTTCAAAAACAGCTTTATAACCCAATCCTCGCACCGTGATGATTTCAAAATCCGGATCTTCGCCCAACTTCTTTCGAAGCTTCTTGATGTGCGCATCTACATTTCTTTCATCTGTATCCGCTTCCATCCCCCAGATTTCATCCAACAACTCCATACGTGTAAAAATCTTATTGGGGTTATTCAATAACTTAAACAAAAGATAAAACTCCTTCGGCGGCAAAGCATACTGCTTGTCATTTACCGTAACGGTCAAAGCCTGATAGTCTAATTCCGTATTTCCTATTTTTATCTTTTTCTGATTTTCCAACTGGGCGCGACGCAATAATGCTTTCACCCGCAAAACCATTTCTTTTAACTGAATCGGTTTCACCATGTAATCATCCGTACCGGCAGAAAAGGCTTTTTCCATATCTTCCATCTGATCCTTGGCTGTGATAATCAGAATTGGCAAATAGTAATTCGTTCCGCGTAGTACTTTCGTCAATTCATAGCCATCCATTTTTGGCATCATGATATCACTGATGATTAAATCAATATGCTCTCGATCCATGACTTCCAACGCCTCTTCCCCATCGAATGCGGGGAACGTTTCATATCCCTCTCTGGACAATTTGGCACAAATCATTTTGTTCAGAGAGGTATCGTCTTCCACTACTAAAATACGAAACATAATACCTCCTTTGCCTTCCCATTATGTCAGAGTTTTATGACCTGCAGATGACCTTTTTTGTATAAGATTCTCTGCATTCATCATACCACTTCTAAGACAGGGAGCCAAAGTTCAGGTGGAAATCCCCTTATTTTTCCTTATGAAACAACACCCCAAAAAACCATCTTGTAAATGGTGCTGCTGCAAACATATTCCAGAAAAATGCCATTGGGAAATTTTTAAGTACCGTTCCAACCCAAATTGCAGGTAACTCGGTCAACGGTTGACCGGCTAAAATCACATTAAACAGTATGGATGCCACCAAGCTCATGGTTGGGCACATAATCGCTACGGTTCCGGCCTGTCTCATAAGCATGCAAAAATATGGGTTATCCTTTTCCGGATTGGTATGTTTCGCTGCAAACGTTGCTCCCATACGATTTCCCCATAAATTTGAGAATAGGAATACTAAAACACCCATATAAGATGCCTCCAATAATGCTGCCGGAAAAACACTGTTCGTCATCGTAGAAAATCCACCTTGATTCAAGTTGAATCCCATCTTGATGGCGATGTTATAAACCTCCATTCCAATTGCCATTGCATATGACATGATGACTCCAAAAATAATTCCTTGAAATTTTGTTTTTGGCATATGATATCCTCCTTTATTTGCCATTTCTTTGCAATAGAAAAGCGTAGCCTGTATTGAAACAGACTACGCCGCAATGACTTATTTCTGACTTTCAAAAAGGATACCCTTTTCCAAAGAATGATTATACACAAAAAATCTCATTTTGTAAGTCCTAAATTTCCAAAAAACTCACATTTGTCCTACAGAGTTTTTCCCAGTTTCCCTCTTGTGAATTTCTCCATTTCCCCTTCCTCTGAAATAATTACATGATTCATTGGGGCGGTAGAAAGCCCACGAAATGCTGTAATCGGATACCCATATGTTTCATTGGAAATTCCTAAGCAATGCCCTTTACAATTTAAATAACATTGACCACAACTTTGGCAATTTTCCGGATATGCCAATACAGATTTCTTTGCCTGTGCATTGTAATAAAACACATCCATGGGACAAATCTCCACACAATTTTGACAGCCTACGCATTTATTTACATCCAATCTTACTACACTCATGTTTCTAAACCTCTATCCCTTATTTGTTTTTTCTTGGTTCTACTTGGATTTCCTTTTCTTCCGCTTCCCCCGGGAAAAAATATAAATATCGTTTTTCATATGGAAGATTCTGATTGCCCTTCCATGCTTCTTTTACCGGAACCGACGCCATGTGCATTGCTCCATCTGCTGTTTTTTGGATTGTCGTATAACTTAGGAATTTTTCATCCCGACGATACGGAATATCTGCACGATAATGATTTCCACGGCTTTCTTCTCGATACAAGGAAGCCCGTAGTTTCATCTCTGCCGAAAGTACCTTATGCTTCATTTCTATACACAAACGTAAATCATGACCGGAACGTGCCACTAATTTTGGGATCACATAATCTCTCATGTACTCTACCTGCACAAGTGCCGCCTGCAAAGTTGCTTCTGTTTTCATGACACTCACCCAATAAGGTGCCATAATTGCATGTAATACATCCCTTGCCCAATTGGGATCAAACCCTTTTTCCAATTCCAGCGGCTTTCTGTTTTCCGATACTTTTTCCTCCATCTGTTCTAAATCTACCGCTATTTGCACTTGGTTTTTTGCAAATTCTGCAGCCCCTTTGCCGGCATGACTTCCATCAATAGAGCAAAAACAAGAAGTAAAACCTACACCACAGGGATATGCAGCACCACCCGGCGCGGTCGCATGTATTCCATCGCCGGCCACATACAATCCTTCCAAATCAGTTCTGCCTTCAAACTCCTCTAAGCCCGTAAAGACACCACTTGTTAAATGGGAACACATTCCAATAGCCGCTCCTGCCACACCACTTTCCATGGTCGGAGTACTCCTTTTTCCGGAACGCACCTCCTCCTTGTTTGTCGCAAAAAATTTAGAAGCTCCTCGACGAGTAAAATCTGCATCCGCCACATTTTGAATTTCACTTCCGTTCGCTACCGGGATGCCATTTAGGGCTCCCCATACACGTTTCATAACCATCCCTATGGCTTTTCCTTTAATAAAGGGTACGATATTTTCTTCTGAAACGTCCCCTCCACACAACCAAATATTCTCTAAATACTGCCAATGATTATCTGCAAATACATTTCCAGGTGCACTGGTATTTGTGTTATGAAAATCCTCAAATTCCTTTCCTGCTATTGGCAAGCCTAATTGATAAGCCATATACTCTCCGTCAAAAGTATCTGTACCTGTTGGAAATCCTGTCGGCTTATAACTGCCTCCACCGGTTGCCAATACCACCGCTTTTGCTTCAACCATTAAAAACTCCCCGCTAGGCACATGCATACCAATGACACCATTGGTCCGCTCTTTTTCACCTGCTTTTACAGTCAAGACATCTGTAACCATAACATGCTCTAAATAAGGAATCTCATATTGATGCAATACTTCTACCCATTTCGTATGTCGATCTTGCTTTGCAAACATTTCCCGGTATCCCACAAAATCTTCCATTTCATAAAAATCACCGGTTTCCTCCGCTCTTGTATACTGCGTTAATATTCCCCATTCTTTTAACCTTTTATAGATATCTTTTGATTCTTTCAACCATATTTCAAACCAATCTAGATTCGAAATATAATCTCCCCCCTGCTGCATCGCCTTTTTAAAAGTTTCCGCCTCATCTCCCATCTCCGGATCAAACCAACGAAAACTAGAAGGCCATGGAGCCAAGCCGGAGTATCCCGGTCTTCCTTTATCCACAATCAAAACCTTTGCACCGTCCAGTTTTGCACTCACTGCTGCATTTAATCCTGCGAATCCACATCCTACTACCACTACATCTACCTGATATCGATTCTCGTATGGACACTCCACTTTCTCCGGTCGTGCTACTTCCTCTCTCCTTACCAACATGTTATCCAACATCTTCCATTCCTCCTGCTACTTGTCTTTTTTCCCTCTCCAAAATAGACTCTTCCAAACTCATTTTTTTACTTGTCGGAAAAATATGTTTATACCCTTCTTGTTTTGCTAATTGTTCTGTCATTTCAGTCACTTCCTCTTCTGCGCCTATCGCAACGACACCTTTTAAAACCCCTTGGCTAAACCAATATTGCTTATATTTTTTTCCAACTTCGTCATCTATACATACTTTTTTATAATTTACATGCTCTTGTTTTCCCGGATCTCCCAACGCATACAATACCGTTCCAAATCCTTCTAAATGCAAGCCCAATATAGGGGATGTATAAAGCAAAATTTCTCCCGCTGCATTTGCCCCAGCAACTTTTCCTTGTTCCGCAGCTTCCTGCCATAACTGATAATTCATTCCATTCCACTGACAGCAATCTCCACATGCGTAAATATGTTCCACATTCGTCTGCATCTTACTATTCACCACAATGGACCTCTCGATCTCCACCTCTGCGCTTTCCGCAATTTTCACGTTTCCTCTGTTTCCACAAGACACCACTACAAAATCTGCTTCTATCAACGTTCCATCCTGCAATTGCACACCCAGCAAACGATCATCTTCTGCAAGCTTCAATCCTCGAATGGAAACTCCCTCATACACCTTCACTTTCAGAGACTGGATTTTCCTTTTCAAGATTTCTGCTGATTTTGCATCCACCTGTCTGCCTACGATTTGCGGAGCTGCTTCCAAAACCGTTACTGCTAATCCCATGCGGAGAAACTCATTTGCCGCCTCCAATCCCAAAACACCGCCACCTATAATTGCCACGCTCTTTGCTTCTTTCAAATACGCTGTTATTTTCTGACAATCTTCCAAATGACGAATCGTCACCACTTCCGGTCTATCATGCCCTTCAAAAGGCGGAACAAAACATTCTGCCCCTGTAGCAAGAATTAATTCATCATAGGTATAGGTTTCCTTCGTATCCAGAATAATCTGCTTTTTCTCCTTGCAGATTGTTTCTCCACTCACACCCAAATGCAACTGTATTCCTTGCTCTAAATACCACTCCCTCGGATGAATAAAAATAGTAGGATCCTTTTCACTGGCTGCTTGAAAATTTTTTGTTAAAATCGGTCTATTTACCGGCAAATCCTTTTCTTTACTGAATAGATGTATCTCACCGGTTTTGTCTCTTTTTCTAATTTCCTGTGCCGCGCTAACCGCTGCTATTCCCCCACCTAAAATCACATATTTCTTATCCGTATCCCTCCGATAAAGGAGTTCCTCTTCTTCCACCGGAACACACTGGTCTAATCCAACTCCACATACCGGACAAATTCCCAAAGATGCATCAAAAATTTCTCCGCACACAAGACACTTTACATACTTTGGTCTTCGCGGATTTGCAACTCCCAAAAAAATACAACCTAAATCATATCCATAATTTTTTGCCAACTCACAGGTCGACTCTTCCGGGATTTCCGTTACTGCAAAACTTGGTAAGGAAGTATCCGCACCCATAAAGTTTAAATACTGCCGTAATGCCTCATCCCCCTTACTCTTCGCTCCTTTTATATAAAAAAGACCACATCTTTTTTCTTTCCATATTTTCAACGGAATAGACGTAACCATCTTCCAAATTTCCGGGCAAATATTTCCATGCACGGAATCTGTTCCTATTACAAGAGCATGGGCCTCCTTCATTTTTTCCAAAAACTCTTGTGGTTGACAGGAAGTGGCTTGAAACGTATCCACAACTGCATTTAAGCCACATGCCTCTTCTATCCCATCTATTATTGACTTTTGAAATTTTTGAATCCAAAAATCATCTGAAGTTAAAAGCACAATTCTCTTTAAATTCTTGGTTTCTTTCACCATAATTCCCCCTATTTTTCTTACTGTTTTCATTCTATTTTCCATAGAGACAAGTCTCAATTCGTATTCCTAACAGACCATTCCAAAATGGAAATAGAAAAAAGACAGAGATTCTCACATGAGCTTCTCTGTCTTTTTTCTATTTCTTGATTTTTCCATCATCATACATCATACGATAGCCATCCAATTCTAACACCCTCATTTGTCCAACACTTTTTCTAGGTTGATGCTGTACGTCTTCCGGATGTGGAAACTTTCGATAATATACTTTATGTCCCATATAGGGCTGCGGATTTCTCGGATCAAAATCATCCCTTTTCCCGTTATTTTCCGCTTTTCCTTTAGGTTCCGGTCCACCCGGACCTTTTTTTCCGCCCGGACCACCGGGGCCCATCATGAGTTCTCCTTCTTCTCCGGCTAATATGGCATTGACCAACCGATATTGTTTATCCACAATATCTGCCGGCAAAACGCCTTCGCCGGCACACAACTGTTCAAACTCCGAACGATGCGCCATTAATTTCTCCAAACTATTTTTCCATTGCTCTACCGCTACAGATAAATTCTTGGAATTCATAAATTCATCTCCGGAAAATAAGAGCTTTTCTTTTCTATCCAAAATACAAATTCCATCCGGCGTATGATCCGGAACTTGGAATACCTCTAGAGTTCGATTTCCCAAATCCCAAGTATACCCATCGGCCACCGTCACGACTTTATAGTCCCTAGGAAATTCCATTCCTTCAAAACTAGGATATGGAATCGTTGCAAGCGCTACTGCTTTTTCATCCATAAATACTTGATCAAAATAACAATTGTTTGCGCTATGATCAAAGTGATGATGGGTATTTATCGCACCAATGATTGACTTCTCCGTCAACGTTTCACAAAATTCTTTTATATTTCCGGCACCATATCCGGTATCTACTACGATTGCAGATTCATCACCTGCTATCAAATAGCTATAATCCCCATCACTGAGAATCTTCCATGTCTCTCGTGCAACCATTTCTGCTTCAAAGAATGGTTCATCCATGGGCTGATAACTCCCATCAAAATTTCTAATATAAATATCATGTTTGGAAGAAAAATCAACTTTCTTCATCATGCTTCCCTTATTGCATTTAGTAACCTAACTGCTTCCTTTCTCATTTCTTCGGCTGCGCCCGGTGCAAACATAGAATTCAGCGCCTGGAACGTCACTTTCTCATATCCGGTTTTATCCGGCATATATTTTCCACCGCCTTTTTCTTTTGCTGCACTAGTGAATGTGCTTACCATCGTATATTCAAATGGAGAATACTCCTCAATTTCCTTTGCCGTTTTTTGATTAATCTCCGGCACCAATCCAAAAAATCCCATATTTCCTATTTGCATGGTCATAACCGGTAATTCTCTCTCTCCATCTTTTTCAAAGACTTTTTCACGCATTGGATGCTCCAGTCTGCCCGGACCTTCTTTCTTTAAGGCCGGTAGTTTGATATCCGTGCAACACATCTTCACGAAAACTTCTTCTTCCAAATCATCCACTCGTTCTGCCGCCATTACCACCTGTTGTCCAATGCGTTCTCCAATCAATTCTGCAAGAAGATATGCCTTTTCATGTAAATCTTTCTCTACGCATTTTCCATTTCGGCCACGCAGCAAATAATTTCCGCGTAAATATGGGGTTCCGTCGCCACCGGCACCGGTAAAATACATAGCCACCGCATTTTCATATTGTTCTTCTATAAATCTAGTCGAATAACCCGCAATATCTCCGGAAACCAGTCGTCCACCATTTTCTAAAAATACCATATCTAATACAGCCGGTTGCGCATGAATTCCAAAAAGAATGGCTATGGTTTCTCCGGTTTGCGCATCCACTCTTAAAATTGGCACATGATGGTCCAAGACCCCTTCATCATTACAACTTGTCCACCAACCTTCCGCTGTCTCCAAGGTACGGTTCGTATTGGCCTCACACCATCCAATTTCATATCCCACCTTTGCCGCTCTCTTCGTATCTGCTGCGACTTCCGCAGCTTTTCTTGTCGCTTCTACAATTGCATCACTGACAGCCTCTACACTGGTTTGCTGTTGCGGTGTTCGCTGAAACTTTGGTGTTTTTTCATTTCCTCTATGTTCCATCTTACCGGTATCTACCATCCACGCATGGGGTGTGGAAAGTACATGATTCACATGAAACCATATATGATCTTCCTGTACTCCTGTTTTTTCCATCAAAACATTTACAATTCGATTTCTCGTATCCGGAAAAACATTTACCAACTCTAAATTATAAATAACAAAAATTTCGTCCGTTTCTAATAACAACACTCTGGCATGCGGGTTGTCGTGAATTCCGACATAATCTTCCCGCGCTGTAGGAAATGCCTTCTCCGGGAATAAAATTTCTGCTCTTCCGGCACCGGCTTTTAACGTATACTTCTTCAATTATTCACTCCTTTCCTGCTCCAATAACCAATCTCGAATTGCTTCAATATCATAGGCCACGGACCAGGTACTAATATGATTTGTAATCGGATTTAATGGAAATCCTTCCGGCACAACCGAGTCTCCTTCAAACACAGTAAAAATAACATTTGTGTTGTGTGAAATTGCCTCTTTTGCCAATTCATTTAAGGTTTCTTTTCCAGCCTTTGCATTGCAAAAATATTGATATACCTCGACGCCCTCTTCCCGAAACGCTTCTACCATTTTCGTCATTCCCGGAAACGCTTGTACATCATGTTCTGAAACACAAATCCAGTATTTATTAAAAGCAGCATTTCTCATTCGCTCCGGATTCCACTGTCCCGCCACAAGCAAAGAGCCTGCAAACAAATCCGGATATCTATGATTTAATTCACAAGAAGTCATACATCCACCGGATTGTCCCGTTGTATATACCTTCTTTGAATCCACGGGATACTTTTCCATTACTTCATCCAAAATGGGCTTCATCTTTGTGGCAATGTCGTTTTCACAAACCTCCTCTAAAGGTCTTAAATGCAAAGGAATTTCAGGTGCCAATACAAAACATGGATGCTTCTTTTGACTCTCTTCTTCTGCAAAGCGAATCGCACCGATTCCCTGAACTAATGTTAACAACGGATCTGTTCCACAAGGCTCTGCATCGTGCATAAATAGCACCAATGGATAGGTTTTTCCTTCCTCCATATTTTTTGGAATATACAAATTGTATGGGATGCCATTATGTTCCAATTGAATAAAGTCATCCACCACTTCCTGTATTGCATGTGTAGATACCCATTCTCCCTCCGGCAATACCTCTTCTCCGTTTATGTCTTCCAAATTTTCAATTTGTTCCACCGTCACCGTAGGATATTGATGTTTCATATGTGGAGAATCTGTGCCCGGACCTGGTCCTTCTCCACCCTTTTCTTTTTTTGGTCCTCCCTTAGGAGGACCATCCTTTCTATCCATTTCTCTTTTTGGTGGACCACTATTTACTGTAGGTGCCGCTTCATCCTTTTCATCTAACATAAGGATGATGAATTTTCCTTGTTCTGCCCTTGCAGAGGTTAAAGATTCTTTTTCACTTACGTAAACATCCGTTACTTTTCTGTTCTTTACCAAAAAAGCTTTTTCTACGCCTTTCACATCTATGGGATTTTCGTATTCCAGAATCACAGCAATTGTTCGCTGTCCTGCCGGAAACACCCTTGCCACAGATGTTAACTTTTTCATTTTTGTCATTTCTCTCCACCTTTAGTCCAAATAATACTCGCATGCACCATAAATCACTTCTGATGCACTGTATTTATTTCTGATTTGCGCAATGTCCTTGCTATAACAAGCAATATTTACTTGATAAGCGGTTCCCATACCGAGCGCTTGATCGTAAATATAATCCAGTACTTCCTTGGTTGCACTTTCACTATTTCCGGATACTGTATTAATGCTATTAATCATATCTTGGAACGTATCGTCCGCGTCCAAACTGATATTCAAGGCCCCCTGTGTATAACCGGCATCCGCTCCATACACCTTGCGAATACGATTTGCTGTATAATCTGCATCTCCTGAGGAAGCGAGGAACAAATCCCACTGACTTGCATCGGATGCATGCGCAGCAATTAAATCATGATCCCATGCTACCAACTCCGATTTTATGCCAACACTCTCCAAATATGCCTGCATAATCTGTGCAATCGTTTCTTTCTCACTATTTCCTTCGTACATAATCGTTAATGTCTCATCGCCGTAATCCGTTTTGCTTAAATATTCCAGAGCCAAATCTGCATCATACACATTTTGATAGTTCTCCATATCCTCCCAGGTATCTGAATAATCCGCAATCGACGGTGCCGCTTCTGTATAAACCGGATAGAATAAATCAGATCCTAATGCTTCTGCAAATGCAGAACTATCCAACGCATAAAATACTGCTAAACGCATATTTAAATCTGACATAATAGAACTCTCATCCATGTTTGGCAAAATCGAAATAGAAACCGTATCCGGATAGCATACTAACTGACCTAAGTCTGCATATTCTCCTCCCTCATCAAACAAGGAAAGATTATCTGCATTCAGTGTCACATTGGCGGTATCTCCGTTTTCAAAGGCAACTGCTGCCATAGAACCATCTGAAATAAAATCATATTCAATTCGCTGAACATTTCTTGCTGCATTCGGTGCTACTAAAGTTTCATCCGTTTGCCAATAATCATCTCTCGCCTCCAATACAGCCGAAGAAGATGTGGTATAACTTACCAATTTATAAGGGCCTGTTCCAACCGGATCTGTAACGAAATCATGCTCGTTATAAGCTTGTTCTGTTACGATGTAAGTTTTTGTCATCATACTTGCAAAAGCAGTCAAGCTCTCCAAAGGTTCTTTCCAAGTAAACTCTACGGTATATTCATCTACTGCCTCTACATTTTCCAGATAGTTAAAATCTCTTGCGAACCCACTTTCCTGAAAGGTTTTAAAACTAAAAACCACATCATCTGCAGTCAAATGATTTCCATCCGAATCGAAAATATAGTCATAAATCGTAATATCAAAATGAGTATCATCCACCTCTTCCCAAGACTCTGCTAATCGTCCCACGAATTCGGTAGCAGAAGTCTGTTCCAACAACGTATCAAATATTTCCATATTGGTAATCGAATTTGACATAGTATAAGGTGATAAATCCGATGGAATATTTGATATGGCTACTGTCACAGATTCATATCTTTCGTCCGTATTTGCTGTAGATTTTCGAGAATCATCCGGTACTAATTCTGAAATGGTTGGCCATCTATACTCACCATCAAAACCAGCCACTGTAGTTTCCGTGCCTCCATTTTCTGTAGATTCCACTGACGATGCAGAATTTCCGCACGCAACTGCCTGAAGCAACATTACCCCAACTAAAAAAGAAACAACCGCTTTTTTCATTGTTTACCCCCATTATTTTTCTTTTGTTAATGCATTAACTTTTTTACATTTGTATTATATTTCCCAGTTTTTTCCCTCTCAATTCCATTGCAATGTTTATTTTTCCATCTTGGAAATCAACCAGGAATCGTATATAATCCAAGTGCAAGTTTTGCTTTGTCATGAAAGGAGTTATTGATCATGAATTTAAATTACATTCGCGAATTCTGTGCCCTTGCTGAATTAAGAAAATTCAGTGAAGCAGCTGAAGTATCATTTATTTCTCAGTCTGCTTTGTCCAAGCACATTAAAAGTTTAGAAGAGGAATTAGGTTCTCCTCTTTTTTATCGCACCGCACATTGCGTAATTCTTACGGAATTTGGAGAAGCTTTTTTACCCTATGCAAAAGACATCGGGGAAATTGCCTTAAACTGCGAAAACAATCTTTTAAATAAAACCAATTTTTCAGAAAAAGCACTTTCTGTTGCTCTTTCTCCATCCGCATCTCTAAAATATATTTTCAAAGATGCCCAAGAAGTCTGTCTAAAAAAACTGGGCTTTCCATTAGACATCACCGTTCGTCATGACAAACACTTAAAGAAATTACTTACTACAGGAAAATGCGATTTAATCATCACCACAGACTTAGGAAACGACGACAATGAAGATTTTATCGTTAACAAATTATATTCTGATTCCTTTAGCATATTGTCCTATGCACCTTTTAAAGTGGAGGCCTCCTTTGCAGAATCTATCTCATACATTCAAGTAGGTCCGCATAACTACTACGGCTCTGTCTTTGCCAGAATCAGACACCCTAATTTCACCGCTCCGGATATGGCAAATGCTATAGAACTTTTGCAGTTATCCGGTGGATTCATGATTATTCCGTCTCAAGTGGCAGCTTCCTATCAGGAAAGAGAAAATTTCTACGTATATCCTTTGGGCGAAAAGCACAAACTAACTTACTACATGGTGTACCTGCAATCTTCTCTGAGTGCCTCAGCAAATTTAAAGAGTTTTATCAAACTTCTCTCTATAAACAATTAACGGGCTATATTAGCCCGTTAATTTCTTTACAACGACAACATGACACAAAATGATTTGGTAAAACTTCTTCCAATACTTGTGGTTGCATACATTTTTCAGTTGCATAAGGGCATCTCTTTGCAAATCGACAACCCGGATCCGGATTGATTGCAGAAGTAATTTCTCCCTTTAATTGAATGCGCTTCATCGGTCTTGCAAGATCCACCGATGGGACAGCCGAAATAAGTGCCTTGGTATACGGATGTAATGTATTTTGAAACAATTCATCCGTCGGACATTTTTCCACCATTTGTCCCAAATACATAACGCATATTGAATCACTAATTAATCGCACTACGGATAAATCATGGGTAATAAACATATACGCTAAGCCCATTTGCTCTTGAATATCCATAAGCAAATTTAATACCTGGGCTTGAATAGAAACATCTAGGGCAGATACCGGTTCGTCACACATAATAAATTTTGGTTGTAATGCAAGTGCACGAGCAATGCCTACACGTTGCCGTCTTCCTCCGTCCAATTCCTCCGGATAAGCATTCCGAAGTCGCTTTTCAATACCAACCAAATCCATTAATCGTTCTGCTTCTTCTTTTCGTTCTTTTCTGCTTAGCTTTCTTGCGTATTTTAACGGTTCCATAATTGCCGAAGAAATTGGCATTCTGGGGTTCAAGGAAGAAAATGGGTCTTGAAAAATAATCTGCATTTTTTCACGTACCGCTTTTAATTCCTTTCCCTTCACATGGGTAATGTCCTTTCCCTCTAAAAGAACTTGTCCCTCTGTAGGCTCCTGCAAACGAATAATCGTCCTTCCCAATGTCGACTTTCCACATCCGGACTCACCTACGATTCCAATGGTTTCTCCTTCTTTAATCGAAAAAGTCACATCATCTACAGCACAATTTTGTCCCATAGGAACCGGAAAATACTTTTTTAAATGATTGATTTCCAGCAATACCTTTTCCATTCTTACATACCCTCCAATTCCTTCCATCTTATGCAACGACACCAATGTCCTTTTTCCACTTCCACCAACGGAATTTGACCTTCTTTACAAGCCTCTTTTCGATATTTACATCTCTCCGCAAATTTACACCCCGTTGGTAAATTAGTTGGATCCGGTGGTAATCCCGGAATCGGCTGTAATCTTTTTTCCTTTCCATCTAATTTCGGAATAGAATCAAATAAACCAATTGTATATGGGTGCTTTTTCTTTAAAAACAAGGTTTCCTTTGATGCATACTCCTGAATTTCTCCGGCATAGATAATTGCAACGTAATCACAATACTCTGCCACCACCCCTAAATCATGGGTGATTAGTAGCATCGACATTCCACTTTTTATCTGTAATTTTTTGATTAAATCCAAAATCTGTGCCTGAATTGTAACATCCAAAGCTGACGTCGGTTCATCTGCCAACAACAATTCCGGCCTACAGGACAAGGCAATGGCTATGACTACTCTCTGTCTCATTCCTCCGGAAAATTGATGGGGGTATTCCGCAAAACGTTCTCCGGGAATGCCAACCATTTCCAACAAATGCACTGCCCTTTCCATCGCTTCTTTTCGAGACATTTTGGAATTATGCACCATAAGAACTTCCGTAATCTGATCTCCTACAGTCATTAATGGATTTAACGCAGTCATAGGGTCCTGAAATATCATGGCCATTTTGCTACCACGATATTCTCTTTTTTCTCCCTCTGAAAGTGGGACAATATCCGTTCCCTCTATAAAAATACGTCCGGACTTTTGAATAGAGGGCGGCACCGGCAAAATTTGCATAATTGCTTTTGCAATCGTCGTTTTTCCAGCTCCGGTTTCTCCAACCAGTCCAAGTGCACTTCCTTTTTCTATAGAAAAAGATACATCATTGACTGCATTTACTATTTTTCCATCTGAAGTATATTCCACTGTTAAATTTTCAATTGATAAATAATCATTTTTGCTCATAACCGGCCTCCGTCAATGTCTAAGTTTAGGATCAATAGCATCACGAACGCCATCACCTATCAAGTTAAACCCAAGAACTACTACACCAATCGCAATTCCCGGAGACAAAATCATATATGGGTATGTCTGAATTACAGATACTGCATCTGATAACAATGCGCCCCATTCCGGCGTTGGTGGTTGCACACCCAATCCCAAATAGGAAAGACCTGCAGCTGCTGTAATTCCTCCACCAATTTGCATTGTAATTGCCACAATCATCGGAGATATTACGTTCGGCAATAAATGGCGAAACATAATCACCACCTTGGGGCAGTTAAACGACTCACAGGCTTCCAAATATTCTTTGCCTCTTTCACTCATAATCTGCGCACGAATCATACGACATCCACCCGGCCAGCCTCCGATTGACATTGCTAAAATGGTAGTTCCAAAGCCCGGACCCAACACAACTGCCAATAATAATGTCATTAACTGTCCCGGCACTGAACTCCAAATATCACACAACCGCATAATTAAGTTTTCTACTTTTCCTCCAAAATATCCCGCAATACTTCCTAATACGATACCTATCAAATTTCCAAGGACTGCTGCCAATAAACCTAACGCCAATGAATATTTGGCCCCATACAAAATTCGTGTATAGATATCACGTCCCAGTGCATCTGTTCCAAATAAATGTGCAAGGCAAGGCGACATATATCGCTCTTTAATATTCACCTCTGTTGGTCCATAGGGTGTCAACAATGGCGCAAATATTGCCCCAAACAACACAATTGCCAATAATATCCCTCCAAGTTTTGCACTTGGCGTATAAAAAATTCGTTTAAATGTAATCCACCAACTTGGGATTTTTCTCTCTTTACGACTCCTTCTCGTCAGCATTATCCGATCCTCCATGCTCATTATTTTCCATCATTTTTGTTCCATGCTTATGGTGTGAATATCTTTTGTTTGTATGTAAAATCAATGGAGCTGAATTCGAATACTGTGCTTTAATTCTTGGATCTACCCATGCATATACCAAATCCGTAAGAAGCATTACCAGCGCAGTAAAAATCGCAAAAAACAAAACACACCCTCTGATAATCGGATAATCACGATACGTAATACCATCCAACATATATCTACCTACTCCGGGAATCGCAAATAATTGCTCCGTAATTGCAGAGCCACAGACCACATTCGCTAAATTACTACCAACAATGGTAATAACCGGCATTAATGCGTTCGGGAAAATATGATTTCTCATAATCTGCTGCTCCGGTACTCCCTTTGCTCTAGCTGTTACCACAAAATCAGAACGAATTTTTTCCAAAACTGCAGATCGAACCTGTCTGGTATTCCCTGCAATTCCACCAATCATGCTCGTAAAGATTGGCAGTACCCACCAGCCCGGATTTGTAATGCCATATGCCGGAAGCCATCCTAATTTCAAAGCAAAAATTACGATACATTCCATAGCCAGCCAAAAACTAGGTACCGAAATCAAGGTCATACATAATGCAATAATTCCGTAGTCTTGCCATTTTCCTTGATGCTTTGCGCAGCTGATTCCCAAAGGTATCGAAATCACAACAGCAAGCACCATGCTAATCAGATTCAAAAAAATCGTATAAGGCAATCGTTTCATCAATTCTCCAATTACAGATACGTTATACGTCCAAGAAGTGCCCCAATCCCACTTAATGAAGCTATTGTAAAAAAAGGTTCCCAACTGCTTCAAATACGACTGATCCAAACCCAATTTATGTCTTAAATTTGCAATTTCCTCTGCTGTTGCAGTACTTCCCAGCATGTATTCAGCCGGATCTCCCGGGGTTAAATACAAAATCGTAAAGATAATAAATGCCACCCCCATAGTGGTCACTATCATCCATCCCAATCTTTTTAATATATATCTTCCCATTTCCTTCTCCTTCTCTTCGAAATGATCATCCTTAGTAAATGTCTCTTCACCCTCTACAATAAATTTGCGTCATATACTAAAGTGATACTTCCTTCTACGTGTTCCATCATCTTTTTATTCATTGCTGTTTTCCGTTTTGAGAATTTGGAAACACTGGGGATATCTTTTTCCACTTTTCCGTCTAATACATCCGAAACAGCTTGAATCATATCCTGAAACAAGTCATGGCTCATGGGTTCTTTATCATGTCCACACCACAAAAGCGTATCGTCATTAATTTGACTCATAAAACGTACCAACCCGTCACGATACATTTCTAAACCAACTCTTTTTTCTAATGGGAGTGTCACAAGCGCAGTTCTTTTTCCTACGGCGTCACTGATAAATGCATAATTCTCTTTTCTATTGAGAAGTGCAATAGACCCTTGGGTATGTCCCGGAATTTCAAAAACCTCAAATCGTTCCTCATCAATTTCAAACACATCCCCTTCTACTACGTTGTTATAAAGAAAATGCTTTCCTCCCGGATCCACTATATGCTCTTTGGCATACTCAAATATATTTTCATCCACATCATCTCCGGAGAATACATCGTCCATTCTACGTTCATAAGATAAAGCAATCGGTAATAAGGCATCATCCTTTTCATTCATATAAACCTTTCTAAATAATTCTGCAGCACCCACGTGATCCGGATGTCCGTGTCCCACGACACAATAAACCGGGGTGTCCGTCAATTCCCGAATTTCATAGGGCAAAGTATCCACCACCCCAAATCCGGAATCAAACAATAAGGATTCTTCATTTCCCACAACCAGATACATATTTACAAATGGCTTACTTGGTGACTCTTGCTCCGTAATCATATAAACATTTTTTGCTATTTGCTTTTTGGTATAAATATCAAACATCTCATCCTCACCTCTTTTTTTCTAAATTATAAATAGGCGTTTGCGAAACGCCAAAAAACGCATAAGTACGGCATTTTTATTGCTACAAAAATGAATAACTCCTCACCAAGTATGGTAAAATAGAATTGTCCAGAAACCATCTACCAACACTTAAGAAAGGAGTTATTCTGATA
>JAZOTM010000014.1:0-133105 GCA_045657625.1 Lachnospiraceae bacterium
CAAAAAAAGACCATTTTAAAAAAAATAGAAAGTCCGGGCCTGGTGGGACCTCCTCATTTTTTTTGAAAGCAAGGAACCAAAGACTTGTAGGGCGTCTATGTAGAGGAGGAAAGAAAAAATACAGAAATGTCTGCACAGGAAACCGACGTTGACAAACGTCTCAAATTTGATTACGCTTTTTTTATGATTTAAAGGAGTACTTGGAAGTTAGAATGAACAATGAATTAAAAAACACAGAGATGAATGGAAAATGGTTGAAGGTGATTGCAATCATCACGATGTTTATAGATCATGTGGCAGCAGCGGTGTTATCTCCATATATTTTGGACGTAAAAGAGGCTGTAAATGCAGGGACACTGGTGCTGACAGATGAAATGTACGACCGATTCTTGATGCTGCAGGATGTATATTCCTTCATGCGTGCGGTAGGACGTATTGCTATGCCGATTTTTTGCTTTTTATTGGTGGAAGGGTTCTTGCACACCAAGAATATCAAGAAATACTTTTCTCGGTTGCTTTTATTTGCATTGATTTCGGAAATTCCTTTTGATTTGGCCTTTGAACAGAAGTTGATTTACTGGAAACATCAAAACGTATTTTTTACCTTAGCTTTAGGTCTGTTTTTGCTTTGGATTATTCGCCAGATTAGTTTGCGGGAAAAATGGAATTCCCATCTTCAAATTTTGACCTATATTGCCACGTTTTTTGCCGGCGGATATGCCGTTTTTCTACTATCGGATTCAGAAGTGGGAGAGATGCTTGGAATTGTGAAAGGCACGGATAAACTCTTGAGTCTGGCCTTGGTTGCCGGCCTTGGGACTTTGATTTTATACTTGCTTTCCATGTCACATTTTTCTGAGACCCTTCGCATTCAATTTGGATTTATATTAAATGCATCTATATTCTTCTTTATAGCGGCAGAGGCCTTACATGTGGATTATGGACAGTGGGGTGTCTTGGTTATCGTGCTGTTTTATTTTTTACGGAGAAATCCGGTGAAGGGAATGGCGGCATCTTGCTTGGCATTGACTTGCATGTCCTTTATTGAACTGGCAGCGGCTTTTGCAATTATTCCGATTGGCAGGTACAACGGAAAAAGAGGAAAGCAGAATAAATACTTTTTCTATATTTTTTACCCGGCGCATTTATTGCTGCTTTACGGAATTTATAGAATACTTTCATTTTTCTAAAGAAATCCCGTTACGGGGAGAAGGCAATGTGATATAATAAATTCAGGCGTTTATACGCAAATGACGTAGGGAGTACGGAGGCGGGAGATGAATCTTTTCCAAAAGTGGCAAAGAAAATTCGTACATCAGCAACGCAGTACAAAAAAGAAGACAAAGACAAAAATGAAGAATACGGAGAGGAGAGCTTTAGAGGTGGAAAAGGACGATTTTTTATTAAGTCAGATTGACGAATTCCGTGAAAAAGCAAAACAGTTACAGAACTTATTGAGTTCAAGAGAAAGCAAAGTCCAGGAATTACAGGACTTAGTGACGGAACGTGAGGGAAAAGCGGAAGAATTGGATGGCATCTTAAAGGAAAAACAGAGCCAGGCAGACAACTTGACCAGGAACGTAGAACAGCATATTGATGGATTGATTGAAAAGGTAGATGAGAAATTAGACCTTGTAAATCAAAGCATTGATGAAAAATTAACGGACAATTTAACAAAGACCTCTGAGACAACAGAGTCTATTAAGACTTTGGTGGAAGAGACAAAGGCGGAATTGTTAAAGTCTAAAAATGAAATTTTAGACAAGATTCATGCGGAGGATGTACAGTGCTTCCGCAATATCAAAGAAGAATTGGATACACTTTATCATAAATTAGATGATGTAGAAGAGATTCAGAAAGCAACGCATGGTACCAAAGGATACTTAAAGGTATTGACATGGTTTTCTATGATTAATTTTGTTGTTTTAATTGCTTTTATACTGTATACTTTAGGTGTATTTCAATTTTAAGGGGTAAATATTACAGCAAGCTGGGGTGAGTCGTGGCTTGCTGTATTCTTTTGTGTGTTGGTACAGAAACTATAAAACTTTCATTCTATTGGGGGAAATTGTTGTTTGATAGAAAGTAGGGTTTTATTCTTATGAGCGAAAAGAAAGTATGGGTAGTCGGACACAAGAATCCGGATACCGACTCAATTTGTGCTGCAATTGCATATGCTAATTTAAAAAATGAATTAAGCAAAGATGGAACTGTTTATGAGCCAAAGAAGGCTGGACAGTTAAACGAAGAAACAAAGTATGTGTTACAGCGTTTTAAGGCAGAAGAACCGGAATTGATTTCGGATGCCGGAACACAGGTAAAGGATATTGAAATCCGTAAGACCAATGGTGTAGATAGTCATATTTCCTTGAAAAAAGCATGGGAATTGATGAAGACATTAAATGTTGTTACACTTCCGATTACAAAACCGGACAATCGCTTAGAAGGTGTGATTGTTACCGGTGACGTGGCTACTTCTTATATGGATGTTTTGGATAGCCATGTACTTGCAACTGCAAGAACACAGTACAAAAACATCATTGAAACTGTAAATGGTTATATGGAAACCGGAAATGAGCACGGTTATTTCGTAAAGGGTAAGGTGGTTATCCCGACAGGAACCGTGGACGATATGGCAGATGTTATCGAAGAGGATGACCTTGTTATTATCGGTGATCGTAAGGATAGTTTTTCCATTGCACTTGAGAAAAACTGTAGCTGTATGGTAGTTTGCAATGGTACCAGAGTGCCGGATGCTATTATCGAAAAAGCAAAGAAGAAAGAAATTGTGATTATTTCTACTCCTTATGATACCTTTACCGTTGCCAGATTGGTAAATCAGAGTATTCCGATTAAGTATTTCATGCAGAAGGATGATATTACTTACTTTGAATTAGATGATACTTTAAATGAAGTACGTAATACCATGGCGAAGGTACGTCACCGTGACTTCCCGGTATTGGATGAGAATGGTTCTTATGTGGGCATGATTTCTCGTCGTAATTTATTGGATTCCACAAAGAAGAGATTGATCTTGGTGGATCATAATGAAAAGACTCAGGCTGTCAATAGTGTGGATGAAGCAGAAATCTTAGAGATTATCGATCACCACAGATTAGGAAGCTTGGAGACCATTTCTCCGGTATTTTTCCGCAATCAGCCATTGGGTTCTACAGCAACGATTGTATCCTTGATGTATGAAGAAAATGGGGTTACAATAAAGAAGAATATTGCAGGTTTATTATTGTCTGCAATTGTTTCGGACACTTTAATGTTCCGTTCTCCTACTTGCACAGCAGTAGATAAGGAAAGAGCAGAAGTGCTCGCAAAGATCGCCGGAGTAGAAATCGAAGCCTTGGCAAAAGAAATGTTTGAAGCAGGTAGTGACTTCAAGAACAAATCCACAGAAGAAATTTTCTATCAGGATTTCAAGGTGTTCACATCCGGAGATACCAGCTTTGGTGTAGCGCAGATTTCTGCTATGAGTAGAGATCAGTTAAATAGCATCAAGAAAGACTTGATTGCTTATATGCCGGAAGTTATGACAAAGAAAAAAGTGAAAATGGTTTATGTTATGCTTACTGATATTTTGGATGAGACGACAGATTTGATCTGTGGAGGAAAAGATTCCGATTTAGTAGCAAAAGAAGCTTTTCACGTGGAAAAAGAAAATGAGGGTTATATCTTAAAGGGTGTTGTAAGCCGTAAGAAACAGTTTGTTCCATCCTTTATGAATGCGTTACAAAAAGTACAGGAGAGCTAATATGGCAAAACAACTGTGGAAGCCGGGAAACATGTTGTACCCGCTTCCCGCAGTTCTTGTAACGGTGGCAGACGGTGAAGGCAAAGAAAATGTTTTTACCGTAGCATGGGCAGGTACAGTCTGTACCAATCCGCCTATGGTCTCTATTTCCGTGAGACCCAATCGTTTCTCCTACGAGATGATTCAAAAAACAGGTGAATATGTAATTAATCTTACCACGGAGAATATGGTAAAAGAGACCGATTATTGCGGTGTTGTATCCGGTAGAGATGTAAATAAGTTTGAGAGGTGCCACTTAGAGCGTGAACAAGCGCTCTATGTAAAGGCACCCCTTTTAAAAAGAAGCCCTGTAAATATTGAATGTCGTGTGGTAGAAGAAAAGAACTTGGGAAGTCATACCATGTTTCTGGCAGAAGTGTTGGCGGTACACGCCGACGAAGCCTATATGAATGAGAACCAACGTTTTGACCTTGCCATGTCCAAGCCTTTGGCATATTCTCACGGAGAATATTATGGATTAGGGAAAAAACTGGGAACATTTGGATATAGTGTTCGAAAGAAAAAGAAACAAAAAAACAAAAAATAGACATGAAGGAGGAGACTAATTTGAAGGTAATTCAGACTTTATCAAAGAGCATACGGGAATACAAAAAGACATCTTTTATGGCCCCGGGATTCGTTTCTTTGGAAGTTATTTTGGAATGTATTCTTCCGCTGGTTATGGCCATGTTGATTGACCATATGACAGGAGAATCCGTCGGAATTATTGTGCAGTATGGAGTCATCTTATTGATACTGGCTATGTGTTCTTTAGCCTGTGGTGTTATGGCTGCACGTTCCGCAGCAACGGCATCTGCCGGTTTTGCAAAAAATTTACGTCAGGATATGTTTTTTCGCGTACAGGAATTTGGTTTTACAGATATTGACCAATTTTCCACATCATCTTTGGTGACCAGATTGACGACCGACGTAACAAACGTGCAAAACGCATATCAAATGATTATCAGAGGTGCCATTCGTACGCCTTTAATGATGATTTTCTCCATTGTTATGAGCTTTACCATTAATGCAGAAATGGCTCTTATTTTCGTTGCAATCGTACCGGTACTTGCTGTTGCGTTGTTTGGTATTATTTTGATTGTAATGCCAATTTTTAAACGTATTTTCAAGAAATACGATGCGTTAAACAATTCCGTGCAGGAAAATGTGGCAGGTATTCGAGTGGTAAAATCCTTCGTACGTGAAGATTATGAAAAGAAGAAATTCTATCATGCATCGGAAGAAGTGCGTACCGATTTTACAGCAGTAGAAAAGATTCTTGCATTGAATAACCCAATTATGATGTTCTGTATTTATCTTTCTATGTTGTTATTGAGTTATTTTGGTGCACAGATGATTATCAGCACACAGGGTGTTTCCCTTTCTACAGGGGAATTGTCCTCTTTGATTACTTATGGTGTTCAGATTTTATCTGCAATGATGATGCTTTCCATGGTATTTGTTATGACGACAATGGCAAGTGAATCTGCCGTTCGTATTGCAGAAGTATTGAATCATGAAAGCCAGCTGACTTCCCCGGAAAATGGCAAGACAGACGTGGAAGACGGAAGCATTGTATTTGATCATGTATCCTTCAAATACAAGGCTACAAGCAAAGAATTTGCTTTGAGTGATATCGATTTAACCATCCCAACAGGTGCAACCGTTGGTATTATTGGTGGAACCGGTTCTTCTAAGAGTTCTTTGATTCAGTTGATTCCAAGACTTTATGACACAACCGAAGGTCGTGTTTTAGTCGGTGGTACCGATGTCAGAGATTATGATTTGGAAGTTTTGCGTGACCAGGTAGCGGTGGTTTTACAGAAAAACGTACTGTTTTCCGGAACCATCAAAGAGAACTTGCGTTGGGGCAATAAAGAAGCTTCGGATGAAGAATTGGTACGTGTATGTAAGTTGGCTCAGGCGGATGAATTTGTACAGCAGTTCCCGAACAAATACGATACCTACATTGAACAGGGTGGTACCAACGTTTCCGGTGGTCAGAAACAGAGACTTTGTATTGCCAGAGCTTTGTTGAAGAAGCCGAAGATTTTGATTTTGGATGATTCTACTTCCGCAGTAGATACCAAGACCGATGCTTTGATTCGTCGTGCGTTCCGTGAGGAAATTCCAAATACTACAAAAATCATTATTGCACAGCGTGTATCTTCTGTAGAAGATGCAGATATGATTCTTGTTATGGATGAAGGAAAGATTGTAGAACAAGGAACACATCAGGAATTGCTTGAAAAGAATGGCATTTATCGTGAAGTATATGATTCACAAACAAAGAGTAAGGAGGCAGAGGCATGAGTGATATGAAGAAAAATGATGCAAAAAAAGGCTCCTTAGGACGTTTGTTAAAGTTTATTTTCGCGCACTATAAAGGTAGATTGGTGTTTGTTGTGTTAGGAATTGTGGTAAGTGCAGTTTCTTCCTCCATCGCAACTATTTTTATGCAGCGTTTAATTGACCAGGTGATTACACCGGGTATTACAGATGGATTTGACAGTGTTTCTGCTTTGTTCTGGCAGACCATTATTACCATGGCATGTATTTATATCTTAGGTGTTTGCGGTTCTTTCTTATATACAAGATTGATGGCCACTGTGACACAGGGTACCTTGAAGCATTTGAGAGATGAAATGTTTGGAAAAATGCAGACATTACCGGTAAAATACTTTGATACCCATGCCCATGGAGATATTATGAGTACTTATACCAATGACGTGGATGCGATTCGTCAGTTGATTGGCCAGAGTATTCCTATGATGTTACAGTCATCCTTAAGTATTATTGCAATGTTCTTTATGATGCTTTACTTTAGCGTATGGCTTACCTTTGCAGTTATTTGCTTTATCTTTATTATGCTTCGTGTTACCAAGAATTTTGGTGGTGCCAGTGCAAAATACATGATGGCACAGCAGCGTTCTTTGGCGAAGGAAGAAGGTTTCATTGAAGAAATGATGGAAGGCCAGAAAGTCGTTAAAGTTTTCTGCCATGAAGAAGAAGCAAGACAGGATTTTGTAAAATTAAATGAGCAGTTATTCCAAGATGCGGATGAAGCAAATAAAAACGGTAACGTTTTGATGCCGATTCTAAGTAACATTGGAAATATCATGTATGTTATTTTGGCTGTGATTGGTGCAATCATGGTTTATTACAAGACACCAAACCTTTCTTTGCAGGGTGTGACAGTGGTAACAGCCGGTATTATTATTTCCTTCCTTGGCATGTGTAGACAGTTGTCTCAGACCGTTGGTCAGATGTCTATGCAGGTTTCCTTAATCGCTATGGCAGCTGCAGGTGCCAGCCGCGTATTTGAAATCATCGATGAAGAGCCGGAAGCAGATGAAGGTTATGTAGAACTCGTAAATATCGAATATGATAAAGATGGAAACATCGTAGAAAGCGAAAAGAAAACGGGCAAATGGGCTTGGAGACATCCGCACAAGGCGGAAGGTACCGTTACCTATACGGAGTTAACCGGTGATGTACAAATGGTTGACGTAGACTTTGGATATGTTCCGGAGAAATTAGTGCTTCATAACATTTCCTTGTTTGCAAAACCGGGTCAGAAGATTGCCTTTGTTGGTGCTACCGGTGCCGGAAAGACCACCATTACCAACTTGATCAATCGTTTTTATGACATTCCGGATGGAAAGATTCGTTATGACGGCATCAACATAAACAAGATTAAAAAACCGGATTTAAGACGTTCTCTTGGCGTTGTTTTACAGGATGTAAACTTATTTACCGGTACGGTTATGGACAATATTCGTTATGGCCGTCTGGATGCAACGGATGAAGAGTGTATTGCAGCAGCAAAGCTTGCCAATGCACATGGATTTATCACTAGATTGCCGGAAGGCTATGATACGATGCTTACCGGAAACGGTGCTAGTTTATCCCAAGGTCAGAGACAGTTGATTTCCATTGCACGTGCTGCAGTGGCAGATCCACCGGTTATGATTTTGGATGAAGCTACATCCTCCATCGATACCAGAACAGAAGCTTTGGTTCAGGAAGGTATGGATAACTTGATGAAGGGCAGAACGGTATTTGTAATTGCCCATCGTCTTTCTACCGTAAGAAACAGTGAAGCAATTATGGTATTGGATCACGGAAATATTATTGAACGTGGTAGCCATGATGATTTGATTGCACAGAAGGGTACTTACTATCAGTTGTACACCGGTGCTTTTGAATTGGAATAAAAGAATATATAAAAATAAAAAAGTCACTTCAGATATTTTCTGAAGTGACTTTTTTTATATCATAGGAAATTCCATTCCTATGATATAAAAAAGCGCTCCGCTATGGAAGCGCACGCGCGCGAGATGTAAATGTTGCATAAATGCAACCGCGCTTGGCGCGAGAATGTCGCATGCGACATTCTTTCTTGTATATTCGTTGCTAAGGATGAGCGCTGCGCTGGGATACGCACTACTGTGTATGGCAATCCAATGGCTCGGAAATACCTTGGCAGGTGGCCTGTGCATTGCGCGAGATGTGAAAAGGACTGAGGAGAGAATTGGCAAAGGAATAATACAGGATAGGATGGAGATTTTAATGATTTGTAAGGTACCAAATAATTTATATATTGAAAAAGTACGTGGGAAATATCCCAAAATTCGTATTTGCCCAGTATCTATTTTTGAAAATAGAGATGTTTAAAGATGGTTAAAGAAAGAATATACGGGGGAGATGACGAAATATTGGTATTTGTAGGGTATTTCATGATTGGAGAAGTAGTATAGAAATTGAAAAGTACGTGGTAATCTGAAGATTTTAAAAATTTACCCTGTACCCGTAGAAAAGGCTTTTTTTTGAGTACAGGGTAAAATGACAATTTAGTCGATTTTCAAGTATTTTTAAAGAGAAAGAGTACCGACGCGGAGATAAGTTTTGGGGGAGAGGACATGTATTCCGCGGATAACCGGGACAAGTTTATCTAGGATTTTCAATCATCCTTATATTCCGGATGGGCATCTGCCCAATCCTGCATGTTATGATAAGTTGACATGTTTTTTTGTGATATCTTTTCCAAATTGTTTTACAAGATGCTTCTTCAACATCAATGGAAGAATGTTAATATAGATCCTTTTATACTTCATCATGAGAGAAATCCTTGTCCAGGAGATAAAAAGAGTTGTGACAGTATGGACTAGCGCTGTCTTTGGGGATTGCATATAATAGAAGAAGTAGTTCGGAGGAGGGGATTAGATGACTTATCATTTTTTTGCGACCATATCGCGTATGAAATATATTGAACGTTGGGCATTGATGCGCAATGCCAGAACGGAGAATCTGAGTGAGCATTGTCTGGAAGTGGGGATGATTGCCCATGCGTTGTGCGTCATTGGAAATACCAGATATCAGAGAAATTTGAATGAGGAAAAGGCAGCATTGATTGGTTTGTATCACGATGCGTCGGAAATTATCACCGGAGATATGCCTACTCCGGTGAAGTATTATAATGAAGAAATTCGTCATGCGTACAAGGATATTGAACGCATGGCAGAAGATAAGCTCTTAGATAAATTGCCGGAGGATTTACGGAGAGCCTATGCGCCCTTATTTCATCCGGAAGCCACAGAGGAGGAAGCCTATATGCGTCGTTTGGTAAAAGCTGCGGATAAATTGTCGGCTTTGATTAAATGTATGGAAGAGGAAAATGCGGGAAACAGCGAATTTCGTACAGCCAAGCAATCTACCTTAAAATCCATCGAAGCTATGATTGCAGAGCTCCCGGAGGTTGGGGATTTTGTACGGGATTTCCTACCGGCATATGGATGTACGCTGGATGAATTATTGGATTGAAACTAAAAAATTGAATTAGCACTCACCTCTTGACAGTGCTAACAATTTTTGCTATAACAAGTGTAAAGCAAGGAAATTACGTATTTTTTGGTAGGAGGTGTGCCAATGAATATTCAAAAATTTACGCAGAAATCAATAGAAGCAATCAACGATTGCGAGAAGATTACATATGAATATGGCAATCAAATGATAGAAGAAGAGCATTTGCTGTTGGCCCTGGTGCGACAGGAAGATGGTCTGATTTTAAAGTTGATTGAAAAAATGGAAATCCAGAAGGAACACTTTGTTTCCAACGTGGAGCGTCACGTGGACATGCGTACCAAGGTCAGTGGAGGCCAGGTTTATATGGGACCGGATTTGAACAAGGCCCTGATTCATGCAGAAGACATTGCAAAGCAAATGGGAGACGAATATGTTTCCGTTGAGCATTTGTTCCTTTCTTTATTAAAATATCCGAATGCGGGCTTGAAAGAAATTTTCAAGGAGTATGGCATTACCAGAGATCGGTTTTTGTCTGCTTTGGCAGAGGTGCGCGGAAATCAGCGTGTGGTTTCTGACAATCCGGAAGCTACTTATGACACCTTGGAAAAATATGGATATGACATGGTGGAACGTGCCAGAGATCAAAAGTTGGATCCGGTCATTGGCCGAGACGAAGAGATTCGAAATGTCATTCGGATTTTGTCTAGAAAGACGAAAAATAATCCGGTGTTGATTGGAGAACCGGGTGTTGGTAAGACTGCCGTAGTAGAGGGATTGGCCCAACGTATTGTGGCTGGCGACGTGCCGGAAGGTTTGAAGGATAAGCGATTGTTTGCCTTGGACATGGGAGCGTTGATTGCCGGTGCCAAGTATCGTGGTGAATTTGAAGAACGTTTGAAAGCGGTTTTGGATGAAATTAAAAACAGTGATGGTGAAATCATTCTGTTCATTGATGAGTTGCACACCATTGTAGGTGCCGGAAAAACAGACGGTGCCATGGATGCTGGACAGTTACTCAAACCTATGCTGGCAAGAGGAGAGCTTCATTGTATCGGGGCTACCACTTTGGATGAATATCGGGAATATATTGAAAAGGATGCGGCCTTAGAGCGCCGTTTCCAACCGGTGATGGTGGAAGAACCTACTGTAGAAGATACCATTTCCATTTTACGAGGTATTAAGGATCGCTACGAGGTATTTCACGGAGTAAAAATCACTGATGGTGCCCTGGTCTCAGCGGCGACTTTATCGAACCGTTATATTTCTGATCGTTTCTTGCCGGATAAAGCCATTGACTTGGTGGATGAAGCTTGTGCTTTGATTAAAACAGAGTTGAATAGCATGCCTACGGAACTGGACGCTTTAAACCGCAAGATTATGCAGATGGAAATTGAAGAGACGGCTTTGAAAAAAGAAGAGGATCACCTTAGCATGGAGCGTTTGGAATCCTTGCAGGCCGAGCTGGCAGAGTTAAAGAGTGAGTTTGCAGTACAGAAGGCTCAGTGGGATAATGAAAAGAAATCCGTGGAAAAAGTACAGCATTTGCGGGAAGAACTAGAGGCTTTGAAAAAAGAAATTCAAAATGCTGAACAGAACTATGATTTGAATAAAGCAGCAGAATTGAAATACGGTCGTTTGCCGCAACTGACGGAGGAATTGGAACGTCAGGAGGAGGCAGTGAAAAACGAGGAATTGACCCTAGTACATCAAGCTATTACCGATGAGGAAATTGCGCGGATTATTTCACGGTGGACAGGTATTCCGGTGGCAAAATTGACCGAAGGGGAAAAACAAAAAGCCCTGCATTTGGATGAGGAGTTGCATCAGAGAGTCATTGGACAGGATGAAGCGGTGACAATGGTGACAGAAGCGATTATTCGTTCCAAAGCCGGAATCAAAGACCCGAAGAAGCCCATTGGTTCCTTCCTGTTTTTAGGACCCACCGGTGTGGGCAAAACAGAGCTTGCAAAAACCATTGCAGCCAGTCTTTTTGACGATGAAAACAATATGGTGCGTATTGATATGACGGAGTATATGGAGAAATATTCTGTGTCTCGTCTGATTGGAGCGCCTCCGGGATATGTTGGTTACGAAGAGGGCGGCCAGTTGACAGAAGCCGTACGTAGAAAACCATATTCCGTTGTGTTGTTTGATGAGATTGAAAAAGCCCATCCCGATGTATTTAACGTATTGTTGCAGGTTTTGGATGATGGACGTATTACAGACTCTCAAGGCCGCACGGTGGATTTCAAAAATACCATTTTGATTTTAACCAGTAACTTAGGCTCCTCTGAGATTTTGGATGGGATTGATGAAAACGGCAATATTTTACCGGAATGCCAAAAAGCAGTGACCGAGGAACTACGTAGATCCTTCCGACCGGAATTTTTAAATCGTTTGGATGAAACGATTTTCTTCAAACCATTAACGAAAGACAACATCGGAGGCATTTTAAAATTGTTGATGGCAGAGTTGAATGACCGGTTAAAAGACCGGGAAGTCAGTGTGGAGCTTACCAAAGAGGCAGAGGATTACTGTATAGAAAATGGGTATGATCCGATTTATGGTGCCAGACCGATGAAGCGGTTTTTGCAGAAACATGTAGAGACTTTAGCAGCCAAAGAGATATTATCTGGAGATATATCAGAAGGCTCTATTATAACAATTGACGTAAATCAGACGGAAAATGGAAAAGAACTTGTAGCAAAAGTCGAAAAATAAAAAAATGCCAAATATCTCTTGTATTTGAGGGGTATTTGGCGTATTTTATATTAGGTAGACTAAGAGATAGTCCTTTTTTTGTGACGTGACTGTCTTTGCTACAGCAACAAATGTCCGTCCAGACAGGAGAGAACATGGATTTATTTGATTACATGAGAGATCAAAATATGAAACAGGAATCTCCTTTGGCATCCAGACTTCGACCCACTACCTTAGAAGAAGTGGTTGGGCAGGAGCACATCATTGGAAAAGACAAGCTTTTGTATCGTGCCATCAAGGCAGACAAGCTTTCTTCCATTATCTTTTACGGACCTCCGGGAACCGGAAAGACTACACTTGCCAAAGTGATTGCGCATACCACCAGCGCGGAGTTCACCCAGATCAATGCTACTTCAGCCGGAAAAAAAGACATGGAAGAAGTGGTACAGCAGGCGAAGAACACCCAAGGCATGTATGGCAAGAAAACAATTTTGTTTATCGACGAGATTCATCGTTTCAACAAAGGACAACAGGATTACTTATTACCTTTTGTAGAGGACGGTACCGTGATTTTAATCGGTGCCACCACGGAAAATCCTTACTTTGAGGTGAACGGGGCGTTGTTATCCCGATCCGTTATTTTTGAACTCCACTCTTTATCAAAAGAAAACATTGCGACCTTATTAAAAAGGGCCCTTACGGATGTGGAAAAAGGCATGGGTAGTTATCATGCTGAAATCGATGAGGATGCTCTTTCTTTTTTGGCTGATACCGCCAATGGAGATGCCAGAGCAGCGCTTACCGCCATTGAACTTGGGGTACTGACCACAGAGCCGTCGGCGGATGGCAAGATTCATATTACTTTGGATGTGGCGCAGGAATGTATTCAAAAACGAGTGGTGAAATACGATAAAACCGGAGACAATCATTACGATACGATTTCCGCTTTTATAAAAAGTATGCGAGGGTCTGACCCCCAGGCAGTTGCATATTATTTGGCAAAAATGCTTTATGCCGGCGAAGATATCCGATTTATTGCAAGACGAATTGTGATTTGCGCGGCAGAGGACGTGGGAATGGCTGATCCCAATGCTTTGGTAGTGGCGACCGCCGCTGCACAGGCAGTAGAGCGAATTGGTATGCCGGAATCGCAGATTATTTTGTCTGAGGCAGCGATTTATGTGGCTACGGCGCCAAAGAGCAATGCGTCTTATATGGCAGTTGCTAAGGCAATGAATTATGTGAAAGAAAACAAGACACCACCAATTCCTGTTCATTTGCAGGATGCCCATTACAAGGGTGCCGGAAAGTTGGGGCATGGTGTGGGTTATAAATATGCCCATGATTATCCTCATCATTACGTGACGCAGAATTATTTGCCGGAGGGTATGGAGAACGTGAAGTTCTTTGAACCCGGGGAAAACGGATATGAAAAGCAAATACAGGCGTATATGAATATGCTGGAAGAAATCGACAGAGGAGGAACCGATGAAGAAGTATAGTGACTACAGTAAAGAAGAACTTTTACAGGAAAAAGAGAGTTTAGAGCAGGCTTACAAGGATTATCAGAAAAGAGGCCTTTCTTTAAATATGGCAAGAGGTAAGCCATCCACAGAGCAGTTGGAACTTTCTGCAGGTATGATGGATATTTTCACAAGTGAAGCAGATTTTACCACAGAGGATGGAGTAGACTGCCGTAACTACGGAGAACTTACAGGTATTCCGGAAGCAAAACGTTTAATGGCTGAAATGATGGGAACCACTCCGGATCATGTGATTGTTTATGGTAATGCCAGCTTGAATATTATGTATGACACTGTAGTACGCTCTATGATTCATGGTGTAAGCGGTGAAACTCCATGGTGCAAATTGGACGAAGTGAAATTCCTTTGCCCGGTACCTGGATATGATAGACATTTCAAAGTAACAGAATCCTTCGGTATCAAGATGATCAATATCCCAATGACCGAAGACGGCCCGGATATGGATTTGGTAGAACAGTATGTCAACAACGACCCTGCAGTAAAGGGTATTTGGTGTGTACCGAAGTTCTCCAACCCGGAAGGTGTGGTTTACTCGGATGAAACCGTTCGTCGTTTCGCAAACTTAAAACCGGCAGCAAAAGACTTCCGTATTTTCTGGGATAACGCATATGTTGTTCATTATTTATACGATGATGATCAGCCGGAAATTTTAGACATTTTAACAGAGTGTGAAAAAGCCGGAAATCCGGATATGGTATATGAATTTGCTTCTACATCTAAGATTACTTTTGCAGGTGGTGGTATCTCTGCAATTGCAACTTCAGAAGCAAACTTAAAGGAAATCCAGAAACAGTTCACCGTTCAGACCATCGGTCATGACAAGGTGAACCAGCTTCGTCACGTTCGTTTCTTAAAAGATAAAGCAGGAATCATGGCACACATGAAGAAACATGCGGATATCATGAGACCAAAGTTTGAATTAGTAGAAAATATTTTCACAGAGGAATTAGTTCCTTATGGCATCGCAAGCTGGCTTTCTCCAAAGGGAGGTTACTTCATTAGCTTAAATGCTCCGGAAGGAACTGCAAAAGCCATTGTTGCAAAGGCAAAGGAATGCGGCGTCACCTTAACAGGCGCAGGAGCACCTTTCCCATACGGAAAAGATCCTAAGGATTCTGTAATCCGTATCGCTCCTTCTTACCCAACATTAGAAGAGCTTCGCTTAGCAGCAGAAGTACTCGTTGTTTGTGTAAAACTCTGCAGCGTAGAAAAATACTTGGAAACAAAGTAAATAAAGGAATCCCCCAAAGGTTGATTCTCCTACATGCCCGGGTTGCCGGGGTGTGGGAGAATACGATTTGGGGGATTTTTTGAGTGGTAGAATTCCTTAGCTGGGGAGGATGGGAAATGATTGGTTGCCCTGGGAAGCGGCTAAGAAAAATTTTTTTTCTACTTTAAGTTCATTTTAGGTTGACATTCTATAATGGCCATATGAAAACGGAAGGGAGTGATTCATATCGGAAACAAGTACAGACATGAATGGAAACATGAAATCACCTGGTCCGACATGCTGGCAATCAGGCAACGATTGCAGGCTGTGGCAATACCGGACCCACATACCATAGATGGAAAGTATCTTATTCGAAGTTTATATTTTGACAATATGACAGATAAGGCGTTACGAGAGAAAATCGATGGTGTGAATATGAGAGAAAAATTTCGAATCCGTTATTATAATGGAGATACTTCTCTCATACATTTGGAAAAGAAAAGTAAAAACAATGGTCTTGGTACCAAGTACAGTGCCCATTTGACCCCGGAAGAGGCTCAGGCTATTGTAGATGGCGATTTGGATTGGATGATGGATTCCGAAAGGCCATTGGTGCAGGAATTGTATTGTAAAATGCAGTACCAGGGCATGCGGCCGAAAACCATCGTGGATTATACCAGAGAGCCATTCATTTATCGGCCGGGGAATGTTCGAGTTACCTTTGACTATAATATTCGTACAGGCCTAGGATGCACTGACTTTTTAAATTGGGATTGCATTACGGTTCCCGCAGGTGACGCAGGAATTATCATGGAAGTAAAATGGGATGAATATTTGCCCACCATTATTAAGGATTGTGTCCAAACTCCGGGAAGAAGAGTAACTGCTTTTTCCAAATACGCCCAGTGTCGAATATACGGGTAGTGTTCAATCGAATAGGCTGGAGTAATTAATACGAAAAAAAGAAAAAAACGGGACAGTAGATGTTCTGGAAAGATAAAGGAGAAAGAAGAAAAATGACATTTAGTGATATTTTTAAATCAAGTTTCTTAGAGAATGTAACCTCAGTCAGCATTTTTGACATGGTGCTTGCTCTTGCATTAGCATTTTGCGTAGGAATATTTATTTTCCTAGTATACAAAAAAACCTATTCCGGAGTGATGTACTCCTCTAGTTTCGCAGTAACTTTAGTAGCATTAACAATGATTACAACACTTGTAATCCTGGCTGTAACCAGCAATGTAGTTCTTTCTTTAGGTATGGTCGGTGCTTTGTCTATCGTTCGTTTCCGTACCGCCATTAAAGAGCCTCTTGATATTGCATTTTTGTTTTGGTCTATTGCAGCCGGTATTGTATTAGCAGCCGGACTCATTCCGCTTGCGGTATTCGGTAGCATTTTTATCGGTATTTTCTTACTTATTTTTGCCAACAGAAAAGATCACAGCAACCCATACATCGTAGTAATCCGTTGCGACGGACATGAAGCAGAAGTAGAAGCAGTAAACTTCTTAAAGAGAGTTTCTAAGAGATGTGTTACAAAGAGCAAATCCGCACAGAGAGGCGAAGTGGAATTAAACATGGAAATTCGTTTGATGGATGACAATACCGATTTCATCAACCAGTTATCAGAAATGCCGGGTGTACATAGCGCAGTATTGGTTTCTTACAACGGCGACTATATGGGATAAAGGAGGAACGCCATGTCAACGCATAAACATATTAATATCATCTGCGTTGTGATTGTGCTAATATCCGTTCTTGTCACCGTGCTGTTTATGAACGGTGAAAAACTTGGACTGACGGCCGTTGTAGATGAGGATGCCGAAAGTTATACCGGAGATTCTATTTTTACCACAAATGACTTAGATGGCGACTGGGATACCTCAGACGCCACAGTCATTACCTTAAGTGATGATGGAATCACCATTTCAGGAGATGGAGCATATGAATATGATGGGGATTTGGTAATTTCCCAGGCGGGTACCTACGTGATTAGCGGAACCTTAAGCAATGGAAGTATTATTGTAGATGCTTATGATTCTTCTAAAGTTTGGATTTTGCTTAATGGCGTAGATATTACCTGCGAAGATGACGCAGCAATTCAAATAGATCAGGCAGATAAAGTGTTCTTGACTTTGGCTGAGGGCACTGAAAATTATTTGACTACCGGCGATAGTTACAGCGAGGAAGCAGTAGATGATGGTACCGGCGGAGCAATTTACTCCCATGATGATTTGACCATCAATGGAAGCGGTAGTTTGACCATTACCACTTCTTACGAACATGGTATTGAGGTGAACGATAGCCTGGTAATTACAGGTGGAAATATTACCATTACTTGTCCGGAGGATGGTTTGCATGTAAATGACAGTATTGCCATTACCGGCGCAACCTTAACAATTTCCGCAGAGGATGACGGTATCCATTGTGATGGTTCCGTTACGATTGCAGGTGGTACGATTTTAATTACCGATGCATACGAAGGAATTGAAGGTTCGACCATTGAAGTGACAGATGGTGATATCACGATTTACTGTAGTGATGATGGATTTAATGCAACCGATGGATCTTCTACCGATGTGATGGGTGGCGGCAACATGGGAGGCAACATGGATGAAAACATGGATGGAAACATGGGCGGCATGGGCCGTGGCATGCAGAACAACCAGGATAGTAGTTCAGATGATACTTCAAGTAGCGATACGCAGGATTCTACAAGCAGTACAAGTAGCAGCGACGATACTGCCAGCAGTACAAGTAGTAGTGATTCTAGTAGCAGTACAACGAAGACGAAGACCACGGCAGATACGATTTACTTAACTGTTTATGACAGTACAGACAGTGATTCTTCGGATGAAGATACAACGACTACAGATGACACCGATACCACTTCAACCGATGAAGATTCTGAGGAATCAGAAGTATGGATTCACATCAGCGGCGGTACGGTACGTATTTATAATGAGTCCGGAATGGATGCAGATGGTTTGGATTCCAACGGAGACATTATTATTTCCGGAGGATACGTATATATTTCCTTGAATAATACAGGAATGAACAATGCACTGGATTATGGTAGTGAAAATAATGGTGTATTGGAAATCAACGGAGGAACTGTTGTGGCAGCAGGAAGCTCCGGTATGTTGGAAAGCGTAAGCGATACTTCTACACAGGCGTCGATTACTTATACATTAAGTGATGGTGCAGAAGCTGGAAGTACCGTAACCTTAACGGATAGTGAAGGAAATGTCATTCTTTCTTATACTGTGGAATATGCTTTTTCAGCAGTAACACTTAGTACCGAAGGCATGGAAGTGGGCGAAACGTATACCCTTACCATCGGAGATACCACAGAGGAAATCACTTTAAGTGAAGTGGTTTATAGCAACAGTACTTCCGGTGGTATGATGGGTGGCGGCATGGGTCGTGGAAACTTCTCAAGTGATACCACAGAGGATTCCACTGATAGTAGCTCATCCAGTGATACTTCGGAGGATACTACAACAAATGATGCTTCTGGTAGTACAGATTCTTCCAGCCTCAATCGTGCAACCACTATGAGTGCGGTAACTACTACGGCAGTAACGACCACAGCAGTAATCACATCGGATACCGATTCCTCAGATACGACTACGGCCATGGGCCCGGGTGGTATGGGCGGTAACGGTGGAAATATGCAAGGCGGTAACGGTGGTACCCCACCGGATATGAGTGGAAGCACGGATGGCACAGCTCCGGATTTCTCTGAAAGCGGAGATATGGAAATGCCGGATATGGTAGCAGAATCCGAAGAAGAAAGTGAAGAGACAAGCACAGATTCCGAGACAACCATCTTTGATTTGGATTTGGAAACCTGGCTGATTATTGGAGGATGTTTCTTGGCTCTGATTTTGGCAATTCTATTTGTAAAATTTTATAAGAAATATTAGAAATGGATTTTTATAGTTAGAAAATCCAAATGTAGAAAGACCTCACACAAAGCATTTGTGTGAGGTCTTTTTTATGTTCTTTAGCCACCTAATCGAATCATTTCGTCGATACAATGTTTGGCTTTTACACGCACTTCTTCTTCCAAAAGAATTTCTTCTCCATCCAATCCGCACACGGCACGGTAAACATCGCCTAAAGTGGTGATGTGCATGTTGTGGCAGATGCATTCTTTGGACAAAGGATAAAAGACTTTGTCCGGGCAATCATACTGCAGGTGCTGTACAATGCTGTGGTCGGTTCCAATGATAAATTCTTTGTTCTCACTTTTCTTAGCATAACTCATGATACCGGTGGTGCTGCCGGCGTAATCGGAACGTGCAGTGACTTCCGGTAAGCATTCCGGATGAACCAACACTTCCGCGTGGGGATGTAGAGATTTTGCAAGCTCGACATCTTTTACTTTAATGCGCTGGTGGGTTGGGCAACCGCCATGGAAAAATAAGAATTCTTTTTCCAGACATTGGGCTTCAATCCATTTCCCTAAGTTGCAATCCGGAATAAAAAGAATTTTTTTCGCGTCTAAATTTTTAATAATCGTCAAGGCAGAAGATGAGGTGACACAAACATCTACTGCTGTTTTTAATTCTGTGGTGGTATTGATGTAGGCCACGATTTTATGATCCGGATACTGGGCACGAAGGGATTCCACCTGTTCCAAATCCATTTGTTCAGCCATGGGACAACCTGCCAGAGGATTTACCAGATAGACTTTTTTCTCCGGGGATAAGACCTTTACCGTTTCTGCCATAAAACGAACGCCCGCCATAAGCACAGTTTTTTGCGGTGCTTTTGCAGCCTGTAAACTGAGGCCATAGGAGTCTCCTACAAAATCAGCGACTTCTGTAATGTCCTGGCTTTGATAAGCGTGGGCAAGTAAACAGACATCTCTTTCTTTCTTAATCCGAAGGATTTCTTCTTGTAATTCTCTGGTTGTCATAATGAAACCTACTTTCCTAATTTTATCGCAATGTTATCTTGCAATTTGTGTCTCATTATAGAAAACACAGGGTTTACTGTCAAGCAAAAAGTTTACAGTAGATTAACAACTGTCTTGTCAGTGAAAAAATTATGTGCTATGATACCGGAAATGAGCAAATGAACGCAAAGGAAAATGAAATGATTTGCATGGAAAATCCCATAGAGGATTTTCAGAAAGAAGGTAGGAAATGAAAACGGACGTTTTAATCGTTGGTACCGGCTGTTCTGGACTTTATTTCGCACTCCAGGTACCGCAGGAAAAACAGGTTTTGATGATTACAAAATCAGAGGTTGAAAAAAGCGATTCCTTTTTGGCGCAGGGTGGTATTTGCATGTTGCCGGAGGAAAAAGATTACGATGCTTTTTTTGAAGATACGATGCGCGCCGGACATTATGAGAACAATCCGGAATCGGTATCGATTATGATTCGTTCTTCGCAGGATGTGATTTCGGACTTGGTTTCCTATGGAGCAGAATTTGCAAAAAAAGAAGACGGAAGCTTTTTGTTTACGAAAGAGGGAGCCCACAGCAGACCACGTATTTTGTTTCATGAGGATGAAACCGGTCGTGAAATTACGTCTCATTTGTTGAAAGAAGTGGAGAAGCGTGAAAATATCACGATTTTAGATCGGATGGAAATGGTGGATTTGTTGGAAAAACAAAATACGTGTTACGGAATTGTGGCATGCAATCCGGGTGGCGATTGTTTTGCCATTGAAGCTAGTTACACTATTCTTGCTACCGGCGGCGTAGGTGGACTTTATCCACATTCTACCAATTTTCCACATTTGACTGGGGACAGTTTGGCTTTGGCATTGCGTCATAACGTGGCGTGCCAAAATCTGAATTACGTACAGATTCACCCGACGACTTTTTACACCAAGGAAAAAAAGGAACGTAGCTTTTTGATTTCAGAATCTGTGCGCGGAGAAGGGGCAAAACTTTACGATAAAAATGGAAAACGTTTTGTTTCCGAATTGCTGCCGCGAGACCTTTTGACGGAAGCAATTTTGAACCAGATGAAAAAAGATCACACGGACTTTGTTTGGGAGGATTTGCGCCCCATTCCAAAGGAAGAAAGAGAAAAGCATTTTCCAAACATCTTGGCCTATTGCAGAGAGCACGGTTATGACCCGGACAAAGAATGTATTCCGGTGGTGCCGGCGCAGCATTACTTTATGGGTGGCGTGCAGGTGGATGTAGACAGCAAGACCACCATGGAGCACTTGTATGCAGTAGGGGAGACCGCTTGTAACGGCGTGCACGGAAAAAATCGTTTGGCGAGCAATTCTTTGTTGGAAAGCCTGGTATTTGCAAAACGGGCGGCCAATTCCATGTTGAAAAATTGGGAAGTACCTGGTTTTTCTGTGGATACAGAAGTGCCGGATTACAGCAAATATGCGAATATGGATGCTTGGAGAGCAGAAAACAAAGCAATCATTGAAAGAGAAATGAAAGTGGAAGAAAAGAATCAGATTTCCGCGTAGAAAATAAAGAGAAAGGATGCTTCGGAATTTCTCGAAGCAAAAATATTATGTTTGATACAAATACCTTACATTTAAATGTGGATCCGCTTATTTTAAGCGCTTTAAGAGAAGATATTACAAGTGAAGATGTTTCGACAAACAGTGTAATGCCACAATACACTTTAGGGGAAGTGGACCTTTTGGCAAAAGAAGATGGCATTATTTGCGGACTTCAGGTTTTTAAAAGAACCTTCCAATTGTTGGATGAAAAGACAGAAGTTTCCTTTTTTGTAAAAGATGGGGATGCAGTGAAAAAAGGAGACCTTTTGGCAAAAGTCACTGGTGACATTCGTGTGCTGTTAAGTGGCGAAAGAACCGCTTTGAATTATTTGCAAAGAATGAGCGGCATTGCTACTTACACCCATGAAGTGGCAGAACTTTTGAAGGGAAGCCAATTGACACTTTTGGATACCAGAAAGACAACACCAAACAATCGTATTTTTGAAAAATACGCGGTTCGTGTGGGGGGAGGACACAATCATCGTTACAATTTGTCCGATGGTGTGTTGTTAAAGGATAACCACATCGGTGCAGCCGGTGGTGTCAAGGAAGCCATTACCATGGCAAAAGCCTATGCACCATTTGTTCGTAAAATTGAAGTGGAAGTGGAAACTTTGGAAATGGTGAAGGATGCGGTGGAAGCCGGCGCAGACATCATTATGTTGGACAACATGTCTACAGAGGAAATGCAGAAGGCCATTGAAATCATCGATGGAAAAGCAGAAATCGAAGTTTCCGGTAATGTCACAAAAGAAAACATTGCCAAACTTACAAATTTAGGGGTAGACTATGTATCGAGCGGAGCTCTTACACATTCCGCTCCGATTTTGGATATTTCATTAAAGAATTTACATGCAGTATAAAACGAGGAGACAGAAGGAGGCAAACATGACGGGAGAAGAACGGAGAGCCATGTTACTGGACATTTTGAAAAAAAGTGAAAAACCGGTTTCCGGAACCAGTCTATCTACGGATTTGAAGGTGAGTCGACAAATCGTGGTTCAGGATATTGCCCTTCTTCGTGCTGCAGGACACAATGTTTACAGTACCAATCGTGGGTACTTACTGAAGGAAACAGATGTGTGCAGCCGTGTTTTTAAGGTTTATCATACAGATGAAGAAACGGAAAAGGAATTGTGTTTGTATGTAGATAATGGGGGCGTGGTACAGGATGTATTTGTATACCACAAGGTCTACGGCATGATTAAGGCTGACATGCAAATCAAGTCCAGACGCGATGTGAAAACATACATGGAAAACATTGCTTCCGGAAAGTCATCTTTACTGAAAAATGTGACATCCGGTTATCACTATCATACAATCGTGGCAGACTCGGAAGAAACCTTGGATTTGATTCAAGAGGAACTGGTAAAAGCCGGGTTCTTAGCGAAATTGCAGGAGTATGAGCCGGTGGATTTCTGGGGTTAGGAACGACATTTACTTTTTCTTTTACAATACTTAAAAATTGTCTATGGGAGATAGACGTGGAAATGGCGTAAAATGTTATTTGGAAATAAATGATATTTTTCGTCATTTTTTATTGGAGAAAGCATGGCATTACGAACTTTTCATTTAAACGATCCTTTGATGCGAGCCATCAAAGCAGTAAATTCCATAGGGGGCAATTCCTTGACGGAAGAGGATTTGAAACGACAGCGCACAGCCATGGAATTGGCAGGCCGTTTGGCGGCACCTTCCGGCGGTGTGAAAATCGATTCTTTGATGCTTGGGGATATGGCTTGTGAATGGGTATTGCCGGAAAATGGTGTGGAGACGAAGCCGGTGATTTTGTATGCCCATGGTGGTGGCTATACCTGTGGAGAATTGGCATATGCTAGAATTTTAGCGGCAAAAATGGCCATTGCCATGCAGCTTCCTGTGTTTTCTTTTGCCTATCGTTTGGCTCCGGAACATAAATATCCGGCGGCACTGGAGGATGGGAAAAAGGCTTGGGAATATCTACTTGGAGAAGGGCTGGCACCTCAAGATATTTTGTTGGCAGGGGATTCTGCTGGTGGAAATCTGGTTCTTTGCTTGACCCAGTGGTTGAAAAAAGAAGGAAAGGATTTGCCCAGAGGTATTTTGCTGTTTAGTCCTTGGACGGATATGACTGCCACTTCTGCGTCCTATGAAAAATATAAAATCAAAGATCCGATTTTAAATAAGGAATATATCGAAGGTGTGCGAGAAGCCTATATTGGGGCGGAGGAGGACCCGGAGGATTCGAGATACAGTCCCTTGTTTGGAGACTTTACGGATTTTCCGCCCACGGTGATTATGGTTGGAAAAAATGAAATTTTGCTGGAGGATAGCAAAGCACTTCAGAAAAAAATAAAAAAAAGCGGTGGCCGGGCCTTTTTGGATGTAGAGAAGGATGGATGGCATGTTTATCAGCAGATGCCATTGCCCATGGCAGGCCGCGCAATGAAACGTCTTGCGAAATGTGTGCAGGATGAATTTTTGAGAGAGGGAAAAAGAAATGAGTCGTGAAAATTGGTATAAAGTGGACAATGTAGCGAAGGTATTTTTGGCTACGGCAAAGAAGCGTGACACCAGAACCCTTCGTGTCAGTTGTACTTTGTGGGAAGATGTAGACGGAGATTTGCTGCAGGAAGCAGTACTTTCCGCCATTCAGGTGCGGCCACAGTTTCAGGTGCGTATTCGAAGAGGTCTTTTTTGGCATTATATGGAAGATACCGATATGCAGCCAATTGTGACGGAGGAAAAGGATCGTGTATGTCCGACCCTTTATGTGCCGGGAAAAGCGATGCTACACTATAAAGTCAGTTATTTTGGAAAAAGAATCAATTTGGATTTGTTTCATGCGATTTCGGATGGGACCGGAGCATTGGAATTTTTAAATATCATTGTGCTGGATTATTTGAAATTAAAATATCCGGGACGCTTTGAGGAGACCACCATTCATTCCGGTGCGTCTCAGGAAGATTTGAATCAGGATAGTTACAAACAATTTTTTGGAAGCATGGGATTGAAGGGCTCTTCTTTGAAAAAAGCTTATCATCCGGGCGGATTGAAGTTGCCTTATGACCAGTTGCAGTTTTTTGAAGCACAGCTTCCGGTGGATCAGATTTTGCCAAAGGCAAAGGAACTTGGGGTTTCGCTCACAAGCTATGTAGGAGCCAGATGGATGATGGCCATTCATGATGACATGCCGGAGAGAAAAAGAAAAACGCCGATTACCATTTCCATGCCGGTAAATCTGCGCAATTATTATCCTTCTCATACGTCACGCAACTTTTTTAACAACATCAATGTGACTCACGTGTTTGAGGAAGCCATTACCTTGGAGGAATTGGCCAAGGAATTTGATGAGAAAATGAAGTCAAATTTGACGGAAGAAAATATCAAAAAACAAATGGATAATTTTGAAACAATGGAATATGTGGCGCCGGTAAGAGCCGTGCCGTTGTTTATCAAGCAGTGGGTGATTCGTTATGGAACCGCTGTTTCAGATAAAAAAGTTTCCATGGTTTTATCCAATTTAGGGGTACAAAAACCGCCGCAGGATGTGGGAATGATGGTGCAGAACTACAGTGCGTTTTGCAGTTCTGAGAATTTGTTTTCTACCATGTCCAGCTACAATGGGATGCTGACTCTTGGGATTTCCAGCCCATATGTAAATACGGCAGTGGTGAAAAATTTTGTACGTAGCTTGACGGAAGAAAAGATTCCGGTTCAACTTTATGCAACGGAGGTGATTCGCTAATGAAAAAGTGTCCATATTGCAGAATAGAAGTAGGCGGCAATTTGAAAAAATGTCCGCTTTGTCAGAGCAAGTTGAATGGAGAAGGCGAAGAACCATATTTCCCGAAACAAATCAGTTTGCAAATTCAGTCCTTTCTATATAAATTGCAATTGTTTTTGATTTGGGCAGCCGTGATTTTATCCTTAGGGATGGATTTTTTGTTCCATTTGAAGATCTTTCCACAGTATACCTTCCACTGGAGTTTGCTGGTGGCTATGTGGTTGATTGTGTTTGAATTTGGAATTATTCGGTTGTTTAAAAAGGGAATCAGTTCCTCCAGAATCTTAACCTTTTTCGTATTTATCGTTTTGATTATGGTGATGATTACCGCTTATTATTTTGGATATCTGGGCTTTGTGCTGGATTGGGTGACTCCAATTGTTGTACTTGGTACATTGATTGCCAATTATGTACTTGCTATGATTGATAAAAATGGAAATGCTATGATTTACTTGCTAACCAATATGCTGATTGGTGTGCTTCCCTACATTGTTTTTTACATTATGAAAAAAGATAGTCCGGTGACTTGGATCATCTGTTTGCTCGCCAGCGTGATTTTGTTTGTGGGAGCCATTATCTTTAAAGGAAGAGAAGTGGTGGGAGAAATTCAACGAAGATTGAATATGTAGAAAAAGATATACGCAAAAAATCCTTGGAATCGTCACATTCCAAGGATTTTTAAAAGATTAGGAAATTGATTTGGCGTAGTTTCTTCACTTATTTCATAGCCGTAACGCACTTACATAGGAATCACAGAATAGTTTATCCAAAACAATATTCTGAAACTGTAAGGATTTTGATAAAAGTATGTCGATATGATCCGAATCGACAAAGGACGAAATGAAATGAGCACAAAACTTCCTGCGTCATCCATTCATGTAAGTGCATTCTAAACTACTTTCACGAAAGAAGTGAGAATTATTTTCATTAATTACAGATGTTATTAAACCATGATTCCTGGGAGTTGAAAATGACCAAAATTGTTTTCTTTGGATAACAATTTTGATATAATGTAAGAATAGTGAAGAATACGTGGTGTGAAAGGTCCTTGCATAACGGAGAAGCGGAACCCTTGGGCTATGAAATCCTTGGGTGGTGGAATGCATGATTGGCGATTTCATTTTTGAGCATCTGTTTGTGGCGTAGCCACATGAACAATCAGCATGTAACGCCTAGCAGCAAACTCGTTTGCTGCAGGTGTTCTATGCTGATTACACATGTCACTATGTGACATGTGCAGATGCTCAAATTTATAAATCCACAGAATCCCTCACTTTACAGTTTGTAGAAAGGACGGAACTTATGAATGATAAGCAGATTGAGTGCTTTTTGGAAGCAGGACAGCAGATGAGCTTCACGAAAGCGGCTCAAAATCTTTACTTGCCACAACCGGCAGTGAGCCGATACATTGCGGCCTTGGAGCAGGAACTAGGGGTAGTACTTTTTACAAGAAATAGTAATCGAAAGATTGAATTTACGGAAGCAGGAACCGTTTACTTCAATTTCTTTCAACGAACAAATGCAGAACTCGTGCATATCAAGAAAAAATTTTCTAACGATAATCCGACATTGCGCTTGGGGTACAATACCGGATGGAATATCGCTTCTTTTTTACCGGAGGTCATAGCAGCCTGTAAGGAGGCTAATCCGGATTTTCAAATATCTTTCAAATGTCTTGGGTTTAAAGAACTTCTTCATGCATTAGATGATAATGATCTAGATGTTATTTTAACCACCACAGATTATTTGCCCGGAGATGGCCACTACGAAAAGAGAAATATCACTACAATTCCAAGAAATATTATTTATTCAAAAAGATTGCCAAATTGGGACAAGATTAAGGGACCGGAAGATTTTGCAGAGTATACTTTCTATATGATTGATGATCCGAAAATTGGAGAATTATGTAAGGACTTGGAAATCATTTTCCGCCCATACAACTACATTCCAAAGTTTTCTGCAGTATCGAATTTGGATACGGTGTTGGCTTTTATTGAAAATGGACTTGGAGTTGCTATTTTGGACGGCTGGTATCAAAACCAGGGCAGCCCGGAAATATGTAAAATCGAATTGAATGAACAACTTCCCATTTCTTTGGGTTGGAGACGAAGCAATGTAAATCCAAACATTGATTTGCTGTACACGAAGTTTCGTGAGCAGTTTCATTTGATTGGAAAATAAGTTGCATGAAGATGGAAGATGAAAAAGTGAAATGAAAAAATCGCATGGAGAAATCCATGCGATTTTTTATATCCTTACAAATACTCTTTCCGGTACTCTCGGGGAGTCATGGCAAAACGCTTCTTGAAACTGCGGTTGAAATAGGACAGGTTTTCAAAGCCACATTCTTCGGCGATGATGAGAATGCTGTCATCGGAGGAGAGCAAGAGGCGGGAAGCGATGGTGAGGCGATAATCCCGGAGGTACTCCATGAAGGAGGTGCCCATGGTGTTCTTGAAGAGCTTCATGAAGTGGGATTCGGAAAGACCCACTTCTGTGGCTATATCCAGGATGGTGATTTTTTCGCCGTAATGGTTTTCTACATATTTAATAATAGGTCTCATTTTTTCCGCAGAGGAATTCTTCTTGTCCTTTTTGTCTGCTTTTCTGGAACACTTGGAAAAAAGGGTAAAGAAGACCAGGAATAATTGGGCTTTTAGACCCAGTTCGTAGCCGTAGGGGTAGGACATGCAAATGCGGTCGGCACCATCTACGTAGGAGGCGATTTCCTGGTAGCAGGGATGATCCGGAGTGAAAATACTGGGGATTTTAATCTGCCCATCTAAGAGGGGACGGAAAAAATCGGAAGTGGTGTTGTCTCCTGTGGGGGAGAGTAAAATGTCCGGTTTGAAAATAATGTTTTCATATTCCATGGAGTATTGTTCCAGCTGCTCAATGGAGTGGAGCTGCCCCGGTAGAATGAAGAGAATTGTATCTTTTTCTACAGGGTAGGATTTGAAATCAATGGTAACCAGCCCTTTTCCTTTTTTGATGTAGACAATTTCCATTTCCTCGTGCCAGTGCAAAGGTACCTGGTTGAAATCCAGAGGAATGGAACAAGGATAAGTAATATAAGGAAAAGCCGTATCTACGTGGGATTTTTTCTCTTGATAGTTTTCATAATCGATAATATTCATGGTTTACCTCATAATGGTTTTTGTATCTGCAAATATGATAGGATTGTACCACTTTTGCATAGATTATGACAAGAATTAAAAAAGTGTTAGAATTAAACTATGTGTAGACAGATGAGGAGGTCGGGAGAATATGTTGGATTTTTTGTTTCGTAAAAATAAGAAAAACGAAGAAACGAAGGAGGAATTTGAAATGGTAGCAAAGAAAGTAAAAGAATTGTATGGAAAAGAACTTGCATCTTGTACCAACGAGGAAATTTACGGTGCGCTTCTTTCCCTCAGCAAAGAGAAGTCTGCAGATAAAGTAACAAACGATGGAAAGAAAAAACTTTACTATATTTCCGCAGAATTCTTAATTGGAAAATTGCTTTCCAACAACTTAATCAACTTAGGTCTATACGAAGATGTAAAGAAAGAGCTTGCAGCAGCAGGAAAGTCTCTTGCAGAAGTAGAAGAAGTAGAAATGGAGCCATCCCTTGGAAATGGTGGACTTGGAAGATTGGCAGCTTGCTTCTTGGATTCCATGGCAACTTTGGGACTCAATGCAGATGGTGTGGGCTTACTTTACCACTATGGTTTGTTCAAACAGGTATTTGAAAACAATTTACAGAATGAAACTCCAAATCCTTGGATTACAAAGGAAAGTTGGTTAGATAAAACAGAAAAGACTTACAAAGTACAGTTTGGTGGATTCGAAGTAGAATCTCGCATGTACGACATTGATGTGACCGGTTACAACAACCGTACTACCAAGTTACACTTATTTGACTTGGAGACCATCAAAGAGTCTTTGGTTAAGAATGGCATTGATTTTGATAAAGACGATGTAAAAGAAAACTTGACCTTATTCTTATATCCGGATGATTCCGATGATGCAGGACGTTTGCTTCGTGTTTATCAGCAGTATTTCATGGTTAGCAACGCTGCACAGTTGATTTTGGATGAAGCAAAGGAACGTGGTAGCAACTTACATGATTTATATGATTATGTAGCAATCCAGATCAACGATACGCACCCAACTATGGTGATTCCGGAATTGATCCGTTTGTTACAAAAAGAAGGCATCTTAATGAGCGAAGCAATTGAAATCGTAAAGAAGACCTGCGCTTACACGAACCATACAATCTTGGCAGAAGCATTGGAAAAATGGCCGATTGCATTCTTGGATAAGGCAGTTCCACAGTTGATGCCAATCATCCAGGAATTGGATAGCTTAGTAAAAGTAAATGTAAAAGATGAAAGCACTTATATTATAAAAGATGGTTTGGTACACATGGCACATTTGGATATCCATTATGGATACAGTGTAAATGGTGTAGCACACCTTCATACCGAGATTTTGAAGGATACCGAGTTGAACAACTTCTACAAGTTATATCCGGAGAAATTCAACAACAAGACAAATGGTATCACATTCCGTCGATGGTTAATGGCTTGCAATCCGGAGCTTTCTGCTTTGATTACAGAGTACATCGGAGATGGCTGGAAGAAGAATGCCGATGAATTGGAAAAATTGGGTCAGTATGCAAAAGACGCTGAATTACAGAAAAAAGTACTTGCTGTAAAAGATGGCAAAAAAGCAGAACTTGTTGCTTACTTGAAGAAGACACAGGGCTTGGATTTGGATGAGACTTCTATTTTCGACATCCAGATCAAGCGTCTCCATGAGTACAAGAGACAGCAGATGAATGCTCTTTATGTGATCCACAAATATTTTGAAATCAAAGCAGGCAAGAAGCCAAGTCGTCCAATTACTGTAGTATTTGGTGCAAAGGCAGCTCCGGCTTATGTCATTGCAAAAGATATCATTCATTTGATTTTGTGCTTACAGGAAGTCATCAACAAGGATCCGGAAGTAAGCCCATACTTAAAGGTCGTTATGGTAGAAAACTACAATGTTACTTTAGCTGAGAAGTTGATTCCGGCTTGTGATATTTCTGAGCAGATTTCCCTTGCTTCTAAGGAAGCCAGCGGTACTTCCAACATGAAGTTTATGTTGAACGGTGCAGTAACCCTTGGAACAATGGATGGTGCCAACGTAGAAATCGCTGATTTGGTAGGTGAAAACAATATTTACACCTTTGGAGAATCTTCCGATACCGTTATTGCTCGTTATGAAAGAGGAGATTACTCTTCTAAGTCATACTATGAGAAAGATGCTGATTTGAAGAAAGCGGTAGATTTTATTATTAGCGATACTTTATTAAAGGTAGGAAAGAAAGAGAACTTAGAGCGTTTGTACAACGAATTGTTGAACAAAGACTGGTTTATGACTTTCCCGGATTACGAAGAATACGTAAAGACCAAAGACTTGGTTTACAGCGAATATGAAGATCGTAACGCATGGGCTGAAAAGATGATTGTCAATATCAGCAAGGCAGGCTTCTTCTCATCTGACAGAACCATCGATCAGTACAACAAAGAAATTTGGAAATTATCTTAATATCGTTTTTCCTACAAAAAAGGTTCGGGGCAAAGCTCCGAACCTTTTCATGTTGTCCTTTTTTTGCTATAATAGTTCGGAATATGGATTGGAGGCAGTAGTTTTATGTTTTCAAAGAAAAAAAGAATGTTTCTTCTAGGGCTTTCTTTATCTTTGTGCCTGCTGGTTGGCTGTGGCGCATCAGAGAGAGAAGAGAACCAAAGTGCATATAAAACCATTGGAATCAACGCCATGCAGGAAGGAGATTATGAAAGCGCCATCGAGGCTTTTGATAATGCTTTGGCACAATCTCTTGGAAAAGTAGGCGTGGATGAAATTGATATTTGCTATTATAAGGCGATCTGCCAGTATAAAACCGGAGATACCGAGGCAGCCATTGAGACTTACACCAATTTGATTGCGTATGACAAGGACTTGTCAGATGCTTACTATTTGAGAGGCAATATGTATTTAGAATCCGGGGATACCGAAAGCGCTATTGCAGATTACAATACGGCGGTGGACAAGGATGCCAAGGACTTGGATCTTTACATTGCCATCAGTGAAAATTTGAATGCAATGGGGGAATCCGAAGCCAGCACCAGCTTTTTGGAGATGGCGACTACCTCCTCCGGAAACAGTTCTTCGGATTATGCCAGAAGAGGACGTGCCTATACTTTGCTTGGAGATTATGAAGAGGCAGAAGATCAGTTGGATTTAGCCATTCAGGCCGGCAGTGATTTGGCACTTCTTTATAAAGGACAGCTCTATGTGGAAGAAGGAAAAACCGATGAAGCCAGAGAGTTGTTTGAAGAATATGTAAGTGAGCACGAGGGGGATGCGGATGCACTCAATACCCTTGGATGCATGGAAATGGAAATCGGGGAATACGAAGAAGCGTTGTCTTACTTTACGGAAGCCCTTTCCATTGCAGAAACAGATGGCTCTGATACCCAGGAAATCGAACGCAACCTGATTTTGGCTTATGAATACTGCGGCGATTTTGAATCTGCCAAGGTGGCCATGGAATTGTATGCGGAAAATTATACCTTGGATGCAGAGTTTGAACGGGAATATATATTTTTACAAACCAGATAGGAATTTATGGAAGAAATCAAAAAAGAAATAGAAAAGGTAATATTGATTGGTGTTTCTACAGACACTAGAGAAGATATACAGGCTTCCTTGGATGAGTTACAGGAACTTTCCGAAACTGCCGGTGCAGAAGTGGTGGGTCGATTGGTACAGAATCTACCGAATTTCGATAAAAACACCTATATTGGTTCCGGAAAAGTAGAGGAATTGTACGAACTTTTGGAAGAGACCAAGGCGACGGGCATTGTTTGTGATGACGAGCTTTCTCCGGCTCAGATGCGTCATTTGGAAGATTTGCTTCATACGAAGGTTATGGACCGTACCCTTGTGATTCTGGATATTTTTGCATCCAGAGCTTCCACCAGCGAAGGAAAAATCCAGGTAGAGTTGGCACAGTTGCAGTATCGTCTCACCCGTTTGACCGGACAAGGAAAATCCATGTCTCGATTGGGTGGTGGTATTGGTACCAGAGGACCCGGGGAAAAGAAGTTGGAGACAGACCGACGATTGATTCATCATCGTTTGGCTCAGCTTCGACGAGAGCTGAAGGAAGTAGAAAAACATCGGGAAGTGAATCGTACCCAAAGAGAACGAAATCATGTACCGGTGGCTGCCATTGTAGGCTATACCAATGCAGGAAAGTCGACACTGTTGAATACGTTGACCGATGCAGATGTTTTGGAAGAAGATCAGTTGTTTGCCACTTTGGATCCTACTACACGGGTGTTGGAACTTCCGGGAAAACAGGAAATGCTTTTGACGGATACCGTTGGGTTTATTCAAAAATTACCACATCAGTTGATTCAAGCATTTCGCAGTACCTTAGAGGAAGCAAAATATGCAGACTATGTGATTCATGTGGTGGATGCGTCCAATCCCCATGCGGAGATGCAAATGCATTTGGTATATGAGACCCTCGAGGATTTGGGGGTTCGTGAAAAACCAATCATTACTTTATTTAATAAGGTAGATCGTCTGGAGGAAAGAGAAATCTTAAAGGACCTGCGGGCAGAAAAAACCATGTATATTTCAGCAAAGCATGGTACGGGACTTCCGGAATTCAAGGAATTGATGGCGGAAGTGCTCCGGGAAAAGAAACTGTATTTTGAATATGTGTTCCATTTTGAAGATGCCGGAAAGATTCAGCTTATCCGTAAGCAAGGGGAATTGCTCAAGGAAGAATATACGGCAGATGGAATTTACGTAGAGGCCTATGTGACTCCGGATTTGTACGGAAAACTCATGTCAGGCTATTAAACAGCAAGGATTTGTAAGAGGAAAGGAAGGGAATATGTCACTTTTGATTCGTAATGGTCGGGTGTTGGATCCGGCTACCAGTACAGATGAGGTCTTGGATCTTTTTGTAAATGATGAAGGATACATCGCAAAAAGAGGCAAGAATTTACAGGAACAGGCAGACAAGGAATTGGATGCATCCAATTGTTTTGTAATGCCGGGACTCATTGATTTACATGAACACATGAGAGATCCGGGCCAGGAACACAAAGAGGACCTGATTACCGGTGCGACAGCAGCTGCGAAGGGCGGATACACCACGATTTTGGCCATGCCAAATACAGTGCCTCCGGTGGACAATGCAGATATTGTAAATTATGTAAAAAACAAATCAAAATTGGCACCCATTCATATATTGCAGGTTGGAACGGTGACCAAGGGAATGAAGGGAAAAGAACTTTCCGACATTCGCGGTATGGTGGAAGCCGGCATTCCGGCCATTAGTGAGGACGGAAAATCCGTGATGGATACCGGACTATACAGAGACGCCATGAAGATTGCCAAGGAACTGGATATTCCGGTGTTGGCTCACTGCGAGGATATTAATCTGGTGCAGGGTGGTGTCGTGAACGCAGATTCCAATGCGGATCGTATGAATTTGCCGGGAATCACCAATTCTGTCGAGGATGTTATTGAGGCGAGGGATATTATGCTTTCTGCAGATACAGGTTGTCGTTTGCACCTGTGCCATTGCTCCACAGAGAATTCTTATTATTTGATGCAGAATGCAAAGAGAGGAAACTTACCGGTGACTGCGGAGGTTTGCCCTCATCACTTCACTTTAACTTCGGATGATATTGTAGAAGGAGACACCAATTACAAGATGAATCCTCCGATTCGAAGTGCAAAAGATCGAGAGATGCTTCGCAAGGGATTGCAGGACGGTACTTTTGACGTCATTGCAACCGACCATGCGCCTCATGCCTTTGATGAGAAAAATGATACAATGAAAAACGCGCCTTTTGGTATTATCGGAAGCGAAACAGCCGCTGCCCTTACCTATACAGAACTTGTAAAAACCGGCATTTTAACCCCACTTCAAATGGTAGAAAAAATGAGTTATAATCCGGCAAAGGTGATTCGGTCTGACCGAGGAAGTCTGGCAGAAGGCAAACCTGCAGATATTGTGATTTTTGACCCGAATCGAGAATATACATTCTTGAAAGAGGACATTGTTTCTAAGAGTAAAAACACACCATTTATTGGTAGAACCCTGCAGGGTATGGTGCTTACCACCATCGTAGACGGAAAAATTGTTTATCAAAAATAGAAATAGAACAAAGGAAAGAGGTATCTTATGATTCACAAACTTATTCAGGAAATTCAAAAGAAGGAAGCACCGATTGTGGTTGGACTTGATCCTATGCTTTCTTATATTCCGGAATTTATTCAAAAGAAGGCTTTTGAAGAATACGGGGAGACATTGGAAGGAGCCGCAGAGGCGATTTTCCAGTACAATAAAGGAATTGTGGACGCAGTAGCAGATTTAGTACCGGCAGTAAAACCACAGATTGCTATGTATGAGCAGTTTGGAATCCCGGGACTTTGTGCTTACAAGAAAACCATTGATTATTGTAAGGAAAAAGGTTTGGTAATCATAGGAGACGTAAAAAGAGGAGACATTGGCTCGACCTCTACTGCATATGCTGTGGGCCACTTAGGAAAAGTACAGGTGGGTTCTAAAAAATATGCAGGCTTTGACGAAGACTTTGCAACAGTCAATCCTTATCTTGGAACAGATGGAATCAAGCCTTTTATCGATGTTTGCAAAGAGGAAAAGAAGGGAATCTTTATTTTAGTAAAGACCAGCAACCCAAGTAGTGGAGAATTCCAGGATCGCTTAATTGATGGAAAACCATTGTATGAGCATGTGGGAGAACAGGTAGCAAAATGGGGCGAAAGCTGCATGGGTGATACCTACAGCTATGTAGGAGCCGTAGTTGGTGCTACTTATCCGGAAATGGGAAAAGTGCTTCGTAAAGTGATGCCAAAATCCTTTATTTTGGTACCGGGTTATGGTGCACAGGGTGGTACAGCCGCAGATTTGGCACCATTCTTCAACGAAGATGGATTAGGAGCAATTATCAACTCTTCAAGAGGTATTATTGCTGCTTATAAGAATGAAAAATACAGCCAGTTTGGAGAAGCCAACTATGCAGATGCTTCCCGCCAGGCAGTACTGGATATGAAGGCTGATTTGAAATCTGTTTTGGGATAATCTTTCAAGCAGAGCGTAGATTGAGAAAACCTGAGTAATAGTAAAGGATAAACAAATGCAAGGAAAATTTGAAGAAATGGGAAAGGTGCTTTCCCAGAAGCAGATCGCAGAAGATATCTTTGATTTGGTTGTGGAAACAAAGGACATTGCTTCTTTTGCAAAAGCCGGACAGTTTGTGAATTTATATTCCAAAGAAAAAAGTCAGTTGCTTCCGCGCCCAATCAGTATTTGTGAAATAGAAGGAAATACCCTTCGATTTGTATATCGAAGAATGGGAAAGGGAACCACAGAGTTTTCTGCTTTACAGCCGGGAGATTCCATCAAATTGATGGGACCTCTTGGAAATGGATTCCCAGAATCTGAGAAAAAAGTATGGCTCATTGGTGGAGGAATTGGTATTCCGCCAATGTTGCAGTTGGCAAAGACCTTGGGAAGTGAAAATACCTGTGCAATTCTAGGATATCGCAAGGAACTGTTTTTGCTTTCTGCTTTTGAAAAAGTGACCAAGGTTTATTATGCAACAGAAGATGGCAGTGCCGGTTCAAAGGGTACTGTGATCAATGCCATAGAGGACAATGCCTTAGAAGGGGATGTCATCATGGCTTGCGGTCCGAAGCCAATGCTTCGTGCTTTGAAAGAATATGCCCTTGCCCACAACATGGAATGTTATGTGTCCATGGAAGAACGTATGGCTTGTGGTGTAGGTGCCTGTCTTGGATGTGTTTGCAAGAGTGAACATGTCGATGATCATTCCAAGGTAAAAAATAAACGTGTCTGCAAGGACGGACCTGTGTTTGATGCAAGGGAGGTAGACTTATCATGAATTTATCCGTAGATTTTTGCGGCGTGAAAATGCAAAATCCCATTACCGTTGCTTCCGGAACCTTTGGAGCCGGAGAAGAGTATTCGGAATTTGTGGATTTGAATAAATTAGGTGCAGTCACCACGAAGGGTGTTGCAAATGTACCTTGGGAAGGAAATCCGGTACCTCGTGTGGCAGAAGTATATGGCGGTATGTTAAATGCCATTGGATTGCAGAATCCTGGAATTGAAACATTTTGTAAAAGAGATATTCCGTTTTTAAAACAGTATCAGACAAAGATTATTGTGAATGTTTGCGGACATACAGAAAGCGAATATTGTGAAGTGGTAGAACGTTTGGCAGAGGAAGATGTGGATTTGTTGGAAATCAATATTTCTTGCCCGAATGTTACGGAAGGCGGAATTGCCTTTGGTACCAACGCAAAGGGTGTGGAACACATCACTTCAGAGTTGAAAAAACGTGCAAAACAGCCGGTAATCATGAAACTCAGCCCCAACGTGACAGACATTACCGAAATGGCTCGTGCAGCAGAAGCCGGTGGAGCAGATGGCCTTTCTTTGATCAATACGTTGACCGGTATGAAGATTGATATTGACCGCAGAAGTTTTGTGCTTGCCAATAAAACCGGAGGCATGAGCGGCCCGGCCGTACACCCAATCGCGGTACGTATGGTTTACCAGACTGCTCAGGCAGTCAAGATTCCGATTATCGGAATGGGTGGCATTTCTTCCGCAGAGGATGCCATTGAAATGATTTTGGCAGGAGCGACCATGGTTTCCGTGGGAACTGCGAATTTTATCCATCCAACCGTAACCATGGATATTTTAGCCGGCATCGAAGCTTACATGAAAAAGTACAATGTAAATGATATCAACGAATTAATCGGAGCAGTCAGATAAGGAGAATAAGATGGAACAGTATAAACAGGAATTTATTGAATTTATGGTAGAAAGCGATGTGTTGAAGTTTGGAGAATTCACTTTAAAGAGTGGAAGAAAATCTCCGTTCTTTATGAATGCAGGCGCTTATGTAACAGGTTCTCAGTTGCAGCGTTTAGGTGAGTATTATGCAACTGCCATCCATGAAAACTTCGGAGATGACTTTGATGTTTTATTTGGACCTGCATACAAGGGCATTCCACTTAGCGTTGTTACGGTTATGGCATATCATAAATTATATGGAAAAGAAATCCGTTACTGCAGCAACCGTAAGGAAGCAAAGGACCATGGAGATACCGGTATTTTACTTGGCAGCAAAATCAAAGACGGAGATCGTGTGATGATCATTGAGGATGTTACCACTTCCGGAAAATCCATCGAAGAGACGTTCCCGATTATTAAGGCTCAGGGCGATGTGGAAATCAAAGGTTTGATGGTTTCTTTGAATCGTATGGAAGTTGGCCTTGGCGGAAAAGTCAGCGCTTTAGATGAAATCAAAGAAAAATATGGTTTTGAAGCAAAAGCCATTGTGACCATGGAAGAAGTACAGGAGCATTTGTACAATCGTGAATGCATGGGAAAAGTTGTCATTGACGACAAAATCAAACAGGATTTAGAAGAATACTACAAGCAGTATGGAGTGAAATAATGAAAAGAACAAAAGATTGGTATATTAAATTACTGATTTTTTTCATTTACCTTGCATTTCTATGTTATTTTCTCTTTTTTGCAGAAGCAATGGGGAGAACAGGAGCGAGCAGTGAATATCGATACAATCTGGTGCCCTTTAACGAAATTATTCGTTATGTACGATTCGCCGGAAGCATCGGATTCTCTGCGGTGTTTCTGAATCTGGAGGGGAATATTCTGGCGTTTATTCCCTTCGGATTTTTTTTGCCGGAATTATTTATAGCAAAACCGAAAATGTGGAAAACGATTTTAGGCACGGCATGTTTCAGTGCCTGTGTAGAACTGATTCAATTGCTTTCCAAGGTGGGCAGCTGTGATGTGGATGACGTGATTTTAAACACCTTAGGTGGCGTTTTCGGATATCTTTTGTTTTTACTGATTGGTCAATTAAAAAAGAAAAAACAAAAACAGTAGAGGTATTTTATGTCAAAAAGACGTAGAAGAGGAAAATATAAGTTTACAGAAAAAACCATATCAAAACGAGGCATTTGCAGTTTGGTGCTGGAATCGGTTTCCTTCATCGGGATGATTGTATTTATCGTACGGGCGACCAATGCAGCAGGTACTTTGAGTGTCTATGCAGGGGTGTTTGCCATTTGCTTTTTGCTTTTGGCGATTACCGGCCTTGTGTTTGCAATCCATGCTTTGGCGGAGGAAGAAACCTTCCGAGGAATCCCGGTAGCAGGACTCATTTATGCGATTTTGATATGTCTCCTTTGGGTAGGAATATATATTTTAGGAATATAGAAAGCGTGAAAATATGGGATATAAAGAGATTTATAGTGAAGGCAACGCAGAAGTAGAAGAACGTTTGCCTTTGATTTTGGAAAGAATCGAAGAAATTGGCGGGGAAGATGCCCCGATGTTTTCCGAAGGGTTGCGCGCATATTTTAAAAAGCAAACCGACTTTATAAAGATGTGCGCCTATATTTTGGATTTGGAAAAGAAGGGCACATTGGCAAGCCGCAGTTTGGAAGAATGCCAAGAAATGAATCAAAAGCTTTACGAAGATATTCAGGGAGAAGCTTACGAACAGAGTTATACCAATCCGGTATATGCCAAGGAAATCTTAGGGGAAGTCTTTGGACCGTATCTTTGCTTTTTGGCTTCCGAACTTCGTGCGTTGATTCCGTATGCATTTGAAGGCAGAAGAAAGAACTTTACCGTGTTCTGTGAATTGTTTGTACAGGTTTACGGTATTTTATTGGCAGACGAAGATGGTACTTTGGAGTCCAAGGAAAAGGAAGTACATGATGCCATTTATTGGTTCTATCATGACTATAGCGAAATCTTTTCCGAAGAAGCAGTGCAGGATTTGGTAGATCCGGATTTGGATTTCTTTACGGATTTGGTAGCAAATGCGGATTTCACAGATTTGCGTTATTTGTATCAGACCGGTTTTTACATTTCTGACAACGAACTCAAAGTGGCAGAATATTTAAATGCCATGCCTGAGGAAGAGATTCAGGCTATGGCGGATACAGTCACAGAAGGTTTCCGCATTGGGTTTGTACAGACAGGTAAAGATTTATCCAAAAAGAATTCGGCAGTCATTGAATATGCCGTTGGTTTTGAACGCATGGTTCGTGCAGTCATGAAGAACTTGGATAAACTGGGACTTCGCAGCACCATTTATAGAGAAGCAACCACTTCTTATCGTGGACTGGGTGTGAGCAAACGTGGTGTTTACGGAAAATCTGTGAACATGCAGTATGAGTACGATCACAAAAACGACAGAGCCTTTTATTTGGATCACTCTTTCGTAGAACGCAGATTGGAAACCATGAAGTGTGCTTATGAAAAGTTCAAAGAAAAGGCATACAAACATGCAGGCCCGCTGGTTATTGAGACCTTTGGAGAAGTGGATTTTGATCCGGTAAATAAGCCGGAGGCAAGTCATTACAGCGATGAGCAGAATGCTTTAAATGTACGTATGGCTTCGGAACTTGGTCAGATTACCAACCAGTATATCAAAGGGGAAGAGCGTAGCTTTACCATTATCGCTTATCCATTGCCATCTATTGGAGAGCAGTTCGATGCGATTTTCAAAGAGACCGTGAAGTTAAATACTTTGGATTACAAGCTGTATCAGGGGATTCAGCAGAAGATTATTGACACCTTAGATACCGGTGTGAAGGCACACGTGGTGGGAAGAGGTGTGAACCATACGGACATTACCGTTTCTCTTTATCCATTAAAGAATCCGGAAAAAGAGACGATTTTTGAAAACTGCGTAGCAGACGTAAATATCCCGGTAGGGGAAGTCTTTACTTCTCCGGTTTTAAAGGATACCAACGGAGTATTAAATGTTTCCAAGGTTTATTTAAATGGATTGCAGTACTTGAATTTCACCATGAAGTTCCAGGACGGTATGGTGGTGGACTATACCTGTGACAACTTTGAAAAGGAAGAAGAAAACAAGGCATACATTTACGAAAACGTATTAATGCATCATGAAACCCTTCCAATTGGAGAATTTGCTATTGGAACCAACACCACCGCTTATAAAATGGCCAGAGATTTTGATGTCGCAGCCAAGCTTCCGATTTTGATTGCAGAAAAAACAGGACCGCACTTTGCAGTGGGAGATACTTGTTATTCACAGGCAGAGGATACGGCAGTCTTTAATCCGGATGGAAAAGAAATCGTAGCAAGGGACAATGAAGTTTCCATCTTAAGAAAAACGGACGTAAGCAAAGCGTATGTAAATTGTCACACAGACATTACCATTCCTTATGATGAATTGGAATGCATCGAAGTCATTCGTGCCGATGGAAGTCGGGTAGACATTATCCGTGATGGACGTTTTGTATTGCCGGGAACGGAAGAATTAAATAAAGCATTAGATTGTTAGTAAAACTAATGTTAAACATCAGAATTATTAATTAGACTAATAACCTCGAAGTAGGTACAATGGTCTTGAATTAATAATTCTGATTTTTTTATATGATAGGAAATTCTACGGAATTTCCATTGAAAAAAGTACTTAGGAGGAACTTATGGCAAAAGTAGGAATCGTAATGGGTAGTGACTCAGATATGCCGGTTATGGCTAAGGCGGCAGATATGTTGGAAAAATTTGGTATTTCATATGAAATGCGTATTATTTCCGCACATAGAGAACCGGATGTATTTTACGAATATGCAAAAACCGCTGAGGAGAATGGTATAGAAGTAATTATTGCAGGTGCCGGTATGGCAGCACACCTTCCGGGTATGTGTGCAGCAATTTTCCCAATGCCGGTTATTGGCATTCCTATGCACACCACATCTTTGGGAGGAAGAGATTCCTTGTATTCTATTGTGCAGATGCCATCAGGAATTCCTGTTGCTACAGTAGCAATCAACGGTGGAGCAAATGCAGGTATTTTAGCAGCAAAGATCCTTTCTGTAGGAGACAAGGATTTGAGAGACAAGGTAAAAGCTTATGCAGCAGAATTAAAGGCGCAGGTAGAAGCAAAAGACCAGAGATTGCAAGAAGTAGGATATAAAGAATACAAATAATGGGAAACCAAAGGTTGGAGGATAAACATGGATTACAAGAACGCTGGAGTGGATATTGAAGCCGGATACGAATCCGTTGAATTAATGAAAAAGTTTGTAAAGGGCACAATGAGACCTGAAGTACTGGGAGGATTGGGAGGTTTTTCCGGTGCGTTCTCTTTAAGTGCAATTAAAAATATGGAAGAGCCGGTTCTTTTATCCGGAACAGACGGATGTGGTACCAAGGTAAAGCTGGCCTTTTTATTGGACAAGCATGATACCATCGGTATTGATGCAGTAGCGATGTGTGTAAATGACGTGGCTTGTGCCGGCGGAGAACCTTTATTCTTCTTGGATTACATTGCTTGCGGAAAGAATTATCCGGAAAAGATCGCAACAATTGTCAGCGGTGTAGCAGAAGGCTGCAAGCAGTCCGGTTGTGCTTTGATTGGTGGAGAGACAGCAGAGCATCCGGGACTTATGCCGGAGGACGAATATGACTTGGCCGGATTTGCAGTTGGTGTGGTAGACAAAAAAGACATCATTACCGGAGAAAAGGTGGAAGACGGCGATGTAATTATCGGTATGGCATCTACCGGCGTACATTCCAATGGTTTTTCTTTGGTACGTAAGATTTTCCCAATGGAAAAAGAATCGTTAATGACTTATTATGATGAGCTTGGAACCACTTTGGGAGAAGCACTTTTGGCTCCAACACGTATCTATGTGGCAGCGTTAAAGAAGGTAAAAGAAGCCGGCGTAGAAGTGAAGGCTTGCAGCCATATTACCGGTGGTGGTTTCTATGAAAACGTACCGCGTATGCTTCCGGAAGGAAAGAAGGCAGTCATTGAGAAGGATAGCTACGAAGTACCTGCTATTTTCAAAATGATGCAAAAAGAAGGTAATGTAGAAGAACAAATGATGTATAATACCTATAATATGGGTATCGGAATGATGGTTGCAGTGAAGAAGGAAGATGCCGAAAAGGCGATGGAAGCCATGAAGGCAGCCGGAGATACTCCATACATCATCGGTCATATTGAAAATGGAGAAAAGGGCGTGGAGCTTGTATGAAGAAGATAGCAGTTTTGGTTTCAGGAGGAGGAACCAATTTGCAGGCCATTATGGATGCAATGAATAACGGAATCATTACAGATGCAGAAATTTCCTTGGTAATCAGCAACAATAAAGGAGCTTATGCGTTGACCCGTGCGGAGAATGCGGGGATTCCAAATCGTTGTATTTCACCGAAGGATTTTGAAAATCGTGCAGCGTTTCATCAGGAGCTGATTCGTACGTTGGAAGAAGCAAAGGTGGATTTGGTGGTGTTGGCCGGTTATTTGGTGGTGATTCCGGAGGAGATGATCCGCAAATTCCGTAACCGCATTTTAAACATTCATCCATCCTTGATTCCTTCCTTTTGCGGAACGGGCTATTATGGATTAAAGGTACATGAGGGTGTACTGAATCGAGGAGTAAAAGTGACAGGGGCAACGGTTCATTTTGTAGACGAAGGTACAGATACCGGCCCAATCGTGTTGCAAAAAGCAGTAGAGGTGCAAGAGGGAGATACCCCTGAGGTTTTGCAACGCAGAGTCATGGAACAGGCAGAATGGAAGATTTTACCGGAAGCCATTCAGCTATTTGTGCATGACCAAATTGAAGTGGTTGACGGAAAAACAGTTCGTAAAAATTAGGAGGCACCATGAAGGTTTTAATCGTAGGAAGCGGCGGAAGAGAACATGCCATTGCAGCAAGTGTGAAAAAAAGCAGCCGTGTAGAAAAAATATATTGTGCACCGGGTAACGCAGGAATCAGTTTGATTGCAGAGTGCGTGCCGATTGGGGCTATGGAATTTGACAAGTTGGTAGCTTTTGCCAAGGAAAAAGAAATCGATTTTACTATTATCGGTATGGACGATCCGTTGGTAGGTGGAATTGTAGATGCCTTTGAAAAGGAAGGCTTGAAGGTTTTTGGACCAAGAAAAAATGCAGCGATTTTGGAAGGTTCCAAGGCGTTCTCCAAGGATTTGATGAAAAAATACAACATTCCGACTGCAGCATATGAAGTGTTTGACAATGCCAAGGAAGCGCTTGCTTATTTGGAAACAGCCAAATATCCAATCGTTTTAAAAGCAGATGGATTGGCACTTGGAAAAGGTGTGTTGATTTGCCAGAATAAGGAAGAAGCACAGGCCGGTGTGCAGGAAATCATGGAAGACAAGAAGTTTGGCTCCGCAGGAAATCAGATGGTTGTGGAAGAATTCATGACCGGTAGAGAAGTATCTGTCCTTTCTTTCGTAGATGGAAAAACCATTCGTACCATGACCTCCGCACAGGACCACAAGCGTGCAAAGGACGGAGATCAGGGATTGAATACCGGAGGAATGGGAAACTTTTCTCCAAGTCCTTTCTATACAGAAGAAGTGGATGCTTTCTGTAAAAAATACATTTATCAGCCAACTGTAGATGCAATGGCATCTGAGGGCAGACCTTTCGTGGGTGTTATTTTCTTTGGTTTGATGTTAACAGAAGATGGACCAAAGGTATTGGAATACAATGCAAGATTTGGTGATCCGGAAGCACAGGTTGTTTTACCACGTATGAAAAATGATATCATTGACGTGATGGAAGCGTGTGTAGAGGGGAAACTTTCAGATGTGGAATTGGAATTCGAAGACAATGCTTGCGTATGTGTAGTACTTGCTTCTGATGGTTATCCGGTTTCTTATGAGAAGGGCTTTGAGATTCAGGGACTTGAAAACTTCGACGGAAAAGAAGATTATGCTTGTTTCCATGCAGGAACAGCTTGGAAAGATGGTAAGATTGTGACGAACGGCGGTCGCGTACTTGGCATTACCGCAGTTGGCGCCAATTTGAAAGAAGCCAGAGCAAAGGCCTATGAAGCGACAGAATGGGTATCTTTCGACAATAAGTACATGCGAACCGATATTGGAAAAGCATTTATGGATTTATAAGCAAGAAAGGAATCTGGGTTTCTCAGATTCCTTTTTTCCTTCCTATGGATTCTTAGTGTTTCTTTTTTCAGCAAGAATGGGTATAATAGGGGGGATAAACTTTGCGAGGAGGATATTATGAGTCTGGCAGATCATATTTTTATAGGCATGTGCCGTGATATTTTGGATAACGGTTGCAGTACAGAAGGCGAAAAGGTGCGTCCTCATTGGGAAGACGGGACCAGTGCCTATACCATAAAGAAATTCGGTGTGGTAAACCGCTACGATTTATCGAAGGAGTTTCCGGCAATTACCCTCCGAAAAACCGCAATTAAAAGTTGTACCGATGAGATGCTTTGGATTTGGCAGCAAAAATCCAATAATATTCATGATTTACATAGTCATGTGTGGGATGAATGGGCAGATGAGACCGGCTCCATTGGAAAGGCTTACGGCTATCAGATGGGCGTCAAGCATCAGTACAAGGAAGGCATGATGGATCAGGTGGATCGCGTGATTTACGATTTAAAGAACAATCCGTTTAGCCGCCGTATTATGACAAATATCTATGTGCATCAGGACTTGGCAGAGATGAATCTGTATCCTTGCGCATATAGTATGACCTTTAATGTGACACAGCAGAAAGGGCATGATAAATTAACGTTAAATGCAATTTTAAATCAGCGTTCGCAGGACGTGCTTGCAGCAAACAACTGGAATGTATGCCAGTATGCTGTATTGGTGCACATGTTGGCACAGGTTTGTGACATGGAAGTTGGGGAACTGGTACATGTCATTGCCGATGCACATATTTACGATCGTCATGTGCCGTTGATTGAGGAGTTGATTTCCAGAGAGCCATTACCGGCTCCTACCTTCTGGTTGAATCCGGAGATTAAGGATTTTTACCAATTTACAAGAGATGATGTGAAGTTAGAGAATTATGTAACAGGACCACAGATTACAAATATTCCTATCGCAGTATAAAGTGAGGCTTAAACATGCATTTGTGTCAGTATATTGCAACAACTGGAGAAAACGGAGAGAAAAATATGAACCTAATCGTCGCAGTAGATGAAAATTGGGCAATTGGATATCAGAATCAGTTACTTGCACATATCCCGGAGGATATGAAATATTTTAGAGAAAAGACCAAGAATCAGGTAGTGGTTATGGGAAGAAAGACGTTGGAAAGCTTCCCTGGGGGAAAACCACTGAAGAATCGAGTCAATATAGTCCTTAGCACAAACCCGGAGTATCGAGTGGAGGGCGCCACTGTAGTTTCCAGTATCGCGGAACTACGGGAGGCGTTAGTTCAGTATGAGTCCGAAGAGGTGTTTGTAATCGGCGGTGCCCGTATTTATAAGGAATTACTGGCATTGTGCGATACTGCCTACATCACGAAGATTGAAAAAGCTTATGCCCCGGCGGACACTTATTTCCCGGATCTCGATAACAATCCGGAGTGGAAACTGGTAGAGAAAGGAGAGGAAAAGGAACACGAAGGTGAGAAGTTCCGCTTTACCGTTTACCAAAGAATAACCAGATAGTGAGGGACAAAAAATGGATATTACAGGTAGAAAATTATTTGTAAAGGCGTTACAGGAAGAAGGGGTGGATACCATTTTCGGTTATCCGGGAGGAACTGTAACAGACTTATTTGATGAATTATACAAACAGGATGACATTCGCTTGGTGTTGCCTCGTCATGAGCAGGGCTTGATTCACGAAGCAGAAGGCTATGCAAAATCCACCGGTAAGGTGGGAGTCTGTATCGTTACCAGCGGTCCCGGTGCCACGAACACTATGACCGGTTTGGCAGATGCACATTATGACAACATTCCTCTTGTTTGTTTTACCGGTCAGGTTCCTTTGAACTTGATTGGAAATGATGCTTTCCAGGAAGTGGACATCGTAGGTATGACCAGAAATATCACCAAATATGCGGTGACAGTTCGTGATCGAAAAGATTTGGGCAAAATTATTAAAATGGCCTTCCACATTGCAAAAACAGGAAAGCCGGGACCGGTAGTCATTGACTTACCAAAGGATATTCAGACCATGTCCGGTAGCCCGGAATATCCGGATCATGTGGATATTCGTGGTTACAAACCAAACGAAGGGGTCCATGTAGGACAGTTAAAGAAGGCTTACAAGCTTTTGAAGTCTGCCAAGAAACCTTTGATTTTGGCCGGTGGTGGTGTAAACATTGCCAGAGCCAATCAGGAATTTTTGACTTTTGTTGAAAAAATGCAGGTTCCGGTAGTTACAACCGTGATGGGAAAAGGTGCCATCGATTCCACACATCCGCTTTACATTGGAAACTGTGGAATGCATGGAAAATATGCTTCCAACTTGGCAGTTAGCCAGTGCGACGTATTGTTCTCCATCGGTACCAGATTTAATGACCGTATTACCGGTGACTTAAATGAGTTTGCGCCGAATGCGCAGATTGTTCATATTGATGTAGATACTGCTTCTATTTCCAGAAACGTAGTGGTAGATGTACCAATCGTTGCAGATGCCAAGGCTGCTTTGGAAAAATTAAATGAATGGGCAGAGAAAAAGGATACTTTGGAATGGCAGAAGGAAATCCGTGCCTGGGAAGAAGAGAATCCTTTGGAAATGAGAAGAGACCATGGTATGACGCCACAGATGATTATGGAACATATCAATGCCACCTTCCAAGAAGGCGTGGTGGTTACGGACGTTGGACAGCATCAGATGTGGGCTTCTCAATATTTGGATTTTGGCGGTAAGAAACAGTTGATTACCTCCGGTGGACTTGGAACTATGGGATTTGGTCTTCCGGCAGCCATTGGAGCCAAAATCGGAAATCCGGACAAAGAAGTTATCTGTATCAGTGGTGACGGTGGATTGCAGATGAATATTCAGGAACTTGCCACTGCAGTGGTAAATAAAGCACCTGTCATTATTTGCTTATTAAACAATCAGTACTTAGGAATGGTTCGTCAGTTTCAGCAATTGTTCTACGGCAAACGTTATTCTGCAACCTGCTTAAGAAGACGTGTGACTTGCCCGGCAAATTGCAAGGGTCCGAATCCGGGATGTCCGCCATACACACCGGACTTTATCGCTTTGGCGGAAAGTTATGGGGCTCACGGTATTCGTGTAGAAAAAGAAGAGGATATTCAGGCGGCATTGGATCAGGCTCGCACCTATCAGGATGCACCTACAATCATTGAATTTTTCATTTCTTCCGATGAGATTGTATTGCCTATGGTTAAGGCAGGAAATCCCATGAGCGAAATGATTTTGAAGTAGGAGGGAAGAAAGATGAAAAACAGATGGATTGCAATGTATGTAGAAAATCAGGTAGGTGTATTGGCAAAGGTATCCGGTTTGTTTTCCGGAAAGTCTTACAACCTACAGAGCTTGACGGTTGGACCTACCGAAGATCCTACTGTGTCTCGTATGACCATTGGAGTATCCAGTGATGACGTGACATTTGAGCAGATTAAGAAACAGTTGAATCGTATGGTGGAAGTCATTAAAGTCATTGATTTAACCAATGTTCCGATTCATATGAAAGAGATTCTTTTTGCAAAGGTATTAAAATTGACTCCGGCGCAAAAGGAAGAAGTCTTCCAAATTGCACAGGTATTTTCTGTGGATGTGGCAGATATCGGACAGGATAGTGTGTTGTTGGAATGTAAATTAACAGAACGCAAGAATAACGAATTGATTGATTTGTTGAAGAAACAATTTAAACATGTTGAAGTTGTGCGCGGTGGTGCAGTGGCAATTGAATCCATTAGTACCAGCGATCGCTAAAAAAATCCCGGTGGTGTTTGTTCACCCCGGGAGATTTTTTTATTTTTTAGACATTTCTTTGGATTTGATGATGCAAGCGCGCTCTGCATCGATGACTGCATGGCGGAAACCATTTTTTTCCAATACGGCAACGGCTTCAATGGTGGTTCCTGCAGGGGAGCATACCATATCTTTTAATTCTCCCGGATGTTTTCCGGTTTCTAAAACCATCTTGGCGGAACCTAATACGCTTTGCGCAGCAAAGGTATAGGCCTGTGCTCTTGGCATACCCTCTGCAACAGCTGCATCTGCCATTGCTTCGATAAACATGTAAACATAAGCCGGTGAAGAACCGCTGACACCGGTGACTGCATCCATTAGGGATTCCGGCACGATTTCGCATTTTCCAAAACTATTGAATAATTGAACAGCGATTTCTTTTTCTTCCTCGGTAACCAATGCGTTGGGAGAAAGGGCTGCCATACCTGCACCTACAAGTGCCGGTGTGTTTGGCATGGTGCGGATGATGTGCATGTCTTTTCCAAAGTGGCCTTCTAAGGTGCTGAGTGTTTGTCCTGCAGCAATGGAAATCACTAAGGTGTCCGGAGAAATGCTGTCTTTAATATCAGAAATAACGGTTTCGATATATACCGGTTTTACAGATAAAAAGAGGATATCGGCGAAATCTGCTGTTTCCTTGTTGGAAGCAAAGGTGCGAATGCCGAAGGTACTTTCGATTTTTTCTCTGGCTGCGCTGCTGGCGTCGCTGGCACAAAGATCTTCTTTGGTAGCGAGGCCTGCATTTAAAATGCCACCGATAATGGCGGAAGCCATATTTCCACTGCCAATGAATCCGATTTTTTTCTTTGTCATGATGTCTACCTCGATTCTAAAAAATAATGATGCTGAAAAAAGATTACCACAGGTGACGATGTTTTGAAAGTTGAATTTTTTAGTTGAGAATTCATATAGAAAATGCTATCATGGAATGGTAGGGTTTGATAAAAATTTATCAAACTGAATATGATTTTTAGGAGGGTTCCAACATGAACAACTTAAAACTGGAAGTTGCAGATGAAATTGCAGTACTTTCTATTACAAGACCTGCAGCCTTAAACGCATTAAACAGTGAGACTTTGGATGAATTAAATACCTGTCTTACAGAAATCGAAGCAAGAGATGATATTAAGGTCGTAATCTTGACCGGTGGTCCGGACAAGAAGGACAACCCATACAAATCATTCGTTGCTGGAGCTGATATCTCTGAAATGGTGAACTTCTCAGCAGCAGAAGCAAGAGCATTCGGAAAGAAAGCTTCTGTACCATTCTTCAAATTACAGAACATGCGTCAGGTGACAATCGCAGCAATCAACGGATTTGCTTTAGGTGGTGGATGCGAAATCGCTATGGCTTGTGATATCCGTATTGCAGCAGAAAACGCAATTTTCGGACAGCCGGAATGTGGTCTTGGAATTATCCCTGGATTCGGTGGAACACAGCGTCTTGCTCGTCTTGTTGGTATGGGACGTGCAAAAGAAATTATTTTCACATGTGAAAATATTGATGCTGCAGAAGCATACAGAATCGGCCTTGTAAATAAAGTTGTTCCTGCAGAGGAATTAATGGATACCGCAAAGAAGATGGCTGCTAAGATTGCCTCTAACGCAAGTTATGCAGTTTCTATCGCAAAGGCTGCAATCAACAATGGATACGATATGGATATCCAGAATGCAGTAGAAATGGAAGCAAATCTTTTCGGTGTAACCTGCTTTACACATGATAAAACAGAAGGTATGACAGCATTCTTGGAGAGACGTGCAGAAAAGAACTTCACAGATTTCTAAAGAATTGTAATACAAACTAAGAGGGAGAAGTGCAGACGTTTGGTCTGCACTTTTTTCTTTCTTTATAGTAAAATGGGAAGGCGACTTGTGAAGGAGCAAGGAGCTTATTTTATATAAGAAGGATATCTATGTTAAAAGAGTTTGATTTGAACCCCTTGGTGGAACCGCTCTTAGAGTGGTATGAAGGGCACGCCAGAGTGTTGCCCTGGAGGGAAGAACCTACGCCCTATTGTGTTTGGGTGTCGGAAATTATGTTGCAACAGACCAGAGTAGAGGCGGTAAAACCCTATTTTGAACGGTTTATGAAGGCGTTGCCGGATTTGCATGCACTCGCAGTCTGTCCGGAAGAGGAGCTGCTAAAATTGTGGGAAGGCCTTGGATACTATAATCGTGTAAAAAATTTGCAGATTGCTGCAAGACAGGTGGAAGAATTTTATGGTGGAGAACTTCCTCAAAATTATGAGGAACTGTTGAAATTGAAAGGAATTGGCCATTATACGGCAGGAGCAATTCTTTCCATTGCTTATGAGATTCCGGCACCGGCAGTGGATGGAAATGTGTTCCGTGTTTTGACCAGAGTTTCCACAGATGATCATGATATTTTAAAGGCGTCCTTTCGTACCGAGGTAGAAGAGTGCCTTCTGCCGGTTTTGCCGGTTCACCATGCCAGAGCATTTACGCAGGCATTGATGGAACTTGGCGCCACGGTTTGTGTACCGAACGGAGAACCGCATTGTGCCGCATGTCCGTGGGAGGCTTTTTGCATGGCCCATAAAAAGGGAGAGGAAGAGGCGTATCCCGTAAAAAGTAAGGCAAAGCCGAGACGTATGGAAGAACGTACGATTCTCGTAATTCGAGATGGGGATTCTGTTGTGTTGCAAAAAAGACCGGAAAAGGGTTTGCTTTCCGGGATGTATGAGTTTCCGGGGTTAGAGGGAAAACAGGATCGAGAAACGGTGCTTTCTTATGTAAAGGCCTTGGGTTTGGCCCCGTTACATGTGAAGGAATTACAGACAGCAAAGCATATTTTTTCCCATGTAGAATGGCATATGATTGGATATATGATTCGTGTCGAAGAACTGGAAAAAGTGCCGGAGGGACTGATTTTGGCTGATGCACAGACGGCAGAACAAAAGTATGCGATTCCATCGGCATATCGGGCCTACACAGAATATATGAATATTCGTTTGGGAAATGAAAAATACGAAAAAGAATAGCGAACGGATTGTACGAAAAGAATTCTGGAAAATGAGGAAGCCGGTGAGTATCTCACCGGCTTTTCATATGAAAAAGATAAAAGCAGCAACATTTCTAAAATGTGTTTACACTAAGTATATTAATGAAAAAATATGACCGTCTTTTGAGGAAAATTTAACAATGAGGTAAATAAAATATGAACAGTTTGTTAACAAGGAAATCCTTTTCACTTCTAAGAGAACCATGTATAATGAAAGATAGTGCATAAAAAGAAGAGAGGCAAATATCATTTATGAAGTTATTATCAATAGCTGTACCAAGTTATAATTCAGAAGATTATTTGGAACATTGTGTAGATTCGCTGCTTGTAGGCGGAGAAGATGTGGAAATCTTAATCGTGGATGATGGTTCCAAGGACCGCACTGCAGAAATTGCAGATGCATATGAAAAGAAATATCCGGGAATTGTCAAAGCCATTCATCAGGAAAATGGCGGACACGGAGAAGCCGTCAACGCAGGAATTCGAAATGCTACCGGTGTTTATTTTAAAGTCGTAGATAGTGATGATTGGTTGGATGAAGAGTCCTTTCATCAAGTATTGGATAAATTAAAAGAGCTCATTGACAGCTCACAGATGGTAGATATGTTCGTAGCAAATTTTGTTTACGAAAAAGAGGGGGCAAAACATAAAAAGGTGATGCGCTACACCTCTAATTTGCCGACAGACAGAGTTTTTACCTGGAAAGATACAGAACGTTTCCGCAAAGGAAAGTATTTATTAATGCATTCCGTAATCTACCGCACAAAGTTGTTGCGTGATTGTGGATTGGAATTGCCAAAGCATACCTTCTATGTGGACAATTTATTCGTATATCAACCACTTCCATATGTGAAGACCATGTACTACATGGATGTGAATTTATATCGCTATTTCATTGGACGTGAAGATCAGTCTGTAAATGAAAAAGTCATGATCAGTCGTATTGATCAGCAGATTCGCGTGAATAAGTTGATGTTGGATTATGTAGATTTATATACCGTACAAAACCGCCGTTGCCGGGATTATATGTTCAACTATTTGGAAATTATTACCGTGGTTTCCACGATTATGTGCATTCGTTCCGGAACTGCAGAAAATTTAGAGAAGAAAAGAGAGTTATGGAAATATATTAAGGAAAAGGATATCCGCGTATTCCACCGTTTAAGACGTGGAATTTTGGGACAGAGTATGAATCTTCCGGGGAAGAGTGGAAGACGTATTTCCGTAGCACTCTATAAGATTTCTCAGAAGGTGATAGGCTTTAATTAAAGTCCTTTGAGGTTTTCTATGCAACAAGAATTGAATATGAGTCGGGAAGAGGCATTGGCTTTTCCACTGAAGAAAAGAGAATTGCTTTTCGGAGATAAGCAGTTTTATGGAAAAGTAGCCTATGTTGTATTGCCCATTATCATACAAAATACCTTATCCAATGTGGTGAGCCTGTTGGATAACATTATGGTTGGACAAGTAGGAACGCTTCCTATGTCCGCTGTGGCGATTATCAATCAGATTTTATTTGTGGTGTACCTCTGTATTTGGGGTGCGATTGCCGGCGCCGGTATTTACAGTACCCAGTTTTTTGGAAAAGGGGATCAGGCTGGCGTTCGCTATACCATGCGATTTAAATTGTTGATTACCTTTGTGGTATTGCTGATTACATGCAGTATCCTTTATTTTGGCGGAGATGCATTGATTCAGTTGTATATTTCTGCGGATACAGCAGAAGCAACCCGTTTGGCGACACTTGGTTATGCCAAAGGATATTTGTTGATTATGATGCTGGGGCTTTTGCCTTTTGGAATTACCCAGTGCTATGCAGGAACCATGAGGGAGTCCGGACAAACGGTACTTCCTATGGCAGCCAGTATCATAGCTATGCTCATCAACTTTGTGTTTAACTTACTTTTGATTTTTGGTTACCTTGGGTTTCCGAAAATGGGAGTTCTGGGTGCTGCAACAGCAACGGTGATTTCCAGATTTGTGGAAATGTTAATCGTTGTTTTGAGTGTTCATTTGCAGCAGAAAAAATACACCTTTGTGGTGGGGCTGTTTCGCGGATTTTATATTCCGGGGGACATGTTTTTCTTGATTTTAAAAAAGAGTCTGCCGTTATTGGCAAATGAGTGTTTGTGGAGCTTGGGACAGGCTACATTGCTTCAATGTTATTCTGTGCGTGGAATTTCTGCTGTAGCGGCATTAAACATTTGTTATACCATTTCCACCATTTTCAATGAGGCGTTTATTTCCATGGGAAATGCGACGTCCATTATGGTGGGTCAGGAGCTGGGAGCCAATCGTTTGGTGAATGCCAGAAGAACGGCTTGGCGTTTGGCTACTTTAAGTGTGTTGGCTTGCGTCTGTATGGGTACGATTCTGTTTTTTGTGGCTCCGGTGATCCCAAGAGTTTACAACACAGAAGAGGAAATTCGCTTATTGGCAACACAGTGTATTCGTGTGGTAGCGGTTTGCATGCCGATTAATGCATTTACAAATGTGTCTTATTTTACCTTGCGTGCAGGTGGAAAAACAGGAATTACTTTTGTATTTGACAGTTGCTTTGCTTGGTTTTTAAGTGTTCCGATTGCTTATTTGTTGGCGCACTTCACCGCTTATCCGGTCATTGTTTGCTTTGCTATTGTATGTTCCTTGGAATTTGTGAAGGATTTGATTGGATTTTTCTTGGTAAAACGAGGAAGTTGGGTTCAAAATATGGTTGGCGCTTAACGTCGTAATTATTTTGTCTAAAGAAAAGAGAAGTGCTATAATCCCTTTAGACGAATGCAACCCTTAAGAAAGGAGCGCTTTTGCGCGAAAGATATGAGCACTTTAAATCTTACCCTGCTTACAGATTTATACGAAATGACAATGATGCAGGGGTATTACAAAAATCAAAATAACAGCAAGGTGGTATTTGATGCCTTTTATCGCACCAATCCCTGTGGTGGCGGATATGCCATTATGGCAGGATTGGAGCAGGTCATTGATTATATAGAAAACCTTCATTTTTCCGAGGAAGATATTACGTATCTTCGTGGACTGGGTATTTTTGAAGAGGACTTTTTGGCATATTTAAAAGACTTCCATTTCCACGGAGATATTTATGGAATTCCTGAGGGAACTTTGATTTTTCCAAGAGAACCAATGATTAAGGTTGTGGCACCAATCATGGAAGCACAGTTGGTGGAGACAGCCATTTTAAATATTTTGAATCATCAGTGTTTGATTGCAACCAAAGCATCCAGAGTATGCTATGCAGCAAAGGGAGATGGGGTTATGGAGTTTGGTCTCCGTAGAGCCCAGGGACCGGATGCAGGTACGTATGGAGCCAGAGCAGCAATGATTGGTGGTTGCAAAGGCACTTCCAATGTTTTGGCAGGACAGCTTTTTGATGTTCCGGTACTTGGAACCCATGCCCATAGTTGGATCATGAGTTTCCCGGATGAATATACGGCGTTCAAGAAGTATGCAGAGCTTTATCCGAAGGCATGCATTTTATTGGTAGATACTTACGATACTTTAAAATCCGGTATTCCAAATGCCATTCGTGTATTTACGGAAATGCGAGAAGCCGGCATTCCATTGACTTACTATGGAATTCGTATGGATAGCGGCGACTTGGCTTATCTTTCCAAAAAGGTAAGACAGATGCTGGATGCAGCAGGATTTGAGGATGCAGTGATTTCAGCCAGCAACGACTTGGATGAGCACTTGATTCAGAGTTTGAAGTTGCAGGGTGCGACCATTACCTCTTGGGGTGTTGGTACGAATTTGATTACCAGCAAAGATAATCCGGCATTTGGTGGCGTCTACAAAATGGCAGCCATTGAAAATGAACAGGGTGAATTTATTCCAAAGATTAAGATTTCAGAGAACTCTGAAAAGATTACAAATCCGGGCAACAAAACAATTTTCCGTATTTATGATAAAGACACCGGAAAAATCCGTGCGGATTTGATTGCTTTGGCCGATGAAACATTTGACACGACGCAGGATATGACGATTTTTGATCCAATTGAGCCATGGAAAAAGACACGTCTTGCAGGAGATAGCTATACCATGCGAGAATTGTTGATTCCTGTGGTAAAGGATGGAAAACGTTGCTACAATTCTCCGAGCGTAATGGAAATCCGTGAAATCTGTGAAAAAGAAAAACAGACCGTTTGGAATGAAACCTTACGTTTGGAAAATCCGGCAGAGATTCATGTGGATTTATCGGATAAGCTCTATGATTTAAAAGAAGAGTTATTGCATCAAATGCATACATTTTGACACAAAAGAAAAATGTGATACACTTTTTTGTGTGAGTCAAAGAAAGAAGGGAATTCTTTAATTCGCAGAAATGAGAGTGACACGAGGAGGAGAATATGAACGAAGAACAAAACTACAATGAAAACAATGGTTCTGATTACAATTACAACAACGGTTATAATCAGGCAGAAAATCAGGGCTATGAATACAGAAATGAGCCGGGATACGTTCATCAGGAAGAGTCTCAGCAGACAGGACAGGGACAGCCTTATCCGGGCTATGGTCCACAGTTTACCAATCAGGGCCAGCAGAATGCCAACGGTTATCAACAGGGCTATAATAATGGCTACAACTATGGTTATCAGCAGAATGGATACCAGCAACCTTACAACAATCCAAACGGCTTCCAGAGACCAGAGAGCCAGGCACTGGGAATTGTGTCTATGATTCTTGGTATTGTGGCAGTGATTCTTTGCTGCCCTCCATTTAACATTATCATTGCCATAGCAGCGTTGGTTACCGGTATTGTTTACTTGGCTCAGAAAAAGAAAACCGGTAAAGGGTTTGCTATTGCAGGTATTGTGACAGGTGCCATTGCTTTACTTTTTGGCATTGGTCTGATCCTTATGGTTATGTTCCTTCCGGAAACAGACACCGATTACTATAGTAGCTATGATGAGCAGTATTGGGAGGATTTCTTTGATGAGTATATGAATGATACTCTGGAGGACAATGTGGCTCCCTCAGTGGAAGATTCCTATTTTTAAATTGTTTTGACGACCCTGATCGGGTTTGATGAGAAAGGCCTTTTCCTTTTTGGAGAAGACCTTTTTTAATTTGCAATTATATGCTATAATCTGTAGGATTGTTCGTAAATACCGAAAGATTATATAGATGGATGTGAGGAGAAGATTATGTACAAGAAAATCGACCCTACCAAAGGTGCGGTAGCAAGAGAAAAAGAAGTGGAAGCTTTTTGGAAAGAAAATCAGATTTTCCAGAAAAGTATGGACAGTAGAAAGGAAGGCCCTACTTATACTTTTTACGATGGACCTCCAACTGCAAATGGTAAGCCGCATATCGGCCACGTTTTAACCCGTGTTATCAAGGACATGATTCCAAGATACCAGACTATGAAGGGCAATTACGTTCCAAGAAAAGCTGGTTGGGATACTCACGGACTTCCGGTTGAGTTGGAAGTAGAAAAACTTCTTGGATTAAACGGAAAAGAACAGATTGAAGAATACGGAATGGAACCTTTCATCAAAAAATGTAAGGAATCTGTTTGGAAATATAAGGGAATGTGGGAAGATTTCTCCGGAACAGTTGGTTTCTGGGCAGACATGGACAATCCTTACGTTACCTATGATGACAACTTTATTGAGTCTGAATGGTGGGCTTTGAAGGAAATCTGGAATAAAAACCTGCTTTACAAGGGATTCAAGATTGTTCCTTACTGTCCTCGTTGTGGAACCCCGCTTTCTGCACAGGAAGTTGCACAGGGTTACAAGACCGTAAAAGAAAAATCCGCAGTAGTTCGTTTTAAAGTGGTAGGAGAAGATGCATACTTCTTAGCATGGACCACCACACCATGGACTTTACCAAGTAACGTTGCTCTTTGCGTAAACCCGGATGAGGAATATTGCAAAGTAAAGGCTGTTGATGGATATACCTATTACATGGCAAAGGCTCTTTTGGATAAGGTGCTTGCACCACTCGCAAAAGAAGAAGGCAAGGCAGCATATGAAATCTTAGAAAGCTATGTTGGAAAAGATTTGGAACACAAGGCATATGAACCACTTTTCCCATGGGCAAAGACCGTTGCAGACAAGCAGCATAAAGAAGGTTTCTTTATCACTTGTGATTCCTACGTTACCATGACAGATGGTACCGGTATTGTACATATTGCACCTGCATTTGGTGAAGACGATGCCAACGTTGGACGTAAATATGACTTACCATTCGTTCAGTTTGTAAACGAAAAAGGTGAGTTGACAGAAGAGACAGATTACGCCGGCGTATTCGTAAAGAAAGCGGATCCGCTTGTACTTGCTGATTTGGAAAAAGAAGGCAAGCTTTTCGAAGCACCGAAGTTTGAACATGAGTATCCACATTGCTGGAGATGCGATACTCCATTGATTTACTACGCAAGAGAGTCCTGGTTTGTAAAGATGACCGAAGTAAAGGACGAATTGATTGCAAACAATAAGACTGTAAACTGGATTCCAAAGTCTATCGGTGAAGGACGTTTTGGAAACTGGTTGGAAAATATTCAGGACTGGGGTATTTCCAGAAACCGTTATTGGGGAACTCCATTAAATATTTGGGAGTGCCCGGACTGTGGAAAACAAGAAGCAGTTGGAAGTAGAGCAGAACTTGCAGAACGCACCGGAAATCCGGAATCTGCAAAAGTAGAATTACATAGACCTTACATCGATGAAGTGACCTTCGCTTGCCCGGATTGTGGCGGCACCATGCATCGTGTGCCGGAAGTGATTGACTGCTGGTTTGATAGTGGAGCAATGCCTTTTGCACAGCATCATTATCCATTTGAAAACAAAGAAATTTTTGAACAGCAGTTCCCTGCAAAATTCATCTCAGAAGCAGTGGATCAGACCAGAGGATGGTTCTACTCTTTGATGGCAGAATCTACCTTGTTGTTCCATAAAGCGCCTTATGAAAACGTTATCGTTTTAGGCCACGTACAGGATGAAAATGGTCAGAAGATGAGTAAGAGTAAAGGAAATGCGGTAGATCCGTTTGACGCTTTACAGAAGCACGGCGCGGATGCCATTCGTTGGTATTTCTACATCAATTCCGCACCATGGTTACCAAATCGTTTCCATGACAAGGCAGTTACCGAAGGACAGAACAAGTTCTTAGGAACCTTATGGAATACATACGCATTCTTTGTTTTATATGCAAATATCGATGAATTCGATGCTACAAAATATACTTTGGACTATGACAAGTTGACTGTTATGGACAAGTGGTTACTTTCCAAGTTGAATACCGTTGTAAAGACGGTAGACGACAATTTAGGCAACTATCGTATTCCGGAAGCTGCCAGAGCATTGGATGAATTCGTAGATGAAATGAGTAACTGGTATGTTCGTCGAAGCAGAGAACGTTTCTGGGCAAAGGGCATGGAACAGGATAAGATCAATGCTTACATGACTCTTTACACTGCACTTGTTACAATCGTAAAGACAGCAGCACCAATGATCCCATTCATGGCAGAAGATATTTATCGCAACTTAGTATGTGAAATCGACCCATCTGCTCCGGAAAGTGTACATTTGTGTGACTTCCCAACAGTAAATGAAGCATGGATTGATACCGAATTAGAAGCAAATATGGAAGCAGTATTGAAGATGGTAGTCTTTGGTCGTGCTTGTAGAAATGCAGCAAACATCAAGAACCGTCAGCCAATCGGTACCATGTTTGTAAAAGCGGAAACAGAACTTCCGGAAATGTTCCAGGCTATCATCGAAGAAGAGTTGAATGTGAAGAAGGTAGAATTCACACAGGATGTCAGTGGATATACCACATATACCTTCAAACCACAGCTTCGTACGGTTGGACCGAAGTATGGTAAGTTCTTGGGCGGCATCCAGAAAGCACTTGCATCCATCGATGGAAATGCAGCTATGGATGAGTTGAAGAAGACCGGATTCTTACATTTGCCGGAGGTAGATGAGACCATCGCTCTTGCAGAAGAAGACTTGTTGATCACCATGACTCAGGCAGAAGGTTATGTAACGGACGGCGACAATTCTGTAACAGTTGTACTTGATACCAACCTGACAGAAGAGTTGTTAGAAGAAGGTTTTGAAAGAGAAATTATCAGCAAGATCCAGAACATGAGAAAAGAAGCGGATTTCGAAGTTATGGACAAGATTGCGGTTACCTTCACAGGCTCTGATAAGATTAAGAGCATCGTGGACAAGTTCAAAGAGGATATTGCAGGCAACGTCCTTGCAGTTTCTATCGAAGAAAAAGAACCGGCTGGATTCGTAAAAGAATGGAACATCAACGGAGAAAAAGTCTCCTTAGGTGTGGAAAAACAGTAATTTTCATAAAAATTTAATCTTTTTTACAGAGGGCTCTAAAGAGCACTGTATGAGAGCAGACCTTTTGCAGGAATACTTGCGAAAGGTCTGTTTTTTTGGGAAAAATGGATTTCGTGACCTATGCATAGAAAAATGTGCAAAAATTCGTGAAAACGCCGAAAAATCAAGCCCTTTACCGTTAAAGGTTGCCATGAAAAGTCAAGTGGGCTATAATGAAAATTAGGTATTGAGGAGGTCACAATGAAGAATAATATGTTTGATAAGAAAGAACTGAAAAAAAGTATTGAAGAAAATGTAAAGCTTCTATATCGTAAAACGGTAGAAGAAGCAGATACACAGGAAATTTTTCAAGCTCTATCCTATGCAGTGAAGGACGTTATCATTGATAATTGGATGGACACACAGAAGGTCATCAACGAGCAGCAACCGAAAACGGTTTACTACATGTCCATGGAATTCTTAATGGGACGTGCACTGGGAAACAATTTGATTAATTTGACCGTTTACAAAGATGTAAAAGAAACCTTGGAGGAAATGGGCATTGATTTGAACACCATTGAGGACGAAGAGCCGGATCCGGCCCTTGGAAATGGTGGTCTTGGACGCTTGGCAGCTTGTTTCCTGGAATCTTTATCTACGTTGGGTTATCCGGCATATGGCTGCGGTATTCGTTACCATTATGGTATGTTTAAGCAGCAGATTGTGGATGGCTACCAGGTAGAAGTACCGGACAACTGGTTAAAGGATGGTTATCCTTTTGAGTTAAAACGTCCGGAATATAAATACGAAGTAAAATTTGGTGGCTTTGTTCGTGCAGAAGTCGATGACGAAGGAAAGACCACTTTTGTGCAGGACGGCTATCGTTCTGTCGTAGCAGTGCCCTATGATATGCCAATCGTGGGCTACAACAACAACGTGGTAAATACCTTGATGATTTGGGACGTGGAACCGGTGAATTCCTTCCAGTTGGATTCCTTTGACAAGGGAGATTATCACAAGGCCGTTGAGCAGGAAAACTTAGCCAACAACCTGGTAAATGTATTGTATCCGAACGACAATCACGTAGCAGGTAAGGAACTTCGTTTGAAACAGCAGTATTTCTTTGTTTCTGCCAGCGTACAGCGTGCCATTGCGAAGTTTAAAAAGAATCATGATGACATTCATGATTTGCCAAAATATGTGGCATTCCAGTTGAATGATACACATCCAACCGTTGCCGTTGCAGAATTAATGCGTATTTTGCTGGATGAAGAACATTTGCCATGGGAAGAAGCATGGAAGATTACCAATGGTGTATGTGCATACACCAACCACACCATTATGTCCGAAGCGTTGGAAAAATGGCCAATTGAGATTTTCTCACGGTTATTACCACGTATTTATCAGATTGTGGAAGAAATCAACCGTCGTTTCTGCTTGGAAATTCAGACGAAGTTCCCGACAGAGCAGGATGAGCTGATTCGTAAAATGGCGATTATTTATGATGGCCAGATTAAGATGGCACATCTTGCTATTGCAGCAGGACACTCTGTAAATGGTGTAGCTCGCTTGCATACAGAGATTTTAAAGAACCAAGAATTGCATGAGTTTTACCAGATGTTCCCGGACAAATTCAACAACAAGACCAATGGTATTACCCAGAGACGTTTCTTGCTTCATGGAAATCCATTGTTGGCAGATTTTGTTACGGAGCGCATTGGTGCAGATTGGATTACCAATTTGTCACATATGGAAAAATTGGAAATGTATGCTACTGACAAGAAAGCACAGCATGAATTCCGCAACATCAAATATCAAAATAAAGTACGTTTGGCAAAATACATCGAGGAACACAATGGCATTGAGGTAGATCCAAGATCCTTGTTTGATGTACAGGTAAAACGTTTGCATGAGTACAAGAGACAGCTTTTGAATATTTTGCATGTTATTTACCTTTACAATTACGTAAAAGAACATCCATCAGAGAAGTTTATTCCACGTACCTTTATTTTTGGAGCAAAGGCTGCAGCCGGTTACGAAAATGCGAAATTAATCATCAAGTTGATTAACTCCGTAGCAGATGTGGTAAACAACGATAAAGCCATTGAAAATAAAATCAAAGTGGTATTTATTGAGGATTACAAGGTAAGCAACGCAGAATGGATTTTTGCGGCAGCTGACGTGAGTGAACAGATTTCCACAGCAAGTAAGGAAGCATCCGGTACCGGTAACATGAAATTCATGTTGAATGGTGCAGTTACCCTTGGCACCATGGACGGTGCAAACGTGGAAATGTACGAAGAAGTAGGCGAAGATAACATGTTTATCTTTGGTATGAGTTCCGACGAAGTCATTGCCCATGAAAAGAACCATGATTATGATCCTATGCAGTTGTTTAACCACAACCAAGACATTCGTAAAGTATTAACCCAGTTGATCAACGGCACTTTCTATCCGAAGAACCCGGATTTGTTCCGTCCGTTGTACAACTCTTTATTGAACACTTACTCTACGGATGTGGCAGATCGTTACTTTATCTTGGCAGACTTTGATTCCTATGTGGAAGCACAGAAACGTATTTCTGAAAGCTACGCTAATGAAGAAGAATGGACAAAGAAAGCAATCTTAAATGTTGCAAAAGTTGGTAAATTCTCTTCTGACCGTACCATCCAGGAATACGTAGACGATATTTGGCACTTGGATAAGATTCAGGTGAAGTAAGAGATAGACTAGAAACAGAAAACGAGCAACGGGGCCGCAAGACGATATTGCGACCCCGTTTTTATATGATAAATACTGAAAAGTATAATCATACGACGTTATTCTGTTTTCCAACTATTGAAGCCTTCGATGACTGCGTCATAGGTGTCGGAGCAGATGCTTGGAAGATCTTTGCCCCAGGTCTTGGTGGCTTCTTCGAAGCCTTTCTTGAAAGCTTCTAAGAGTTCATCGGCTTTGGAACTATCGCCGCCGGCAAGGGCTTTTGCAAAGTCCACGATACGAGCGGAGGTCTGTTTTACACCCCAGTAGCCGTCTTCGGAGATGGCTTCTTGTGCAGCTGCCTTTGTCTCAGCGTCTACGGTATAATCGCCGCTTGCTAAGAATTTCCATACGTCATCGCTGGTTGCGAGGGTATTTCCCTGACCTGCAATGGTATTACGCACCATATCCATAAGGCTGTTTAATCTTGCTTCGCTGTCGGCTTTCATCTGCGCAACAATTGCTGCATGATCTATCTTATAGGTGCCTGCTGATGTATTTGTGTTGGTGGATTTTTCGTAGACAGCAGCGGTATTACTGAAGGTAGAGGATGCAGTTTCCGTCTTTGCTGTTTTATTTGATGTTTGCGTAGTCTGTTGATAATTTGCGGTTACGCTTGAAATAGAATTAATATCCATATGTTACCCTCCTTGGTTCATTGTTTGAGACACATGTTAAATCCATTTATGCATGTGTATACCATACTTATCTGATAACTATATCGGATGATGAGAAAAAATAGTTAACAGGTAGATTGAAAAAAAATATAGATATGTTACAATGCATATTGTATACAAGAAAAGGAGTTTCTATGGATACTTTAACTTTGAAAGCAATGGCCAAGATTAATCTTGGCCTTGATGTAGTTGGAAAAAAAGAAAACGGATACCACGAAGTGCGGATGATTATGCAGACCATACGTTTATTTGACAAAATCCGTATCAAAAGAAAAAAAGAACAGGGGATTACCCTGAGCTGCAATTTGAAGTATTTGCCGGTAAATGAAAACAATCTGGCCTATAAAGCAGCGAAGCTTTTGATGGATGAGTTTCAAGTGCAGGAAGGCGTGGACATTCAGATTGAAAAGCATATACCGGTGGCAGCTGGAATGGCCGGAGGAAGTACGGATGCAGCAGCAGTGTTGGTTGGTGTAAACCAAATGTTTGAACTTGGTCTATCCAAGCAGGACTTGATGGAACGCGGCGTAAAACTAGGTGCAGATGTTCCTTATTGCATTATGCGTGGCACTGCTTTGGCAGAAGGCATAGGAGAAGAACTCAGTGAATTGCCGGATATGATGAAGTGTTATGTGTTGATTGCAAAACCGAAGATTTCCGTATCCACGAAGTGGGTTTATGAAAATCTGAAGTTGGATCAGGTGGAACATCCGGATATTGACGCATTGATTGCGGATTTGGAGAACCGAGATTTAGAAAGCTTGGCATCTCACATGGGAAATGTTTTGGAATCTGTGACGATTCTGGCACATCCTGTAATTGAAGAAATAAAGGACATTATGAAGGAGCAGGGAGCTTTAAATGCAATGATGAGCGGAAGCGGTCCTACTGTTTTTGGCTTATACAAAGACAAGGAAGTGGCAAAAGAAGCCATGAAAGTTTTGCGAAAGAAACGTCTTGCAAACAGAGTCTGTCTTGCGGAAATTTTTCATAATACAAAAAGGTAGGAGGTACTGAAATGATGGATGATTTATCCCTGAATATGAACGCCTTTTTACCACTACGTGATGTTGTTTTTCATACGTTGCGAGAGGCTATTCTAAAGGGGGAATTAAAACCGGGGGAGAGATTAATGGAACTGCAGTTGGCATCCAAGTTGGGGGTAAGCCGCACACCAATTCGTGAGGCAATTCGGATGCTTGAGCAGGAAGGCTTGGCCATTACCACACCACGCAAGGGTGCAGAAGTGGCAAAAATGACAGAAAAGGATATGGAGGATGTCCTTCGTATTCGTGAAAATTTGGAAGGATTGGCCATTGAACTTGCTTGCGAGGAAATGACCAAAGAGCAGTTGGTACAGTTGGAAAAGGCAGGAGAAGCCTTTGAAGCAGCGTTAAAATCAGAAGATTTAAAGCTCATTGCAGAAACAGATGTGGCTTTTCACGATGTGATTTATGATGCAGCCAACAATCCCAAATTGGTGGTACTTTTAAATAATTTGCGTGAGCAGATGTATCGTTATCGTGTAGAATATTTAAAAAATCCGACCAATTATCCAACCGTCGTGGAAGAACACAAAGAAATTTTGGCAGCCATTAAGGTGAAAAATAAGGAGAAGGCCTGCGACGCCATGGTACGCCATGTGAACAATCAGGCAGAAATTGTAAAAGAATTAATTCGAAAACAGTAATAAAAAAGAGACGATGATGAATCGTCTCTTTTTTTGTTAAATTCGAAATTTTGTATGTTCCTTGGATACCACTTCGATGGAAATCGTAGAATCTGCAACAGATTCTTGGTTGATTTCTAGGGTGTAATCAATGGTAATCAAAAGCTTGTCATCTAATTCCTGGATGGACAACTTCTTGGTATCAAATCCCATGGTTAAGGTACCAAAGGGAGTGGTGTAATAAGAAATACTTTTTTCTTTTTCCTGGAACAATATGTGGGCGTTTACAAGACCCTTTTTGGTGATTTCGACACACTCAGCGTTCATTTTTAACGTGTTGTGTGTGGGAGTGTCAGAGTTCTCATCCAACAACTCATCATACAAGAGGAAGTGCTTTCCGTTTTTAAAGGAATAGGTTCCTGTTGTGATAAATTCCATGTCTTCGGCTTGCTGTTCCTCTTGGAACTGCATGCCTTTGATTTTTACAAAAACATTCGATGTCATAATACTTTACTTATTTGGTATTTGCTTTCTCACGCATTTTCTGCATAAATGATTTTTTCTTTGGAGCTTCAAGAGCAGCGCCTCTAGCTGCTTTTACAGAAGTGATATAAAGACCACTGATGGTGGCTTTTACTTCTTTCTTTACCGGAATCAAATCAAAGATTTCAGCGTCACAGATGAAGGTCATAACCTTTGGTCCAATCTTAGCTTTTACGATTGGAAGTTTGCTACGACGCATAAGCTTTGGTGTCTGATCAATGACAGCTTGTGGAAGACCGGAATCTTTGATACGCATTTTCTTTTTATCAATAATTAAAAGCGAAACGTTCTGAGCAGTCTGCGCTAACATTGCATCCTGTTCTTCTTTTTGCTTCTGAGCTCTTTTTCCTAAAAAATACAATCCGATTGTTGCTACTACTAAGATTACAGCAATAACCAATAAAACGATGGTAACCTGTGTCACAAAAACATCCTCCCTTTATTGTTAAAATTCGGTTCTCATTCTACCATTCTTTTATGAAAAAAGCAATGCAAAGTCTTTTCTAAAAAGGGAAATTGTGTTATGGTTATGTTCTGTGGGGCAATGAAAAAATACATTGCCTGGAAAGGAAAAATGTTATGAAAACAAGAAGTATTGCACTTTTATTATGTGTAAGTATGGCTGTACTTGCCAGTGGATGTGGCAGAACCTCTGATACAGAGTCTGTGACAGAAACCGAAGCAGTGACAGAAACAGAAACCAGCGAGCAGTTATATGCCAACGAAATTGCATATACCGCCCTTGATTATGTAACACTTGGGGAATATAACGGTATTGAAGTTACGGTAGAAGGGGATTATACCGTAACAGATGAAGACGTTGTAGAAGAAGTAAACGCTGAAATCGAAAGCGCCGGAGATTACTTAGTAGAAACAGAAAAGACTGTAGTAGAAGAGGGCGATTTCGCAAATATCGATTATGTTGGTAAATTGGATGGTGTTGCTTTTGACGGTGGTACAGCATCCGGCTACGATTTGGAAATCGGTAGCGGTACTTTTATCGACGGATTTGAAGATGGATTGATTGGTGTTTCCGTTGGTGAAACCGTAGATTTGGAATTGACTTTCCCGGAAGATTATTCCAGCGAAGATTTAGCAGGACAGACCGTTATTTTCACAGTTACTGTAAATAGCATCAAAGAAGCACAGGAAGTGACCTATGATACTTTGACGGATGACTATGTAAGTTCCATGATGAACTACGACACAGTCGATGAATATTTAGAAGCAGTTCGTACCAGTCTGGAAGAGACCATGGAAAGCACAAAAGAATCTGATACACAGACAGCTGTATTAGAAGCGTTGGTTGCAAATTCCACCATCAACGGATATCCGGATGGCATCATTGAATTGCGTGTACAGCAGCAGCTTGAATATTATGAAAAATATGCTTCTTATTATGGAGTAGATTTGGAAACTTATTTGTCTGCTATGGGAACAAGTGTAGATGAATACACAGCATTATTAGAAGAAAACATGAGCAGCAGTGTAGATAAAGAAATGGTTCTTCTTGCAATCGCAGAGACCGAAGGCTTTGATACAGATGAAGAAGCTTATGCAGCTTATGTTGCAAACATCGTAGAATCCAATGGATTTACAGATGAAGAAACATTGTTTGAAATGTATGCAGAAGATTATGTAAAGAGAATGTATTGCCAAGATACAGCGATGGATTTCGCAATTGAAAATGCAGTTGTTACTTATGTTGCAGCTGACGAATCCGTAGAAGAAACAGAAGCAGAGTAGAAGGGTGCGTGACGACATGGAACTTGTAAATATTAGAGATTTATTCCGTAATAAGGATGCTTACATTGGAAAGGAAATCACAGTTGGTGGTTGGATCCGTAATCATAGAGGTTCAAAAACCTTTGGATTTATCGTATTAAATGACGGTACCTTTTTTGAACCGTTACAGGTAGTATATGGAGATGGACTTCCAAACTTCGCAGAACTTTCCAAATTAAATATTGGTGCAGCAGTGATTGCAACCGGTACTTTGGTAGAGACACCGGAAGCACAGCAGCCTTTTGAAATTCAGGCAAAAGAAGTATTGGTTGAAGGACCTTCCACACCGGATTATCCATTACAGACCAAGAGACACAGCTTTGAATATTTAAGAACGATTTCTCATTTACGTGCCAGAACAAATACATTTGAGGCAGTGTTCCGTGTTCGTTCCTTGATTGCTTATGCAATTCACAAGTTCTTCCAGGAAAGAGATTTCGTGTATGTACATACTCCAATCATCACAGGTAGTGATGCAGAGGGTGCTGGAGAGATGTTCCAGGTAACCACCATGGATTTAAAGAATCTTCCGATGACAGAAGATGGTGCTGTAGACTACAACAAGGATTTCTTTGGAAAACCGGCAAATCTTACAGTATCCGGTCAGTTAAACGGGGAAACCTATGCTATGGCATTTAAGAATATTTATACCTTTGGACCGACCTTCCGTGCAGAAAACTCCAACACTACCAGACATGCCGCAGAGTTCTGGATGATTGAGCCGGAAATCGCTTTTGCAGATTTGGAAGATGACATGATTTTGGCAGAAAGCATGTTGAAATATGTCATTCGTTATGTATTGGAAAATGCGCCGGAAGAAATGAACTTCTTCAACAAGTTCGTTGATAAAGGACTTTTAGAGCGTTTGAACAACGTGGTAAATTCTGATTTCGCAAGAGTGACTTATACAGAAGCCGTAGAACTTTTGTCTAAGCACAACGATAAGTTTGATTACAAGGTATCTTGGGGCTGTGATTTGCAGACTGAGCATGAAAGATACTTAACAGAAGAAATCTTTAAACGTCCGGTATTTGTTACAGATTATCCAAAGGAAATCAAAGCATTCTACATGAAGTTGAACGAAGACGGCAAGACCGTTGCAGCAGTAGACTGCTTAGTACCGGGAATCGGTGAAATCATTGGCGGTAGCCAGAGAGAAGACGATTATGACAAGTTGGTACAGCGTATGGACGAGCTTGGATTAAAGAAAGAAGATTACGATTTCTACTTAGATTTGAGAAAATATGGTTCTGCAAGACATGCAGGATTTGGTCTTGGATTTGAAAGATGTGTAATGTATTTGACAGGTATGTCAAATATCCGTGACGTCATTCCATTCCCAAGAACCGTTGGAAATTGTGAAGTGTAAAATGGATGACATGTTATTTTACGTAAAATAAAAATGAAAAATGGCAATAAAAAATGCATCCTCGACTGAGGATGCATTTTTATGTCATAGGAAATTTTTTCTAGGATAGAAAAAGCGCGCCGCTTAGCGGGCCATAACTTGTAGGATTTCACCTACATACATGGTATGAAAATCTCCTTTTTCATACCATTTTGGTTTGATCTCAGTGTCCACAAATTGGTCTTCGGTAATCGGTACAGCGGCCAATTTTTTGCAACAGAATACAAGATTGCCTTCGTCAATGTATGGAATGTCATTGAAGAAGTTGAAATGCATGCGCGCATTTGCCATTTTGTCTTCGTTGCGGCCTGAGACAGAACCGAAATATTTTAAAGTTCTATGTTCTTTTTTATCGAAAAAGGTGATGGAAAAACCATCTTCTTTGTCTAAGAATTCTTTGGTATATCTGGAATCACGAACGAAAATATAGACAACATCTTTGCCCCAGAGCTCTCCGACGCCGCCCCAACTGGCTGTCATGGTATTGGCTTTCTCGGGAGTACCGGCGGAAATCGCCATCCAGTCCTGAGCAATCATGGTAAACGGATCGAATTCAAGCATATCAATTGGCATCGGTTGAAATGTGTGCATAAAATACCCTCTCTTTCTACTGTCTTCCTTCAATTTATTATAATCTATTTGATTTTTATGGTAAACTATAAAAAGTCGGTTGGTTTTGTGAAAAAACGTGAAAAATTAGAAAAAACTGGGGTTTTGAAAGAATATAAAAAGAAAGTAAAATCGAGGAAGATACATGGAAAAATGGATAGAAATTCGTAAGGGTGGAAATTTTCGAGAAATTGGCGAAAAGTTTCAAATCGATCCATTGTTGGCACGCTTGATTCGAAACCGAGACGTGGTGACGGAAGAGGAAGTAAAAGAATATTTATATGGCGAGACGTTGCACAGCCCGCATTTGATGAAGGATTTGGATTTGGCGGTTTCTATTTTGCGGGAAAAAATAGATGCCGGAAAAAAGATTCGCATTATTGGGGACTATGACGTGGATGGCATTAATGCTACCTATATTTTGCTGGGTGGTCTAAAACGTTGCGGCGCGAAGGTGGATTATATGATTCCCCATCGTATGGAGGATGGATATGGGATTAATCAGCATTTAATCGAACTGGCAGTGGAAGACGGAGTGGATACAATCATTACCTGTGACAATGGTATTTCCGCTTTGGATGCCATTCATTTTGGAAAAAGCCGGGGATTGACGATGCTTGTGACGGATCACCATGATATTCCTTATGAGGAAACATCTGCAGGACGCGTTTACAAACGAAGTGAAGCGGATGCTATTGTAAATCCCAAGCAAAAGGAGTGCCCTTATCCCTATAAGGGACTTTGCGGTGCAGTGGTGGCTTGGAAGGTGGTGCAGGCATTGTATGAGGCTTCCGGAGTTCCGGAGGAAGAAGCCAATGTTTTTTACGAAAATGCAGCATTCGCCACGGTGGGAGATGTCATGGACTTAACGGGAGAAAACCGTACCATTGTAAAACATGGATTGCGTTATTTGACCAACACCAACAATTTGGGAATGCGGGCGTTGCAGTTGCAAAATAATTTAAAGGATCAAGATATGAAGGCCTATCATGTGGGCTTTGTGTTGGGCCCTTGTATGAACGCCAGCGGCCGTTTGGATACGGCAAAGCGTTCCCTGGAACTATTGACCAGTGAAACGGTAAATGAGGCTTCTACGGTGGCAGCAGAGCTTGTGGCCTTAAATCAGAGCCGAAAGGATATGACCTTAGAGGGCTTGGAAGAGGCTATGAAAAAAATAGAAGAAGAGGACTTATACAAAGATAAGGTGTTGGTGGTATATTTACCGGACTGCCACGAAAGTTTGGCGGGAATCATCGCGGGACGTATTCGCGAACATTATCATAAGCCGGTTTTTGTTTTGACAAAAGGGGAAGAGGCGGTAAAGGGAAGCGGTCGCTCCATTGAAGCCTATTCCATGTTTGAGGAAATGAATAAAGTGGGAGATGTATTCCTAAAATTTGGCGGTCATCCCATGGCTGCAGGGCTTTCTTTGGAAGAGAGTCGTGTGGAGGAATTCCGGCAGCGTATCAACGCCAATTGCCCGTTGACGGAGGAGGACTTTATCCCGAAAATCATGTTGGATGCAGTGGTGCCCTTTGAATACTGGGATATGGAAAAAGTGGAAAGTTTGTCTTTGCTGGAGCCTTTTGGAAAAGCCAACACCAAGCCGAATTTTGCAGAACGGGATTTGACCATTTGCTCCATCAAAGAGCTTGGAAAAAATAAAAATGTCTTACGTTTAAACGTAAAAACCGCATCCGGTTTCCAAACAGAAGCGGTGTTTTTTGGGGAACTGGAATCTTTTTCCCAGTGTTTATCGGAAAAATATCCGGAGGAAAAAATCAAAGGGTTAACTGGTTGGAATCCAGAATCTATAAGGGTTTCCGCTGTTTACTATCCGAACATAAATGAGTATAATGGTAGTCGAAAGATTCAATTTGTAATATCAAGCCTTAGGTAGGGGGAGACACTGTGTTTGGCAGAAAAGAAAAAGAACTGCAGGACCGTTTAAGACTTGCAGAAGAAAAATTATTTAAATATGAGCAGGCATTACGGGAATTGCAATCTTATCAGAGCAAGGGCTCAGAACATTTTATGATTGCATCCTCGCACGCCGTGGAACAAAAACAGAATATAGAAGAATTGCAGCAGTTGGTGGGAGGCCTACAGGCTTCTCAAGAGCAGTTTCAAAAGGAAGTGACAGAAGCCAATGCTACCTTGGAGGGGCTTCCCAATATGGAAGCGATGAAACAGGATTTGCAGGCGGAGACAGCCAGATATGCCAAGACCATTGCAGATTGGAAGGTTTTTATGGCGCCCTTTAAAAATATGAGCGGAGAAGTGGCCGGCCTGGCGACAAGATTGCAAAATATCGAAACAACCTGTGGAGAATTAAAAGAATATTTCCGAAACATGAGTGTTCTTTCTTTGCATGCTGCGATTCAGGCAGGTCGTTTGGGCGATTTGGGCAAAGATTACATTGCCACAGCCGAAGAGATTCGCATGCTCTCTGAGGAAAAACATCAAGTATTAGATGGGGCCATGACAGAGATTACGGAATTGCGAGATCGGATGTCTGAAATGGAACAGCAGTTGGAAGCGATACAAGGCAAATTCCAGGAGGTAAGACAAGATATTGATGTCTTACAGGAGGAGAAGCGTGTACGCACAGAAACCTGCGAAAAATTTAGTGATTTGGAATTAATACGTCAGAAATATCAACGTATTTTAGAGCAACAAGAAGAAGTAGTACGTCAACAAGAGGAGGTGCAGACTTCTATTCAAAAACTGCAGGAGAAACAACAACAGGAAGTTTCTTCCGGTGAGGAAGCGGAAAATGCTTTCCGTAGAATGATGGAACTTGCACAGATGGAGGAGAATAATGGCTAAAACAGAAACACTGAACTATTTATCACATGATGGGGAAACACAGATTCATGCAAGAACCTGGGAACCGGACAATGGAGAATACGTAGCAATTCTTCAGATTGCCCATGGTATGTTGGAGTATATTGAAAGATATACCCCGTTTGCTGAGTTTTTAACCACACAGGGATTCAAGGTGGTTGGAAATGATCATTTGGGACATGGTGCATCCATTCAGAAGGACGAAGATTTGGGATACACCGGAAATGATCGCAGTGACAATTTGATCGAAGATATGCATACCCTTCGTTTAAAAATGCAGGAAGCCGACAAGCCATATTTTATGATGGGTCACAGCATGGGTTCCTTTATGTTCCGTAAATATTTATCCGTACATGGAACCGGACTTAGCGGTGCCATTGTGATGGGAACCGGTTTTATTCCGGAAGGTACTTTAAAAATGGCTATGACCGTTGCAAAGGTACAGGCAACCTTTTTGGGCTGGAAACACCGTAGCAAATTGTTGCAGCAGCTTTCTTATTCTGCACCATACAAAAAATACAGTTTGGATGGCAGCGATGTGACAAACAGTTGGTTGACAAAAGATACTTTGGTGGTTGAAAAATACTATGCAGATCCAAAATGTACCTATGTTTTTACAGACAATGCTTATCTTGGTATGTTTGAAGCAATTATGTTTGCGCAGCAGCAGGAAAACATTGAAAATATTCCAAAGGATTTACCAATGTTTTTAGTAGCAGGCCAGGATGATCCGGTGGGTGATTTAGGCGTTGGCGTGAAAAAAGTGTATGATTTGTATAAGAATGCGGGAATCTCTGATATCACTTGGAAATTGTATGAAAATGATCGTCATGAGATTTTAAATGAGACCGATAAAGAGGAAGTTTTCCATGATTTGCTTTCTTGGATGAAAGTACGCATTTCTTAAAAACAGCGTAAAATCAAGGGTTTTTGGGGATTGCCAGCCGATTTTGACATCTCCTTTGAAATGTGTCATAATTACGGTTCGTGGAGAGTGAAAAAGGAGGTTAACATGAAAAATCGTTTCAAAAGACTACTTTGCGGAATGTTGACAATGGCATTGCTTGTGCCAGGTAGCACCGTGTTTGCTGAAAGTACAGATAGTACAAGTACTACCACTGAGAGTGAGCCATATTTGGCTTTGGGTGCAGATTTGACTGCAGACCAGAAATCTACGGTATTGGAATTGTTAGGTGTGGATGAAAGCCAGTTGGATTCCTACAACGTGGTATACATTACCAATGATGAGGAACATGAATATTTAGATTCTTATATGGATTCTGATTCCATCGGAACCAAATCACTTTCTTCTGTAGTGGTATATCAGGGAGAAGAAGGTAGCGGATTAAATATCACTACCAAGAACATCTCTTATTGTACAGAAGGTATGTATGAAAATGCTTGCGCAACTGCAGGAATTACAGATGCTACCATCGTAATTGCAGGACCGACCTCTATTTCCGGAACTGCAGCACTTGTTGGTATTTTCAAGGCTTATGAGCAGATGACCGGAGAAGAAATCTCTGAGGACGTCATCGAAGGCGCTTTGGAAGAGTTGATCATTACCGGTGATTTGGAAAGCACCATCAGCAGCATTGACAATGAAACTTTAGAAGAATTAATTGCTTATGCAAAGTCTTATATGGCTGAGCATGATTTGTCAGATGAAGAGAGTATTTCTGCAGCAGTAGATGAAGCTTGTGAGAAGTATGGCGTTACTTTAACTGACAGCGAAAAAGAACAGGTGGTATCCTTACTTATGAAATTAAGTACCTTGGATTTGGATCAGATTGAAACTCTTTTAAACGGAGCACAGACAGTATCCAATGTGGCAACTACTGTTTCAAATTTCTTTACTTCTGTAGGAAAAGCAATTTCTGATTTCTTTACCGGTCTTTTCGGAAACTAAATCGAAAGAGCTTACAGCATAAGTGAAACATTTTATCGTAAGGATATGCTTCTTATGATGCAAAGAGGACTTCATATGAAAAGGACTTCATACCGAATTTGGTATGAAGTCCTCTTTTTATATTTCTGTGATAAAGATTGTGAAATTGATGTTTTGTGCATCATATAAAAACGCTTTGCTAAGACATGGCTGAAGTAGGATTACCAGTTTACGATGCAATAGCCGGATTTGATTAAATCACTGTTGGAACTGCGCATAATGTGAGTCACTACTTTAATCAATTTACGACCGGTCTGGGTAAATCCTTCAGTTTCACTGATAACCAGGGTGTCTCCCAGTTTCATATTTTCTTCTTTTACGACCAAAAACTTAATCTGGCCAAGTGCAATCATATTAAATTCTTTTGGTTCACGGAATATTTCGTGTCGTACGTTGTTGGGAAGTCCACGTAACTGTTCTTCAATCTGTGCTCCGGAAAACAGAGTATTGGTGTCCGCTTCGTAATGCCGTTCCTGACTTTCTTCACCGGATTCTTCTTTTTCCTTTTCTTTTGGAGCTACAATCTGGTCATAGAGACCGTAAATGAGGTCTTTGTTTTTTTCTCGATCCATGTATTCCCTCCTATGTATGTAAAATCGGATGTACTAATTATTTCGCGAGCGGCTACGCCTTACTTATGGTTTATCAAAATCGGAGAGAAAATACAATAAAAAAAGGATTAAATTCTACGCTTCAAAAAGGCAACAAGTTTGTCTAACTGGAGCGGAGTGCCTTGAATTTCTTGGATTCGCAGACGATTGGCCTCACTAAATCCGACTAAAATTTCATGATTGGCTTCGGAAAGATAATCAATGATTCCGTCGATGTCGGATTTGATGTTTTTCGGGCATTGAATGTATACATGTTTATTGGCAACAATGCATAACGTATAGGAAATACTAAAGTGATACCACAAAAATTTATGGAGGGTGGAGTGCTTGTATAGCCATATAATTTCTTGAATGGGAATGACAGCAACCCCGGTTTTTGCCACTTCAATAAAGAAGTGTTCGGTAATAAACATGTCTTCGGTAGCCAACTGCGGTAAGGTGGCCAGTTCTTCTTCCGCTTGAAACAGTAAATCCTTGGGCTTTCCGAAGTGGGACAGCTGTCGAATACTGGGTGCCATCCAAGGATAAAAAATATACAAGGCAAATAATGTAATTTGAATCAAGGCATACAAAAAGCATAGAGCCATGAAAATCACGATAAATCTGCCGAAAATAATGTGGTAAGAAGGTTCACTTAAGTAATAGGCTGAAGTGGAGCCCATAATGCCGGCAGCGGTCCAATCCAAATCCGATGCCAGATTGGAAAGCACTTCCAGCTGTAAAGGAGTACGTCGGCAAACCTTAACATGGGCTTGCAAAGTGTCAATGGTCGGCAAGCCGGATTGACAGGTGTTGGAAGAAAGCAGTACTAAAACGCATTCGCCCTGGTAATAAGTATAGTAATAATAGCCCTTGGCATGGCCTAAAAAGGACTCGGTATATCCGGTGAAATGGAGATCTGTTAATTCCGTAGACAAGTAATAGTCTCCGCTTTTATATAAAGATTTCAAACTGGTATTGTCGGAAGGATGTGTGGGGAATAAAATCTGCCACAGAGAAAAATGAATCCAAAGAAACAATACCAGAATGGAAAAAAGAATTGGAAATAACAGTTTCTTTTTATAATAAGAAATTAAATTTTTGGATATGTAATGTTGGTAATTTTCCATAACTGCTCCCGTTTATTTACAAATTCGAATCGAAGATTAGTATATCATAACTTGCCTTTTTTCTACAATCTTGGTACTATGAGATTTACGGATTTTAAAAATAGAAATCAGGTGTTAGTAATTTGGAAGCATATGAAAGTTTTGCAGCGGTGTATGACTTGTTTATGGACAACGTGCCTTATGAGGAATGGACCGCTTTTATCTTGGAAAAATTAAAAGAATATGGCATCACAGATGGCATTCTTGCAGACTTAGGATGCGGTACCGGTGTTATGACCCGACTATTGGCGGCACAGGGATACGACATGATTGGAATCGACAATTCGATTTCTATGTTGGAAATGGCTAAAGAGCAGGGAAAAGAAGGCGATGGCATTCTATATTTGTGCCAGGACATGCAGGAATTTGAACTTTACGGCACCGTAAAAGCGGTAATCAGTGCTTGCGATTCTTTGAACTATCTTTGCGAAGATGGTGAATTGGAACAGGTTTTTCGTTTGGTAGACAATTATTTGGACCCCAAGGGCGTATTTGTCTTTGATTTTAATACCAGATATAAGTATGAAACCCTTTTGGGGGAGGCAACTATCGTAGAAAACCGTGAAGAAGGTAGTTTTATCTGGGAAAATTATTTTGATGAGGAAACGGATATCAATGAATATGATATGACTTTTTTTATCCGACAGGAAAATGACCTTTATCAAAAATTTGAGGAAACTCATTTTCAAAGAGCTTATACCTTAGAACAGGTAAAACAGGCCCTAAAACAGGCAGGACTGGAATTTTTACAGGCTTATGACGGTTATACCAAAGAACCGGCAAAGGAGGACTCCGAGCGCATTGTAGTTCTAGCCCGGGAACAGAAAAAATAACAAAATTTTCATAAAAGAAACAAAAATATAGAATAGGATAGGTAACGGCATGGAAAAAGATTATATGATTCGCGCGACTGCAGCTAATTCTGCAATTCGTGCATTTGCAATTTCTTCAAAACATTTGGTAGAAGAGGCCAGAAGTCGCCATAATTTAAGCCCTATTGCAACCGCTGCATTGGGTAGAACCATGAGTGGTGCCTTGATGATGGGCTCCATGATGAAGAGCGATAAGGATTTATTGACCATTCAGATTCAGTGTAGCGGCCCATTGAAAGGACTGACTGTGACAGCGGATGCCAAGGGAAATGTAAAAGGCTACACAGAAGTAACAGATGTGGTTTTACCGGCGAATGCCAATGGAAAATTGGATGTAGGCGGAGCCATGGATTTGGGAGTTATGAGTGTGGTGAAGGACATGGGATTAAAAGAGCCTTATGTCAGCCAGGTACCGCTTCAAACCGGAGAAATCGGAGATGACTTGACTTATTATTTTGCATCTTCCGAACAGGTGCCTTCTTCTGTAGGCGTCGGTGTTTTGCTTACAAAGGAAAATACCGTAGATCAGGCAGGTGGATTTATTATTCAGTTGATGCCATTTACAGAGGATGCAGTCATTGAAAAACTGGAACAAAAGTTGGCAGAGGTACCTTCTGTGACAAGTTTATTGTCTCAGGGATACACACCGGAAATGATTTTGGAAAAAATCTTAGGTGATTTTGGCTTGGAAATCAATGATCGTATGCCGGTACAGTTCCATTGCGATTGCTCCAAGGAGAGAATTGAAAAGGCACTTTACAGTTTGGGCAAAAAAGATCTTCAGGCAATGATTGATGATGGAGAACCGATTTCTGTACATTGCCATTTTTGCAATTCTGACTATGAGTTTAGTGTTGACGAACTCCAGGCAATCGGAAAATAAGTTTCCATTTATGTTCCGTTCTTGACAAATTTATATCAATCTTTATACTATAGAAATGTTTTGAACGTAAGAACATCTACTTATGAAAATATGTACCTGAGTGAGTTTTATGATATTAGGAAGGAATCATATGAGTGAAACAGAAAAAGAAAAAGTAAAAAAGCAGGCTCCGGTGAAGGCCATAGTCTTGTCTGTTGTAGGCATTTTGGCTTTGGTATACCTTGTTTTTTCCTTTTACTTTAGTAGTCATTTTTTCCTAAATACTACGGTAAATGATATTGTATGTAGTGGAAAAAGTGCAGATGCAGTAAAAGAAATGATTACGGAGCAGGTTTCTGACTATGTGTTGACTTTAGAAGAAAACGGCGGAGATACCGAAGAAGTTGTTGGTACGGATATTTCTTTAACAGCAGTTTTTGACGATTCTTTGGAACAATTAGTGGAAGATCAGAATGGTTTCTCTTGGCCTTTGTATTTGTTTAAAGAAAATACCTTAGAGGCAGAAACAATGGTAACTTTCCAGGAGGATGAGTTACAGGCTGTGCTTGCGAATTTGCAATGCATGGATACCACACAGATGGAAGAACCGGTGGATGCCACCATTACCTATACAGATGGTGCTTTTACAATTGTAGAAGCAGATTATGGTTCTACCATCAACGAAGAAGGATTTTTGACTGCAGTGGAAGAAGCAGTGGCTTCTTTACAGACAGAGTTGAATATGCAGGAATCCGGCTGCTATGTTTTACCAACCTATACTTCTGAATCCGAAGAAGTACAGACAGCCCTTGCAACGTTGGAAAGTTATGGCAATCACACCATTACTTATACCTTTGATGACGAAACGGAAGTTTTGGATGAAGAGGCAGTTTCCGAATTGTTGCAGGTGGATGAAAACATGAACATTTCGGTGGATGAAGAAGCTGCCGCAGAATTCATCTCTACTTTGGCAAGCAAGTATAACACCTATGGTCAGCCAAAGGAATTTACGACCACAAGTGGTGAAGTGGTTACCATTTCCAATACCTATTATGGTTGGTTAATCGATCAGGATGGGGAATTGGAGCAGTTAAAGAGCGATTTGATGAGCACAGAGGATGTGACTCGTGATGCAGTTTATACTTATACGGCCAACAGTCATGGTGATCAGGACTGGGGAGGTACCTATGTAGAAGTAAATATTTCCGCGCAGAAGATGTATGTCTATGTAGATGGAAATTTGGAATTGGAAGCCTCTACAGTTACCGGAAGTATTGAAGACGGAAACGGCACCCATACCGGTGTGTTCTTTATTCAGTCCAAGGAAACCGAGCGTTACCTGACCGGTGAGACGTATCGTTCTTTCGTAAACTATTGGATGCCATTCAATGGTGGAGAAGGATTCCATGATGCAACATGGAGAAGCAGCTTTGGTGGTACCATTTATTTGACCAGCGGTTCTCATGGTTGTGTAAACTTGCAGAAGAGCGTTGCTGCCCAACTTTATGATTTGGTAGAAGTAGGTACTCCGGTATTTGTTTATCGCTTAGAATCTACTGCAAATGCGTCACAGCAGACCATTGCAAATATGGTAATCAGTAAAATTGATTCTGTCGGAGAAGTAACTTTAGACAGTGAAACCATTATGACAGAAGCACAGAACTTATATAATTACTTAACAGATGAGGGAAAAGCCCTTGTAACAAATTATTCGTTATTACAGGCTCAGCAGGCACAGCTCGCAGCCCTAAAGGCGCAAGCTGCCGCGGAGACTACAACGAGTACGGATGAAAGTACTGACGTTGTAGGAAATGAATAAGCAGAAATCTTGATAAAAAGATTACAGCTCAAAGATTTGGAGATTCCACGGAGAAATCCGGATGGAATCTCCTTTTTTGTATGTTTTTTGTGAAGTCAGTTCCCGGGCGTCAAAAGGAAGCGTCACGGTTTGCTCCTGACCGGAATAATTTAGGTAGTAGTGTATTTTTTTCCCAAATTGGTTGGTGCCTTGTTTTACTACCAAGGGATAGGTTTCCTGTGGAAGGTTGATTCGGCTATCTTCGCAGATTTTTTTCATTAAGGCTTCTGCAAAGGACAAATCTTCGGAGTAGCTTCCAAAATAGTAAGCCTTTCCGTCCCCATAAGAGTTCACGGTGGCAGCAGCATAGTCTTTGTAGTATGGGTTTTCGTAGGTGGCAAGTATTTCTGCAGTATCCGGAATGAGAAGCTCCATCCAGGTAGAAGCAGGCACCTGTGTATCGCCAATGCGTACATCCACATCATAAGGGATGGTAAATTGGTCATAGTGCATACCAAAGCAATCTGTCATGAGTGCCGGCTGTGACTCTGCATAAATTTTTAAATGTTCATTGCTAAAGAAACTACGCATGGTGGCAAGAAGTGTGCCGCCATTTTTTACATATTCTTTTAATTGCAAAAGCGAGCTGGCTTTTACAGAATATAGGGAAGGTGCAATCACAAGCTTGTATTTTTCAAGATCGGCATCATCCGCATGCACAATGTCGTATTCCACGTTTAAATGATAGAGGGCATCGGCAATGTAACGGAGGAAGGTATTAAAACTGGTATCTCCGGTGGTGCCGGCAGGAGCCGCTGGGAAATATTTTTCTCCTGTGAAGGATTCGTTGTTCACTAAAATAGCAACGTTGTTTTCTTTTTTCAGTTGAAGCAGATGGTCTCCAATGGCTTTCCATTCATTGCCGATGGACATGCAATCCCGATAGGTGGCATTTTCTTTTAGATCGTGGGATAACACCCCTTTCCAGTAGCTTTCCAGGGAGTTGTGAATGGAATGCCAATGCCAGTACATCACACCGTTGGCACCGTTTGCCAAATGATGATAAGCCTGCAAACGAAGCTGGCCCGGATAAGGAAGCCAACCAAGATTGCCCTGTGCCTCCGTTTCCAAAACATAAAAGTTTTTCTTTTTTAACCCATAACTGATGGCTCCGCAAACATTGATTTCCGCGCCGGTCAGATGAGCACCGGAGGGATGATAAATGTCTGCGCCTACCGTATCCACCTGTGTGGCGGTTTCGAATTGCTCACAATCCGGTTGAAAGCCGTAGGAATAGTTGTGCCAATCAAAATCAAAGTTGTGGGTGATAAATTGATCTTCCCGCTTGTATTCTTCGATAATGCCTCGTTGCCAAGCAAAAAATTCCGTTACAAGAGAGCGTTGGAATTTTTCGTATTCTGCAGCCAAACTGCCGTTGATGGTGCCGCGAATGTCCGGGAAGTCTTCCCAACTGTTGATGCGGTTGCTCCAGTAATCCAAACCAAATTCGTGGTTGAAGTCTTCCAAAGAAGGCCATTTTTCCTTGCAATATTCTACGAAACGCGTTTGTGCATAGGTGCTACAAGTGTCGTAGGGTTTGGTCTCGTTGTCAATTTGATAACCAATGACATTGGGATGTTTGGCTACATGGGAAATCAACACGCGAATAATGTTTTCTGCATATTTCAAATAAGTAGGATGGGTAATATCCATGTTTTGACGATGGCCGTAAAGACTACGTCCGCTGTGGGTCCATCCAAGAATTTCCGGTTCTTTTTTTACGAGCCATGTGGGAATGGCATAGGTGGGGGTACCTATAATGACATTGAAATGATATTTCTCAGCTCCGGCCAACATGCGGTCCAAAGCAGTAAAATCGTAGACATGTTCCTGGGGCTCAAGAGTGCTCCAGGTGGATTCTGCGATACGAATGGTGTTCATGCCGGCACGTTCCATCATCTTAAAATCTTCTTCTAAACGGTCGTAGGGCATGTATTCATCATAGTATGCGCATCCATAGAATAGTTCCTTTTGCGTTTTCATTGTTCCTCCAATTTGACAAAAAAATTTTTTCTTGATACTCTTTAATAGGTAAACCGATTGCGCAAAACATAAAAGTAGTATATCATGAATTGCGAGTAAGACAAGAGGAGAATTTATGAAAGAAGGTCAAAAAATCACAATCGCTGATATTGCGGAAGAACTGGGAGTTTCAAAAACCACGGTTTCTCGGGCAATTTCCGGTAAAGGAAGAATTGGAGAGGAAACCAGACGCCGTGTGCAGGAGTATATTGAAAAATACAATTACAAGCCGAATTTAGTTGCGCAGGGACTGGCAAAATCCAAGACTTTCAATATTGGCATTACCATGCCGGGAAAATACGAATTGATGGATTTGCCCTTCTTTGAAAATTGCTTAATTGGTATTTATGAAGTAGCCAGTCAGTTGGGATACGACATCTTGTTGAATTTTAACGACAATACTTCTACTACTTATTTGGAGCGTATTGTAAACCACCATAAAGTGGATGGTGTGATTTTGCTTCGAAGCTATACCGAGGATAAGGCCATTCGATTCTTAAAAGAGCGCAACATTCCTTTTGTGGTTATCGGTAGTACCACAGAGCCGAATGTTTATCAAATCGACCACGATCACAGAGAGGCATGCAAGGAATTGATTTCTATCTTATTGATGAAGGAAATGAAAAGCATTGCATTGATTGGCGGGGATGAGGACCTGGTGGTTAATGCCAACCGTAAAAAAGGATTTATGGAGGCACATGAAAAGCTGGGAGTAGCAGTAGACAACAGTCATATATATATGAATTGCGATAGTTCTCAATTTATAGAAAAGGCCTTGGACAATATTTTAGACAGCAAAGTGGATTGTATTGCTTGTATGGACGATTCCATTTGTTCCATTGTTTTAAAAGAACTTCGTAAGAGAAAGGTAAAAGTACCAAAGGATATTCGGATTGTTTCCTTCTACGATAGTATGGTTTTGGAAAACAATGATCCATCTGTTACCTCCCTTTCTTTTGAATCCAGAGAACTTGGAATGCAAGCCACCAAAAATCTGGTGGATTTAATGGATGAAAAGGACATCGAAAAACGATGCTTAATGGGTTATGAAGTGGTTTTAAAGGAAAGTACAAAATAAAAACTTTCTTAACAAGCGGAAAAAACATGATAAAATTTTTAGAAAAATCACAGTTTTTTGCAGAAACTGTGATTTTTTTCGTGGTGTAAAATGCTCCGAAAAAGCGCGAAAATACAACGATGCCAAAATAGGTTTACGGAAATTTACGAAAAAAATCGTTGCGCAAATATGCAATCTGCACAAAAACTGCGAAACCTAACTGTAAGATGTGTACACTTGACATAAAACGGTTAAATAGGTATACTTTAAATAGTTCAACCGGTTGCGCAAATGTTGCTCAGGGGACTTGTGTGAGCAGGACCAGTTGTACAAAAAAGATTTGGGAGGAACCAATTATGAAGAGAAAAGTAGTTAGCGTTCTATTGTGTGCGAGCATGGTTGGTGCTATGATGGCAGGCTGTGGCTCTACAACAGAGGACACAACAAGTGATGCAACAACAACAGATGTTGCTGCAGAAGCAGACACAGAAGCAGCAAGCGATGCATCCGCTGATGCAATTGCAAACTTAATCGCTGCAACAGATGGTACCGTAGAATTAACCTTATGGTGCTCTGAAACAACTGAATACCAGACAGTTATGGCTGAATTGGTAGAAAACTTTAAAGCAGAATATCCGGATGTTGATTTCAACATCACAATCGGAGCTGTTTCTGAAGCAGATGCAAAAGACGAAGTATTAAACGACGTTGAAGCAGCAGCAGACGTATTCGTATTTGCAGACGATCAGTTAAATGATCTTGTAAATGCAGGCGCACTTCAGAGCGTAGATGCTACATTTACTTATGATCCTGCAGAAACAAATGCAGAATCTACTGTAGAAGCAGCTAGTGTTGATGGACAGCTTTATGCTTATCCTTTAACAGCTTCTAACGGATATTTCTTATATTACAATAGCGAATACTTAACAGAAGAAGATGTTGCTTCTTGGGATTCTATCTTAGAAGTAGCAGCTGAAAATGGAAAGACTGTTGGTATGGAAGTATCAAACGGATGGTACTTATACTCATTCTTCGCAGGTGCTGGTCTTGAAATGTACATGCAGGATGACAACTCTAACTACTGCAACTGGAATGCAACTGATACAGATATTACAGGTGCTGACGTAGCAAATGCAATTTCTGAAATCGCAGCAAACAGCGCATTCGTTAGCTGTGGAAACACAGACGGAACTGCAGCAGCAGCAAACGGCGAAATGATCGCTTTCGTTGATGGTACTTGGGATAGCGGTGCTTTCCAGGAAGCTTATGGCGATGGATATGCAGCAGCTAAATTACCTACTTTCACAGTAAACGGTGAACAGGTTCAGATGGGATCTTTCGCAGGATACAAATTCGTAGGTGTTAACGCTTACTCTGATAACACAGGTTGGGCAATGCTTCTTGCTGAATACCTTACCAACGAAGAAAGCCAGCAGGCTATCGGTGTTGCAACAGGTGAAGGCCCAGCAAACACAGTAGCAGCAGCTTCTGAAGAAATCGCAGCTTCTCCTGCACTTGCAGCTCTTGCAGCACAGGCAGCTTATGCAGATCTTCAGAGAGTTGGAAACAACTTCTGGGATCCAGCAGCATCTCTTGGACAGTCATTAGTTGAAGGTTCTGGCGATGTACAGTCATTACTTGATGCGGCAGTTGAGGGTATTACTCAGCCAGTTACTGAATAATCCATTAAGAAGATGATTTTGTGTAGCCCGCATACTTCAGGGTATGTGGGCTACAATTTTATAAAGGTGTCTTTAGAGGTAGGGATTCAGGCACACGAGAGGAACGAATATGAAAAAATTTTTAGACGCGGTAAAAGGCTATTTTGGGGATTTTGCCACAGCTGTAAAGAAGGGTGACGGCTGGACAAAGGGATCTCTTTTGGTTTTAGGTTCCGGGTATTTCGGAAGAGGACAGTTTGTAAAAGGTTTGTTAACCACACTTATTGAAATCGGAGTTATTTTATTCACAGTTTTATTTTCAGCACCATCTTTAGCAAAGTTCGGTACGTTAGGTACTGTGCAGAGAGAAGAGACCTTTGATATCTTAACTATGCAAAAGACGGTCAATGATTACGACAATTCATTCCTAATTCTACTCATCAGTGTTATTGGGATTGTAGTGATTTTAGGATTTGTTCTGTTTTACATTGGAAACATGAAGCATGTATATGAGCTTCAGCAGTTAAAAGAAAATGGAAAACATATAAATTCCTTTGTGGAAGATATCAAAGAATTATTCAACAAAAACTTCCATATTACTTTATTGACATTACCAAGTATCGGAGTACTTTTAATCAATGTGATTCCGATTATCTTTATGATTTTTATTGCTTTCACCAATTATGATGAAGCACATATGCCACCGACTTATTTGTTTACTTGGGTTGGCTTCAAGAACTTCAAAACGTTGTTTACATCTACATCGACTGTAACCTTTGGTTACGCATTTATTCGTATTTTGGTATGGACATTGATTTGGGCTGTTGTAGCAACCTTCAGCTGCTTTATCGGTGGTATCTTACTTGCAAAATTGCTCAATCACAAAAACACCAAATGCAAAGCAATGTGGAGAACGCTTTTCGTTATTACCATTGCGATTCCACAGTTCGTTACGTTGCTTTTGATTGGTAAAATGTTTGGAGATTACGGTATCGTAAACTCTATCTGTAATAAAATTGGCTTGACCGGATTTTTACAGGACATTGGATTGGTATCCAGAGGACTTAGCTACATCCCATTCTTATCAAAACCGGGTTGGGCACACGTTATGATTATCTTAATCAATATTTGGGTAGGTATTCCTTATCAGATGTTGATTGCTACCGGTATCTTAATGAATATTCCGGAAGACCAGTTGGAAAGTGCTCGTATTGACGGAGCGAACAACTTCCAGATTTTCTGGAAAATTACCATGCCGTACATTATGTTCATCATGGGACCAAGTTTGGTTACATCCGTAATTGCCAATATCAACAACTTCAACGTTATTTACTTGTTGTCAGGCAGCTACGTTACAACAAATATGAAATTTGCCAACTCTAACGCACAGGAAATTGACTTGTTGATTACCTGGTTATTCCGTTTGACCAATGACTACTCAAACTACAAGATGGCATCTGTAATCGGTATCTGTGTATTTATTATCAGTGCTTTGATTACTGCAATTAGTTTCAGCAGAATGGTATCGGGAGATAAAGAGGAGGTGTTCCAGTAATGAAGAAAACTACCAATATTATTTTACGTCACGTGCTTCTTACTGTATTAGCTGTGATTTGGTTGATTCCGATTGTTTGGTTATTGGTAACATCCTTCAGTGGATATACCGGAATCAACACCATGCACTTCTTCCCAACAGAATGGAGTCTTGCAAACTATAGAAAATTATTCTTTGAACCGGATACGGTAGCAAACTTCCCGGCATGGTTCAAGAATTCCATGATTATCGGTATTTGGTGCTGTGTAATCTCAACAATTTTTGTACTTATGGTTGCGTACGCAATGAGCTGTATGCGATTCAGAGCCAGAAAGCCACTTATGACATTGTCCTTGATTTTAGGTATGTTCCCGGGTGTATTATCTATGATCGCTATCTACTTTATTATGAAAATGTTGGGACTTACCAACAGTGTTACAGGACTTGTTATTGTGTACTCCGGAGCATCAGGACTTGGTTATTTGATCTGTAAAGGATTCTTTGATACCATTCCTGCTTCCCTCCGTGAGTCAGCATCTTTGGAAGGCGCATCTCAGTTTACGATTTTTACAAGAATTGTTATTCCGCTTTCTAAACCGATTATTGTATATACTACGATCAACTCCTTCCTTGCACCTTGGATGGATTTCGTAATGGCAAAATTGATGATTCGTTCTAAGGATTCTGCGGATTGGACCGTAGCAATCGGACTTTACAATATGTTACAGCGTAACTTGATCGGCGATTACTTCTCCGTATTCTGTGCCGGCGGTGTAATTGTAGCGATTCCGATTTCTATCTTGTTCATCATCATGCAGAAGTTCTATGTAGAAGGAATCACAGGCGGTGCGGTTAAGGGTTAATGCCTAATGCACGGAAAGGCTTGTAGGAGAGCCTTGATAAAAGAGGAGTTCTTATTTAAAATAAGAGCTGGAAATGATTTGAAATGAGCGCAAAACAAAAAGAGGAATCAGGTACACCTTGATTTCTCTTTTTTTGTAGCATGAGAAAAGCAACAGAGTATGTTTTCCTTTTCGTCAAAATGCAAAGGAGAAACCGAAAACTTTGTACTTTTTTCACAAAAAGAAAAAAGTAGGAAAATAGGTATAGACAACCGGTTGCGCACTTGTTATAATGACATCAACAAAACGAAAGAATGTACTTCGGGAAGGGAGAAAAAATGGATAAATTTATTTTGAATTTAATTCATCGTCCTGAAATGGTACCGGAATATGCAGAGAAGGTTACCGGACAGGGAAAAACAGAAGATATCGGTAGAAAAGCATTGTTGACCGAGTCTTTGGATATTTTTAAGACACAGCAGAGACTGGCGCATGAGAATGGGTTGAAGACGACCATTCAGATGACATACGCTTCTCTTTTTAATGACGAGGCAGTGGAACTGGCAAAGGCTGACCATGAAAAATATGGGGATGAAATTGGTTTGTCTTTACTGGGACTTCCTTGTAAAGAATTCCGTGAGAAATACAATACAAAGGATTTCTGTATTTGGATGTTCTCTATGGAAGATAAAAAAGAAATCGTCAATGACGTATTTGAAAAATTCTATGGAAGATTTGGATTTTATCCGGAATCTACCAGTTCATATTATATGGATGCGGACTTGATCAACTATATCAAGGAGACATACCCAACTGTAAAATGTGCCGTTGCTACTTGCTGGGAAGAAGGCCCGAAAGCTTATCATACCTGCAACAACTCTTGGTACACATTGTTTGACGGTGGCCCATGGGCTCCATGGATTCCAAGTAAGCAGAATACCCATGCGCCTGCAGCAAACGAAGCAGAAGATAGTGGTATCGTAGCAATCCCGCATTTGTCCAGAGATTTGATCGCTTGCTACGATGGAAATGGTTCCAACTTTGGTACCCACCCACAGAACGTACTTCGCGGTATGATCTATGATAGCAAGACTTGGGAATTCCCATATTTCTACAACTTAGTAGATCAGTACAGAGATTTGGAAAAATACAACAACGGTTATGCATACAACATGATGTTTGTAGGACCCGGTTGGATGAACAAAATGGGCCGTTGGGAAGCACCTTATGAACTTTTGTTAAAGTCTTATGAAGAAGGCTGTGCTTACTACGGAAAATTGAAAAAAGAAGGCAAACTTGCAGATTTAACCATGTCTGAGTTTGCAGATTACTATAGAGAAAAGAAGGGCTACACCGAACCGGAATGCGCACTTTGGAGAGATATTTTATATGGCTCTGACAAGCAGGTATTCTGGTATTGCGATCCATTTATGCGTGCGTGTGTCAACATGGACCAGGGTGGTGCAATCGTAGACTTACGTCCATATGCTGCAAAATTAGAATGGCCGGTAGGTATCGGTACCAAACACGTACAGGATGCTTCTTATCCATTCTTGATTCAGGAAAAATACAGAGCAGGTTACTTCACACATTACGCCGGAGAAGGTACAGTTCGTAGTGCAAAGGTTTGCTACAATGGCGAAGAAGTAGATTTATGCCTCTGCCGTACCAAGGCTCATTTTTCAGAGGAAATGATTGATGGTAAGAAGAATCGTGTGCTCACCTTAGATCCGGTAGATATTGAATTTGCTGATTTGACTGTGACTCTTCAGACCAAGGAATACTTTGAAGAAGGAAGTAGCAAGATTCGCATTTCCAGAAAGATTCTTTCCATGAGTCGCCCGGATGCAAAGGTAGAAATCAACGAATATATGGTGGCTTGCTACGGTACAACAGAATATCCGGAAGACATGACCGGTATCTTGTTGACTGCAAAGGGAACCAGCGAAGAAAGCATTTCTTACGAATATCGTTGTAGAGAAGCAGACGTGGAAGCAGGATATGATATGTCTGCAGTGATTTCTGCTATTGATACGAAGGTTTCTTTATTGGCGGATAAAGAGGCAAATGCAGTTGGTTATGTAAAAGAAGGTTATGCTTTCTCCCCAATGTTTACTTTAGGCTATAAAAAAGATTTGTCAGAGAAGGAGGTATTTGAAACATGGCTCAGTCTGGAAAAGGCAAATTAAACTACCGTTGTCCATCTTGCTTTGCAAGAGATTTGGATATTGATATGTTTTATGATAAAGAGAAGGATGAATATTATTGCCTTCGTTGCCAGTTTGTAGGAAAAGAACAGGACATTCTGGCTGGGAACGAAATGATTCGTACCCGTTATAAAGCAATGCACGACAGAATTACAAAATTTGATTTTGATTAACCCCCCTTATATTACGTCCCAATTCTGCCACTTCGGTGGCAGAGTATCTGAGGACATGCTGATTTTATCAGTGTTTGCCTTGGATTTGGGGCGTATCTTACATTGAGAAAAACATGGATTTTTGTTAAGATTATGGAAAGAAATACCCGGAGGAGATTTTATGGGCAGAAAAAAGAGAGAGACAATCGAATTTCGATTTTATGATATACCGCAGAACTCCAGTGTGTTGGCTTTGTTGGGGGACAATTGGATACGCTATTACGGTACAGATGAGAAATATCTACATTTTCATAACTTAATGGAAATCGGATTTTGCCATTACGGCAATGGAGAATTGATTTTAGATCAAAAAAGATATCATTATGAGGACAACATGTTTTCTGTGATACCTGCAAATTATCCCCATACTACTTTGAGTGAAAAAAAGGATTTTTGGGAGTATATTTTTGTGGATCCGGATGCGCTTGTAATGGAAATGTATCCCAATAATCCTGCGATGCAAAGAGAAGCGTTGGACGTGATTAATAAAAGAGCGGATTTGCTAAAGGCCGAGGATTTTCCGGAAATGGCCAATATTATCAAGATTATGATTGAAGAAATGCGTGGTGAGAAATCCCATCATTTAGAAGTGTGCGATCATTTGGCTCAAGTGTTCCAATTACATTTGATTCGTTTACATGAAAAATTAGGTTCTGATAGCCGTTCTTCCATGAAACAGTGGAACAACGAGGAAATCATTCCTGCCTTGGAATATGTGGATGATCATTATGCAGAAAACATCAAAGCGGGAGATCTGGCAAAGGCTTGTAGCATGAGTGAAAGCCATTTCCGCCGTATTTTTGAGACTTATATGAAAATGTCACCCATCGAATATGTGAATTTGGTTCGTATTCAAAAAGCATGCCAAATTTTGAAAAAGACCAATCATTCTATGGATACAGTGGCAGCAGAGTGTGGTTTCCCAACCACCTCCACTTTTAATCGTAATTTTAAAAAATATTTGGATACCTCTCCATATCAATGGAAAATTAATCGTGACAATTTTAGCAGTAAAATACAGAATTTTAACATATCTGCCCTAAAGGGTTGGTAAAATTCGTCAAAAATTTGACAAAAAAGTGCAATAGAAAGTCGAAATTGCACTTTTTTTGTTTGATTTCATGGGGTAATTTTCAGCTCGAATTGGTTATAATATACATACATTCCAAGAAAAGAAGCGAGTAATTGTTAAAAATTACCACAGAGTTTTCGAAAATGCGTCTTTTTTTGAGAAGGTACTATATTTTTTTCAAAGATTTGGGAGGAAAAACTATGAAAAGAAAAGCGGTATCGGTACTTCTTGTAGCAAGCATGGCTGCAACGATGTTGGTAGGATGTGGAGACACAGCTTCTACAGATACAACATCTGATAGCACAGCTTCTACAGAAAGCACAACAGATGAAAGCACAGCAACAGCTGATGTGGCATCCGAAGGGGAGCATACACTTTCTGTATATGCATGGGATGCAAACTTCAATATTCCAGCATTGGAAGCAGCTGCTGAAGCTTACAAAGAGGTTGATCCGGAGTTCGAATTGAACATCATTGAACAGTCTCAGTCATCTGATGTAGAAGATGCAATTACACTTGCAGGTTCTTCAGGAGATTACAGTCAGTTACCTGACATCGTATTATTCCAGGATCACTACATTCAGAGATATGTAACTGATTATCCGGATGCATTCGTATCTGTTGATGATGCAGATGTTGATTGGTCTGATTTCGGTGAAGAAAAACTTTCTTACTCTACAGTAAACGGTGTTCATTATGGATTCCCGGTAGATAACGGAACAGTTATTTTCGCTTACAGAACAGATATCTTGGAAGAAGCCGGATACACAATTGACGATGTAACAGGTGTTACATGGGATGAGTGGATTGAAATTGGTTCTGACGTTTATGAGAAGACAGGAAAATATCTCCTTTCTATGGACGGAGATGGAAATGATCTTCCTTACATGATGCTTCAGGCTGAAGGCGCTTCTCAGTTTAAAGATGGTGCTCCATATATCACAGAAAATGAGACTATGGTAGAAATCATCGATGTAATCACAAGAGCCGTAGAAGCAAATGCACTTTATCTTGCAAATGACTGGTCAGATTACACAGATCAGACAATCGTTGGCGATATGGTTGCAGGTGTTATGAACGGTAACTGGATTATTCCTACAATTGAACAGGTTTCTGAAAACAGCGGAAAATGGGCAATTACTTCTATGCCTACATTAAGCGGTGAAGAAGGATATGCTTCTAACGGTGGTTCTTCTCTTTACATCACAGGAAACTGCACAAAAGTTGATCTTGCAAAAGACTTCTTAGCATACACATTCGGTGGTGGAGAAGGTTCTACTTATACATATGACAACGCATTAAAGAACGGTGGCGTTATCACAACATGTATCTCAGCTGGTCAGTCAGATGTTTACAACGAAGGTGTTGAATACTTCAATGGACAGGCTATCTACGCTGATATCGTAGCAATGGGAGCAAACGTTCCTGTAGTAGAGCAGAGTGATTATCACTACACATGCCGTACTTATGTAGCTGCAGCAATTCACAACATCATTGAAGGTGCAGATCTTACATCCGCATTACAGGATGCTGAAGATCAGTTGAACTTCGATATGGGAAACTAAGCAATTAGTATTTACGGGGAATCGGAGTTTTCCGATTCCCCAATTTTATGTAAGGATGGCGGTTTGGCCATCAAGTGAAGCAACTTGATTTTAAGGAATCAACGAGAGCGAATTAGAAGGGGGACCTCGTTTTGGAAAAGAAGAAAAAAGGTTTCAGCGTCACCGCGAAACAGAAAGCAGCAGGATGGGCTTTTCTTACTCCGGCGACAATCTTTATTTTTGTAATGAGTTTTTGGCCGATGTTTTCGGCTTTCTTAACAGCCTTTAAAACAGGCTCATCTGCCAACATGGTTTGGGCAGAACCTATTTTTTACAACTTTAAAAGAATGATTCAGGATAAATTATTTATCCGTGCAATGGGAAATACATTCCTTTACTTGATTATTGAAGTTCCGATCATGCTGACACTCGCAATTTTGTTGGCACAGATTTTAAATAACAAAGATTTGAAATTCAAAGGATTCTTCCGTACTTGCGTATTCTTACCATGTGCGACATCTTTGGTATCCTATGCGTTGATTTTTAAATCTTTATTTGCAACCAACGGATTCTTAAATGGTTTATTTGGCACCAACATCAATTGGCTTGGTACAGAATTCACAGCAAAAATCGTAATTATCATTGCTTTGATTTGGAGATGGACCGGTTACAATATGGTATTTTATTTGGCTGGCTTGCAGAATATTGAATATTCCGTATACGAAGCAGCAAAAATTGACGGAGCCAATGGTTGGAAGACTTTCTGGCACATTACCGTGCCACTTTTGAAACCTACCATCGTAATGACCTTTATCATGTCTATCAATGGTACCTTACAGTTGTTTGATGAATCTGTAAACTTGACAAAGGGTGGACCTGCAAACTCAACCATCACCATGTCACATTACATTTACAACATTTCCTTCGGGGAAGGTGTTGCGAACTTTGGATATGCATCTGCATTGTCCTTCATCGTATTTATTATGGTGGCAGTCCTTGCCGCAATCAACATGAAAGTAGGTGATACACGTGATTAAGAAAAAAGGTTCTGCGATTCAGAGAAGATTGATTCCAAGTTACATTTTCCTAATCATTGTATCTTTCTTTTCTGTATTTCCGCTTTATTGGATGATTACAGCTGCTACGAATACTACAGTAGAAGTAGCAAGAGGAAAAGTTTGGTTTGGTACCCATGCATTGGAAAACTTCCAGAAATTGATTGCTCAGACCAACTTGGGAACAACTATGTACAATTCCTTCCTGTATGCAACGATGCAAACAATTTTGTGTTTGTTTATCTGTTCTTTGGCAGGTTATGGATTTGAATTGTATCATGACAAAGGAAAAGATCGTTTATTTGCTATCTTGCTGTTAGCAATGATGGTTCCGCAGGTAGCTACATTGATTCCTTTGTTTAAGATGATGAGTAAAATGCATTTGTTAAACACCGTGTGGGGCTTTGTATTACCTGCAATTTCCACACCGTTTATGATTATGATGTTTCGTCAGAATTCCAGAAACTTCCCACCGGATATTTTGGAAGCTGCAAGAATTGACGGACTTGGAGAATTTAAGATTTTCTTCAAGATGTACTTGCCAATTATGAAATCCACTTATGCAGCTGCAGCAGTTATTTGCTTCATGAATGCGTGGAATGCATATATGTGGCCAAAGGTTGTTATGAGTGACAATCGTGCACAGACAATGCCTATGTTGATTGCAAACTTAGCTGGTGGATACACCATTGATTATGGGGTATTGATGATGGGCGTATTGTTCTGCTCTATCCCAACGATGGTTATTTTCTTTGTATTACAGAAACAGTTTGCAGAAGGTATTACCGGTGCAGTGAAATAGCACAAGGAGAAGAGAGAGAATGAAGGAGTTTCAGTTTGATATTGTAAAAAATATAGAGATCGTAGAGCAGAATCGCTTACCGGCCCATTCTGCCCATGTTTCCTATCGAACGATGGAGGAATTATTTTTAGAAAAAAGCTCGCTACGCATGAGTCTGGATGGTGTGTGGAAATTTCACTATGCAAAAAATCCGGCTCTTGCTCCGGAAAACTTTTTCCAAAAAGATTTTAACGATCAAGGGTTTGATGAAATCCGTGTTCCGGCCCACATCCAGATGGAGGGATATGATAAACCACAATATGTAAACGTACAATATCCCTGGGACGGATTGCAGCAGGTAGAACCTGGGGAGGTTCCGGAGGAGTTTAATCCGACTGCTAGTTATCGTAAAACCTTCGTTTTACCGGAGAGTTTTCAAAAGAACCCAGTGCGTATTTGCTTTGAAGGTGTAGAAAGTGGATTCGCTGTGTGGCTGAACGGTCATTATGTGGGCTACAGCGAAGATACTTTTGATGCCTCTGAGTTTGATTTGACAGAGTACTTAGAAGAAGAAAACGTATTGGCTGTGCAGGTGTTCAAGTGGACACCTAGCAGCTGGTGCGAAGATCAGGATTTCTTCCGATTTTCCGGTATTTTCCGTAGCGTTTATTTGCAGTCTGTTCCGGAATTGCATTTGGAAGACGTGAAAATATTGGCGGATTTGGAAGATGATTACGTAGATGGAGAATTGGATGTTACCTTGCAGTTAACAGGAGAGGGTTCTGTAGAATATTGTCTCTTAGATGAGGACAAGGTGATTTTGCAGGGAGAATCCAAGGTACAGGCAGATGGTCAGGTACGTATCACGGAATTCGTGAAAAAACCAAAGAAGTGGAGCGCAGAGGCACCAAATCTTTACCGTTTGATTTTGACCATGAAGGATGCACAAAATGAAGTGGTGGAAATTACGACACAAAACGTGGGATTCCGTCGCTTTGAAATGATTGACGGCATTATGTGTATCAATGGAAAACGCATTGTATTTAAAGGTGTAAATCGCCACGAATTTAATGCAAACGTAGGTCGCGTGCCGGTGAAGGAAGATGCCATCAAAGATGTGATTACCATGAAGGCGAATAACATCAATGCCATTCGTACCAGCCATTATCCGGATGCGGAGCTTCTTTATGATTTGTGTGATCAGTATGGTTTGTACATGATTGCAGAAAATAATATGGAATCCCATGGAAGTTGGGATGCAGTGCTTCGCAAGACAAAAGATCCGTCTTATGCGTTGCCGAAGGATCACAAGGAATATTTACCAATGCTGTTGGATCGTGTGAATTCTTGCTATCAGAGAGACAAGAATCATCCATCGATTTTGATTTGGTCTATTGGAAATGAGTCTTATGGCGGAACGGTTCCCCTTGCTATGAGCAATAAATTCCGGGAATTGGATCAAAGTCGTTTGGTACATTATGAAGGTCTTTTCAATGATAGAAGTTGCCCGGATACCAGTGATATGGAAAGTCAGATGTATCCACCGGTGGAACGTATTGAGAAATATCTGAAAGAAAATAAGGAAAAACCATTTATTTGTTGTGAATATACCCATGCTATGGGAAATTCCTGTGGTGGTATGCACAAATATACAGATTTATCCGATCGGGAGCCTCGCTACCAAGGAGGATTTATTTGGGATTATATTGATCAGTCCATTACGAAAAAAAATCGTTATGGAAAGGAATTCCAAGCATGTGGTGGAGACCATGGGGATCGTCCTACAGACTATAATTTCAGTGGAAACGGCATTGTATACGGTGGGGACAGAAATCCATCTCCAAAGATGCAGGAGGTGAAGTTTAATTACCAAAATATTTCAATAGCTTTTGATGAAAAAAATATAATCGTAAAGAATAAATTCTTGTTTACGAACACCAGAAAATTTGACGCTTTCTTGATCTTACAGAAGAATGGCGAAGAAATCATGGTGGATATCCTGGAATTACCGGTGGCACCGTTATCTGAGAGTTCTTTTGAAATTCCGGAGAAGTTCTTCCTTCGTATGGATGTAGAAAGAAATACGGCGCTTCGTTTGGGAGAGGCAGAACCGGAATTCGCGATTACCGTATCTTTTCGATTAAAAAAAGCAACCATGTATGCTCCGGCGGGACATGAGGTGGCCTTCGGACAGCATGTGCATAAAGTGGAGGTAAAACCCTACATTACCGAAAAAAAACTGCACGTTGTGCATGGTACTTTGAATACCGGCGTGAAAGGTGAGCATTTTACTGCATTATTCTCTCATACCAATGCAGCTTTGGTTTCTTATGTATACGCTGGAAAGGAAATGATTGCGGATATACCAAAACCGAATTTCTGGAGGGCTCCTACAGATAACGATCGTGGAAATTTAATGCCACAGCGTTATGCCCAGTGGAAAATTGCCAGTCAGTATATATCTGGATTGTGTAAGGATAAATGGGTAGATACTTCACCGGTGGTAAAGGAAGAGGAAAACTCTGTATTGGTTAGTTTCCGCTATTATATGCCTACTACACCGGCTTCTGAATGTGAAGTGCTTTATCGTGTATTTGGAGATGGTACCATAGAGACCACTTTGAATATGGATGTGCCGAAGGAACTGGGAGATATGCCGGAATACGGAATGCTTTTCAAGTTCGATGCGGATTACAATCGCCTTCGCTACTATGGTATGGGACCGGAAGAAAATTATCTGGATAAGGTACGTGGTGCCAGACTTGGTTTGTATGAATTACATGTAGAAGATAATATGGCTCAATATTTAAGACCACAGGAATGTGGAAACCGTACCGGCGTTCGTTACGCAGAGCTTTTGGATCGCAAGGGTAGAGGAATTCGTTTCTTTGGAGATGAATTATCCTTCTCCGCACTTCCTTTCACCCCTCATGAAATGGAAAATGCGTTGCATCCATACGAACTACCAAATGTGCATTATACCGTTGTACGTGTTGCGGAAGCACAGATGGGCGTAGCCGGAGACGATAGTTGGGGCGCAAGAACCCATGAAGAATACTTACTTTCCGGAGGAAAGAAGAGCTTTACTTTTGCTTTTCGTGGCATATAAACAATTAAATATGCTCGAAACTTAAGTCGAAGATGGGTTTTTTTACTACTTTTCTTCAATTAAAATGGTAGATGGAGTGTGAGACTCTATCTACCATTTTTTATAATCCGGTGGAGTGACAGAATTGGAGAAACTGTTTGCCGCCGAGGAAAGCATTGAGGAGTGTATATGGAAAAGTTTATTAAGGGAATGGACTTGTCTACCATGTTGGAACTGGAGGAACTTGGGGCAAAGTATTATGATCATGGACAGGAAGGGGATGTCCTGGAGATTTTAAAGAAGTATGGCACCAATGCGGTACGCCTTCGTCTTTGGGTAGATCCTTATGATGAAAAGGGCAATGCGTATGGAGCAGGCACCAATGATTTGGAACGTACGCTTGTGATGGCAAAAAAAGTATGTGATGCTAAAGTGGATTTTCTTTTGAATTTTCATTACAGTGATTTTTGGACAGATCCCGGGAAACAGTTAAAGCCAAAGTCCTGGGAAGGACTGACTGTAGAAGAGTTAGAGAAAAAGATGTATGACTACACCAGGGAAACCTTGGAGATTTTCATAAAAACCGGAGTAAAGCCTACGATGATTCAGATTGGAAATGAATTATCCAATGGGTTATTGTGGCCGGAGGGACAGGTGCCCCATTATGAACAGATTGCAAAGTATGTCAGCGCAGGTATACGAGCTGTTCGTGATGTGGATGCAGAGATTCCGATTATGATTCATTTGGATAATGGTGGAAAAAATGAATTATATCGTGAATGGTTTGATGCTTATTTCGCAAATAAGGGAGAGGATTTTGAAGTCATTGGACTTTCTTATTATCCCTTCTGGCATGGAGATTTAAATAGTTTGAAGAATAACATGAATGATATTGCCGTTCGTTATGGAAAGGACCTGATTGTTGCGGAAGTATCTATGGGCTATACCATGGAAGATTATCGCAGCAGAGAGTCTGATCAGCCGGAGACTTTGATTGGTATGGCTACCAGACCGGAGGTGGCTGCGCGTGTGGATTATCCTATGACCATTCAGGGACAAATGGACTTCACCAGAGACTTTTTAGAAGTATTAAGACAAGTACCGGAAAATCGTGGTTGCGGTTTTTATTGGTGGGAGCCGGCATGGATTCCGACACCGGGAAGCGGCTGGGCGACTCCGTCTTCTCTTGCTTATATGAAGAGCCCGGGACCTTGTGGAAATGAGTGGGCGAACCAAGCATTGTTTGATTATGACGGCAATACATTGCCTACCTTGGAACTGATTTCTGCCTTTGAAAAATAGGTTTCCAAACAAAATATGTAAAAATGTTGTGGCGCATTTGCTCTTTGTTGCAATATGCGCCACTTTTATTGCACTATGAAAAAAAGGATATATAATGAAATACAGAGTAAATAATTCGAGGAATCATTTTTCGTTCTAAATAGAAAAATGGTGTATGGAGGTATAAATGGATAATCAGAAATTATTACAAAAGTTTACAGAACTTTTCGGTGAGGGCGGAGATGTGCGTCTTTACTTTGCACCGGGACGTGTAAATATGATTGGGGAACACACAGACTACAACGGAGGTCATGTATTTCCATGTGCTTTGACCATTGGTACTTATGGTGTGGTTCGCAAGAGAGAGGACAAGTTCCTTCGTTTCTATTCTATGAATTTCGAAGATTTGGGTGTTTTAGAATCTTCTATTGAAAATTTAAAACCGGAAAAAGAAGCAGATTGGACCAATTATCCAAAAGGAATGATTTGGGCGTTTGGAGAAAAAGGTATGCAGGTGGATACCGGATTTGATTTGTTGCTTTATGGAAATATTCCAAATGGTTCCGGACTTTCTTCTTCTGCATCTGTAGAAGTATTAACCGGATATATCTTAAAAGAATTATACGGTTTTGACGTAACCAATCAGGATATCGCTTTGATCGGTCAGTTTTCAGAGAATAAATTCAACGGTGTAAATTGCGGAATTATGGATCAGTTTGCCATTGCTATGGGAAAAGAAGGACATGCAATTTTCCTTGATACTGCAACTTTAAACTATGATTATGCACCAATTAAACTGGAAAATGCGAAAATCGTGATTTCTTGCAGCAACAAGAAACGTGGTTTGGGAGATTCGAAGTACAACGAACGTAGAGAAGAGTGTGAAACTGCACTTGCTGAATTGCAAAAGGTAGTGGATATCAAGTCTCTTGGAGATTTGACAGAGGAAGAATTTGAAGCAAAGAAAGATGCAATCAAAGATGAAGTACGTGTAAGACGTGCAAAACACGCAGTCTATGAAAATCAGCGTACCGTAAAGGCCGTAGAAGCATTGAAACAAAACGATGTAAAATTGTTTGGTGAATTGATGAATGCTTCTCACGTTTCCTTAAGAGATGACTATGAAGTAACCGGTATTGAATTGGATACCTTAGTAGAAGAAGCTTGGAAGGTTCCGGGTGTGATTGGATCACGTATGACAGGTGCCGGTTTTGGTGGTTGTACTGTAAGTATTGTAGAAGATGCTGCAGTAGATACCTTCATTGACAAGGTAGGAACTGCTTACAAAGAAAAGATTGGTTATGCAGCTGATTTCTATGTAGTAGAAATCGGAGATGGCCCAGTACGTTTGGTTTAAGAGGTGTGAGATGTTACAGGATAGAATTTTAGATTTATTGGATTATGCAGTTGTAACCGGTTTGATTGAAAAAGAAGATGTTCGTTTTTTTACAAATCGTTACTTAGAATTGTTTGAATTGGATGAAATGGAAGACGAAGTGTTGGCTTCCCATGTAGTAAAGGTTCAGACCCGTGAAGAAGCAGAAAACGCGTTGGAAGGTATCTTGAAGGATTTGTTGGACGCAGCAGCAGAAAAACAGTTGATGAAAGAAGATACCATTACTTACAGAGATTTGTTTGATACAAAGATTATGGGTATCTTGATTCCACGTCCAAGCGAGATTCAGAAAGAGATCAAGACACGTTATGCAAAGAGCCCGGTAGAGGCTACCGATTATTATTATCAGTTGAGCTGTGACAGCGATTATATTCGTCGTTACCGCATCAAAAAGGATATGAAGTGGACCACAGAAACAGAGTACGGTACCTTGGACATCACCATCAACTTATCCAAGCCGGAAAAGGATCCAAAGGCGATTGCAGCAGCAAAATTGGCAAAACAGAGTGGTTATCCAAAATGCTTGCTTTGCAAGGAAAACGAAGGATATGCAGGAAGAGTCAATCATCCGGCAAGACAGAACCACAGAATCATGCCAATTACCATCAACAATAGCGATTGGTACATGCAGTATTCTCCATATGTGTACTACAATGAGCACTGCATCGTGTTTAATGCACAGCACACACCGATGAAGATCGAAAAAGCAACCTTTGGAAAATTGTTGGATTTTGTATCCCAGTTTCCGCATTACTTTGTAGGTAGTAATGCAGACCTTCCAATTGTTGGTGGTTCTATCTTGAGCCATGATCATTTCCAGGGTGGACATTACGAATTTGCTATGGCAAAAGCGCCGGTGGAAAAAGAGATTTCCTTTGCGGGATTTGAAGATGTAAAAGCCGGCATTGTAAAATGGCCAATGTCTGTGATTCGTTTGGATGCTGCGGATAAGGATCGCTTGATTGAATTGGCAGATAAGATCTTACTTGCTTGGAGAGGTTATACCGATGAGGATGCCTTCATCTATGCAGAAACAGATGGCGAACCACACAATACCATTACACCAATTGCGAGAAAACGTGGTGACATGTTTGAATTGGATTTGGTACTTCGCAACAACATTACGACCGAAGAACATCCACTGGGTGTATATCATCCACATGCACATTTGCATCACATCAAAAAAGAAAACATCGGCTTAATCGAAGTTATGGGTCTTGCTGTTTTACCGGCTCGTTTGAAACAGGAAATGGCAGACTTGGAAGTTGCTATCTTAGAAGGCAAGGATTTGCGCCAGGACGAAGTGCTGGAAAAGCATGCTGATTGGGTAGATGCATTTAAGAAGAATTATGATTCCATTACCAAAGAAAACGTTTCTGAAATCTTACAGAAGGAAATCGGAAAAGTCTTTGCAGAAGTATTGGAATGCGCAGGCGTTTATAAGTGCAATGAAGAAGGAAGAAAAGCATTTATGAAGTTTGTAGAAAGCGTATAAAAAGGTGCCCCTTTTCCGAAGGAATTTCGGAAGAGGGGCGTTTTGTATATCTTGAATTTAACACTTAAATGTAGTAAAGTGATAGGAGTATTTTCTTATATAGAGAATCGGTAAATAGGAGTTTTTAAAATGACGGAATTACAGGATATTAATCAAAAGATTGCAGAACTTTTGGAAAAGAAACTGGAGTTGGAAGAGCAGATTCCTGAGAGAAAAGAACGGGCAGAGCGAAACCTGCAGCAGTTTGAAAAAGCCAAGAAGCATTTGGGTACTCGGATTGAAAATCCCGTAGTGGCTTATCAAGGAGAACCCGGAGCCTACAGTGAAATGGCTTTGATTGACTTTTTTGGAAAAGATACAAAATCCATAGGATTCGAAAGCTTTGACGATGTATTTGAGTGTTTAAAAAAGAAAGAATGCGATTATGCCATGCTGCCGGTGGAAAATTCCTCTACAGGCGCTATACGTCAGGTGTATGACTTATTGGCCCAGTACGAAGCCTATATCGTAGGAGAAACGACGGTGGCAGTACGTCACAATTTAATGGCGCTTCCGGGAGTGACCTTGGAAGATATCAATGGTGTATATTCGCATGAACAGGGCATTTTCCAATGTGAGAAGTTTTTACGGTCTCATCCGGATTGGAAAAAAATTCCCCAGGCGGATACAGCAGGCAGTGCCAAAATGATTGCTGAGACCAATGATAAAAAGAAGGCAGCCATTTGTTCTGCCAGAGCAGCAGAAATCTATCATTTGCATATTTTGGAAAAGGATATCAACGATAATTTGAACAATACCACGCGTTTTGTGGTGGTTTCCAGACAGATGGAATATCCGGAAGGCAAGGATAAGATTTGTATTGCGATTACAGCAGATCATGAGTCCGGATCTTTGCATGAGATTTTGACTGTTTTTAAAATGTTCAATTTAAATTTGGTGAAAATTGAATCCCGGCCGATTCAAGGCGAAAAATGGCAATATATGTTTTTTGTGGAATTTATGGGAGACGTAGAACAAGAAGAAGTGCAAAAGGCTTTCTTTGCTTTGGCAGAAAAGTCCAATACCCTTCGTGTGTTTGGCAATTTTAAATCAAATTTAGAGGACGAATAAATGAGTACAACATTATCTAAAAAAATGGGGGAACTGCGACTTTCCCCTACCTCTGCCTTATTTGAAAAGGTAGCAGATATGAAAAGAAATGGCATCGAGGTGTTGTCCCTTTGCGTGGGAGAACCGGATGCAAAAACACCGGAGCATATTAAGGAGGCTGGCATTGATGCGATTCATAATGATATGACCCGTTATACTCCGGGGAGTGGGATGCATGAATGCAAGCTGGCTGTGCAGGAAAAGTTGCAACGTGACAATCATCTTTCTTACGAGTTGGATGAAATCACGATTTCGGTAGGTGCCAAGCAGGGAATCACCAGTGCGATTATGGCAGTAGCCGGAGAAGGGGATGAGGTGATTATCCCGGTGCCCTGTTACGTCAGTTATCCGGATATGGTGAAGCTGGCGGGAGCGACGCCTGTTTTCGTAAAGAAAAAGGATGATTTTCATTTGGATGTAGAGGCAATTCGTGCCGCAGTGACAGAACATACCAAAGCATTGATTCTTTGTACGCCCAACAATCCTACGGCGGTGGTTTATCAGCAGGAAGAGTTGGCGGAAGTAGCGAAATTAGCCAAGGAAAAGGATTTCTTTGTGATTTCCGATGAAATCTATGAGAATCTGGTTTATGGTGGAAAAAAACATATGAGCATTGCCTCTTTTGCTGAGATTAAGGACCGCGTGATTCTGGTGAATGGCGTTTCAAAGAGCTATTCTATGACTGGTTGGCGCGTGGGATATGTGTGTGGTAGAAAAGATGTGATTGCAGCGATTGTGAAGGTGCAGAGTCAGATTACTACTTGTGTGTCCGGAATTTCTCAGAAGGCAGCAGTGGCAGCGTTAACCGGTCCACAGGAAGTGGTGACGGAAATGGTTGCCAATTTTGAAAAAAGAAGAAATTTCGTGATGGCGCAGGTGGATACCATACCGGGACTTTTTTGCAATGAAATTGAAGGTGCGTTTTATGCTTTTTTGGATGTGCGTAAATTTTTAGGAAAGTCCGTGGATGGAAAAGTCATTGCTGATGATACAGCACTTTGCAATTACTTTTTAGAGGAATATCAATTGGCGTTGATGCCGGGAAGTGCGTATTTCCTTGATGGATTTATTCGTATTTCGTTTGCAACATCCATGTTGGAATTGCAGACAGCCTTTACCAGAATGAAAGAAGGCTTTTCTAGATTTGAAGGAGTGGATTATGAGTAAATGGGAAGAAAATGTACGAAAGGTCGTACCCTATACGCCGGGTGAGCAACCAAAAGTACAGAATATCATTAAATTAAACACCAATGAAAATCCGTATCCGCCATCGCCTCTGGTGGAACAGGCTTGGAAGGAACTGGATTTAGCGAGTTTGCGGAAATATCCGGATCCGGCAGCCTATGATTTGACCAAGGCTATTGCGGATATTTATGGAGTAAAAAAAGAGCAGACCTTTGTAGGGGTAGGTTCGGATGATGTCATTGCCATGGCATTTTTGACCTTTTTTAATAGTAAGAAACCGATTCTGTTTCCGGATATTACCTATTCGTTTTACGATGTTTGGGCAGACATGCTACGGATTCCATACGAGACCAAGGCCTTAGATGCAGATTTTTGTATTCGGGTGGAGGATTACTTTGGAGAAAACGGTGGAATTATTTTTCCAAATCCCAATGCACCGACGGGCGTGTTGATGTCGTTGGAAAAAATCAGAGAAATTGTGGAACACAACCGAGATGTGGTGGTGATTGTGGATGAAGCATATATTGATTTTGGCGGAGAAAGTGCGTTGCCTTTGATTGAAGAATACGACAATGTATTGATTACCCAGACTTTTTCCAAATCCAGATCCCTGGCGGGACTTCGTATAGGCGCTGCGTTTGGTTCCGAAAAATTGATTTCTTATTTGCAGGATGTGAAATACTCCTTCAATTCTTACACCATGAATGAGCCGGCAATTCGCCTCGGTACTGCAGCCGCAAAGGATCAGGCTTATTTTGAAAGTTGCTGTGAGAAGATTATTGCCACAAGAGAACGTATGAAGGTGGCTTTGAAGGAACTAGGATTTGTATTCGCTGATTCCATGAGCAACTTCTTATTCATTACGCATCCGACAGTGGAATGTGTGGCGTTATTTGAAGCCTTACGTGAAGCGCATATTTATGTGCGGCATTTCTCCAAACCGGAGCGTATTCGCCCGTATTTGCGGGTTACCATCGGAACGGATGAAGAGATGGATTGTTTTTTGAATTTTGTCCGAGATTTTGTTGAAAAGAACAGTTAATTTTGATAGAATCATGTAGTTTGGAATAATTCATATAAGAATAAGTTATAGAAGGAGAATAAAGATGAATGCAATAAAAGATGTGTTGCGTGGTATCGCCATTGGTATTGCTAACATTATTCCCGGCGTAAGCGGTGGAACAATGATGGTTTCCATGGGGATTTATGACAAGATCATTAATTGTATCAGTCATTTCTTTGAAAATATCAAAGAAAACATTAAGTTTTTGATTCCAATCGTGATCGGTATGGCTATCGCCGTTGTTGGTGGTTCTTTTACCATCGAGTATTTGTTTGAAGTATTTCCGCTTCCAACAACAATCTTTTTCGTAGGATTGATTTTAGGTGGTTTGCCGGCCATGATTAAAAAAGTAAAGGGAGAGAGACCGAATGCGCTTCACATTGTGTTCTTTTTGATTTTCTTTGCTTTGATTATTGTACTTGCGTTATTGACCGGAACAGAAGGTGCTGAGGCAAGTATGACAGTTTCTTTTGTACATGTAATTATTTTCTTTTTGGTTGGTGTAGTTGCCGCAGCAACTATGGTAATTCCGGGTGTCAGCGGTTCTATGGTGTTGCTGTTAATGGGATATTACAATCCAATCCTTTCAGAAATCAATAACTTCATCCGTTCTCTTGTAAACGGAGATGTTAGCGGATTATTACATGGTTTTGGCGTTTTATTTCCATTTGGATTAGGCGTTATTTTTGGTATCTTTGCGGTGGCAAAATTGATTGAGTATATTTTCAATAAGTTTCCGCTTTATGCATACTATTCCATCATTGGTTTGATTGTGGCTTCCCCGTTTGCCATGATTTTACTGGGATCTTTCCCAAGCATTACAGTGTTGTCTGTTGTGGCATCTGTTGTTTGCTTTGTGGCTGGATTTGGTATTGCACTGAAATTGGGAGAATAAAGTGTGGGGAGAAGTTTATGGAACAGAGAGAGAGAGTTCAATTAAAGAAAAAACGTGAAAGACAGAGAAGACAAAAAATGAAGAGAATTGCATGTTTCATTATTGCTGTCATTTTGCTTGTAGTGCTTATTTTAGGTGTGCGCGCTTGCGTAACAAAGGATTCGAATACCGAAAGCCTTTCTACTGAAGTGGCTTCCACGGAAGTCTTATATGAAGAAGTTGAAACAGAAACAGAAACGGAAGTTTCCGTAGAGGAATTGTTGGGCGGCTATGATGCCAATGGCAATTTGACCTCTATGCATATTGAAAATACACAGTTGGATATTACCGCTTATGACACCACCATTTTAGAGTGGGGTCAGGGAAAGAACTTCGATTCTTACAATCGTCCGGGCGGATGCTTGATGTACCAGGAAAAATACGGAGATTTAAATGCTTTATTCCTGGGTGATTGGGAAGAAGGCGATGACAAAGTCATTTATTTGACTTTTGATATCGGTTATACCAATGAGTATACCATTCAGATTTTGGACACCTTAGCAGAAAAGAATGTAAAGGCTGTATTTTTTGCTACGTTACCTGCAGTCAATGATGATACGGAAGTGATTCAGAGAATTATTGACGAAGGGCATGAGCTTGGAAATCACAGTGTGACGCATCCATCTACCGGTGTGGCAAGAGAATCTGTAGAAGATCAGTATGCGGAAATTATGGATGTGCATAATGCAGTATTGGAAAAATACGGTTATGAAATGCATTTGTTCCGTTACCCTGCCGGAATCTTTTCCGAGCAGTCTTTGGCAATTGTAAATAACTGTAATTACAAGAGTGTATTTTGGAGCTATGCACATCATGACTGGGATACGGAAAACCAGCCTGATGTAGCGACTTCTTTAGCAAATGCAGTGGAAAGACTTCACCCGGGTGCAATTTATTTGTTACATGGTATTTCTTCCACAAATGCAGCAATGCTGGGAGATTTCATTGACCAGGCGATTGCGCAGGGCTACACCTTTGAATTGATTCAGTAAATATTTTGCCTTTTAACGTTTTAATATGTTAAACTAATAATAAGTGATTGAATAATGGTTTGATATTTAGAAAAGGAGATGTGCTTCATGAGTAAAGATATTCATAACGAAGCGGTGGATCATTTATTTGATGCCATTTTAACACTGGAAAACAGAGAAGAATGCTACAAATTCTTTGAGGATGTATGTACCATCAACGAATTGTTTTCATTTTCTCAGCGCTTTGAGGTGGCAAGAATGCTACGGGCAGAGAAGACTTACCTAGATATTGCAGAGAAGACCGGAGCTTCTACAGCAACCATCAGTCGTGTTAATCGTTCCTTAAATTATGGAAATGATGGATACGATATGGTATTTGAAAGAACCGGATTTAAAAAAGAAAAAGACGAATAATCGTCTTTTTCTTTTTTATTTCTTTTCAGACTCATCTAAAAAGTTATCAATTAATTTTTCAATTAAAAGTTTCCGAACAAACACGTCATAACTCAACATACAGATAAAAGAGAAACGCTGTAGCATTTCTTTTTCCTCGTCCTTGGCATCGGTGAAGGTTTCTAGCGATAAATCGTATTTTTTACATAAATCGTCGATAATACTTTGGACTTCACTGTCTTCTAAAGAGAAAACCTCTTTGTAGACTTCTTCCATATTCATACCATCTTCATTTTTAAAATAACGGTCAGTTAAAGGATTTAACAGCTTGTTTAAATCTTGAATGCTTAACACGTTTTTAAAGTAATAAATAAAGAATAGAGTCAGTAAATGCTCTTTGCTGTATTTCTTTTTCGTGGAAGGGGGCAGCAAATTGATTTTGGAATAATTGTTAATCATGGTTTTGGTCATGATTTTATCATCCTCGTAGCGCTTGGTAGGAGCCAAGGCTTCCTCCATAAAGGTGGTAACCTGGTCTACATATAAATCAATGTTGGGCATTTTGTCCGGATGGAAGTATTCGATGCGTTTTAAACTATCTACAATACTTTCCAGTAAATCTTCTTTTTTATTTGAAATATTCATCTTTGCCTCCATTACAGCATTTGCTTTTTTTATTATATAGTATGAAAAACTACGTGACAAGAGTAAGAAAATACATGATATGGAAAAGAGATTTACCGTTTCTTGGAATGGAAAAATATGATACTATGATACAAGCGAAAAAGGAAAGGTTTTTGAAAATGGATTTACTTTCAAATTTAAATGAAATGCAAAGAGAAGCGGTAGTGACCACAGAAGGACCGCTTTTAATTATAGCCGGAGCAGGATCCGGAAAAACAAGAGTACTGACCCATCGTACGGCTTATTTGATTGAGGAAATGTTGGTGCCTGCCTACAATATTATGGCCATCACATTTACCAATAAGGCGGCGGGAGAAATGCGTGAACGTATCAACGATATGGTGGGATATGGAGCAGAGGCCATTTGGGTATCTACCTTCCATTCCACTTGTGTGCGAATTTTGCGTCGGTTTATTGATCGTCTTGGCTATGAGTCCAATTTTACCATTTATGATGGAGATGATCAGAAGACGGTGATGAAGGATTTGTTGAAGCGCTTGGAATTGGATCCAAAGATGCATAAAGAGAGAGCCTATTTGAATGTGATTTCTTCTGCGAAGGACAATCTGGTAACGCCGGAGGAAATGGCGCAGAGTGCAGGCATAGATTATAAGGCGATTTTGCAGGCGCGTGTTTATCGCGAGTATCAGGCGACCTTGAAGAAAAATAATGCCTTGGATTTTGATGATTTGATTTGCAAAACCGTAGAACTCTTCCGTTTACATCCGGATGTGCTGGATTATTATCAGGATCGTTTTCGCTATATTATGGTGGATGAGTATCAGGATACCAACACGGCACAGTTTGAATTGATTCGTTTGTTGGCCGGAAAATACAAGAATTTGTGCGTAGTTGGTGATGATGATCAGTCTATTTATAAATTCCGTGGAGCCAATATCTACAATATTTTGAATTTTGAAAAGCATTTTGAAGATGCAAAGGTCATTAAATTGGAGCAGAATTATCGTTCGACCCAGACCATTTTGGATGCAGCAAACGCAGTAATTGCCAATAATCAAGGACGTAAAGTGAAGGCTCTTTGGACAGACAATGGAACCGGCGCACCTTTGGATTTTCATCAGTTTGATACTGCTTATGAAGAGGCAGAATATGTAGCCCATGATATTTGGAAAAAACAAAGGGATGGAGAATTCGCATATAAAGATACTGCGATTTTATATCGTACCAATGCGCAGTCCCGCTTGTTTGAAGAACGTTTTATCAATTCCAATATTCCTTATAAGATTATTGGTGGTGTCAACTTTTATGCCAGAAAAGAAATCAAAGATATTTTGGCGTATTTGAAAACCATTGATAATGCCAGAGATGATTTGGCGGTAAAACGTATTATCAATATTCCAAAGCGCGGCATCGGTGCTACGACGGTGGCAAAGGTGGATGCTTATGCAATGGAGCAAAACATGACTTTTTATGAAGCCTTGACCCATGCGGAGGAGATTCCGACCTTGGGACGTGCAGCAGCAAAATTGAGAGATTTTGTCAGTACCATACAAGTTATGCGTGCGGAGGCAGAAGATCTGCCAGTTTCGGCTTTGATTGAAAATATTTTTGAAAAAACAGGTTATATGGATGAGCTGGAGGCAGAGGGCACAGAAGAAGCAGAAGCGCGTATAGAAAACTTGGATGAATTGATTAGTAAGGCTGCTGCTTATGAAGAAAGCTTTGCGGAAATTGCAGAAGAATCTGAGGAAGAAGTGACAGATGGTCCCACCTTAAGCGGATTCTTAGAAGAAGTGGCTTTGGTGGCAGATATTGATGATTTGTCAGAGTCTCAGGATTACGTGGTTTTGATGACATTACATAGTGCCAAGGGATTGGAATTCCCACATGTGTATTTGGCCGGTATGGAAGATGGACTGTTCCCAAGTTTTATGTCTATTCAGAGTGATAATCCGGTGGCTGAGATTGAAGAGGAACGTCGTTTGGCTTATGTAGGTATTACAAGAGCCAAGGAGTTGCTGACAATTACAGCGGCCAGACAACGTATGGTGCGTGGAGAGACACAATATGCGCGTGTATCTCGATTTGTAAAGGAGATTCCTTCGGAATTGATGAAGGGGGAAGTGCGAGAACCAAAAACTGCGGAGATTCCGGATACCAGCACTTTCCGCCAGGCAAAACGTACTTTTGCAGCGGCTCCATATGGTGCGTCAAAGTCTTTTTCTTCGGCGAACACCAAGAATACAACCTTAGACTATCAGGTGGGGGATCGTGTGGCTCATGTGAAGTTTGGCGAGGGCACGGTGCTTCAGATTGTAGAAGGTGGACGTGATTTTGAAGTGACGGTAGATTTTGATGGATTTGGGCAAAAGAAGATGTTTGCTTTATTTGCAAAGTTAAGAAAAATATAAGAAATATGGCTGATTTTTCTATTGTCATTCGATTCATCTATGTTATACTTAAACTAGTAATGAAATGCAAGAAAGTGCAGAACTACTGGGAAAAGGAGTGAAGGACATGGATAGAATTGACGAGTTAAAAGAATTACTTAGTACCAATATTAGAAAGATGAATTCTTTGAAAGAAGTGGAGGTTGCCAAAAAGAAACCTGCATTAAAGACCATCTTGGCAGTGGTTGGAATCGTGGCGGTTTTAGTAGTTGTGATTTACGTAGTATATCGCTTCTTTGCTCCCGATTATTTAGATGATTTCGAAGATGAATTCGACGATGACTTCGATGATTTTTTTGACGACGAGGATGACTTGGATTTCGAAGACGAATAATAGTAAAGCAGTCATAGGCGTATGGGTTTTCCCATACGCCTTTGTTGTGTCGTAGGAAAAGGTATGCCTTTTTGCACAGCTATGATATGATAAATGGAATAGAAAATAAGAGGTAAGAAATAGAATGAAAAAAGGTGAAGTGTTAGAAGGTAGAATTGAACGGGTGATTTTTCCGAATAAGGGTGTGATTACCACGGAAGAAGGAAAAGAAGTCGTGGTAAAAAACGGTATTCCGGGGCAAAAGGTACGTTTTTCCGTATCTAAAATCCGTTCCGGCAGAGGGGAAGGTCGTGTGCTGGAAGTGTTGGAAAAAGCAGACAATGAGCTTGCCGCTCCGGCCTGTCCACATTTTGGGATATGTGGTGGTTGTACCTATCAAAATCTTTCCTATGAAAACCAACTTTCTTTAAAAGAAAATCAGGTATATGAATTGTTGAAACCTGTGGTACAAACAGAAAAGAAAGATTGGTTTGAACCGGCAGTTGCCAGCCCGGATTATGATGGATATCGCAACAAAATGGAATTCACGTTTGGAAATGCGGTAAAGGATGGTCCTTTGACTTTGGGTATGCACAAACGCGGAAGTTTCCATGATATTGTACCGGTGGTAGGCTGTAAAATCATGGATGAGGATTTTTCCATTATTTTAAAGGCAACGCAGGAATTTTTCGGAGAAAAAGAAATTCCATTTTTCCATAGAATGCGTCATACCGGTTATTTACGTCATTTGTTGGTGCGTCGTGCAGTGAAAACAGAAGAAATTCTGGTGGATTTAATTACGACCACGCAGGAAATACCGGGGGTAGTAGAAAAAGAATTATTGGATGCCTATAAGGATATGCTTTTACAGCTCCCTATCAAAGGAAAATATGCCGGAATTTTACATACAAAAAATGATAGCGTAGCGGATGTTGTAGTGGATGAAGGCACAGAAATACTGTATGGACAGAGTTTCTTCTATGAAGAATTATTGGGACTTCGTTTTCAGATTTCTCCTTTTTCTTTTTTCCAAACCAACTCCAAGGGAGCGGAAGTGCTGTATTCTACAGGACGTGAATTTATCAAGGAATCCGGGGATGTCGAAGGAAAAGTAGTTTTTGATTTATATAGCGGAACCGGTACTATTGCGCAGATTTTAGCGCCGGTGGCAGACCAGGTAGTGGGCGTGGAAATCGTGGAAGAAGCTGTGGAAGCAGCAAAGAAAAATGCTGCAGAGAATGGCATTGAAAACTGTACCTTTTTGGCAGGTGACGTTTTAAAAGTGTTAGATGACATTCAAGAGAAACCGGAGTTTATCGTCCTTGATCCACCAAGAGATGGAATTCATCCAAAGGCCTTAAAGAAAATAATAGATTATGGTGTAGAAAAGATACTTTATATTTCTTGTAAACCCACTAGTTTGGCAAGAGATTTAGAACCTTTGCAAGAAGCCGGCTACGAAGTACAACGTGTTCGTTGCGTCGACATGTTCCCATTTACCGCAAATATGGAGACGGTTGTTCTTCTGTCCCAACAAAAGCCGGATGACCATATCGAGATTGAGATTAATCTGGATGAGATTGATGCTACAGGTGCTGAAACAAAGGCTACGTACAAGAAGATTCAGAACTGGGTGCAGGAAAAGTACGGATTTCATGTAACAAATCTGAACATTGCTCAGGTAAAGCAGAAGCATGGGATTATAGAGCGTGAAAACTATAATAAGCCAAAAACAGAAAACAGCAGACAGCCCGGATGCACGGAGGAAAAGGTTAAGGCTATAGAGGATGCTTTGAGGCATTTTCAGATGATATAGTAGCGAATTAGTATTATAGGATTATGCAATTAGTGAGGTAGACTATGGAGTTTCGCATTACTAATGATGGAAATGAAAAGGATATAGCAGAAATATATAAAATGCTAAAAGAGTACAATCTTAGCAAGCGAGAAAAGTCAGAGAATATACCATTAGGAATTTATCTTGAGGGTGAAAATGGAAATAAACAAGCAGGTCTAACAGCTGATATCTTTGGTAATTGGTTATGTATCCATTATTTATTTGTTTCAGAAAGATTTCGAGGGCATGGCGTGGGAAAAGAACTCATTATAGCTGCTGAAAATGAGGCAATTAAGAGAGGTTGCAAATATTCTTTTGTTGATACATTTTCCTTCCAAGCACCTGGATTTTATTCGAAACTTGGTTATAAAGAGGTTTTCGCGTTACAAGAATATCCATATACTGGAGCCAGATATTACTACACGAAGGAACTATAAATTACAGCTTTATTTACCATGGTAAATATAAATAGGATTACAATGAAATGATGTGGCCAAAGAGATTTGCCGACTGCATTTCTTTGGTTGAAGCAATTGAAATGATGGAGAAATAGCTTAATGAGAACAAAACATGTTGTTGTACTTCCATATGATGAAAACTGGAAGCAGGACTTTATTGACATAAAAACTGAACTTAGTCAGGCCCTCGGAGAGCTTGCTATTTCTATTGAGCATGTTGGCAGTACTTCAGTTGAAGGATTGGCGGCTAAGCCAATTATAGATATTGATGTTGTTGTGAAAAAAGAAAAATTAAACGATGTTATATCAGCTCTGAAAAATATTGGCTACATCCATGAAGGCAATCTTGGAATATTAGGGCGGGAAGCTTTCGCGTATGAGGGAAAAGAGCATTTACAGCAACATCATTTATATGTGTGCCCGGAGGACTCTTTGGAATTGAAGAGACATTTAGCATTCAGGGATTATCTTAGATTGCATCCAGAGGCTGTAAATGAATACAGCAAAGTTAAGGTGGAGGCTGCAAAACTTTATCCGGAGGATATTGATAAATATATTGAACACAAGGCGCCGGTTATAGAAAAAATTTATTCCGTTATGTAAGGAAAGATTGTTGACAGCTTTGTAACTATTGTAGTAGATTAACCTTATGCAGAGAGGAGGTGCTTCATTATGATGATAACTAGAATGAATATTTTATCTGAATATCTCATGAAGACCTCGGTGATTTTTGTTTAATTTATTATGATTAGATGCCGTGGACTTTTGCCACGGCTTTTTTATTGAAAAAGAGTCATGGCTTTCGTAGATATTCATACAAGCTCGAAGGAAACAGTGAACTAGAATATTTATGGAGGAAAACTATGATTAGTTTGAAAGCAATTAACGAGGACAATTTTGTAGATGCATTTAATCTCAAGTTAGCTAAAGGTCAAGAGGAGTATGTTTCTCATCCGGTACGAAGTCTAGCGCAGGCTTATGTATATAGGAATCAATGCCAACCCTTTGGGATATATGCGGATGAAAAGATGGTTGGGTATGTCATGGTGATATATGATTATGATGTACCCGAATATGATATTTGGCATATGATGATTGATGAATCACAACAAGGCAAAGGTTATGGTAGAGCTGCGCTTAACCAAATTGTTGAATATATAAAAGCAAAACCATTTGGTGATTCTAGCAGAATTGCACTAACTTGTAATAAAAATAATTATATATCCAAAGCGCTATATGAAAATATTGGTTTTTCGGTTACGGGAGTTGAGGATGAAGATGAAATTGAACTTGTTATGAATGTATAATAATCAGTAGAAAATTAGTGTGCGCTCGTACTTTACATAAATAGTAGGTACGAGTGCACTTTTACTATGCGAAAAGAGATTACGACCGGTATCTGGAAAAATCTATAGACTTTGTACTACCTTTTCCGCTTGCCGCGACCATTCCCTTTTACCGGTTTACAGAAATCCGAGTATCTCTGAAGAATGTCGGTAAAGGTCTTAAACTCGTATGGATCCATTTTGGTAAAATTGATTTTGAAAAGTTTGCTATACATAATCATTTGAGCTTGTGTTGCATTGTCGGCAGTCTTTAGTTCTTCAAATGAGTCAAGGATATCATCAACAGGTGTGGTCACATCACCGGTATCTGCATCTTTGCTATGTGCATCTCTTATATCTTTAGCAATCATTACAATGTCATTTCCAAGAAGATTGTTAAAGTAATTGTCTTCGGAAATAGTAGCTGCCTGTAAAGTTTTCATGTAGTTATCTTCATCAGAAATGCCCTTGTTTTGAAGGTGGACTCTTGTCTGTTCAATCATTTTGTTGATGTTTCTAAATTGCATTCCGGCAAGATTATCAACATAGATTTCCATGTCCGAAAGAAAATTTATAAAATCAGGATGCTTAATCATTTCGCAAATTAAGCGGACATTAAGCTTTCCGCTTTTCAATAAATTTACAGTTTCATCATCAAGTCCAAGTTCATCTACAGGGAACGGATGTTGCTCTCTGTTTTCTGTAAGTCCCAGAAGATAATCTGATGTTACTCCATAAAAATCCGCAAGTGTGATGATGGCCTTGTGAGAGATTTCTTTGTAATCATCTGTTTCATAATTTCCAAGTGATGCTCTGGATATCCCGGTCTGCTCTGACAATTCTTGAAGAGACAGGCCTTTTTCTATTCTTAAATCTTTTAGTTTTTCCTGAATTGATAATTTACACTTCAATGCTTTATTCCCCCAGTGCTTTTTCTAAAGTTCTTGTATGTGTAAATCATAACAGAATGTAAGTTTGCTATAAATGATGAATTCCAATATCGTGGAAAATTTTGAGTAGAGCATCTATTTCCTACCTCTTGGATATACGGAGTTGGGCTTATAAATCTTGGATAATTAGTCCATGAACAACGATTACGAGGAGGTGAAAAGCAAATGTTGTTAAGTCAGGGATACGTTCCATGTAACAAACAGATTCATATCAAGATTCCCGAAAATGAATTACAAATGATTCACGACAGGATGGAGCAGATAGGAATCAAAAACATGAGCGCCTACATTAGGAAGATGGCAATCGATGGATATTACATTCACATTGATTTCAGTGAGTTATTAGAAATCATCAAACTCCTGAAAATTGACAGCAACAATATCAACCAGATTGCAAAAGTTGCAAATTCCTGTGGCACTGTAGATAGCAAAACAATTTCGGATATGAAGGAGAATCATGAACGAGTTTTGAAAAAGGTAGAAAAGACTTTCAATAAATATTTGGACATTTATTGACTTCGTTTTTAGCCTGCTTTGCAGGCGTAGCTTGTCGATGAAAATCGACAATCAGGGGGATTGGGGGTGCACGACGTCCGGGGAACGTCGGCTTTGCACCGACCGGAGTGGAACGGAGACACTCCCCAACAAGCAAAATCGCATCAGGTGTACACTGATGCACTGCTTGCCAATTTGTGAAAGGGCTAAAAACTGTTGTCGAAGGAGGGGCGATTGCTATGAAGAATAAAGTGATAGTCAAAGACAGAGATGAATGGAGCTCTCTGGCAAATTTCATTGGAAATATGATAGCGAAGTATGCGGATGAGATTGACTTTGACTCATTACCGAATCCAGATGTTTATCTTCAAAAAAGATATATATACGAATCTTACAAAGCGTATATGAGATACCATCACCCAAAAACGAAGTAATGGATTGAAGATAGGTTTGATGTATGATACAATAAGTTCACTAATATGAATGTGATATAAATGAATTTTGTGAACGAGGTATCTCTCATGATAATAAGCGAACGAATTATAAAAGTTTTGAAGGAACGTAATATGACACAGGCGGAGTTTGCCAAGCAGGTCGGGATTTCTACAAGCACTATAAGTGAGTGGAAAAAGAGAAAGACAAATCCTACTGTGGAAAAGATTATGGATATCTGTAATGTTTTGCAGATTACTCCGGAGCAACTTCTTACCGGTAAAGGAATTGAAGATGAGGAAGAAATTGCAGCTGCAAGTCCTGAGAGCAAGTTTACTCCAGGTGATGTTCAGATGATTGAAGATTATCATAATCTTAAGGAAGAGCAGAAGAAGAGGCTTATGGCATATATGGAGGCTTTGAAGAAGATAGAAAGCCTTGAAGATATGTAGATATAGTTTTAAACCTCATATTCGTTTGCATATTAGAACCGAGGCTTTGCGGTCGATTATTTCGACCACAAAATAATGAAAACAAAGGAGCAGAATATTATGGAGAATTATGGAGAAATTATTATATATCAGACTGAGGACGGATTGACTAAGCTGGAAGTAAAAATGGAAAATGACACCATTTGGTTGACCCAGGCTCAGTTAGTAGAACTATATCAGTCATCAAAAGCGAATGTTAGCGAGCATATTACACATATTTTTGAGGAAGGAGAACTTGTAAAGGAAGCAGTTGTTCGGAAATTCCGAACAACTGCCTCAGAAAACGCTTTGGTAGAAGCTAAATCTAAGAAAAGATCAATTTTGGCAGAAAAAGTATGTGGCGATAATATATGCAAGGCACTAATCTTTTTGACAAAATGTATGAGCCAATGAATGAAGCCGAACGCAGAGAGTTCCTTACACAATTCATTGAAAAGGTTGAGATTTACGAAGAAGAACAAGAGAACGGTCAGTGGCTTAAATCCATAGAGTTCAAGCTTCCTATCATCTCAAAAGATATGAAGATTAGTTTGGACGATGGTTCGCATGTGGAGACAGTAGTATTGATGTCAAGGGTTGAAGGGAAATAGCCGCGAAAGCCCAGTAATACTGCGGCTTTCAGGCAATCGGGCAAACTTGGCATCGAGCAGTACAAACGCTTCTCGGTAACTTATCAAAAGGCAAAAAGGCTCAAAAAGTGTGAGAGTTGAGTTGCCACGATAGATGTCACTATGTTGAGTTGCCGAGTTAGATGTTTGGGAGTTGTGGCTGTGAGATAGATGTCAAAAAAACTCCTCGTATCAATAAAATAGGATCGGGGAGTATTATTTTGCTCTTGACTTCGAGTAACTCGAACCTCGTATAATACTTAAAGGAGGCTGGTTTTTATGTATACAGTTAAGGAAGTGGCTGAACTACTTGGTGTATCGGTTCATACTGTGCGCTACTATGATGATAAAGGACTGATACCGGGAACAAAAAGGAATGCGGCGAATCAACGGCTGTTTGACGATATGGAAGTTGAATGGCTGTTTGTTAGCCTGACCTTAAAAAATACTGGACTTCCTCTAAAAGATGTAAAGCACTACATCGACCTATATCAACAGGGTGATTCTACATTGCCGGAACGGTACAAGCTGATGACGGAGCAAAAAGAAAAAACACTCCGTGAAATGGAGGAATTGAAACTCCGTCTGGCGGTACTTGACCGGAAGATTGACCACTATGGCAAACTTCTTGAAGGCGAGGAGGACACGTGGAGTCATGAGTATATGCAGAAACTCATCCGGGAAGGAGCAGATCATGAGTAATAAGAAAGTATGGCTTGTAACGGGATGTTCTAAAGGGCTGGGAAAAGCCCTGGTGGAGGAACTGATCGCGCAGGGGTATCCTGTTGCAGGAACAAGCCGCAGTAAGGAAAGCCTGGAAGAATCTATTGGTGCGGAAAGCGACATCTTCCTCCCTCTTTCTATGAACGTGAAAGATGAAGCAGACGTGAAGAATGCTATCGTACAGGCAACAGAGAAGTTTGGGAGAATTGACGTTGTGGTCAACAACGCCGGATTTACCCACCTTGCCACAATCGAGGAGATGAGCGATGCGGACGCACGCGAGGAATTTGACATCAATTTTTTCGGGATGCTAAACGTGATTCGAAACGTGCTGCCACAGATGAGGATGCAGGGTTCCGGGCACATTTTCAATGTCAGCAGCCTCGGAGCTTACAACGTGGGACCTCTTTCCGGCATTTACTGTGCTACCAAGCACGCGGTGAAAGCAATCTCCGAGACGCTTGCACAGGAAGTAAAGGAGTTCGGCATCCACGTGACGGATGTAAAGCCCGGATTCATGCGGACGGAGTTTTTCGGCTCATCCTACAAGACCACGGCTCCGGAAGGTTCCCCATATAAGCATCTGTATGACGAAAACATGGAATTCTATATGGGACAGAACGGTAATCAGGCTGGAGATCCGAAGAAAGCAGCGAAGCTGTATATCGAAACTGCCGAAATGGAGAATCCGTATGAGTCTCTTCCGATGGGAACAGACTGCTGTGACGGTATTCGTGACATCTGCGCCAATACGGTGAAACTGATGGATGAGTTGCGCAGTGTAGCTGAAACCACCAACTTTTAGGAGGTGTCTCATTGAGTAAAGTATTATTGATTAACGGCAGCCCGAATGAGCATGGATGCACGGATGCCGCCATGCAGGAGATTGCCGATACGCTTAAAAAAGACAGCGTAGAAAGCGAGATTCTGTGGCTCGGAAAGAAGCCTATGCAGGATTGCATCGCCTGTTTTAAGTGTCAGGAAACAGGAAAATGCGTATTCGGAGACTTGGTGGTCGAAACCGCTGAACGGATAGATGAATTTGATGGACTCATTGTCGGCTCCCCTGTATATTACGGAGGTCCGAACGGCAGACTGACATCTTTCCTCGACCGTTTCTTTTTCTCTGTGGACAAGAAGAAAATTGCGGGAAAATTGGCGGCGTCTGTTGTGTCCTGCCGCAGAGGTGGCGCATCGGCATCCTTTGAACGGCTAAACCAGTATTTCCTGATGACAAATATGCACGTTGTAAGTTCCCAATACTGGAATCAGGTGCATGGCTACACAGCGGAGGACGTAAAGCGCGATCTGGAGGGAATGCAGACGATGAGGACGCTCGCCCAGAACTTTGTTTATCTGCTCAATGCACAGCAGGCTGCAGATGAATCCGGCATATCAAAGCCAGTATATGAGGAAACCATTTATACAAACTTTATGGACTGAGGAGGTCAAAACCATGAGTGATAAAAGCAACATGGAGGCGGTAGCGCATTATTTTTCCCTTGTGGATCATGCGAATGACAGCTGGGAGAAATTCGATGAGCTGATTGCAATCTATTCTGATGATACAGAATCCTATTCCAATGATGGCTCCGTGTCACATGGAAAGGAAGAACTGATTAAGAATACGAGGGCTTTTTACGACTGGATGAAAGGCGGAGAAAGCCGTCATTTTTACAATATAACAAGAGAAGATGGAAACATCATCGAAGCAGACTGGGCAGTATCTGCAAAACTGGCTGATGGAAACGTTATGGCTCTTGCGGGACATAATGTCTATGAATTTGATGCAGACCATCATATTAAAAAACTTGTTGTGAAAAACAAATAGATTATTATGCTATTTAGTAGAGTAAGGCTCCTCACTATCAGCAAATGGGTCGATGGCGGGGAGCCTTTCTTTATGCTTCGATGTCGATTGTGATGCCAGACTTGAATTCCACGGTGAAGTGCTCGGTGAAGACGGTGATCTTCTCGATGAGCTTTTTAACCAGCGCCTCATCAAACTCTGTGATATCGGTTTTCTGCCCGGAGATGAAGTCCTGCAGCTCCTTGATCCGGTTCATAGTTTCTTCCCGGTGGTGGCTGTCGACCTCGGACGGTTCCTTCTGGTCGCGGAGTCGGAAAATCTCGTCGGCGATGGCATCGTAGTCCTGTTTATTGTTCGCCTTCTTGATGAGCTCCTTTTGCAGTTCCAAGAGCCTACTCTGAATACCGTCCGGCGAGAGGGTGTCAGCGTTTACCACGGCCTTAGCGATGTTCTGCTGTAAGGTTTTAAGGAAAATGTCCCTGTCAGTGAGAATCTGATTGATGGCCTTGACCGTGACCTCCTGTAGCAGGAGCTCGTTTACCGTCCGATTGGTGCAGTTTGTTTCTGCGGAGCCCGGCTCCAAGCGGAGGAAAGCTATCTCTTGACAAGTGAAGAAAAAATAGATATATTGTTATCAGAAAGCCGATGAGGGCGTACTTGTATAAGTACGCCCTTTTTTATTTGTAGAAAAGAGAGGGAATGCCATGAATGCACTGGAAGCAAAAGAGTTAATGACATTAAACAACATTATTTATCAGATCTACGCTGAGGAAAATCTGGATCTTATGAGAGAGCAATTATTGGTGCAATTACGTTCTGTAATGGATTACGATGCTGCGGATTTTTATCTGGCAGAGGATGTAGAATTGATGCATTTGGCAAAACCGATTTTTTATAATTGCATGGAAGAAACTGTGAGAAAATATAAAGAATCGGATTTTCTGAATGGTATTATGCCTCTCGGAAGAAGCGGAGTTTATCGGGAAACGGATCAGTTTACAGAGGAAGCAAGAAGACAAAGAAGCTATTATCAAAATGTTTGTGTGCCCCATAATTGGGATTATTCCGTACAGATAGTACTGGGAATGAAACGCAAGTTTTTGGGAGTGGTTACTTTTTATCGTAACTCCGGTAAGGAAAATTTTCAGTATGAAGATATGTTGGTATTAAATATGTTACGCGATCATTTGGCGTATCGTTTATATCAAAACGAAGAAAAGAAACAGGAACCGGATAAATTATCTATCAGTAAGGCGGTGGAACAGTTTGGCCTGACCAAAAGAGAACACACCATTTTGATTGAATTATTAGCCGGAAAAGATAATGAAACAATCTGTGAAGAATTGTTTATAAGTGTGAATACGCTGAAAAAGCACATTTTAAATATTTATCGCAAATTAGGAATCAAAAATCGCGTGCAATTATTTAAGATGATTAGAGAACAGGATACGGAAAAAATGTAGAAAAAAAAGACTTTTTGTGCTAGAATAACAGTTAACTGTTTGGACAGAAAGTCTTTTCTTATTCTAGTTTTTTCGGAAAAACAGAAGAGGCGATACAAAAGGAGGAAGACTATGAAAGAATTTTTTCGCACACATAAAAGCGATGTGTTCTTATCAGCACTTCTGTGTATTGTATTAGGAATTGTTTGTTTCCTATATCCGGTAGAAATTTTGACCACAGGCAGTCGTATTATCGCAGCAGCCTTTTTGGTGGTTGGATTCTTCTTGATCATTATGTTTTTACTGAGTCGCATGATGGCAGTGTTTGGTTTGATTAGCGGTATTATATTGGTGCTTTTGGGCGTTTGGATTTGGGCCAGCCCGGACAATTTTGCGAGTATCATACCTTTTGTGGTAGGCATCATTGTATTGAGCCATGGAATTAGTTCCCTTCGAATTGCTGCAGAAACCAGCAAGATGCATTATGATAAATGGTGGAGTGTTCTTTTGAGCGGCATCCTGATGATTGTTTTAGGAGTCGTGATTATGATTTATGCATTCCGTGTAATGACCTTAGCAGTACAGGTTTTAGGTGTTTCATTAATTGTGGATGGCATTTTGAATCTGTTTGTTATGAGCGGATATCGAGCTGCTAGAAAGTCATATGAAGATGTCATTGATGTAGAAGGGAAAGAGTTATAATTCTGCATGAGAAGAGAAGAATTTAAGATGGAACGCATGGATTTGGTAAAAGAGGGAGAAATTTTACCGATTTCAGAAGGAAAATTGCCAACGTCCTATTATTATACGTTGGGAAAGGCGTATGCGATGTCTGCAAATTTTCCACCTTCCGAACGAATCCAATCCAAAGAAGGAAAAGTGGTTAAAATCGAAGAAACACCAAAGGGATTTTTTGTAACAGTTGAATTTGATGAATCTTAGATTAGGAGATGCTGATGAATTATCAGGAATTTATCCACAACTTTGACCGAAAGTTTACGGAGTTTTGCCCTTGTGTAATTGGGCAAGACGGGGAAACCTGGGATTGTGAAAAAGGACATTTAATGACACTGCAGGAAATCTACAAAGAACGCTATCAAGTGGAAGAACTTCCGCCTGAGGCTATGCAGATGTTTTATCTTATAGTAAAATTACAAGTGATTGTAGTAGATTATGAGAATCAAATCTACAGTGACAACATTAGCGGGGAACAACAAAAAGCATTGGAAGCATTAGAAAAAGAAAATTTGATTCAAATGCATTTAATGAACATACACGGGAAAATGAGTTAGAAAAATGGCTAGGTAGTTAGTATAGTTTTTTAAGGAGTATACTAGCGATATGAGATATCGTCCGTTTCCAAGATTACGTCCGGGGATGGTCCTTGGACAGGATATTTTAGATGGGGCTGGAAATGTGCTGATGGAACGTCATCGCATATTAGACCAAAAAGGGTTGGATATGTTAAGGGAATGGGGGTTCCCTGGTGTATATATCGATGACCACCTGTCTCAATCTATTGAAATTGAAACTATTATTCGTCCGCAGATAGAACGTGAAGCGTTGCGTGTGACAAAACGTATCTATACTTCTGAAGTGGCGGATGTGAAAACTGAAAGAGAAATATTAGAAGCAGTAGAAAATATCGTCGAAGACATTGTGGCAGATGGAGATATCATGTATAGTTTGCTCCATTTGAAGAATTTTGATGAGTATTTATACTTCCATTCTCTTTATGTAGCAATTTTAAGTGTTTATTTAGGCTATCGATACGGAATTGACAGAGCGGGACTTCGTGAATTGACGGAGGCTGCTTTGCTTGCAGATATTGGCAAAAAATTTATTAATGTGGATATGCAACTACAGGATATGGAACTGGAGGGCGTGGATGAGTATGAGATGCGTGCACATACCAGAATTGGTGCGGATTATATCCACAACAGTTTCGAATTTTCTGATGAAGTCATGATTGCTGTTTTGGAACATCATGAGAATTACGATGGAACCGGATATCCTTCAGGGATAAAGGGCAATCAGATTTCTTTGTTTGCACGTATTATTCATGTGGCGGATGTATATGATGCATTGATTACCAAAAGACCGTATCGAGAAGCGTACAGTCCTTCGGATGCAGTAGAATATTTGATGTCAAAATGCGGTACAGAGTTCGATCCAAGTATCGTTGATTTGTTTGTAAATTGGGTGGCAGTATATCCTACCGCGACAGAGGTATTACTTTCAGATGGACGAAGTGCTATAGTAGAAAAGAATTATCCGCATTTTCCGTTGCGGCCGGTGGTACGTGTGATTCCGACCGGAGAAGTGATAGATTTACGTGGAGACGTAAATGCACTGCATATTACGATTGTAAAGGTGGCGGAAAAAGAAGACGCGGCTTAGAATTTGAGGGCTTGTTATGACAATTCAGGGGAAAAACGCAGTAGATATTTTACTGGCGGAGAGTTTTAAAGAGCTGGTGCTGCAAAGACCAATTGAAAAAATCACAATTAAAGAAATTACAGACAAAGCAGGAGTCATTCGTCCTACTTTTTACAATCATTTTCAGGATAAATATGAATTGCTGGAGTGGATTATTAAGACAGATTTGATTGAGCCTATGAAACCATTGATTCAAACGGGCTTGATTGACCAAGCATTGCTTTTTGTTTTTACCGGAATTGAAAGAGAGAAGGGGTTTTATTCGAAAGCTTGTCGTTTAGAAGGTCAGAATTCCTTTGAAAGTATAGTTATGACTTGTATCAAAGAGACATTACTGGAAGTTTTGGAGATTCATAACAAATCCAAAGAAGTGATTAAGTGGTTGACACCGGATGTGTTGACTTCCTATTATGCAGAATCCATGAGTTTTATGATTATTAGTTGGATTCGCACCGGCATGAAAGCGACTCCACAGGAAATTACAGATATTTATCGTTATTTGGCAGATAAGTCCTTTGAGGAGGTCTTGGGAACGGTATCAGAGAACGAAAATCTTGGATTATAGGTACTTACCTTTTGGGAAAAGTGTTTAAGGGTAAAATACAAAAGTCCAAATATGTATGATAAAACGTAACATGGAAAAAGGTTTGAATATTTTTTATTCAAACCTTTTTTTTTATACTTGCACTGTAAAAATTGAATAGAAAAGGATGAGTGATGTGAAATGATTAAGTTTGGAAAATCAGTGGTTAAGATGAGATATATCATTTTACTCGTCAGTGTTCTATTGCTGATTCCGGCAGGAATTGGTTACTTCAACACGAAAGTAAACTTTGATATCTTATCGTATTTGCCGAGTGATATTGAAACCATGGAAGGGCAGGAAATCATGGTGGACGAATTCGGCACGGGGGCGTTCTCTTTTCTACTTGTGCAAGATATGGAAGATAAGGATGTATCTGCATTGAAGGCACAAATTGAAGAAGTAGATCATGTGAAGAAGGTGCTTTGGTATGATTCGGTGGCAGATATTTCAATACCCATGAGTTTGTTGCCGGAAGATTTGTATGAAGCATTTAATGATGCAGATGACAATACCACAATGATGGCGATTTTTTATGATGACACCATGTCCGCAGATGGAACAATGGATGCCATTGAAGAAATTCGCACCATAACCAACGAACAGTGCTTCTTGAGTGGTATGTCAGCTGTTATTACAGATATAAAAAATTTGTCAGATAAGGAAACACCAATTTACGTTGTGCTTGCAGTGATTTTGGCTATCGCAGTGTTGTCTTTGACAATGGATTCCGTAGTGGTTCCGTTTATTTTTATTTTAAGTATCGGAATGGCAATTGTATACAATATGGGAACCAATGTATTTAAGGGAGAAATATCTTATATTACCCAGGCAATCGCAGCAGTTTTACAGTTGGGTGTTACCATGGATTACTCCATTTTCTTATGGCATAGTTACGAGGAAAATCAGCAGCGATATCCGGGGGATAAAAATAGAGCCATGGCTCATGCAATCAGCAATACCATTACTTCTGTAGTGGGTAGTTCCATTACGACTGTGGCCGGATTTATTGCTCTTTGTTTTATGAGCTTTACCCTTGGCGCAGACTTGGGAATTGTTATGGCTAAGGGAGTTGTGTTTGGCGTTATTTGTTGCGTTACCGTGTTGCCTTCTATGATTTTGGTATTTGATGGAATTATAGAAAAAACCAAGCATAGACCGATTATCCCGGATTTGGGAAGAATTTCCGGTTGGATTACAAAACATGCCTATTTATTCTTGGTTATTTTTGTGGTAATCCTGGTACCGGCTTTTTATGGATATAAAAATACAGACGTTTATTATGATTTAGCAGGCTCTTTGCCGGATTCCTTGGAAAGTATTGCGGCGCAAAATAAATTGGAAGAAGATTTCGATTTAGGCGCAACACATATGATTTTGTTTGATGTAAATATGTCATCCAAAGATGCCAATCAAATGCTAGAGGAAATCAAAGCCGTAGATGGTGTAAAAACAGTTTTGGCGGCAGATAGTTTAATGGGACCGCTGGTTCCGAAGGAAATGATGCCGACAGCGTTATCGGAAGCGTTAATTGGAGATACCCATCAGATGGCGTTGGTACAGTCTGAGTATAAAGTAGCATCGGATGAAGTGAATGCACAGTGTGATGTAATTAAGGAAATTATTAAAAAATATGACAGCTCTGCAATGCTAATTGGTGAGGCACCTTGTACAGAGGATTTGATTACAATTACAGATACAGACTTTAAGGTAGTAAGTGCTGTTTCTATTGGAATTATTTTTGTCATTATTTTGTTGGTATTTAAGTCGATTTCCTTGCCAATTATTTTGGTCGCAGTTATTGAAATGGCTATTTTTGTGAATTTAGGTATTCCGCATTATACCGGTACAGTACTTCCGTTTATTGCTTCTGTAGTTATTAGTACCATTCAGTTGGGAGCTACAGTGGATTATGCGATATTAATGACAAACAAGTATAAAAAATTACGTTATAACGGAAGCGATAAGAAGACCGCAGTTGAGAAGGCTCTGGAATCTTCGATTTCGTCTGTTGTAGTCAGTGCGGCAAGTTTCTTCGCAGCAACCTTTGGAGTAGGCGTATATTCCAATATTGATATGATTAGTTCTCTTTGCATGTTGATGGCAAGAGGTGCAGTAATCAGTATGTTGGTAGTTATCTTTGTTTTGCCATCCATGTTTATGATTTTTGATGGAATCATCATTCGAACCAGTATGGGATTCCGTAAAAAAGATAAATATGTGCAAACAGAAGATGCCATGATTTAGGAGGAAAAGACGATGAAAAAGAAAGAATTGGAAAATAAGTTTAAAAATAAATATGTAATTCGTGTCATTGCCGGTGTGGTTTGTGTAGCACTTGTAGGATCGGGATATGGAGCTTATCAGGTTTATGCGGAAAAAACCACTGAAGAGGAAGCTGTGATTGAAACACAAGAAGGAGATTCCGAAGAAACAGAGCAGGTAACAGCAGCGATTAACAATTTGTTGTCACAGAGTGGCACTACCGTTTCAGACGTAGATAAAGAAGAAACAGTTTATGTGATTGCGGATAACACCGGGGATGCAGATGAGGAAATCGTAAGTGTGTGGTTGAAAAACAGTGAGCTTACGGATGAACTTGCAGATGTATCAGAACTGGAAAATATTGAGAATGTAAAGGGCGATGAAACCTTTGAGCAATTCGGAGATCAGTTGGTGTGGGCTGCAAATGGAAATGATATTTATTATCGTGGAACCACCAGTAAGGAAACACCGGTTACAGAAGAAATAGTCTATTACTTGGATGGAAAAGAAATTTCTCCGGAGGAATTAGCCGGACAAAGTGGAAAAGTGACGATTCGTTTTAACTATACCAACAATGCGACGGTTACAGAAGAAGTAGATGGAGAAACTTATGAAGTAAAGGTTCCATTTACTGTAGTGACCGGTTTGATTTTGGATGATTCTTTTTCAAATGTGGAAGTCACAAATGGAAAATTGGTAAGTGATGGGGATAAAAACGTGGTTATTGGTTTGGCAACCCCGGGACTTGCAGAAAGCTTAAATGTAGAAGAAGCTGATTTTTCGGAAGATGTATCCCTTCCGGAATACGTGGAAGTCACAGCGGATGTAGAAAACTTTGAACTGGACATGACGATGTCTGTGGTTATGAGCGGACTTTTGAATAACGTGGATTTAACCGGAGATTTGGATTTGAGCAGTGTAGAAGAAAGCTTGGAGGAACTGACAGATGCTACCGGTCAATTAGTGGATGGTAGTGGAGAACTGGCAGATGGTTTGGATACGTTAAATGATAGTATGACTACATTTGTAGATGGTACCAATACCTTAAAAGATGGAATTTCAGCTTATACAACAGGTGCCAGCACGTTAAAGAGTGGCATTGATACTTTGTATAGTGGAACCACTACTTTGCAGGGAAATATGGAAAGCAATGCTATGGTATCCGGCGCACAGAGTCTTGCAGACGGAGCAGCACAGGTTAGTGCTGGAGTCACACAACTTACTACCACCATGGCAAATATGGGAGATACTGTAAAGGGCAAGTTTGTGGCGGCGTCCGGTTTGGATGAAGCGACCTTCGACACATTGATGAGTGCAACCGGAAATCTGGTAGCAGCAGGTATGAGCCCATCAGAGATTATCGCTGCATTGGATGCGTCAACAGGAGGAAATGGAGCAGCAATCTATAATTTGTATTATCAGTATCAAGGCGCACTGAGCGTAGTAAATGTCTTATCAGAAAATGCCAGCAGTCTTGCAACCCTACAATCCGGAGCAGCACAGGTAGCAACCGGCGCAGCTTCTTTGAGCAGTGGTGTAAGCCAGGTATATGATGCGGTGGTACAGATTAATTCCGGTGTTGCACAGTTACAAACAGGTGCCGGCACTTTGATTTCCAATAATGATACTTTGAATAATGGTGCACAGAGCTTGGCAGATGGTGCAGTGCAGATTCAGGACGGCGTGTCTCAGTTGGATGAGGGCGCAAATACTTTGGCAGATGGTTTGCTGACCTTTAATAATGAGGGCATTCAGAAATTGGCTGATGCATATAATGGAGACGTTAAGGATTTATTGGAGCATGTGGAAGCAGTCATGGATGCAGCAGAAGATTACACCACATTTACCGGCGCGGCAGAAGACCAAACCAGCACGGTAAAATTCATTATTAAAACAGACGGCGTTGAGGTTACTGAGTAATCTCAGATACATAAATTCTCATATCACATTCCATTTAATTACAAAGACCCTAAAATGTATATGTCATTTTGGGGCCTTTGTAGGTTAAAATAAATAGACCATATACTTAGGAGGAATTGAAAGAAATGCATTGGTTTGTATTCCTACTGATTGAAGTGGGAATTTCATTGGACATATTTGGAGAAATGTCTTGCAAGGGAGCACAGCTTGGAAGTGTGAATAAAAAAAGAACGGTGTTGCTGGCGCTACTTGTGGCAGCATGGCAAACAGCAGTTTTGGGCGTAGGAGTCTTTTTTGGCGACTTGTTGCATGATATTGATATGAAAGCAAATGCTTCTTCGGCAATTGGATTAATTGTCGCGACAGCAGTTTATATTATTTTGGGCGTGCGTATGTTGATCAAAGGCAAGAAAGATGGTGTGATTGAAGAACACCGTGTAGATATTATCCCTTACTCAGCAGCATTACATTTGTCAATCATGATTATCGGCTATACTTTATTGAGTGGTTTTGCCTTGGGATTTTTAACCAATAGTTATCTGGTTATTTTCCCTATGCTTGCATGCATTACATTTTTAGTTGTTTTAATTGGTACTTTTGTAGGGTATCGCTTTGGATATTCTATGAAAAATAAAGTATATGTAATCGGCGGTGTGTGTTTATTAGCGGCCAGTGCATGGTGTTTGGTATATTATGTAATTCATTAATGATTGGATGGAGGGTATATGCAAATACTTGTATATAAGTGGAAAGCATATAATTATAGAGATATTTGTGAAGGCTTTCGCTCTATGGGTCACGAGATTGACCTGTTGGAGCGGAAGCTTTCCTGCTATGATGCGGATTTGATTTTTGAAGCAGAACTGGAAGAATGCTTGCGGAAAAAGGTCTATGATTTTGTTTTTTCTGTAAACTATTTTGGAACTATTGCAAGAGTTTGCGAAAAAATGCAGATACGCTATGTTTCTTGGGCTTGCGATAGCCCGCTGATTAGTTTGTACCATAAAAGTGTGTTTTCTCCCTATAATTTGATATTTACCTTTGATCAAAGCAATTATTTAGAGATGAAGGCAATGGGAGTAGAGCATATTTGGTATTTGCCATTGTGTGTGGATACCAATCGTCTGGATTATTTTAAACAGCAATCCGGAGTGTGCTATGAAAATGAGATTGCCTTTGTGGGAAGTCTTTATGAAAAAAACTCCTATGACTCGTATGAAAAATACATGTCAGAGTATTTGAGGGGGTATTTAGAAGCCGTTGTGCAGGCACAACTTTCTGTAAGTGGTGGAAACATTATAGAAGACATGCTGACGCCGGATATTATGGAAAAGGTGGAATCTGTGTTTGCGTTGGAAAAACAGAAAGATTCACTATCGGATTTGAAATTGATCTTTTCTACAACAGTCATGGGTTTTAAAGTGGCTGCGGTACAGCGTAGAAATGTCTTACTCGCTTTGGGAAAAAGATTTCCGGTAACACTATATAGCAATAGTAGTGGAGAAGACCTCTTGAATGTGAACACCCATGGCTCGGTGGATTATTGGACAGAAATGCCGCTGGTGTTTGCTAATTCGAAAATCAATCTGAATATGACGATTCCGAATATCAAGAGCGGGATTCCGCTTCGTGTGTGGGATGTACTTGGATGCGGTGGCTTTTTGCTTACCAATTATCAAGCCGAATTACCAAAGTATTTTGAAATAGGAAAAGATTTGGATATTTTTGAGTCGGATGAAGAATTAGTGGAAAAATGTCGGTTTTATTTGCAACATGAGGAGAAAAGAAAACGAATCGCGCAGAATGGATATGAAAAAGTGAAAAAGTATCATACGGTAGAGAACCGTCTGCTGGAAATTTTAGCGCATTTAAAAGAAGCGTAAAGAAGACAAAAAAAGAGGGTTTCCCTTGCGATGAAAAATCATCGGGGAAACCCTTTCTTTTTTAAAGATCCTTATCCACCATCATTCCTGAATACATGGAGGAAATGTAAGGTGTAGGGAAATTGTGACCTGGGTTTTTGTAGGCAACTACCACTTTGTCTACGTAACTCATAGGGTCGATGGATGCTTTGTCTGCTTTTTTCTGTAAAGCAGATTTGAAATGATTCACAACTTGGAATTTTTCTACGGCATCCGCTTTTTCGGTAGCATCTTTTAAAATATCTCGTTCTAATGCGAGACTGTGATCCGGCTTAATGTAAAGACCGATATCTGCAAAATTGCTACGGTATTGTTCTGCCACCTGACTCATGTCTGAGAGTAAGAGGTGACTGTTTTGTGCTGTGTCTTTGTAGTTGGAGGCAGTTTGTATAATGTTGTTGTACGCGTCTGCCAAATTTTGAATGGAATCGGCTACAGCATCGCCGTTGGCTTTAAATTCAATGGTGGCTGGTCGTTCTTCTGTTGGATGTTTTAATGTTACTTCAAAGGCATTGTTGATTGTAAATGTATTAGCATAAGAAGAATGTTCCTTTCCATTTAATAAGAAAACGGAATTGGTCGCCGGTGAAGTAATTTGATTAATTCCCAGCAAATCCATGGAATACATGGACCTTCCGGTGGATTGTGGCCGAATTTCAAATAGGTTTGCGCCGTCTGTTCCTAGACCTGTGCGCTTAGACTCGATATTTAAGGATGCAGTGCCATTTTCTAATTGCTGAATAGTGGCTTGTAATCCGATACCTGCATGATTAATGAGTCTTGCTAATTTTTGCTGTACCTGATAGTTGGTTTCTCTATCGTTTACATTAAATTGAAATTCGTAAGTATTACTGGTGGTAGCCAAATCAAAGCTGTAACTACCCGGAGCGAAACTAAGGGTATTCATCCGCAGGAAATTGCCGCAATTCTTTTGCGTTGTGGCCAACTGTTTTACATCTATGGTAAAACCGGCGGAATCCTCTCCGTCACTAGAACCGATATAGGTAACACCAACTTCGGTAGGCCTGTCGGAAACAGCTACCTTCTTGTTGAATAATTCCGTAATATCGTCCCCGTATTCGGATAGGGATGCGATAACATTTTTAATGTTTCGGGCGTTTTCTTTGATATCGATAGCGAACTTTTTCACATCGACGTCCTCTTCTTTTATTTTATAAAGAGGGGACTCTTTGTTTGCTTTTATGATATTATTATAAGTCTCACGTAGTTCGCTCTTTTTGTGAGTGTCGTAACGGGACGTATTTTCTGGCCCGTACGTACTGAGATAATATTGATAAACAGAATCGATCATTGCCATTGCTCTCCCCTCCTTTCCTCCTTGAATAACGTAATAAAAATTACGTGGGGATATACTAAATCCATTTATACAATTAGACTATAACATGCGTATAGGAATTTGTCATGTAAATTCTGGTTATTTAATGAAATCTTCAGACATTTCTTAGAAATAGGAAGAGAGAAAAAACTATTGACGGTAAAAATAAGTTGTGATATAGTTGATTGGCTGATATAGAAGTTTAGGTCTTTTTTTTATGCCTAAAATTAAGTAATTAATGGAACTTGAAATTAACGGAGGTGGAAGTCATGCGTACAAAAATTACATTAGCTTGTACAGAATGCAAGCAGCGCAATTACAACATGACAAAAGACAAGAAAGCTCATCCTGACCGTATGGAAACAAAGAAGTATTGCAGATTCTGCAAGACTCATACATTACATAAGGAAACCAAATAATTAGGTTGAGCGAAGGAAGTGACGAAATGGCAGAATTAGAGAAAAAAGAAAAATCTCGTAAAGAGAACTGGTTTGCCGGACTTAAGGCTGAATTCAATAAGATTATTTGGCCTACTAAGGAATCACTTGCCAAACAGACGACAGCTGTAGTCGTTGTGTCAGTTATTGTTGGTCTGATTATCGCTATATTGGACTCAATCGTACAGTATGGCGTTAATTTCCTGGTAAATCTTTAAAGGAGGCATGGTGAAATTATGGCAGAAGCACAATGGTATGTAGCCCATACTTATTCCGGATATGAGAATAAGGTGCGTGATAACATCAATAAGACAATTGAAAACAGACATCTTGAAGATCAAATCCTCGAAGTGCGTGTTCCGATGCAGGATGTTGTCGAGGTGAAGAACGGAGCCAAGAAGAGCGTATCTAAGAAAATGTTTCCTGGATATGTGTTGATCAACATGATAATGAATGATGATACTTGGTACGTTGTACGAAATACCAGAGGTGTTACTGGATTCGTAGGACCGGGATCTAAACCGGTACCGTTAACCGATGCTGAGATGAGATCACTTGGAATTAAGTCAGACAATGTCGTAGTGGATTTTGCAGAAGGCGACACGGTAGTCGTACTCGGTGGTGTGTGGAAGGATACCATCGGCGTTATTCAGACAATGAATCACGGAAAGCAAATCGTTACGATTAATGTTGATCTGTTCGGTCGCGAAACACCGGTAGAAATAAGTTTCGCAGACGTAAAGAAAATGAATTAGGAGGCAAACTCAAATGGCAAAGAAAGTCGAAGGATATATTAAGTTGCAGATTCCTGCAGGAAAAGCAACTCCTGCACCACCAGTTGGACCAGCACTTGGACAGCATGGTGTAAATATCGTAGAATTTACAAAGCAGTTTAATGCTAAGACAGCTGATATGGGAGATACAATCGTCCCTGTAGTAATCACTGTTTATGCGGACAGAAGCTTCAGCTTCATCACAAAGACTCCGCCAGCAGCTGTTTTAATTAAGAAAGCATGCGGAATCCAGAAGGCATCAGGCGTTCCGAATAAGAACAAAGTTGCTACCTTATCTAAGGCTAAGTTACAGGAAATCGCAGAAACAAAAATGCCTGATTTAAATGCAGCTAGCTTAGAAGCAGCTATGAGCATGATCGCAGGTACAGCTCGTAGTATGGGTGTTGTAGTAGAAGAGTAATATCAATAAAATTGGGAGACAAACAAGGTTTGTCGTTTGAACCATAGGAGGTAAAAAATGAAACACGGTAAAAAATATGTAGAAGCTGCGAAATTAGTAGACAGAACAGTTGCTTATGAAGCAGCAGAAGCTCTTGCATTAGTAAAGAAAGCAGCAACAGCAAAATTCGACGAAACAGTTGAAGTTCATATTAGAACAGGTTGTGATGGTCGTCATGCAGATCAGCAGATTCGTGGTGCTGTAGTTCTTCCACACGGTACAGGTAAAACAGTTAAAGTTTTAGTATTCGCTAAAGGAACAAAGATTGACGAAGCAGAAGCAGCTGGCGCAGATTACGTAGGCGGCGAAGAATTAATTCCAAAGATTCAGAACGAAGGTTGGTTAGACTTCGACGTTGTAGTTGCTACACCTGATATGATGGGTGTTGTTGGTCGTCTTGGTAAAGTTTTAGGTCCTAAGGGCTTAATGCCAAACCCAAAAGCTGGTACAGTTACAATGAATGTTGCTCAGGCTATCGCTGATATCAAAGCTGGTAAGATTGAATACAGACTTGATAAGACAAACATCATTCACTGCCCACTTGGTAAAGTTTCTTTCTCTGAAGAAGCTTTAAAAGACAACTACGAAGCTTTAATGGAAGCTATCGTAAAGGCTAAACCAAGCACATTAAAAGGTCAGTATTTAAGAAGCATCACATTGACTTCTACAATGGGCCCTGGTGTAAAGGTTAGCACAGCTAAATACTAAAATTTAGCAAATTACTTATTCAAACTTAATATTTTCACAGGGGTTGACATTGGTCTTCCCCTGTGGTAATATACATATTGGTCTAAGACCAGCCGAAGACAGCAGGTAAGAAATTGTAAGTGTTCTGCACGCCTGCCGAGGAGAAGAGTATATGATATGTTAGTCTCTCCCTGTTTTTTGCGAACTGGGGGATTTTTTATATCTAGGCGAAAGC
>JAZOTM010000015.1:0-79974 GCA_045657625.1 Lachnospiraceae bacterium
ATTATTAGAAAACGTTACATTAGATAAAGATGGAAAAATCGATTTCAACGATGGTAGTGTTACAGAAAATACTCGTGTATCTTACCCAATCGATCACATCAACAATATTGTTCGCCCAGTGTCAAAAGCACCAGCAGCAAAAGACGTAATCTTCTTGTCAGCTGATGCATTTGGAGTACTTCCTCCAGTATCAATTTTGACACCAGAACAAACAAAATACTACTTCTTATCTGGATTTACAGCAAAACTTGCTGGTACAGAACGTGGTATCACAGAGCCTACACCAACCTTCTCTGCTTGCTTCGGACAGGCTTTCTTAGAGCTTCATCCTACAAAGTATGCGCAGGAACTTGTTAAGAAGATGGAAAAGAGCGGAGCAAAGGCTTACCTCGTAAATACCGGATGGAACGGAACCGGAAAACGTATCTCTATCAAAGATACTCGTGGAATCATCGATGCTATCCTTAGCGGTGATGTAAACAACGCTCCTACCAAGAAGATCCCGATCTTCGATTTCGAAGTTCCAACAGAACTTCCGGGCGTTGATCCAAGCATCTTAGATCCTCGTGATACCTATGCAAACGCTTCTGAGTGGGAAGAAAAAGCAAAAGATCTTGCAAACAGATTCACAAAGAACTTTGCAAAATACGAAGGAAACGAAGCAGGAAAAGCTTTAGTAGCAGCTGGTCCTCAGCTTTAATTCTTTTTTTAAACAACAAAACAACGTGGCAAATGCCACGGTGTTTTTTCTTTCTTTTTTCTTTTTTAATCCTGGAATAATGGAGTAGATAAATAACGATCTCCGGAATCCGGTAATAATACAACAATGTTCTTTCCTTTGTTTTCCGGTCTCTTTGCCAAAATCTCTGCCGCCTTTAATGCAGCTCCGGAAGAAATTCCCACCAAAATACCTTCACTTAATGCAAATAATTTCCCTTCTGCAAACGCATCTTCATTTTCAATTGGTAAAATTTCATCATAGATTTCTGTATTCAAAATACTTGGCACAAATCCGGCACCGATTCCCTGAATCTTATGTGCACCGGCTTCTCCTTTGGAAAGTACCGGGCTGGTAGCCGGTTCTACTGCCACAATCTTTACTTCCGGATTCTTTTCTTTTAAATATTCACCTACACCGGTAATCGTACCACCGGTACCTACACCTGCTACAAAAATATCTACCTTTCCATCTAACTGTTCGTAGATTTCCGGACCTGTGGTTGCTTTATGAATCGCTGGATTTGCAAGGTTATCAAACTGGCCCAAAATAACAGCACCTTCGATTTCTTTTTCTAACTCTTCTGCCTTTGCAATGGCACCTTTCATGCCCTTAGAACCATCTGTCAAAACAAGTTCTGCACCATAAGCCTTTAATAAGTTTCTTCTTTCCACACTCATGGTCTCCGGCAAAGTCAAAATGGCACGATATCCTCTTGCTGCTGCCACAGCGGCAAGACCAATTCCTGTATTTCCACTGGTCGGTTCAATAATTGTAGAGCCTTCCTTTAAGATTCCCTTTGCTTCCGCATCTTCAATCATATTTAAGGCAACTCTATCTTTTACGGATCCTGCCGGGTTCAAATATTCCAGTTTTGCAAAAACATTTGCTTCTGTAATTTCTTTCTTTTTTCCGTAATTGTTTAACTTTAAAAGAGGTGTTCCTCCAATTAATTCTGTTGCACTTTCTACAAATTTACCCATTCTTTGTTACCTCCGCTTCATTTTTTAACCTGCACTTATGGTAACAAATCAGACGCTATTTGAAAAATTCTTTTTTTCTTTCACTCGCAATAAGTTTTCTTTATAACAGGAGGCAAAAAAAAGCAGGAACAAGATTTCTCTTGTTCCTGCTTTCCTTTATTGTCCTATTTCTTTTCTTTTTTCACTTTTTCTGTAATCAATTCACGCAATCTGGCAGTCCGCATACTCTTGTAGCGATAAGCACTGGCTCTTTGAATTGCTGATTTCTGGAAATTGGAAAGTCTAGCCTTCCACTCATCCATGTTGATATTGTAGTTGTCCATATTGAAACGTTCTTTCGCATTTTGCGTTGTTTCCTTGGCGCTTTCCACAAAGTTCTCCATGCGTTCATTGAAGTTGGCTTCCATAGTATTTAAAATACGCTGCAAATTTACAAGTGCCGAAACTGTCAATGTAAAATCCATGGCAAAAATAGCTACACCCACAATCGATAGTCCTTCCATCCAAATAGGAGACACCAAATCTACTTTGCTTTCCACTGCCGGTGCAATGTAGTTCACCACAAGAATTCCGCCACAACCAAATCCAAGACTGGTAAACAAACTCACACGACCTTTGATATTAAAAGGCAACTTGCTATAATCCCACCAAACGGCATGGAACATTTTTTCCAGAACCGTAGCTGTCACGTATTCCAAAATGGCACTTCCAATTACAGAAACCACAAATACATAAACCGTGGAACTTTCCATTTCTCCTACACCAAAGAAATGATTATATATTACGGAAATCAGAACCGCTCCGACTCCATAAATCGGACATATGGGACCGTATAAGAATCCACGATTGGACCACTTTCCATTTTTAAACGTACAAAAGGTTGTTTCATAAATCCATCCTAGAAAACAATAGACCAGAAACAGGCAAACATATCGGCTAATCCACATTTTATTTCCTCTCAAAAAGCGTTTCTTTTAAAGAAACACACTTGTCCGCCATACAAACCAACCATGCTTCCCGGCTTTTCGGGAGTCTGGTGATATTCAAAGGCCACATATGGCATCGTATAATTTGCTCTTCTTTTTCCCCAATTTGAAAATATTTTTTTGCATTATTAGCCGCACGATCCGCATGAATAAATCCATGCATATTGTGACTTCCACCATCGTCCGCATGCCAATCATACAAATAAAAATCATGTAACATGGCTCCACGAAGCATTGCATCTTCGTCTACCTGCCATCCCATCCAGCTCATGATTGCATAACTCGCATTTGCCACGCTACAACAATGTTCATATGTGCTGACCCGACCATGCTGCTTAAACTGTTTCATTTTACATACCGTAGCGTCTTTTTTTAATTCCCCTAGGACCTCCTCAATTTTGAGTACATCCTTATATCTCATAATTTATCCTTCCATAAACCAATAGATAAAAACATTTTATAACAAAAAAATTAGTTTGACAATAAAACATCCGGAGCAATTGCTCCGGATGCTTATGTAAAAAGGATGATTCGATTTTTGTTTTGCTATGGAAGGTATGATATTACTATCAATTTTAATTTAAAAATCCTTTCACCTCTTTTACCAAATTTTCAACAGACATACCACATTCTGCCAAAAGTGCAGCGGCATCAAAGTCTGTATGAAAGGCTTTGGAAATACCAAAATTTTTCACCTTCATGTCTTTATCTCCATAGAAAGAAGCAATGTTTTGGCCATATCCACCCATTAATTCTCCATCTTCTATGGTAATCACTGCTTGGTGTTGTTCTAATAAACTATACAATAAATCCTCATCTATACCACTTACAAATCGTGGATTTACTACGGTAATATCAACTCCTGTTTCCTGTTTTACCTGTTCTGCCACCTGCATAGCCATTGGAAGCATCGGACCCACTGCAAAAATCGCAACGGATTTTCCGTATTTTTCTACTTTATTTGTAAGCTTACTGTAATCCGTAGTATCTGCTTCTCCCTTTTCCGGGAATACCGGCAAAGTACGAATCGCTATCGGATGCTCCTTTTGTGTCGTTGCATATGCAAACATCTGTGCAAACTCTTCTTTCGTGGTTGGTGCAAAATAAATCAAGTTTGGAATATGCGCAAACATCTGAATATCACACATTGCAATATGTGTATTGGAATTCATTCCATAAACACCCGGTTGTAACACCAGCATCGTTGCCGGATTATCGTTTAATGCCAAGTCATGAGACATTTGATCATAGGTTCTTTGGAAAAACGGTGCAAACGTTCCAAATACCGGAGTTCCTCCGTTTCTTGCAATACCGGAACTCATGGCTACTGCATTTTCTTCTGCAATTCCCACGTCCACAAATTGCCCTCTTTTTACATATTCTTCTCGAACGCCCTGCACAAATCCAAGCCCCATAGGGGTACCGGCATTTAAAACAACGGCTTTTTCATTCTCATCTAACAGTTTCTTTAGATTCTCAAACACCGTCATATCCGGGGTGTAATCATATTTGGGAGAACCGTCTTCGGGATTGAACGGACCGCCTGCATGCCATGCCTCACGATTGGCTTCTGCAAAAGGAAGTCCCTTTCCTTTAATCGTATGAATATGAAGGACAATTGGATGATCGATATCCTTCACGCTTTCAAACAAAGCGACTAATTTCGCTGTATCATGGCCATCTTCTAAATAACGATAATCCAATCCAAAGGCATGGAATAAATTGTTTTCCGCCTCTCCGTTGGTTTCACGCAACTCTTTTAAATTGCGATACATGCCACCATGATTTTCTGCAATACTCTGCTCATTGTCGTTTAATACAATAATCAAATTTTTGTTATATTCACCGGCATAATCCAAAGCCTCTAAAGCTTCGCCACCGGATAAAGAGCCATCACCAATTACGGCTACTATGTTTTCATTTCCTTTTCTTAAGTCACGACCTTTTGCTAAACCAAGCGCCAAAGAGATCGATGTGGACGTATGTCCCACTGTAAACATATCATGTTCACTTTCCAAAGGATTTGTATATCCGGACACATCTCCGAAATGAGCATCTTCCATATAGGCTTCTTTTCTACCAGTCAAAATCTTATGGGGATAACTCTGATGCGATACATCAAATACAAATTTGTCCTTGGGAGAAGAGAACACATAGTGCATAGCTACTGTCGTCTCTACAATTCCAAGATTTGGACCATTGTGTCCTCCAATCTCGCTGATTCTATGAATTAAAGCCTGTCTTGTTTCTTTCGCAAGCTCCGGCAACTGGTCTATAGTTAACTTTTTGATATCTTCCGGTCCGTTAATCTGACTTAACAATTGGTACATGTTGTTGATTCCTCCTAATCTTATTTCGGAATCTTATCCAACTCCATAGCTTTCAGATCTCCTTCATTTTTCAGCATTTCTTTCACGGCTTTTTCACCTTTTTCCAAAGCCATACGATAATACCAGTCTTTAAAATCCAATTCCTGCATATAGTAATTCAACTGATCAATTTGCTGTTGCACGTACTCTCTCTGTTCCTTAATCAGTTCATATCTTTCCTTTAAGGAGTCTTCGCCCCGCTTTTGCAGTTCTACATATTCCTTAATCTTTTTGATTGGCATTCCGGTATTTTTCAAACAATTTAATACCTTTAACCAGGAAAAATCCTGTTCTTCAAAAACGCGAATTCCATTTACACGTTTTACATTTGGAAGCAATCCTTCCTTGTCGTAATAACGCAATGTAGAAGGGGTAATTCCCATCATTTCAGCTACTTCTGATATTGAATAAGACATATTGTTCACCTCTCGAGATTTCTGACGTCAAAGACACAATAGCACTTAAAGTTAACTTTAAGTCAATACCTTTTTTCAAAAAAAATAAAAAAATCCATAACAGATTTTTTTATTTTTTATATGATATATGAATTTCCCCAGGATTTCTGCTGTTTTATGACTCGTCTGCTTCTTCAAACATTTCCCTCATGGTTCGCCAACCAAGAACTGCACATTTCACTCTGGCAGGCATGTGGGACACATCTTCCAAAATTCCTGCTTCCTGTAACTCTTCCATTTCCTCCGGAGTTAAATCACGATCTTTTATCATACGAAGGAATAAATCCGATAAATGCATCGCTTCTTCCTTCTTTTTTCCAATAATCATGTCTAGCATAATATCTGCAGATGCTTGGGATATTGCACAGCCGGTACCTTCATAGGAGCCATCTGTAATTACCCCATCCTCCACTTTCAGATTTAGGATGATATCATCTCCACAGGAAGGATTTACCCCTTCCAAGGTAAAATTTGCGTCCTCTAACGCATGTTTATGATAAGGATTTAAATTATGTTCGTTAATAATCTCATTATAAAAAGTTGAATTTGCCATAGGTTTCCAGATCCTTTCTATACATATCCCATTCTCTGGCGCATGGTTTTTAACACATCCAAAAAACGGTCCACTTCTTCAAACGTATTATAAAAAGCCAAACTGCATCTCGTAGTAGACATAACGCCTAAATGCTTATGCAATGGCTGTGCACAATGATGTCCTGCTCGTACTGCAATGTTTTCATCGCTGAAAATAGCAGCCACATCATGGGGATGCACCCCTTCTAATTGAAAGGTCAAAATTCCATGATGATTCTCCGCTTCCTTTGCACCAATGATTTTTACATGCGGAATCTGTGTTAACCCACGAAATGCATATTCCGTAAGGGCATTTTCTCTTTCTACAATGGTATCAAATCCATATCTATTTACAAAATCAATGGCCGCTGCCAGCCCTACTGCACCTCCGGCATTGACCGTTCCTGCTTCAAATTTGTGAGGCAATTCTGCATAAGTTGTTTTTTCAATGGTAACTGTTTCAATCATTTCTCCACCATATAAAAATGGAGGCATGGCTTCTAAAAGCTTCTCTTTTCCATAAAGAACACCAATTCCCATTGGGGCATACATTTTATGACCGGAAAAAGCAAAAAAATCCACATCCAATTCCTGTACATTCACCGGCATATGCGGCACGCTTTGTGCACCGTCTGCCACAAAAACCGCACCCACTTCGTGCGCTAACGCAGCGGCAGTCTGAATATCATTCACACGTCCAAACAAGTTAGAAACCTGTGTCATTGCCACAAGCTTCGTATGCTCATTCAACATTGCTTTCAACTTTTCTAAATCAAAACTACCATCTTCCTCACAGTAAAAGTAACAGACCTTTGCGCCCGTGGCTTCCGCTGCCTTCTGCCAAGGCAAGAAATTACTATGATGTTCTGCGATACTCACAATGATTTCATCTCCCGGCTTTAAGGTCGTTCTCGCATAACTATAAGCCACCAAATTAAAGGCTTCCGAAGCATTTCTGGTAAAGACGATTTCTCGCTCAGATTTTGCATGAATAAAATCTGCCACTTTTTTTCTCGCATTCTCATAAGCTTCCGTTGCCGCAACGCTCAAATCATACATACCTCGCAATGGATTGGCATTTTCGGTTTCGTAGTAACGCAACATAGCGTCCAATACGCTTTTCGGTTTTTGCGTGGTGGCTCCATTATCCAAATACACCACCGGATCTTGTTGTAATAAAGGGAATTCTTCCCGAATTTTCTTTTCTATTTCTGTCATCCTATTCTCCCTTTATGCCGGATGCTTGACTAAATAACTTCTTACCATTTCTTTCGTTTTTTCATCCGGTATTCTATTTATAATCACGTCAATTTTCGCTTTCGCCAACATTTCAGATATGATTTCTTCGGACAATCCTCTAGACTTCATATACAAGGCCAAGGAATCATCCATTTGTCCAATACTGGCGCCATGGCTACCTTCCACATCTTCTTCATCACATAAAATCAGCGGAATGGTCTGATTCACGATATCATCATCCATCAGAAGCACTTCTTCCAATTCATTTCCCTTGGAACCTGCGCAACCCTTATGGAAATCAATGGTTCCACGGAACAATTTCTTGCCTTGGTTTCTTAAAACACCGGAGGCTAAAATATCTGCTGTGGTTTTCTTGCCCACATGGTTCGCTACGTAGTTAATATCCAGCTTGGATGTTCCTTTTACGGTATAACCCAAATCAGAAACATAACCGGCCGCTGTACCCTGTAAATCCGTATAATTTCCTAAATAGACTTCCTGTCCGTTTAATACCAATTGAATCAAATGGAATTCTGCCTTTGCTTCCAAAATACCGCCTAAATTCAGGAAAACATGCTGTTTTTCAGAAGGTCGAAGAATTTGCACCACCGTAAGACGCGCATCCTCTTGTAAATGGTAACGCAACTCAGTCGCAAACACCTGATCTTCTGCCTCTTCCTCTGAAAAATCCTGAATTACAACGGCAGATGCTCCTTTTGCCACTTGCCATTCCATCAGGTTTGCAACATGATTTTTTTCTTTTAAAGAAAAAGTTTGATAAATCGGGCTTTCCATCTGTGTAGTCACTTGATAACTATGAACCGGAAGTCCCAAGTTTTCCATTTTTTGACTGTATTCTTCTCCCAATCCCGTCTTACAGGTCACGGAAAATTTCTCGTTATTTGAACAATTTATCGCACTGCTGCCCTTTTCTTCATAGCTTGCATCGGTCAATGCGACCTCCACAGAAGTCTCTGCATGATTCATATGAAGCCAATTCCAGGTAGGTGCCGGCAATTGATTTACTCTCATCATTAACCTATACTTCCTTTCATTTCCAGTCTGATTAGGTTGTTCATTTCCACTGCATATTCCAATGGCAATTCTTTTCCTACATTGTCCGCAAAACCACTAACAATCAAGGCTTTTGCATCTTCCTCAGACATTCCACGGCTCATAAGATAGAAAATGGTATCGTCACTAATACGTCCGATTTTCGCCTCATGTCCCACGTCTGCATCCTTCGTACGAATATCCATTGCCGGAATGGTATCGGAACGGCTAATATCATCTACCATTAAAGATTCGCAGGAAACAGCTGATTTGCTCTTCTTTGCATTTTTTCCAATAACCACGGAACTACGGAAAGTACTTACTCCACCATCTTTGCTGATGGAACGTGTATTAATATAAGATGTGGTTTCCGGCGCATTATGAAGCACCTTGGTACCGGTATCTAAATTCTGTCCTTTTCCGGCAAAGGTAACACCGGAAAATTCCGCTCTCGCACCTCTACCGTTCAGAACGCTCATAGGGTATAAATAAGATACATGTGAACCAAAAGAGCCGGAAATCCACTCGATTTTTCCGCCTTCTTCCACCTTTGCTCTTTTGGTATTCAAGTTGTACATATTCTTGGACCAATTTTCAATCGTGGAATATCGAAGCGTTGCATTTTTCCCAACATACAACTCCACGCATCCGGCATGCAAATTTGCTACATTATATTTTGGTGCAGAACATCCTTCAATAAAATGAAGGTATGCATCTTCTTCTACGATAATCAAGGTATGCTCAAACTGTCCAGCTCCTGCCGCATTCAAACGGAAGTAGGATTGTAATGGAATCTCCACCTTGACTCCCTTTGGTACATACACAAAGGAGCCTCCGGACCAAACCGCCCCGTGTAAGGCTGCAAATTTATGATCTGTAGGTGGTACCAACTTCATAAAGTGCTCTTGAATCATATCTGCATATTCTCCGTGTAAAGCACTTTCCAAATCTGTATAAATAACGCCCTGTGCAGCCACCTCTTCTTTGATATTGTGGTAAACCAATTCCGAGTCATACTGGGCACCCACACCCGCCAAAGATTTATGCTCTGCTTGAGGAATCCCTAATTTGGTAAAGGTATCCTTGATATTTTCCGGAACCTCTTCCCAGGTAGTATGCATACGTTCTGTATTCGGACGTACATAAGTCACGATATTTTCCATATCCAATCCTTCAATGGAAGGACCCCATTCCGGGAATGCAATTTCTTCATATTTTTTCAATGAATCCAAACGAAATGCTTTCATCCACTCCGGATCGTTTTTTTCCTTGGATATTTGTAAAATAATGTCTTCTGTCAGACCTTCTTTTACCTTATACGCATCTTTATCTTCATAACGGAAGTCATAGAGGCTGCGATCAATGTCTTCTACTTGTGTTTTTTCCTTCATTTTTCCGATATCTTCTTTCTTATAAAAATCTTTCAAATCCATGCTCATTGATTTCATCAATCAAGGAAGCATCGCCCTGTTCTACTATTTTTCCATTTACCAAAACATGGGTTGCATCTACACTTAACGCCTCCAAAATACGAGTACTATGGGTGATAATCAAAAGAGCTCCGCCCACCTGTGCTTTATAAGCTTTTACGCCTTCTGATACGATACGAACCGCATCTACATCAAGACCGGAATCTGTCTCATCCAAAATAGCCAACTCCGGTTTTAACATCAAAAGCTGCAAAATCTCAGCCTTCTTCTTTTCTCCACCGGAAAAACCAACATTCAAATCACGGTCTGCATAAGAAGGATCCATATTCAAAAGTTTCATGGTTTCTTCCAGTTGCTTCTTGAAATCCCACAAACGAATTCTCTCGCCGGTTTTTTGCTCCAATGCAGTTTTAATAAAGTTACTCAATGTAATTCCAGGCACTTCCACCGGATTCTGGAAAGATAAAAAGATTCCCATTTTTGCAATCTTGTCTGTATCTTCTCCCTGAATTTCCTGGCCCTGAAAAACAATTTTTCCATCTATAATCTCATATCTGGGATCTCCCATGAGAGATGCCCCCAAAGTAGATTTTCCGGCACCGTTTGGTCCCATAATCACATGGGTTTCTCCTGCCTGAATTTCCAAATCTACTCCATGTAAAATTTCTTTTTCTTCTACGTTTACTTTTAAATTTTTGATTTCCAATAATTTAGACATTTTTCTACCTCTATTCTTTAACACCCATCACAGGTGGTATTTTCCTTTTGATGACAACGCGGATTGGCTCCGTTACACACAGAATAATTTCCACCTACGATTTCCATGTGTTTTCCATTCACAATCATATCTGCCACTTTTTTTCTAGCTCGCTCATAAATCTCCGTCACCGTAGTACGGGAAATTTCCATATGTTTTGCACATTGTTCATGTGTCTTTCCTTCCAAATCCACCATGCGCAATACTTCATATTCATCCAAGCACAATTCCACAACCTCCGGATTCAATAATCCATGTAATCCTTCCGGTCCGAAACTCGTGTATTTCGGTGCTCTACATATTTTTCGACTTTTAGCAGGTCTTGCCATATGACGCCCCTTTCATTTCTGACATATGTCGCAAACCATTTTCGACATATGTCGATTATACTCTCCTCCTATATAGAATGCAAGCAAAATTATGCAAATTTTAGTGGAGCATTTTCCCTCATATAAAAAGGGCCTCACCCAGATTATGATTTTCCTCATCATCTTAGGCAAAGCCCTTGAAATTTCCATTCGATTTTTCCTTTTAACCGGCTCGATACCAGTTTTCTACAAAGCCTTCTCCCATGGCCTCACCTACATCGCTAACCACAAAGAATGCTTTCTTATCATATTGCTTTACAATATCTTTCATTTGCACAATATCCCCTTTGGAGCAGATACACATCAACACCATTTTATCCTCATTGGAATACATGCCTTTTCCTTTTAATCCTGTTACGCCTCGATCCATGTCTGTCAAAATATCCTCTGCAATTTTTTCATTACAGTCAGAAATAATCATTACCATCTTAGCGCTCTTACCATTATTGATTACCCAGTCTGTCAGTTTTCCCATAATAAAGACACAAATAATCGCATATAAAGTATGTTCTATATTAAAGGTATAAGCACCTAATATAACCACGCAACCATCCAAAATCTCAATCAGCTGTCCCATGGACAAGCGTGGAAAATAGTAATGCAAAGATTTTGCCAACATATCTGTTCCACCGGAGGTTGCACGAACCGTCAACAAAATACCGGTTCCCAGGCCAAAACAGATACCTCCGTAAATTGCTACCAACAACAAATTATCCGTAGGAATTAAGTCCAATTCCGGTAAAACAGCCAACTCTACAGACATAATCAACCAGGAAATCGTGGTACGCAATACGCTGCGAAATCCCTCTGTTTTGAACGCAAATAAGAAAATCGGTACATTAATCACGATATTACTCACCCACAAAGGAATTTCCACAGGGCCAAAGGTTCCTGTAAAAAATTTGATAATAATTGCCAAACCGGAAACCCCACCGGTAACAAGCCCTGCCGGATCAAAAAAATACTTGATACCAACAGTCAAAATTGTAGTTGCCACAAAGATTAAGAACAAATCTTTCATGCGCACTTTTGTAATCTGCTTACTCATAGATTCCTCCAAAAAAAGAGACGAATCCAAATCGGATCGTCTCTAATACGCTTACGCTCTTTTCCTGTCATTATCTTATCATATGAGATTTTTCCGTCAAGCCAACGCTCTATCACAGTAACGTGATGTTTGTTCGTGCACGTGCACATCCTTGCATTTTCGTTGTTAATTGAGTATAATGTGGACTAAGTATAATGGATTGTTGTATTCGTGTCACATGTAGGGAATGTGTAAACAATCCTATGTAGTTTATGTTGTAAAACTAATATGCCACCTTGGTGGCATATATAATCTGCAAGAAACTCCTACAGACAAGCTAGCTTGCCAAGAGGAGTTATTTGCAGATTGCATATGCGGCTATGCCGCATAGCAGTTTTACAACAAACATCACAGCCTAAGATTATCTACACACATTCCACTACCTGCATTCACTACATCCTCACGCAATACAAAATCGTACCATTACCTCACCCCATAGATAGAAAGGAACCGATTATGGCTACCATGAAGGAAATTGCAGAATTGGCCGGTGTATCTCGCGGAACCGTTGATCGTGTACTAAATAACCGTGGAACCGTCAATCCTGAAACAGAAAAGAAAGTTCGAGAAATCGCTACCCTTTTGGATTACAAACCCAACAAAGCCGGTATGGCCCTTGCCATTCAAAAAAAGAAAATCAAAATTGGCGTATTGCTCTTTGAACCTTCTGATGAATTCTTCAATCAAATATTATCCGGTATTCGTAAAAAGTTAAAGGATTTATCCGTTTATGGAATTACCTTAATTGAAAAAAGATGCCCCTTTGATTCCGAAGGACAAAAAGAAAAAATAGCAGAATTATTAGAAGAAGGCATACATGGCCTAATTCTTACCCCATACAATAGTGAAGAAATTCAACATCGCATCAACGAACTATGGGATTTGGGCATCCCTACCGTAACCGTCAATTCCGATTTGGCCAATTCCAATCGTTTAGCCTATGTGGGTACCGATGATCAAAAAGATGGCCGTACCGCTGCCGGTCTGCTTCATCTTTTTATGCAGCAAAAAGGTAGTATCGCCATTGTCACCGGTTCTTTAAAAATCCTAAGTCATAAGGATCGTGTAGAAGCTTTTACTTCCTATATGAAAGAACTGGAACCTGCCATTCAAATTTTAGATGTCATTGAAACCTACGATGACGATTATCGTAGTTTTGACCAGGTTCGCACCTTAATTCAAGCTCACCCGGATGTCTCTGCCTTTTTATTTACCTCCGGTGGTGTTTACGGTGGTTGTCGCGCCATACAAGAAAGCGACTTTCCAAAAAAGCCACATGTGGTCACCTTTGATGATGTCTCAACAACAAAAGAAATGTTACTAAATGGTGTAATTTCTGCCACTATCTGTCAGCAGCCACAAGAACAAGGCGCTGTTTCACTCACCATTTTGACCAATTATCTGCTATTTGGAAATACACCATCACGCCCTTGTACCTATATGGATTTACAAATAAAAATCAGAGAAAGCATCTAAACTGATACAAGATAAGTACTTGGGAAAAGATGATAACGAAATTTACAATAGATTTTAGAATAGAAGGATAGCCGATTAAGATTTCTCTTAATCGGCTATTATTTTAGGGAGAAAAAAGGCGGGAGTATTCATATGGGGGGGACTCACTCCCGTCTTAATATATATCAAAAATACAACTGATTTGGATTCATATGGGGGGGAGGGTAATCAGTTGTATGAAACCTGTCAAAACTAGTAACGCTTGTTGCTAGTAGCATTCGCAATGCCAATGGCGAAAATCGCCATTCCTTGCTGTTCTAATTAGATACTAATTAGAAACGGAAAGGATTAACATTGTATTTTGCGTAAAACTGAATGCTTTCTTCGATTAAGTTCTTTAATGTTTTCAACATATCTTTGTCCTCCTGTTTATTGTTTGTTTCTTTTGATGGTGTTATCATAACTCCATTTCAAACCCTCTGCTTGCCATATCTTGAAAAAAAGTAGCCAAATCTTGCAATGATGTTTTGTATTATTGATTCATATCAGTTTTTTATAGACAAATCTACATATTTAACGATAAATTCTTAGAATATAGAAAAAAGGTCTTACGCTTTTGCGCAAGACCTTTCTCTTCCATAGCTCTTCATTCTCTTACTGACATCTTCTAAATTCAGGCGCTCCCTACTTTGCCTTCTTCATAAATGTCCTCCAAATCAAAAATTTGAATGTAAAACTATTATATCACAGAAATCCGAAAATACCGTGTCCCCGAACTATTAAAAAAATATAAACAAAAAAACAACGGTTTTATGGGTTTTTTCTGTTTTTATCTATTTTATTATGTTATAATAACCACATAACTATTCAAACTATGCATAGGAGGCTCTATGGAATTTCGTGTATTAGAATATTACTTAACCATCGCACGCGAAGGGAGTATTTCTGCGGCTGCACAACAATTGCATGTGTCTCAGCCATCCCTTTCCAGACAAATGAAAGAATTAGAAGACGAACTTGGTAAAACCTTATTTCTCAGAGGAAATCGCCAAATCACTTTGACCGATGAAGGTATGCTTCTCCGCCGTCGCGCTGAGGAAATCCTACAATTGGTGCAAAAAACAGAACGAGAAATTTCTTCTTACGGCGCCTCTGTATCCGGAGATGTTTATATCGGCACCGCAGAATCACAAGTTGTACATATTCTAACAAAAGCTGCATCCGCTTTACGCCAAGATTATCCGGAAATTCGTGTGCATTTCTCCAGTGGAGATGGGCAGGACGTCCGAAATCAGTTGGAGAAAGGGCTTTTGGATTTTGCCTTAATGTATGATTTAGACAAAGCTGCAAAATATCATTCCTTAACTATGCCCGGCACAAATATCTGGGGTGTTCTTATGAACAAGCGAGACTCTCTTGCAGCTTGGGACGAAATTCCGGCATCTGAACTTCTCAATAAGCCATTGATTGTGTCCCGCGCCTTTGATTTTGTATTAAATAATGGGGTGGAACTTCCAAAAGAAAACGTGGTTGCCACCTATAATCTCATTTACAGTGCCTCCCATATGGTAGAGGATCACTTGGGATATGCCATTTGCTTTGATGGATTGCTTTCTCCGGGTATCCAACAAAATCTTTGTTTTCGTCCAATAAAAGAAACACCTCATATTTCCGCCCATTTTCTATGGAAAAAATATCAGGTGCTTTCTCCTGCCGCAGAGTTGTATCTCTCTTATTTACGACATTATTTATGATTTTTTTCTTCATCAATTTTCTTCATACGATAGATGAGGTAATCCAAACAATCGATTTCCTCTTGTATCGTATGAAGTTCTTCTAAAAGTTCACTACGATGCTTAATCAAAACATCCATTTCTCCCTTTTTTCTACCTTGTCGGTAGCATTCCAGGAAACACTCTATCGTTGTGGCACAACAGCCTGCATCTTTTAAATTTTCAATTAATTCCAATTCATTTTCTGCATTCTTCATATAGTGCCACTCCTTTCTTCAAACGATCCATACCATCTTCCACAAGACGTTTGGGACACGCTAAATTAATTCGCAAAAATCCGGTTCCGGAAGCTCCGTATTCCGATCCGTTTGCAAGATACAAACCGGTTTTTTCTCTTAGGAAATCTGCAAATGCATCGCAATCTTCTCCCAATCCATGAATATCTACCCAAAGCAAGTAGGTTGCTTCTCCATGAATCACCTGAAATTCCGGTATCTCCTTTTTTATAAAGTTTTCTGCATATGCACGATTTTCCGCCAAATACTGATTCAATTCGTTGAGCCAAGGCTCTCCCTTGGTAAGAGCCGCTACCGTTCCCGGAATTGCAAACGCATTGGGCTCTGCTACTTCATCCGTATTTAAGCCTCTCCATATTTTATGTCTTAACACCGGATTCTTAGAGAATACAGCTGCACTTTGCAAACCTGCCAAATTAAAACATTTGCTTGCCGCAATCGCAGTCAAGCTTATTTCTTCACAAGTCTCAGATGCTGCTGCAAAAGGAATATATTCTTTTCCGGGCAACGTGATATCACAATGAATCTCATCCGATAATACAATGACATGATGCTTTTTACAAATATCACCAATTCGCTGCAAAGTCTCTCGATCCCAGATTTTTCCCACCGGGTTGTGCGGATTGCAGAAAATCAACATGGTGGTTTGCGGATTCTCACATTTCGTTTCAAAATCCTCCCAGTCAATGTCATACGCCCCGTTTTCGTAACGCAAAGGGGATTCTAAAATATTTCTGCCATTGTTGCGAATAGAATTGTAAAAAATATTATATACAGGAGTAATAATCAAAACATTTTCTGCCGGAGTTGTCAGCTTTCGAACCGCAGAGGAAAGAACCGGAATGACTCCAGTGGCAAAAACCAGATTTTCTTTTCCAATCTCGTAATGGTGCCGTTTTTTCCACCAATTCTCATAACTTTCTGCCCATGTGTCCGGAATTTCATGATAGCCAAAAATACCTTCTTTGGCACGTTCTACAATTGCTTCTTCAATTTCCGGCGCCGTCAAAAAATCCATATCCGCAACCCACATAGGCAATTCTCCTTCCGGAATTTCCCATTTCATTGCATGATATTTTCTTCGATCCCCTAAAGTTTCAAAATCATAGGTCATGGTTCCTTATTCTCCCTTTTTGCAAATAATTGTGGTCTTGGAAGGATCAATCTTATCTTTTTCCAAAATCAACTCCTGAATGCTTTCCGCTTCGATACGACCTTCCGATGGATTCAAAACACTGGTAATATCAGACGAAATCTCTGCATCTACCGTAGAATATTCAAAAGCTAAAGTCGTATTGATTAATTTACAATTTCTCATAACCAGGTTGTCAATATAACAGAGTCCCTGAAGAGATTCAATGGTACAGTTGATTAAGGTTAAATTCTTTGCATTCCATCCCAAATATTCTCCGGAAATGAAGGAATCATATACGGTGACATTTTCCGTATTCCAAAATGCATCCTTGGACAACAATTTGGAATTACGAATTTCCAAGTTCTTTACGCCATCAAAACTGTAATTTCCAACCAAAGTGAAATTATCTAATTTCATATTTTCGGAATCTAAGGCAAAGTAATCACCGGTTGCCTGTACGTTTTTCATGGTAACGTTCTTGCAATGCCATAAAGTTTCTGCAGCATCAGAAAAATCTACATTTTCTAATTCTACACCATCGCATCTGCGGAATCCCTTAGGTGCCTGATAAACCGTATCTTTCACAGAAATATGATCGGTATACCAAATTCCGGCTCTTGCCATTTCAAAAAAGGCACTGTCTTTTACCTTTACATTCTTGCTATACCAAAGCGGATATTTCCAACGGAATAGGGTATTGTCAATATCCAGATTTTCACTTTCTTTTAAAGGAGATTCTCCTTCTCCAAATACGGTGTCTGTGATATGTAAATCTTTGCTATGGAAAAGAGAACGCTCTCCTGTTAACATTTGTCCTTTAATTTCTTTCATAAATTACCTCCGATTGATCGATACAACATGTTTCAGCCTTATCCTATTCTCTTTTATTACAAATAACAAATACTTATATTACATACCCACCTATTCATTTTTTGCATAGATGAATCTTTTCTGCATAGATACAGAGATACAAGCCAGTACAAATCCCAAAGCAGATAAGCAAATTCCTGCCAACAACATTGCGCGAATTCCATAATGGGTGATAAAAAATCCTCCAATAAGATTTCCCGCCACCAGAGCTCCGGTAATCACCATACTCATCATCGATTGGCCAGCTCCCTTATCTGCGTCGTCCATGGACTCATTGGCATAATATACTGACATACTCACCACCAGGGCAAAAGCCACCATTTGTAAACATTGGATTCCATATATCATCCAAACGGAGGTAGCCTTTAAATACAGCACCCCTCTTACCACATGACCTACGCAAGCAATCGTCAAAAAAGTGGACGCTTTCCAACGCTTTAATAACCAATTGGCCAAAAACATCACCGGCAGTTCCGCTACTGCTGCAATGGCCAGTGCATTTCCTAAACTTCCATTGTCTCCTCCAACGCCTTCCATAATAAGCAACATATAATTGGTATACATATTGTGAAAGGTAGTAACCAATAAACAAGCGAGCGCCATCACAAAGAATGCCGGATACTTTTGCAGCAATGAAGTGCTACTTTTTTTCTTTTCCTCCTGCTTCTCCGACATCTCCTCCCCCTGCAGGATTGGAAATGTCGCCACGACGCCCAACAACAAACCATTGATCACAGCGCCTACCACCAAAATAACATGAATATCAAACAAAGCAATCAAGCGCCCGAGAAACACCGCCATTATGGCATAAGCCAAGGATCCCAGTCCTCTGGCGACCCCAAAATTTAAGTTTTCCCCTCGATTCACATAGTAGAAGCCGGAATAATTGACCAAAGTCAACATGGTGCTAATCAACATATAATATAGTCCAAAGAAAAGCCCCGCTGTCACTGTTGTTCGTAGGAAAAACAAAAGAACCAGCAGCAATTCCATACTTCCTCCCAAAATAAAAAACGGAATTTTCCAATTGTGCCGTATACTTCGGTCCAAATACCTTCCAATCATAGGTTGTAACGCCGTTGCCAATAAGCAAAAAACGGCCGTAAAAATACCAATGGCCTGTGTACTATACCCATATTCCAAATAATAGGAGGTACAGTATCCCCAGGCCACGCTAATTTGCATCCAATATAAGCTTTGCAAAAGTCCATACTTTGTCGAAATCTTCATTGAAAACTCCCCATATCTTCTGATTCAAATTCTCTTCTTCATCATACTCTATATGGAGAATTCTGAAAATAGATTTCTAACCTTTTAAACGCAAAGCATTTTCACTCTTCCAAAGATTTTCATAAGAAAATCCGGTTACTTTCTCACAGATTTTCTTTTCTTCCTCTGTAATTACCGAAGTATCTTCCCCTTTTCTACGTGCAATTTCCTTACGAATGACTTCAAATTCGTGCTTCGTAATTGGGAAATAAATCGTAATTGCCAAGGTGATTCCCATAAGAATCAACTGTGCAAATACGTAGATATAAGCAATTCCACTTTGCACTGCCAAAATCTGTCTTCCCCCTGCTGCCGCAATGGTTTCATCATATCCAATGAGCGTCAAAAGCACACCAATAATGGCAGAAGAAAGTCCGGTAGCGATTTTTCTGGTAAAAGTAGCCATTCCGGAGCAAGTACCGGAACGATTCATCGTCGTAATCAATTCATCCACATCTACCATATCAGATAGAATCGCATAAATGCTGGCTGAAGTGGCTGCCATACCGATTCCAATGATAAATGACAATAACAAAATAATGGTAAAATTCGCTCCTTCATAGGAGAAAAACAGCATACAGAAGGTCGCAATCATACGAATGGGAGTCGCCACCAAAATCGGGAATTTCTTGGAAGTTCTGGCAACCACCGGAACAAACAAGATCATGCCCAAAAACTGGGAAAGCAAAATCACACCCATAAGCAAGGTAAAATTACCTCCTCCGTAAGCATTTAATACATCATCCACATAATACACCGCAAGTCCTGTCACAAAATCTGCTGCCGCTTGACCAAAAATAAAAATTCCAATAAACAAACGGAACGAATGATTCTTATAAACAGTCAAGGACTGGGTAAAGGTTTCGGCCATTGTAATTTTTCGTACTTCCTTTTCCTTTTCCCAAGTACCTGCAAAGGTAATCAAAATACAGACAAAGAACAAAATGGCAAAAATGACTGCTACTCGAAAATATTGAGATGCCTCTGTATTGTCACGAATCATCAACGTCGGAATTAATCCTGCTAAAATAGCTCCAAAGGAAGAAAAAATCATACGAATTCCGGAAAACTTGCCGCGCAACGTATAATCCTCCACCATATCCGGCAACAAGCCATTATACGGTACCATCACCACAGTAAATCCTGTTGAAAAGCACATATACATCAACACATAAAAAGCGTACTGTGCAGCTCCCTCATAGGGAATCCACAAAAGCAAAAAAGTAATTGCTGAAATAATACTTCCCACCAGCATATAGAATCGTTTGGGTCCCAATTTTGATTTGGTACGATCTGCTATATTTCCCATCATAGGGTCCGTAACGGCATCCCATATTTTACCAATAAAAGGAATGGTACCTGCCAATGCCGGTGACATACCCAACGCCTTTGTCAAAAACACAGTGAAAAAAGTACTGATAATTACAAAGGCACCGCCTCCGTAGATGTCCGCAAATCCATAAAAAACCTTGGACATCGGACGGTTTTGTCTTCTTTCCAATTCTTTTTTATCCATATTGTATCCCCCATCTTATATTGATTTCTACATTTCTTCGAAATCAAATGTTTTGCTTTTATAACCCCAAAATTTGCTTTAATAAATCTTCTTGGTCTCCACCTACCCGTAGGAACACCGGCGGCATTCCAATCGGTGCAGCTACTTCATAGACTCCACCTTCATAAATATCTCCGTGATAGATATCCATCCATGTATCCTGTGGAAAATAAACGCTACGTGACAAAGCCCCTTCCTTGATCACCGGCGCCACCAATAAATCTCGTCCCAACAAGTACTCTGTTTTTTCCACATAGGCCTTCTCCTCCTCATAATGGTAAAACAAAGGTCTCATAACCGGGATTCCATGCTTGGCATTCTCTTCCACGCATAGCTGTAAATACGGCTTTAATGCTTCATGCCGTTTCGAACACCGGGCAGTAAACTCAATGGTTTCCTGATCTGCATCAAATTGCACATCATTCACCGGCTGGTTTCCCTCATGGGTACGAAGCAGCGGCGAAAAAATGTTCATTTCCATCCAACGCAACAACAATTCTTTGCTCCGTTTCATATGCATCACCGTGGTATAACCACCTACGTCTGAGTGCGCGATTCCAAATCCACTCATAGCCAAAGATAAAGTCGCCGGTATGACGGAAGGCAAACCATCATCCACAGACCAATCCACATGCTGATCTCCGGTCCACATCATTGGAGAGGCAGTCAATGTGCCGGTGTAGCCTGCCCTTGTAAAGAAAAAAACTTCTCCCTTTGCCCCACATTCTTCAATTGCCTCTGCATTGAGTTTTGCCCAAATTGCCGGCCATTCATTGTGCACTTTTTCCGGATCTTCTCCACTGTGTAAAACGGCATCCACAGGCAAATATTCTCCAAAATCTGCCATCCAACCACTCATACCCATGCCAATCATATTTTCTTTAATCAAAGACTTGTACCATTCGTACGCCTTGGGATTTGTAAAATCCACCATGGCTGCAGGAAAGGTCGTAATCGTAACTAGGTAATCCTCTCCATTTTTGTCTTTGACACAGTAGCCTTCTTTTTTAGCTGTTTGATATAATTCTTTTTCTAATGCGATAAAAGGATTGATATATCCGAGAAACCGTATTCCCCGGTTCTTCCATTCCGGGATTTTACGATCCAGATCTTTATATAAAACAGAATCCCACTCCCAATTCCACATTACTTGATAGCCAAATCCGGTCTTTCTGCATCCGCACCAGTCTTGTGACCATACACCGCATACTTTTCCGCCCGCATCTTCTACCTTTTTTATCTTCTCCTCAATCACTTCGGTACCTTCCTGAATGGCCAAAATCACCCCATCATAAAGCCAATCCGGCAGGTTTTGTTGTCTTCCCAAGGTCTTTGTCAATTTACCGGAAAGTTCTGCAAAGGAATTTGCCTTTTCCATAATCAAATCCAACGGTTCCTCTGTATGAAAGGTCACGCACTCCGGTCTACAAAAATCAAACTCCGCATAAGAACCGGTATTTACATGTACGTAATACTTGTCACTGGATACAAAAGTGGGTTGCACATAATAAGATTCATATTTGGAAAAAGGCAACACCTTCTCCGGCTTCTTTCCAAATAATTTTTCCCGAATCATCTTTTTTCCGATACGTCCGGCGTTTTGATGCTCGGCTACCCAAATTCGGACTTTTTCCCCTTTCAAGTCCAAAGTAGAGTAAGTTTCCCCACAGCCATAAATATGCTCCTTTGGATTGGTCGGAACCGTATAGGAAAAACGATTCCACTTGGCTCCCTTCGGCATTTGAAACTTCACAAATACCTTTCCGTCACTCTCTGTCACAGACAAGCGATACGCTTCCTCCAAAACCCCATCTGAAAAAAGCAGTTCCAGTCCATCTGCATATGTCTGACTTCCGGTTTTTTTCAATCTGACATGTTGTCTTGTTTTGTCTTTATATGTAAAACTACCACGACTCATTTTAAAATCTTTTTCCCCAAGACCCACGGTACATTCTACATAATTCCAACTTTCCCTACGAATAAAAAAACCCCCTCTCGTCAAATTAATTAAATTGTTTAATTAATTATAACATGAGGGGAATTTTTTTCAATCTTTTTTATGAAATCGGTAAAATTATTTTATACAAGGTACGATATTTGGGATTCTTGGATTCAACCAATTCAATAAAGCCACCATGGGCCTCTACGATACGCTTGGCAATTGCCATTCCCAAACCGCTGCCTTCCTTCGTGGTACGAGATTCATCTCCCACTGCAAAAGGCTTAAACACATTCTCTTTCAAATCCTCCGGTATACCCTTTCCATTATCTCCCAGGCAAATCCACACCCGTTTTTCTTGGGTGCCCATAGATACATAAATCTCGGTACCTTTTTCATTGTGTTTTAGACTATTGGATATAATGTTTTCAAATACCCGCACCAGCTCCTTATCATCATATTCCGTGATAATGGGGCACTCCGGCAAATTGATTTCCAGTTCAAAACCAGCCAAATCAATCTCCTCATATTTTGCTGCCAGGTATTCTCGTAAATACTCCACAATATTTCCTTTTTTCTTAGTCAGATGGTATTCCGGATGTTCCAGTTTACTATATTCATAAAAAGAGTTAATCAAATCCGACAATCGCTCAGATTTCTTTTCAATGGCATGCAAATATTTTTCCTGCTGTTCTTCCGATACTATACCATCAGCAATAGCCTTGGAATACCCCTGAATCACTGTAATTGGGGTTTTCAAATCATGAGAAATATCTGCCAGCATTTTTTGCCGATCTTCCTCCAGGCTTCGTCTTTCCTTTTCACTCTTTTCCAAACGTCCTGTCATAGATACAAAATTTTCATATATGGTGCGAAATTCCCGGAATTTTGGAGTCTCTTTTAAAAGTCCCTGCTGCGCTTCCTTGCCGCTTTCATAGTCTTCCATAGCTTTTCCCAGCTTGCGCAAGGGTACCACAATCTGCAAATTCATACGAAAAGCCGTAATAGCCAACACCAACACAAAAACCCCCACCAGGGCACTGAGAACCAAATTGGTCACCAGGTCATATCTGGAATAGGGGGAAGTAGCAGATTCATCCAAATGTAAAATCAAATATCTGTTTTCCCCATCTGTGGTGGTATATTCAAATTTTTGAATCTGATTTCCATCATTGGTAAATCCGCTTAAGTATTCTAATTTTGTATCATCCAGCTGCAAATCCTCAATTTCCTTGGAAGAAAAAACCACATTCTGCTCCGGGTCCAAGACAATCAAAGTATCCATAAAGTAATCATCCAAGTAAATAGACTCATTCTCATAAGCCCTATACATTTCAATGACAATATTGTAGTCATCCTCTTCTGCCTTCACATAGTTGGTAATAATATAAGCCCCTTCATTGTAATTCGGAATATAGCTTAACAACTCTGTGGTGTAGGAAGTTCCCACTTTTTCATTATCTGTATAAATCAAACTACCTGTTTCATCCAAAACCTCAATATAGGATTTGCCTTTCACACCGGAGTATTTCAGTGCTTCGTAATTCTCTTCCTGTAAAACGGACAATTGCGCATCCACATCAAAGGCCTTGCTGTTTAACATTTTATTGAAGAGATAAGTATCTGCCTGATCCAACACTACCTCAAACAATACAAAGGCCACAATGACCAAGATGAGGAAATTTCGAATCAAATAAAAAAATACACTATCAAATTTCCACTTTTTCAATTTTGTATCCTAGCCCCCTGACGGTTTTCAAATATTTCGGGTTTCTGGTATCTTCTTCTATTTTTTCACGAAGTTTACTGATATGTACCATCATGGTGTTATCATCACTGGAAAAGAATTCACCATTCACCTGTTCATAAATTTGCGTTCTGGTAAACACCCTTCCCGGACTTTTCATCAGCATGGCTAAGATTTTATATTCCATAGGAGTCAAGATAATCTCCTGATCTCCTTTCGTTAATATAAAGTTTTTAGTATCCAGCGCCAACTCTCCAACGCGAATCACGTCATCGTCTGCCACCGGCTTACTATCGTTCAACTGATAAAAACGTCGAAGGCTGGAATTCACACGAGCTACCACCTCTAAAGGATTAAAGGGCTTGGTGATATAATCATCCGCCCCTAAGTTCAATCCTAAAATCTTATCACTATCCTGATTTTTGGCTGACAAAATCAAAATAGGAATATTTCCCTTTTCCCGAATTTTTTTCGTCAATTCGTATCCGTTTAACTCCGGCATCATAATATCTAAAATTGCCAGATCAGGTTTTTCCTTTAAAAAGAGGTCATAGGCTTCATTTCCGTTATTGCCTGCAACCACCCAATATCCGGCATTTTCCAGATACAATTTCAGCAGTTCTACAATATCCTCATCATCTTCTGCCACCAAAATCTTATAACTCATATAGGACTCCGTTTCTTTTTTATTCATAGCGCAGGGCATCTATTGGATTCATCTTGGCTGCTTTGTTTGCCGGATAATATCCAAAGAAAATACCAAAGGCCATGGATACCAATACGCTTACTACCACACCACTCAGGGATGGAACCCCGGGATAACCCATTAATTTCGACGCTAATAATCCCAAGCTCATACCAACCACAATACCAATTGCTCCACCAATCAAGCAAATCACCACTGCTTCGGTAATAAACTGTAAGCGAATGGAGGTATTGCTGGCTCCCAAAGCTTTTCTTGTACCAATTTCTCTGGTACGCTCTGTAATAGAGACCACCATAATATTCATAACTCCAATACCACCTACCAAAAGGGAAATCGCGGCAATGGCTGATAAAGCCAATTGCAAAGTCTTCACCATGGATTCCGTTTCCTGAATCATTTGCTTCATACTATAGCCGTAAGCTTCATATGCATCGTTATCTATATAGTAAGTCTCATTTAGGCTTTTTGCAATGGAATCCGCCAAGGCAGTGGCATCCGCATCTTCCTTTGCAATTGCTTCAAAACTATCATACAAAGCCGTACTGCCAGTCTGTGCAGTCACCGTTGCCAAGGGCAAGTAGCCATCTGTCACCAACTGCCCACTGCTTTGGTTGCTGAAATCCATGGCTGATTCGGTGTATTCATAAACACCAACAATGGTATAAGAATAGTATTTTTCATTTAAAATACCCTCTACCGTTTTTCCCAAAGCTTTGTTATAATCGCTTCCATAGAATTTTTCCGCATATTTATTGGAAACAAGAATCACCTTCTTTGTTTCCTCTGTATCCTGCTTATTAAGGGTTCGACCAGCCAAAATCTTTAAATTCTTTCCACTTAAGGCATGACTGTTATAACCCGTCAGATTTACCGTAGCTTTTTTTCCACTTTCTGACACTTCAATGGAACCCAGACTTTTTTGCAAGGCAATTCCCTCTAATTCATTTCCAAAGTTCTTTTGCAAATATTGAAACATCTCTTCGGAAAAATAATCCTTATCCTTCATTTCCCGGATACTCATATCATCTTCCGACATACTTTTTGTAACAACATAAAAGGAAATATTATTGGCTCCCATCTCACTCATGGAACTCATAATAGAACGATTCATGGAATCTCCCACAGTCATAATTGCAATTACGGAAGCAATTCCAATAATAATTCCCAGCATGGTTAACACAGTTCTGATTTTATTTGCTTTCAGCTCTGATACTGCAAGTTCTATATTTTCTAAGCTCATACTGCTATATTACCCTTTCTGCCACGATATTCATCATAAAGGGACCCACGTCGTTCCCCGATGATATTGCCATCCTTTAGTGTTAAAATACGTTCGGTTTCTTCCGCCAACTCATTGGAATGAGTAATCAATACAATGGTGATTCCGGAATCATGCAGTTCATGAAACAAATCCATAATCAATCGTCCGGTTTTTGAATCCAAAGCCCCTGTAGGCTCATCTGCCAAAATCAGGGAAGGTTTATTTCCCAAGGCTCTGGCTATAGCCACACGTTGCTTTTGACCTCCGGAGAGCTCATCCGGGGTATGATGCATACGTTCTCCCATACCTACCATGGTCAACAATTCCTTGGCCCGTAGCTCTCTTTCCCCTTTTTTCACCCCTGCATAATACATGGGCAGTTCCACATTTTTTAAAGCACTGCTTCTTGGAATCAAATTATAGGTTTGAAATACAAATCCAATTTCCCGATTTCGAATTTGAGAAAGTTCATAATCCTTGGCATGACAAACATCTACACCATTCAAGAAATAGGAACCTTCTGTAGGACGATCTAAAGCCCCTATAATATTCATCAACGTAGATTTTCCGGATCCGGAAGCACCTACAATAGAAACAAACTCACCGGCGTAAACCTGTAAGTCAACGCCATGGAGAATTTCCAGTTCATTTTCCATTCCAATATAAAAACGTTTATAAATCTTTTTTAAATCAATAATCAAATCCCTTTGACTCATAGGACTCCCTCTCTTTAATAAAAACTGCTATCCGTTGTGGTCCCATCGCTGATGTCTGTTGGTATTACGACTTCCATGCCTTCCTCTAAACCGTCACCTTCAATGACTGTAACAGCATCCGTAGATAATCCTTTGGTCACTGTGATTTGCTTTGTAGTCTCACCATCTTTTACTTCCACGAAGTAATTTCCCTCAGTATCTGTCTGAATACAAGAATCTGATACCGCAAATACATTTTTTTCCTCCTGCACAGTAATCACCGCTTTTGCAGTCATACCACTGCGGAAACGACTGTCCACATTTTTTACCTTTACTTTAATCTCATAATCTGTGCCTGTAGTTGTGGTAGAGCCTGTGGTACTACTGGTGCTACTTTCCTTTGGTGTAGGAGAAACAAAAGTCACTTCTCCTTCCATAGTATCTTCTGTTGCAGCCGCAACCGTAACATCCGCACTTTGTCCTGTTAATAAGGAACCGATTTGATACTGATCCACCACTGCGCTGATTACCATATTGTCAGGGTCCTGAATAGTAGCCACATCTTCTCCCTTGTAATTTGCTCCTTCCTTTACAAGAATCGCCGTTACTACTCCGTCTCTGGTTGCCTTTATCGTGCAAGCCTCAATCTGTTTTTCCAATTTCGCCACTTCCTCTTCCGGTGTCAAAGAGCTTTCGGAAGCGGAAATATTGGCCTGACTCAAAGATGTTTTGGATTCCTCTACACTTTTCTGCCCACTGCGTTCTCCGTCCGCCTTGGTTTCATTGGCCTTATCCAAAGTAGACTTTCCGTTAGATACGCTTTCATTGGCAGAATCTAAGGCAGCTTTGGCTTCACTTTCCTTGGTTCTTGCATCGGAAAGCGCTGTTTCTGCAGTGCTGACTGCAGTCGTGGCGGTGCTGTACTCTGCAGAGGCTGTTTCATAAGCGGATTTCAGGGATTCATAATTTTCTGCCGTGCTATCCGCACCTTCGTAAGCTGTTTTCGCCGCATCGTAAATGGCCTTTTTGCTGTTTGCTGCGTTTACCGCGGAATTATAAGCATTTTCTGCTGCCACACGATTGCTCACCGCCTGATTGTATTCATTATTCTTGTTGCTTTGATTTGTAACTGCATTATTATAAGCGGTCTGGGCCTCATTGACACTGGCTGTATTTCGGTCATTGGTAATCTGCTGTTCTGTCACTGCAGAATTATAATTACTCTGGGCTGTTGATACATCCAAACTACTTTTCTTTTTGGTATTGGAAAGAGTAAGTTGTGCATTTTCCAATTGGTTTTGTAACGAGGTATCGTCTAAAACCGCAATCACATCTCCTTCTTTTACCGTATCTCCCACCTGCACTTCAATGGACTTCACGGTAGTATCTGTTACACTGCTTACCAATGTATCTGAATTTTCACTTTGCAAAGTTCCGGATACAGTAACTGTTTTCACCACATCCTGTTTTGTCAGCATTTCTGTATATGTTGTAATTTCTTCTGTATTTCCTGCAATTGCTTTACTTGCATAGGTGGATGCGATTCCTCCCACCAATACTACAGTAAGTCCTAAGGCAATCCATTTCTTCTTTTTATTTCCATTTATCTTCGGATCTTTTTCTGTCTCATTCTTTTTTCCGAATTCCGGTTTTCCTATCTTCATGACGACCTCCATCTTTTTTCTCATAGATGCCATCATAAACTGAGATTCTGAAAATAACATTTATATAACCTAAAGATTTCTTAAGAAAAAAGGTCATGAAATCGATGTGCTTTGCATGCTAATATGCTCACACTTTGATTTCATGACCTTTTTTTAAGCCACTTCTATTCTTTTTTTCATATATTTCATTGCAAAATTGGTACTTGGTGTTTCAATAAGATAAAAAATGATACCTACAGAAACACTGATTACAAGATTTAATCCAATTTCCAAAGCTCTGCTTTCCACGCGCCAATAAACAAATTCGCTCATGAAATGATAATATACCATTTGTGTTAAAAAGATATGATACGATGCTCTTCCAATCAACTCCAAAAATCGATTCTGAATTTGGAATTTTAAAAGTAAAGCAACAATCGGAACAATAAAGAAACTTGCCAACACACTGGTCCAAGTCCAATATCTTAAAATCAATGGTTCATAATCAAAATAATTATAGACCACCAAAAATGCCAAACCGATTACAAAAAGGACACCATACTCTCTCTTTTTTATCGGACGTTTGCCAAGCACCAAATAAGACCCAAATGCAATGACAAACAAAAAGCGGAAAATCAACAAACGGTAACTTCCAGCAGATAAATTATAGGAACGTTGCAAAATTTCATATATTAAATTTGCAAGCAAACATCCTACAAGTCCTTTAAAATCGTATTTCTTAATAATAAAGTAAATCACCGGAAATACAAAAATCAACTGAATTAACAAAGGATAATAATAACTTCCCGGGCCCCAGCCACCACGCATAAAGCGATAAGTCACCTGAGTAATCCGAAATTTATGACCTTCTCCCAAGTAGTAATAAAACTCTTCAAATAAGAAGGCCACAATAAACGGCACCGTATAGCGCACGATTTTTCCATATATATTTTTTAATCCATAAGCCTCTTCGAACTGCGTAATTCCTCTTTTTTCAAAAGACTTAGTATATACATAGCCGGATATAATCATAAAAACCGGCACTTGCATTTTTACCCAAAAAGGAAATAAGTATCGTAACTCTTCTGCATTCGTCCATTCATAATGCTGAATAATGACAAGTAAAATACAGATTCCTTTTAGTACATCTATTGTATGGTTGCGTTGTTTCATCTATAAACTCCTTCTTTGATTCCACACAGACAACTCATACAGTATACTCAATTTTTTCCATAATTTGCAAGTCCGATTTTTGAATTATGACTTACTTGTCTCTTCCTCTGCTTGTTCTTCCGGCTTTACAATTCCCTTTCTTTCCTGTAAACGGGGAATAATAAATTCACGAAATACAAATGCAACGACTGCCGCAAATGGAATCGCTAAGAAAATACCGACTACGCCAAAAATCTTACCGCCTACTACAATGGCAATCAAAGTCCAAACGGCCGGTACATCAAAGGCATTTCCAAAAAGCTTGGGTTTTAAAATATAACCATCAATGGTCTGAATCACCACTGTCATAATTAAGAAAAACAATGCCTGAATCGGATTATTCAGGACAAGAATCAATCCGCCTAAGACTGCACCAATAATTGGGCCGAAGGTCGGAAGCAAATTCGTAACACCTACAATTACGGAGACCAATGCAATATAAGGCATTCCGAAAATTGCCATAAGAATCGCATTTACAATTCCTACAATCAATCCATCCAATAAATCATATCCTACATAACGAAGTAAAATATCGTTGCAACGTGTCCAGAATACAGCCTGTTTTTTTACCACATCTTCCTTAATTAAAAGGTCTCGCAGCATCACAAAACTGCCAATCAGCTGCTCTTTTCCAAGTAAAAAATAAATGGAAAAAATAATACCAAGTAAAACATTTCCAATTCCTACGCCTACGTTATAGGAAGTATTGGCAATGCTGGCAAGACGATTTGGTAACTCGCTCAACACACTTTGTACCAAATCTGTCACACGAGAAGTCACATCGGAAATATCCATGTGAAAGGTAGCAAGCAGAGATGCAAACTGATCCAAAAAATCCTCTGTATTGGTAATGTAAGTATCCACGTTTCCAATGAAACTGATGATACTTTCCACAAACGACGGAATCAGTGCAACAAATAAAAGAACAATCAATAAAATAATCAGAGCCAAAGAAATCACGACAGCCAAATTATGACGCAACGATTTCTTTTGCACCTTTGCCAAAATCTTGTCTTCGATAAAATTTACAACCGGATTTACAAAATAAGCAATTACAACACCTACAAAAATACTGGAGAAAATTCCAAGAAAACTGCCTATTCCGGAAAAAATAGGTCCTAAATTAACCAGAATCACATAAAACAAGACTGCCGCGCACAACGCAACCGTATTGGCAAACCATTGTTTCTTCAAAAGTTTTTTTATTTTCTTCATCTGCAAGCTCCTTTGGTTGATATCTTTTTAGTGTTCTTCCATACGAAAGATTTCGTGTCTTCGTTTCCAAAGTGCGGTTTTTAAGATCATACCTAGGATACAAACGCTAATGATTTCTCCGGCACACACAGTAACCACCAAAAACCAGTACGCATCCGCCATACCATAAGCAAATTTTAAAACCAGCGGAACAATGACCCCGTTGGAAATAACCGGTGGAAGTGTAAATAAGAACTTGGTTTTTCTAAAACAGTAAGTTCCAATGGCTCCCAATAAGGTTGCCAAACTTCCAAAGATAATGTCATAAATCGCACACCCGGTAATGATGTTGGATAAAAAGCATCCTACAAACAATCCGGGAATTGCAGCCGGTGTAAAAATCGGCAAAATGCAAAGGGCTTCCGAAATTCGAACCTGCACTGCCCCATTGGCCAGACCAAAGGCATTTACAAATACCGTCAACACCACATACAAAGCCGCAATCATGGCTCCCTGACAAATTAATAACACTTTCTTATTCATTTTTCATTCTCCTTAGTTTTGTTTTACGTGAGGAGGGTCTCGAACTCACGGGATATCATTATAACACGAATGTATCCTTTTTCCTTTATTCATTTCCTCCAAAATGTCTATCCAAGAATCTGCGTCGGATTCCCTACATATTAAGTGCAAAATTTGCGTAAATTCCGGCTTTTTCCAAGTTTCCTTTCGCTGCGTAACCTTCTGCAACCATTGCCAACACTTTCAGTTGCTCTTCCTTCGGCATTTCCTTTAAACGGAATATGGTCAAAACTGCAACCGGGCCAATTCCATTTTGCTCTAGCATGTCCACCAAGCCACTCCATTTTTCCGGTTCCTCTATGATGTTTTCTAACTTGGAAAACACCACTACCAAGCGACCGGCATCCAGCGTCTCCCATAGGGTACTGATAAACTTACCACCCTGCATTTCCGCATCATACACATTTAAAAGAATCCATAGCAAACCCAATCTCTGTAACACATCCGAAGAAGGCATAAACACATCTGCATGCTTCTCCTTGGCCTCTGCCAGCACTTCATATGCTTTTTTAAAATTCCCTTGGGAAATCAACGCTTCACACTGTTCCCAATAGGCTTTTGTTTCCGTCTTCTCTTCCGTACAAATCAAAGGCAACTCAAAAGCCTTCCAGCCATTCTGCTTTACCCATACCGTAAGCAGACGCTCACTTAACAATCCATACACTCTCTGGTTATACGTATCATAAGAGGAAATATCCAATCGTTTTTCTACTTCAAACAAAACAGAAAACAACCATTCTGCATAAGCATCCACCAAGTCTTTTTTTCCAATCATCATATTGCAAATATAAGTCTCGGTTCCACCCATAACTTGACGATAGGTTTCCAAGTACGCCGGATAAAGTTCCGCAATCACCGCTTCTGTTATCTGCAAATCTTCTACATGGTGCATTTTCTCATACTGACCGGCAATGGTATCCTCAGAAATGACTTTTTTCTCAGGTAAAATCAAATCATATTCCTGCAGTATTTTTTCTATATGCTTCCCCTGTAAAATTCCATTTTCCGGATCCTTCATATAACGTCGATAATGGACCAATCCCGTGATATCACTTTTTTTATCATTCTTCCAAGCCCAATAAAGCGCCGTCAATTCACAGAAAAAAGGATTCTTTTCAGAAATATGATCCCCAGCATCATCCCTTTGCCATCCAAAATCCTCCTCTGCTAGGGCTGCTCCCACACGTATCGGACAATATTCAGTTAACTTTGGTGGTTCAAAAAAGCTATGCGCCGCAATATAGATTGTAATCATATTCCCTCCACACGGACTGTTTTCTTCCCTTTTATTATAACCGAAGTGCTGTTTCTTGTATCTTTTTTCTTTTATGCCAATTCTCTTAATAAATTCACCATCTCAATGGCACCTTGCGCACACTCAAAGCCCTTGTTTCCCGCTTTTGAACCGGCACGTTCAATGGCCTGCTCAATGGTATCTGTAGTCAGGACCCCAAACATCACCGGAATTTCTTCCTGTAAGGATACCTGCGCAATTCCCTTAGACACTTCGCTGCATACATAATCATAATGGCTTGTACTGCCTCGAATGACTGCACCTAAGCAAATCACAGCATCGTATTTTTTAGAAGCCGCCATTTTCTTTGCGACCAACGGAATTTCAAAGGCTCCCGGCACGTAAGCCACTTGGATATCTTCTTCGGAAATTCCCTCTCTTCGTAGTCCATCCATGGCGCCACCCAACAATTTTACGGTAATAAAGTCATTGAATCTGGCTACCACAATTCCAATTTTAATTTTCTCTCCATATAAATTTCCTTCAAATGTTCGCATATTCTCTATTTTCCTTTCTTTTTTATACTGCCTCTTCCTGTAAGATATGTCCCATCCGTTCCTTTTTGGTCTTTAAATAAAAAGAATCAAAGGGATTCGCCTGAATCTGAATCGGTACTCTTTCTACGATTTCCATTCCATAATCCTGCAGTTGATAGATTTTATCCGGATTGTTGGTGAGTAATCGCAAAGTCCGCACACCCAAGTCCCGTAAAATCTGCGCTCCTATATAGTATTCTCTGGCATCTGCCGGAAATCCCAAGGCGACATTGGCATCTAAGGTATCCATACCCTGTTCTTGCAGTTCATAAGCACGTAATTTATTTACCAATCCAATGCCGCGGCCTTCCTGTCGCATATACAGTAAAATTCCGCGGCCTTCTTTTTCAATCATACGTAGACTCTCTTCCAATTGCTTTCCGCAATCACATCGTTTCGACCCAAAGACATCTCCCGTCATGCATTCCGAATGTACTCTGCAAAGTACCTGTTCTCCTTGGCCAATCTCCCCCTTGACCAGTGCCACATGATGCTCCCCTGTAATTTGATTCACATAGCAATGCGCTCGAAACGTTCCATACTCTGTTGGGAGATTCACCACTGCCGCCGGCTCTACCAACACTTCTTTTTTCTTTCGATATTCTGCCAAATCTTCAATGGTTAAAAAAGGAATTTCCATTTTTTCTGCCAGAGAAATCAAAGCTTCTTTTCTCATCATCCGGCCATCTTCCGCCATAATTTCACAACAAAGACCACACTCCTTTAAGCCGGCTAAACGCAACAAATCCACCGTAGCTTCCGTATGTCCGCGACGCACTAACACACCTCCCTGTTTTGCCAGCAACGGAAACATATGCCCCGGTCTACGAAAATCTGCCGAAGTGCTTCCCTCCATAGTTGCCATTCTGGCTGTATAAGCCCGTTCTTCTGCAGAAATCCCGGTGGTGGTGTTTTTGTGATCAATGGAAACCAAAAAAGCGGTTTCATGATTGTCCTCATTTTTTTCTACCATAGGGGATAAGTGCAATTTTTCCGCATATGTTTCACTCATAGGCATACAAATCAACCCTTTTCCATAGCTAGCCATAGCATTCATGGTTTCTCTGGTCACCGATTCTGCTGCACAAATAAAATCTCCTTCGTTTTCACGATTCGCATCATCCATAACCAAAATCAATTTGCCCTCTCGCAACGCTTGTAATGCTTGTTCTACTCTTTCTTCCATCTGTATCCTCCTATAGAAATCCATGCTTTTGTAAAAATTCTTTAGTAATCCCAGTCCTTTGCTGCATTTGATTTTTTACATATTTTCCTAGTACATCCCCCTCAACATTCAGTAAATCCCCCATTCTGCGTTCTCCCAAATTGGTTTCCTGTAACGTATGTGGAATCACCGATACCCAAAAGGAGGCAGGAAATACCTTGGCTATGGTTAAACTAATGCCATCCAAGGCTACCGATCCTTTTTCCACGATCATATCTTTCAGTTTCGCCGGCGTTTCTATCTGAAACCAAACGGCATTTCCTTCTCGTTTCTTTTGCAAGAGCTTTCCGGTACCATCCACATGTCCCGTCACCATATGCCCTCCAAAACGGTCTCCGGCTTGCATAGCTCGCTCCAAATTGACTCCTTGGCCTTGCTTTAACAGACCTAAATTTGTCCGTCGCAGACTTTCTCCCATGACATCTGCAGAAAACGTATGCGCTGTAAAATCTTTTACTGTAAGACAAATGCCATTCACCGCAATGCTATCGCCTAAGCGCACATCTTGAAGTATCACATTTCCCCCAATCGTAAGTTCAAAGGCACCGGCATTTTGTTTTTTCCCTAAAAAAATTCCTTTTTCCTCAATCAATCCCGTAAACATGTCTCTTGCACCTCGCTTCGAATCAGGAGGTCCTCCCCCAACATTTTCATACTTCGTACTTTCAGACCATATGCATCCGCCGGCAGCGCCACTCCGGCACCTTCCAGTGGCGTTTTTCCGCCTCCTCCAAATAACTTTGGAGAAATATAACTGCATACTTCATCCACAATTCCTTCCTGCAAAGCCGATGCACTTAACGTGGCACCGCCTTCTAGCAGAATGCTGTCTATCCCTTGATTGCCCAATTTTCCCATCACATCCTGCAGGTCCAAATGGTACCCCTTCCTTTTGCATAGCAATACTTGACAGTGTTGTGCTTCATAAGGCTTCCATTTTTCCCTATTCTCTTCCGCTGTGAGTATGGTCGTCGGTACTTCTTTGGCCGTTCTCACCACGTAGGCATCCAAGGGCGTTCGTAAAGCTGTATCTGCCACAAAACGGTGAGGGCTCACACCGCCCAAAGTACGACAAGTCAACTGTGGATCATCGGTTAAAATGGTATTTACTCCCACCAAAATTCCGGTCAGTTCATGCCGCAACTTATGCACATGTTCCCTGGCTTTTTCTCCGGTTATCCACTTTGAGGCGCCGGTCCGCGTGGATATTTTCCCATCCAAGGTCATGGCATATTTCATACAAACAAATGGCGTTTTTCGTTGCATGTAAGTGGAAAATACACGAATCAAATCCTGACATGCTTCTTCACAGATTCCCACCTCTACTTCTACGCCGGCTTCCTGCAAAATACGTATGCCCTTCCCTGCCACCAAAGGATTCACGTCGAGGCAGCCCACCACCACACGACGAATCTTTTTTTCCAGAATAAATTCTGTACAAGGTGGCGTTTTTCCATAATGACAACAGGGCTCCAATGTCACATATAAAGTCGCTCCCGCAGGGTCCTCCTTGCACTGCAACAACGCATTTCTTTCCGCATGAAAATCCCCATATTTTTTGTGATATCCCGTACTAAGAATCACGCCATCCTTTACTACGACAGCGCCCACCGGTGGATTCGGGGCCACATACCCTCGCCCTTTTTTCGCCTCTTGCAGGGCCAATTCCATAAAATAAATATCAGCTTCTTTTTGCTCCATTTCCTCCACTCCTCCATAAACAACCTTTGTGCAACAAAAAATAAAAAAAATTTTCTACTACAAAAAAACCTTGAAGATCATCTTCAAGGTTTTTTCCGGGATAACTATAAATTTTGCTTCTACCATTCTCTCTGCAAAAGAAAAACCCCGAAATAGAAACTCTACTTCGGGGCATAATTTATCCACTCACATCTTCTTTCATCCAGACTATACTGTCGGCTTCGGAATCACACCGAATCATGCCTTACGGCTCGTGGGCTATACCACCGGTAGGGAATTACACCCTGCCCTGAAGATCTATTCAATTTTCACACATTCTAGCCTATCTCTCAAACGCTGTCAACTACACAAAAGAAAACTTTTCGGTTGTTTCGCTTAACTGCTCTGTAACAGCGGTATTACGTTCAATGGCTTCGGAAATCTTTTTAATCCCACCAACAATTTCCGTAGAGCTTTCAGCGGACTGCGAAATCGCTGCAGAACTTTCCTGTACGGAATCCGTAATCATCTGCACGGATTCTACCATGGTTTCCATGATAGCCTTTAAGTTCTCTGCTTTTTCACTAAAGCTATTCAACATGATATCCATCACATCTGCTGTTAATTCGTACTTTTCTCCCGCTTCTACAAATTCATCGTAATCCCCAATGACGGTACCGTTGATGAATTCCAACGCATCCTGAGCATTCTTAGCCAAATTGCTTACCGCTTCTGTTACCTCGGCACTAATTGCTTGAATACGTCCAGCCGTTTCGCGGCTGCTTTCTGCTAAGGAACTGATTTCTGTAGCAACTACCGAGAAACCACGGCCTGCTTCTCCGGCTCTGGCTGCCTCAATGGAAGCATTCAAAGCCAATAAATTGGTACTCTTTGCAATATTTAAAATGACATTGGTCAATTCATTGATTTGGCTTACCTTCTCCGAATCCTGTACAGACTGTGATAACGATTCGGAAAGCAAGGCTACCTGATTGCCTGCATCTACTTTCTTTTGCAACACTTTTTTCTTTAAAATATCTGCTTCTGTCTTGATATCCGTTGCTGTTTCCGTACCAATGGCTGCTTCTTCTGCAATATCCTGTGAAGCATGACGTACTGCATCCACACTCTTATTGATGGTTTCTACCGTTCCTGCTACTGTTTCCATGCCGGCTGCCAATTCCTGCAATGCTGCGGAAGTATTGGAAACATTATCATCTGCCAAACGCAACTCTTCTGCCACTTCCAAGGAAGACTGTGTCAATACCAAAGAACCATCCTTTACATCTTTTAAAATACCCTGTAAAGTCTCAATAAAGCGGTTGATTCCCGTAGTGATAAAGAGCAATTCGGATTTTGTCTCTGTCTCTACTCTAGCGGTCAAATCTCCTTCTCTCGCCTCAATTTTGGCAATCATCGTATTCACTTCTTCACTAATGGAAAAGATTTTTTTCACAATCATCTTGTAACATACAAAGAAATTCACCAAGATCAAAAGTAAAATCAACACATTTCCAATCAATGCAGAAACATCACCCTGTTGTGCTAAGGTTTTCATCATTTCCCCGGTACCTTCCGATACTGCAGAAATAATTTCCTCTAACACATCTGTCGCTTCGTAAATCTTATTCTTCTGACTCAAGGCCTGATAGAAAAGGATATCGTATGCCGCCTCCTTGTCTCCATTGGCTGCTGTTTTCACTGCAGCATCCAAATAAGTACAGAGACTGTCATAACGACTTTCTATTTCTGTCAACTGTGCCTGAATTTCCGCATCATCAAATCCGGAAAAATCAGACTTCAGTGCTGCGATATCTTTCTCCACCGTATCCTTATCTGTCTCTATTTTTTCCAAATACTCTTCTCTGGTTTTGGAAATATCGGATGAAACATAAGCGGTTCCATCATCATACAAAGCCATAACATCACTTTTTAAATCCGATTCATCTGCGCTTAACTGAATCACAGATTGCAACATATCGCTGCTGGTGTCTGTAGCTGTATGCATGGCATGCATGACGAAAGTAATGGCCAACACAAAGGCTACAAGCATCAAAATATTCATGACCAAAATTTGAAATAAGATTGAATGACTCTTCTTAATTTTCATTCCGGCATTTTTTACTCTTCCCATGTTATTCCCTCCTTGGAAATATCCGAACTAGTTTTATTTTTAGTTATCGGCTCATCTTCCTGATTTCTTTAGGGATTTTTTATACTTTTTTTATTTTTTAAAATAATTTTTTAATATCCAATAAGCAATCACATTTTTGATATAGCTTTTGCGCCAATTCTTCATCCGGCTGTGTCAAATCCGGCACCATAATCACATTGCATCCGGCTCCAAATGCACTGTTTACTCCGTTCGGGGAATCTTCTACCGCAAAAGTTTCCTCCGGCGATAATCCCAGTTTTTCACAAGCATATGCGTAAATATCCGGTGCCGGTTTCCCCAATTTCACCATATTGGCACAAATAATCTCATCAAAAGAATCAAATAAATCTATTTTTTCCAAATACCGCTTGGTTCTTTCGAACTCATTTGCTGTGGCAAGGGCTGTTAAAATCCCCTGTTCCCGCAACCAGGCCAAAATTTCCTTGGCTCCGGGCTTCAAGGGAATGCCCTGTTCCTTTACCATTTCCTCCACCAGTTTTTTTCGATATTCTCGTACTGCTGCATAGTCAAAATCTTCCCCAAACCATTGGCGAAAACGTTCCGGAGCAAAGGGACGTCCCAAAGAACGCAGTTCTAAAGGCATCCAAGGCTCCGTATGATAGCCAAAATGTTCCAATGCTTCCGGCCATGCGGTTTGGTAGTACTTTTCCGTATCTGTCAGGGTACCATCCAAATCAAAAATCACTGCTTTTATTGCTTTTTCCATATCCATCCTTCTTTCTTACTTCACCGGAGTCACTCCATCATCCATATAGTATTCATACTCCTCCGGAGAACCGCCGAAAGAGAAATACTTTAATGCGTGGAAATCCAATTCCTGTACATGACGTTTCGGTGTGGTATAAGGCAAAACGTGTCCTTCACGCAAAAATACCGGGACCTCATTTAATGCCACCGAAATGTAGTGATCACCTGCCTCTAATATTTCTTCATCATAATCCTCAATACTACGGAATTTCAAGAATTTCATTCTTTCCGGCAAATAAACATATCTTCCGGTTTTATTCTGTTCATAAACCGGTGCCAACATCAAGCTTTCTCCCAACAGAATCTGGTCTTCAATTTCCTTGCATCTTTCATCCTCTCGATAATCAAAGGCCATGGGTTTCATATACATCTCATACTTTGTCGCAGCTTTCATGAACTCTGAATAAAGATAAGGCAAAAAGGCATAACGCAATTCTACAATCTTTTTAAAATCCTGTATTCTCTCAAACTGATACAATTCCTGTTCCCTGGTTCCAAGGGCAGAATGATTGCGGAATAACGGTGTAAAAATACCAAAGGCAATCCAACGCAACACCAAATCCTCTGTGGTATCACTGCCAAATCCACCAATATCTGCACCACTATACAAAAATCCTGTCATACTTAAAGACGGCATCTGCTTCACATTCAACAGCAAATGACTCCACCAGGAAGTATTATCTCCGGTCCAAATACCGCCATAACGATGCATGCCGGTATAGGAAGAACGAGAAAACAATAAAATTCTTTTATCCGGACAATTCCGTGCAAAGGCTTCGCCTGCCGACTTTGTCATGTAAAAACCATAGAGATTGTGTACCTTGTCATGACGTACCCTCATCCCATGAAACTGATGATAAAAGCGTTTATAATCCTCTGCATTATTGGAAATGGTTTCGACTAGTCCTTTGAACTGGAAAAATCCCCAAATATCCAATTCCTGTTTTTCCATTTCCTTAATATCTCGAAAAACCTCCTTTAAATGCTCCTCAGTATAGAAAATTGCCGGTTCATTCATATCATTCCAAAAGCCTTCGATTCCCATATCCGTCAAAATCTGATACTGATCTCCAAACCATTTTGCTGCTTCCTCGTTTAAGAAATCCGGAAAATGTACCTTCCCCGGCCAAACTGCAGCCACTAAATCCGTACCATCTTCTTTTTTGCAAAAATAATCCGCTTTGACGCCTTCTTCATAAATGTCATAGCCCTTTTCCATTTTGACCCCTGCATCAATAATCGGAATCAAACGAATGCCTTTTTCCTTCATTTCTGATACAAAGGTAGGGAACTGCGGAAAACGTTCCGGGTTTACGGTAAAGTCCTTGAAATCCTGCATATAATCAATATCCATATAAATCATATCCAGCGGAATCTCTGCCTTTGCATAAGACTCCTCTACCTTACGGATGTCTTCCTGATTCTTATACCCCCACCGGCTTTGTCCAAATCCAAAGGCCCAAATAGGTGGAATATAGCTTCGACCAATCAATTCTCGAAAACGATGAACAATTTCCACCGGAGTCTCTCCTTGAATTTCGTAAAAATCGAAATCAAAATCTTCAAATTCCAAACGCAATTCCTCTGCCTGACTATATCCAATATCAAAGGTTAATTTCCCCGGGTAATCGATAAAATACCCGATGCAAGTTGAGCCTCGATCTAACAATAAAAAGTTTTGAGACGCATACAAAGAACGTTTTCCCTCTTCGTGACGTGGCTCATCCGAATTGTTGCTGATATAAATCCATCCACGTTTGTTGATTCCTCTCACCGTTTCTCCCAAACCATATACCATGGTTTTTTCTTCTAAAGGAATCCACATTTCCCTTGTATCCCCAGAAACGACCCACTCCTTTGGCATGTCATCCTGCACTTTTACCGTTTCCTTATCTTTTTCCAAAAGTGCCCCGGTTTCCATTGGTTTTCCAAATACATATCGTTTTATAAAATCTCCCATAGTTTCCTCCATCCACGTTTTTTCGTAAATTATCGTAACTTCCCCTCTAGTATAAATGCTTTTCTATCGACTGAAAAGAAAAAAATAGGACTTAGAGAAAATTCCCTAAGTCCCATACTTCTTATTTTACAATCATACCTGTCTTTCGATCCGCAAAGACACCTACCAATAATAAGAAAATAATTCCCAATAACAACTGCTGCATCTGAGAAGTCAGTCCCATCATAACCAAACCGGAGGACAATATTTTATAAATCAATACGCCTACCAAGATATTATAAAAATGCACCTTAGAACCGCCATTTACCGACATACCGCCCAATACTAAGGCAATCATGATTTGGGTTTCCAACTGATTTCCTGCTGTTGAAGTGACAGAGCCAACCTTTACGGAATTAATAAATGCAGCCAGCCCGGTGATACAACCTGCGGCAATATACACCAAAATCTTCGTTTTTTCCACACGAATACCTGCATATCTGGAGGCGGTCTCTCCTGCACCAATCGCCTTCAATCTTGCCCCCAATCCGGTGAATTGAAATACCAAAAATACCACCAATAAAATGATAACGGTAAAAGTCAAATTAAAGGATAAGGTATTGTATTTGGAAATATCTGAAACCGCATATACCGGTGACTTGGTGGTAAAATATGCACACAAACCGCGTAGCAAATACATATTACAAATCGTAACAATAAAACTTGTAATTTTCCGTTTCACATTGAAATACCCATTGACGAATCCAATGATTCCACCGGTCACAACGCCTCCCAGAATTGCCAATACAATGTTGTAATTTGACAAGTAGCAAATCACAATAGAGCATACCCCCAACATGGAACCTTGAGAAAAATCCAATCCGCCCATGGTCATAACCAGGAAAACACCGGTGGATGCAATCATCAACATATAGGTCTGACTCAATAACAATTTAATGTTATTGGCCGCAAAAATTCTTCCCTTTGTCAAAATATAAAACAGAACGCACACCAAAACAAACATAACCAAAGGGGCAATCGCTCTGATTTTTGGATGATCCATAAAGGATAAACCCTTATTTATTCTCTTCTTCTCTTCCATACAATCCCCCTCTATACCATTTGTTCAATCAAGTCTTCATCTGTTAAGGTTTCCGAACGAAGGAATTCGCCCTGTAGGGCGCCATCCTTCATAATCAAAATCCGGTCGGACATACCCAAGAGCTCCATTATTTCCTCAGAAATCATAATGATGGATTTTCCACTTTTTCTCATTTCATCCATACGCGCATAAATATCTGCTTTTACCTTAATATCAATGCCTCGCGTAGGCGAATCCAAAATAATAATGTCCGAATCCAAACCAATCCAACGAGCCAACACCACTTTCTGCTTATTTCCTCCGGATAACGCAGATGTAAATTGATGTACGCTCTCCATTTTTGTGCTCATTTGCTTCGCATATTTTTCTGCAAAACTCGTCATATCCCGTCCACGCAAAATATGATTTCGTTTTAAATTTTCCAAAGACGGTAAACAAATATTGTCTCGAATGGTATCGTTGATAACCAAAGATTCGTTGTCTCTATCCTTAGAAGCATATGCAATGCTGTTTTTGATTGCCGTCGGAATATCCTTAATCTCGGTTCCGTTTGCCACGACTACCCTGCCTTTTCTGTCATAGGAAGCCCCAAACAAAGCCTTTCCCACTTCATGCATGCCACATTCCGACAAACCTCCAATTCCAAGAATCTCTCCCTTATGCAATTCCAAACTGAAATCCTTGAGTTCTCCCGGCACGGAGATATGCTCTGCCCGCAGCACCACTTCCTTAGAAATGGCTTCTCCATAATCCGTGCGATAATAATTTCCACTCATTTCACGACCCACCATTAGTTTCCGCAAATCATCTACGGTGGTGCCCTGTGCCGAAACCGTATCAATCAAAACCCCATCTCGTAAAACACTGATGGAATCCGATTGCTCCAATACTTCTTCCAAATCATGCGAAATAAAAATGACGCAATTTCCCATTTCTTTCATTTTCTCCATCACTTTGAAAAGTTCCGCACGACCTTCGTGTCCTAGTGCAGTAGTGGTCTCATCCACGACAAGCACCTTAGGATTAAAATGAGTCGATTTTACGATTTCAATCAGTTTTCTTTCCTCAAAATTATAAGTATCTATGACTGCCGTTGCATCAATTTGCGTAAATCCATAATCATTTAACAGCTCCTGTGCTTTTTTATTCATTGCATTGGTATGTTTAATTCCATGGGAAATAAAATCATCTTCTTTTCCCAGGAAAATATTTTCAGCTACCGTAAGTCCCGATAAAGTACCTACTTCCTGTACGATAATGGCAATCCCTTGGCGATTGGCTTCCACCTGATTTTGCGGATGGATTTCTTGCCCCTCCAGGAAAAATTTTCCATGTTCTTTGGTATATATTCCGGTCAACATAGAAGTGAATGTAGACTTTCCGGAACCATTTTCTCCAATCAATGCGTGAATCTCACCTTTATAAAAATCCAGACTCACATGATTGACTGCATGGGTAATTCCAAATTGTTTATCAATATCTTCTGCATGTAATAATAACTCTGCCATACCCTTCTCCTTATTTTACAACTGCACCCTTTACAGGCTTAGTGGTTAATGTCACGATGGCAAGTAATGCCAAACCGGTAATAATATTCTGTACTGTAGTCGGAGCACCCAGTGCCACAAACCCATTAAACATAAAGGAAATAATAATTTCCCCAACTACAATTGCAATCACCGGATGTCCATACTTTTTAAACGCCAGACCAAAAAAGGTTCCCATCAGCGGTGTAAAGTTTCTGGACATGGAAGCCAAATTCGATGCGGATGTCATAGAAGTTCCGTAACTAATAGTCAAAATACTTTGAATTCCTACAAAAAATCCACATAAGGTAAAGGCCAAAATCTTATATTTTTTTACGTTGACACCCATATTCTGTGCCACGACTTCATTGGTTCCTATGGCATAAGCATAGGTTCCCATCTTTGTATATTTCAGAATAAATCCACATATAAAATATGCAGAGAAGGCAATTACCACGTTCCATGGATAATCACCAAATGCTCTGTAATCAATAGACAGAACGGACTCTTTTCCGTTTGCCACAAAAATGCCCAAAGCCTCATAAGCCAAAGATAAACCTACCGTAACAATCAAGGATGAAATCTGTAATTTCATGTAAACCAATCCATTGATCACCCCCATACAGGTACCACTGATAATCGGTGCAATAATCAAACCTGCATAACCAAAATGTTTGCTGGCTGTTACGGCAATTACGGAGGACAATACGATGTTTGCACCAACACTCATATCAAAAGGACCCATCACGCAGATAAAATATAATCCACATCCTCCAATTGCATAAATAAAAGCGGTTTTGATATAAGTTAAAACTTTACTGTATGAGCCAAAGGTATCCGGTGCCAATATTTTAAAAACAGCCCAAAATAAAATTGTCATCAGGGCCAGAAGCACAATCCCATACCACTGGCTCTCCCGCATTTTTTTTATATTCATGATTCGCTTCTCCTCGTGTCGAATTAAAAAACAGTGCCATGCACCACGGATGGCTGGACGCAGGGCACTGTTTCTCATGTGTTCTCTCTTAGTTGTGACGAGCAATTACGTCATCGATAGAAAGTGAAGATGCTGCTTCATTTAATTCATCAAAGCTGTATCCTGCCATTTCTACGATTTCTTCATCTGTATATGGATCATCTTCTACGAAATATTTTTCATAATTGGTGTAATCTTCAGAAGAAGATACATACAAATATGGGAAAAGAATTTCATATCCAAAGGTTCCGGCTTCTTTTACATAATTTCCTTGCACTGCATTATAAACCATTAAGAATGCAAACAATGGATCACAGAAATGTCCACCGGATTCTGCAAACATACCGCCGCTCTCCAATTGCTCTGCTAAGTCATCCAAGAAGTCTGTGGAAACAACGTCAATGGTTCCGGTAAGACCGGCGTTCTCAAAAGCACCAATGGAGCCTACCAATGGATCTCCACCACCACCGGCAACAATCAAAGCATCCATATTCGGAATACTGTTGTAAAGAGACATTGCTGCAGCTGCACCTTCTTCCGAAGATGTATTTGCATATACCGGTTCACTTAATGTAGCCTGATCATCCGGATTTGCTGCATTCCACTCATCAATGGCCTGCTGATATCCCTGCCATCTCAACTGGAAGGTAGCATCTCCAACCGTCCATGCTTCCAAACCAATATTTCTGTCTCCATTCTCCAACAACAAATTTACTAAGGTATAACCATTTGTAACTTCATCTTCATGTACTGCACCTACGTAGTACTGAGAGTTACAAGCAGTTTCATATACTTCCGGGCTATTTTCTTCTGAGATAATGCGGAAGAACTGGGCAATATATACACCATACTCATCGCAGGTGTTGATTGCAGATGTCATTTCAGAATCCGCGGAGTTACAAATAATAATTCCCTGGCATCCTGCTGCACAAAGGGTTTCAACCGATGCTGTTACCTGTTCAGAAACATGTCCCTGATCTACCCACTGTGTTTTTACCCCTAATGCAGATGCTGCTTTTTCTACAATGTCATAACACTGACTTCCCAATACGTCTGTGGAACTCCAAATAGAAATTCCAATGGTAATATCGCTGCTTTCTGCAGTTGTCGCAGTACCGCCGGATTCTGTACCGGTTTCTTCTGTGGTGCTTCCGCAACCTACCATACCAACCGTCATCATGCCGGCCATGGCAAGAGCTGCTGCTCTTTTCATCATTTTTTTCATGTAGGAACCCCCTTCATCTCAATCGCTGATATTCCTTAAGCCATCCCCTAAACAATATCGCTTCACCCATATTATCTGTTATTTTTCTTTTTTCCCGTTAGGACAGATTTGAAAAAAAGCGTAGCACGATTTTTAAAAAATCATACTACGCCTTTTTTTATTCTAATCCTGTTACTTCAAAGGTTTTACTTAAAGTTTCACCAAATACCACATCTGCTGCCTCCGCTGCATCTTCATCGTAAGTCACAGTCACGGTTACCTGATCCCCATTGGATAACCCTGTATTTTCGTCAATGCTAAAGGAAATACCCGCAACTACGTTAATATAGGTGGTTAAAGCTTCCAAGTCCTCCACGCTGTCCAGTTCCTCTAATGCATCTTCTCCACCTACCATTTCGGTCTCTAAACCGTCATAATCCACATTTACAGAGGCAATGCCTTCTCCATCTGCACCGGTAAAATCCACTGTAACATAATCCATGATTTCCACAATGCCATCCTCCTCTGCAGTTCCACAGCCCAAAGAAACTGGTGCCATCATAGCAGTCAAAATGCAAACGCCTAAAAACTGTTTCTTGTTTTTCATACTAAGTCCCTCACTTTCGTAAATTGTTGTCTATATTCGCTTGGTCGAACCCCTCGATACTTTTTAAATACACGACTAAAATAATTATAGTCATCATAGCCCACTTCAAAAGAGATTTCCTCCAAACTCTTTTCACTCTTTTCAATTAATTCCATCGCTTTTTCCACGCGTAATCTGGCAATAAATCCTACCATGGTCTCTCCATATTTTTTGGAAAAGGTTCTGGAAATATAACTGGCATCCACATGGTATTTTTCCGCCAAACCGGAAAGTGTCAAATGTTCCTTGTAATTTGCTTCGATATCCTCATGAATCTTCTCAGCCAAATCTTGAATCGAGCCGGTATATACTTCGTTGCGATCCACACAGGCAAAAGAGGATAAAAGTTGAATATTCTTAAACAAGGTTTCTTTGTTTAGTTGCATTCTGGAATATCGTAAGGCATCGTTGATTTCTTCCACTTCTTCCTTCATTTCCGTTCCATTTTTTTCAAAAAACAAAATGGAAGAAAGCTGTACCACGTATTGTGAAATATCCAGCAAAGACCAACTGCCATCATCACAATTCTGCAAATTCGACTGCTCGAAAATCTGCTTTTTCAGTTCTGTTTTTTTTCCTTTCTCTACTGCATCCTGAATGTTTTTTTCCACAACTCTGGAAATTTTTCTGGTGTTTTCCACATTTTTTGTATGATTTACCCACAAAATCACATGATTTCTGGAAAAAGGTCTTGTCATCAATGCCGTTACCATTTCGCGATAAACAAAACCTAAGGACTCTTGTTTTTCTTTATTGTCCCGCAAAATAATGGTAATCGGTCCGGTTTCATCAATCGGGAATTCCATTAAAATCTCATTCGCTACCCGTTTTAAAAAAGCCGGATCCGTATCCATACTCACAAGAAATTCATTTACCTTGGCGTTATAGCAAAAAACATTTGCCTTCATATCCGGTCGTATCCCATGAATCACTCGCTGAATACGATGTTTGATGTCATAAGACAATTGATGCATTTTATACTGATACGTGCGGCTAAGCAAATCCATATCATGAAACTTCAAAAACAACACCGGTGTTTTTTCTTTCTCATATTTTAACGAACCGCCATATAACTCTGCAGATAACATGGCTGACATTTGCCCATCTTGCAAAATAGAAGATGCTTTTCGCTCCTTCTCCCTATTTTGCTCCAGTTCCACCTGTTTCGCAGAATTGGTATCTAACTGTAAGATTGCCTTTTTTAATACAGATTTGAGTTGCTCCTGTCCCACCGGTTTCAGTAGATAATCCATTCCACCGGCCACAAAGGCCCCCTTTACCTTTTCATAATCATCATAACCACTCACCGCAATGGAAATCATTTGCGGGTAATTGGCTTGTATTTCTTGGAATAAAGCTAGGCCGTCCATAAAAGGCATATTAATGTCCGACAGCAAAATATTAGGGTGTTCCTTGGGAATACGTTCCAATACTTCCTGTCCGTCCTCTGCCGGTTCCAAAAAATCCAATCCCATCTTCTCCCAATCAATGAGATTTCTAAGATTTTCCCGGCTCCAATACTCATCATCCGCCACCAATACCCGGTAGTTACTCTTCTCCATACGCATGCACCTCTTCCCCCACAATCGGAATCTTTATAGAAACACAAGTTCCTTCATTTTCCGTGCTTTCATAGTACAATCCATAGGATTCTCCAAAGGCCATTTTGATTCTGGCATTTACATTCAAAATACCAATGGAATCTCCTTTTTCTATACGGTCTATTTTGTTTTCTTTCAGCGCAGCATTGATTTCCTCCGTATCCATGCCTACACCATTGTCTTTAATAAATATCCAAAGTTCTCCTTTTTTGTGTCTAGCCACAATTTCCAGTCTCTTTTCTCTCCCCTTCACGTAACGCAATCCATGATTCAACGCATTTTCTACAATTGGTTGAATCGAAATACGCGGAATACGATCCTTTAGTACCTCTCCCGGCACATCAAAACTATAATTATCGATAAACCCATGTCGCACATCCATGACATACAAATAATTCTGTACATGCTGCATTTCTTCCTGTACCGTAGCTAAAGTATCTGAAATATTAATGCTATAACGAAAAATCCCGGATAACGCTTGGCATAGTTCACTAACTAAGGAACAGTTTTGAGAAACCGCAATTCCGCTCATCGTATTTAACGTGTTATATAAAAAATGGGGATTGATTTGTGCCTGTAGCGCCTGGTATTCCGTCCGTTCCATCAACAATTGATTTTCATATTGATGAAAAATCATATCCTGAATCTGATCTAACATATTGTTAAACTCAGATCCCAAAACCACCAGTTCTTTGCTCCAACCCTCCGTATCGATACGCAATTCCATTTCCCCTTCTGCGATACGAACGACGCGACTTTGCAGTTCTTCAATCGGCTTTGCAATCTGCATGGAAAGGTAAATACCTATCGCAGACGCAATCAATGCCATGAGAATCGCTACTCCCACTAAAATCTGTATCAGCATCCGAAGCGTACTATTCAGATAAGCCTTTGAAGTCAACATATAAGAATGTAATTCGTATTTATCAAAGCTACTTTCCGTAAGATAAAATCCATCATATTCGGATTTCAATTTGAGACTGCTATCTTCTGAAAGTTCCTCACTTAACTGCTGATACAAAACCACGCCCTGTTCTTCGTTTCCGACATAACAAATGGAGCTATCTCCGGTCCCCTGCAACCAAACCACTTCATCTTTCGTCGTAATGTATTTTTGCATAACCTTCTTAAATACTGAACTATCAAACTCACACACCAAATATCCATACTGCACGCGCTCTCCGGAGTATTCATGCAGTTTCATAACGATGCGCACCATTTCATCTTTCAGTACCGTGTTGTAATAACCGGAAATCAAAAGTTCGGAAGTGTCTGACTCCACATAGGACAATAAAATCTCTGTATTTACGTCCTGCTCCGCATCATAAAGATTCGCTGGAAAGGCGGTAACATTCGAACGATATACACTGACTACTTTGTCTTTCGAATCATAAATGTAAACTGCCCGTAATCCATCTTCTAAGTCAAAACGACATCCCGCAAAATCAGAGGCTTCCCAATAAAACTTTTTTAAATTGGAACCGTCCTGTAACCGATTACGCATATTATTGGTCAATGCCGTCTCGGTATAAATGGTTTGCATCTTTACCACACGGGAATGAATTTCTTCCTCCAACTCATCCTGCATTTTTTCCAAATACTCGGCACGGCTGGATAAATTCTGTTCTTTTAATTGGTGCTTTGATGCGAAATAAAATGTGATTGTTAATAAGACCATGGCCATAATCGTACATCCCAACAAAAGCAGAATATACGCCCCTCTTATGGTCCACCCTTTACGCGAAAAAAAAGATCTTCCCCCAAACATCATTTTTCTCCTTTGATGATGTCATTATACTATATATTTCATAGAAAATGAAAAAGAATGTCGCTTGTGCATCCACACAACCTATCCAAGAAAGAATGTCGCATGCGACATTCTCGCGCCAAGCGCGGTTGCATTTATGCAACATTTACATCTCGCGCGTGTGCGCTTCCATAGCGGAGCGCTTTTTTATATCATAGGAATGGAATTTCCTATGATATAAAAAAAGCACTTGGAACCTTTTTCTGCTTCCAAATGCCTTTTCTACTTTATGCCTCGCTCGATACAAATACATACTCTGCAATATTCATGCAGTGCTCTGCCACACGACGACATACCGTCAAATATTCTGTTAGATAAACGCTGGCTTCCGGTGCGCTTTTTCCTTTGCGAAGTTTTTTCAAATCCGCTTTTTTCAGCGTTTTGATTTCGTCCACCACAAGCAAAGCCTTATCTTTTACCAAAAATGCAGTCTCTTTGCATCCTGTTTCATACACAGATTTGGTTAAATCCAATACCTCTGTCATTTCTTCTGCAATGGGTTGCAACAATTCCAGCAATTTTTGATTGTTCTTAAAGTCCTTTCGATGCATCTTCTTGGTACAGCTCATTAAGTTCAGCGCATAATCACTGATACGTTCTGCGTCACCTAAAGTATGCAGCATATCTGCAATGCTTTCGCTATCTTCTTCCGATACAGCTTCTCCGGATAAACGAATCAAGAAACGATTGGCTTCTTCCACCATTTCATCTACCTGCATTTCCGATTCCTTGATTGCTGTCTTTTCCTCTTTTTCATAATTCTGCAACATAGAAAGTGCGCCGGCAAATCCATCACAGGCTTCCCGTACGATCAAATTGGTTTTCTTTTTACATTCTGCAGTTGCAAGTGCCGGAGTGAAAAGCAAACGTTCGTCCAAAAATACCTCTTTTCCGTCCTCTGCAGAAATAACACGTTCTGCAATTTTTACAAGTTGCTTGGTAAATGGCAAAAGAAGAATCGTTGTCACTACGTTAAAAATCGAATGGAAGCCGGCAACCGCAAACGGAGTAATTGCTTCACCCAAAATCGGTAATTGTATACCCAAACTACAAATAAAGTAAATCACGAGTCCAATCGCTGTTCCAATCAAGTTAAAGGACACATGGATGACAGAAACTCTCTTTGCATTTTTGCTAACTCCAATGGAAGACAATAAGGCAGTTACGCAAGTACCGATGTTCTGTCCCATGATAATCGGGATTGCGACTCCATAAGAAATCTGGCCGGTCATAGAAAGTGCCTGTAAAACACCTACCGATGCGGCAGATGACTGAATCACACCTGTAAAGACTGCACCAATTAAGACTCCTAAAAATGGATTTTCAAAAGCAGTTAAAATACTGGTAAATTCCGGCATTTCTGCTAGCGGCGAAAGTGCATCTGACATTTCTTCCATACCATACATCAACACAGCAAAGCCCACTAATACCATACCGATATCTTTTTTCTTTTGCTTTTTCGCAGCCATCACCATGATAATTCCGATTAAGGCTAAAATTGGGGAAAAATTCTCCGGTTTCAGCATGGATAACAAAACATTATCTGTCTGTAATCCACTTAAACTTAAAATCCAAGCAGTTAAGGTCGTTCCAATATTGGAACCCATAATGACTCCTACCGTTTGTGTCAAAGACATAATGCCGGAGTTTACGAGACCCACCAACATTACGGTTAACGCAGAGGAGGATTGGATTGCTATCGTAATGACCGCGCCAAACAACAATCCCTTTGCCGGATGGTTGGTCATTTTTTGTAATATATTTTCCAAACCTTCACCGGCAGCTCGTTTTAAGCTTCCAGACATAACATGCATACCAAACAAGAAAAAGGCAAGTCCACCTAGGACCTGTAACAAATTATAAATCGACATGTATACTTCGCTCCTTTCTGTCGAAACAAACAAGGTTTTGGTTTCGCCATTCCTAAGAAAAAAAAAGCGAGACTTTACCGCAGCAAAAAACTGTGGTAAAGTCTCGCTACTTCAACATATTCCGGGGACAAAACCCTATGTCCCGTACTGACGAAATATATCACATGCAGCGCATGCGAGCTACTCCCTAAACCTTTTTCAACATACTATGCCGATATCCCCTTTGTCAATCCCCTTTTTAAACGCAAATAACAAATGGTTTTCCGGAAACCTGCTGAATCTCTAGATGTATTCCATACATTTCTTTTAAAATTTCTTCATGAATCACTTTTTCCGGTGCCCCCTTCGCCACAAGTTTTCCTTCCGGCGACAAGGCAACGATTTCATCACTGTAGGCCAATGCTTGATTAATATCATGCAAAACCATAACAATGGTCGTTCCATACTTTTCATTTAAATGTCGAATTAACTTTAAAAGCTGTAGCTGATAACGAATATCCAAATAAGTAGTCGGTTCATCTAAAAAAATGGTATCCGTCCCCTGGGCTAAGGCCATGGCAATCCAAACTCTCTGTTTTTGTCCACCGGACAATTCGGAAATATAACGATCTGCAAACTTCTTCACACCGGTAATTTCCATCGCACGTTCCACCATTTCCTCATCCACCTGCGGATCCAAACTTCCTCCTATTTTTCGATAAGGTGTACGACCATAGGATACCAATTTCTTTACTGTCAAATCATCCGGTGCCGTATTGTACTGATGCACAATTGCCACCTCTCTGGCATAGGCTTTCAAACTTAATTCTTCTATATTTCTATGTTTTAAATAAATCTCTCCACCTAAAGGTTTTAAATTCTTTGTCATTAAGGAAAATAACGTCGATTTTCCACAACCATTGGCTCCCATAATGGTTGTGACTTTCCCTTTTTGTATCTCCAAATGCAAATGACGTAACACCGGCTTCTCTCCATAAGCAAATGTCAAATCACGGATTTCAAATAGATTTTCCATTGGTAGACCTCCTTTGCAACAAAATAATAAAAATCGGTCCACCAATGATATTCATCAAGACTGCTGCACTGATTTCATAAGGATAGCAAATGGTACGGCCTAACGTATCCGCCGCCAAGAACAAGCACGCCCCAAACAACGCAGAAAATGGAATCAGCCATTTGTGGCTGTTCCCCACCAGGAGGCGTCCAATGTGGGGAACCAATAATCCCAAGAAACTTACTACTCCGCAAATCGCGGTGGCAGAAGACGCCAACAACACGGCAACAAGAGACACACATACTTGCATCACTCCAACATGCATTCCTAATCCGCGGATTGTTTTTTCCTCTAATCCCAACAAGTCACACCAATGAATGCATAAAAAGGCAAAAAACAACCCAGGAAATACACAAAACGCTAAAACCTTTACATCATCCCAAGTCTTTAAGGTAATGGTTCCCTCAACGATAGAGGCAACCGTGGACATATTGCTTCCACCAAAGGAATTAATCGCTTCAGACAAACCTGTAAATAATGCTTCGATTGCAATACCCACTAAAATAATACGTAAGGAGGAACCCCCTTTTCCCATTGCAATGGTATAAACAATCCCAAAGGCCAACAATCCACCCAAAAAACTAAAAAGAGTCACATGGGTATATAAGGCCGGCCACAAGGCTGCCACCAATACCGTCACAAACTGTGCACCGGAGGAAACCCCGATAATTCCCGGATCCGCCAAGGAATTCTTCAACACTGCCTGAAGCAACACACCGGAAACAGATAATGCCGCGCCGGCCAAAAGAGCAATAATAATACGTGGGAAACGCAAGTCATACACCGTAGCTACATCCGCATCATACTCGATAAACAACCCTTTCAACATTTGCCAAAAACCGACTTTCACACTGCCTAAATTGACGGACAAAAAAATCAACGCCAAGCAGATACAAAACATGATTGTCACAACTACAACGTTTCGCAAGGCTCTTTCTTTTTTTCTATCACTTCTCATTCTTCCGTATCTCCATAAAACAAGGCATCCAAATCCGAAAGGGCTTCTTGATATTCAAAGGTTGCACTCATTCCAAAATGAGAGTAATCCAAATCATACACTTTTCCTTCCTGTACTGCCTCAAAATGTTGCCAAATATCATTGGTTGCAAATTCTTCTGCAAACTGTTCCATGACTTCCTCCGGAAGCGCATGGGCTGTTCGCAAAATGATATCCGGATCTCTTTGCAACATATCCTCCGTATTTGCAGATACAAAATCATCCTCCGCATCTGCGTAGACATTGATTCCGCCTGCCAGTTTTACCAAATCACCAACGTAGGACTGTTCTGTAGCTACGACATAAGACCCCGGCAAACCCATTAAAATGAGAACTGTCGGGCCCTCTTTTCCTTCATGGCTCGCCTGATAGTCCGCTAAAAATGTTTCGTACTCTTCTACCAATGCTTCTGCTTCCGCTTCACGGTCAAACAATTGTCCCAACTCAGAAATGGACTCATACATGCCTTCTACGCTACTTAGATTTAAGAAAGCGTAGTTGTATCCTGCCGCCTCATATTTGGGCTGCAAGTCCCCATATAAAGACACCGGGGAAAGCACCCAGTCCGGATCTACACTATCCAGGATTTCCATGTCCGGACTCATGGGAGACCCCAATTTTACTGCATCCGCATAGCGCTCCGGAATTTCCACCAAACTGGACGTAGGAACCCCTACCAGATTCAAGTCCAAGGCTTCACAGATTTGCATGGTTGCTGCAGAAGTTGCTGCAATCCGTACATCATCCCCAACCGAAGTCACGGTGTTGCTTTCTGTATTTCCAATCACACCATTACAACCGGTGAAAAGAAGTCCTGCAATTACCCCACAGAAAAGTCCGTATTTCTTTCTAAATTTCAAAAAGGTCTTCCTCCATTTCTGAATGACGATAACGGTCTAATTTTTTTACATGTAACGCACGCAATTCTTCCCGGTTGGCTTTGATTTTATATACCAAAACAACCAGCAGTAACAACACCAATCCTGCTGAAAGCGTTCCTAAGAACACAACCCCAAACAATAGCATCCAAACATTATCATCCAATAAGTTGCCATTTGCGTTTTCTTCCGCTGTGGTCGTTTCTTCCGTCTGCGTAGAACTATAACCAATTGTAAGTCCCTCTCCGGTGGCCTCCACGGTAGAACTACTGCTGTCCGTACTTGCGCTCACATCACCGTTTCCGCTTTCTGATAAAGCAGATGCGTCATAAACAGAAAAATCTGTGGTATTTCCCTCTGTCAAATCAGAGTAGGATAAATAAAAAATAACACTTCTTCCCATGGCATCCACATAGCATTGTGCTCTAACATATGCAGTCTCTGCCGGCAATGGAATATAAAAATCTTCTGTTTCTTCCGTTGTTCCTGTGGAAGCATAGGAAACAGAAGACCAAGTATCCTCTCCCTCTTCCGCTGTCCAGAAACTGACTTCAGAAATATTGTCCATTAAGTGAAAACGTACCTGTAATCCATAACTTCCGTCCTCGTTCACCTGTAAAATTCCGGTGGTATCCACTACTCCGTCTACCATGGATTGTCCCAACGCATACTGGCTCTCCCCACCGGAGTCTTCAATTTTTCCATCCAAAGGGCTCCGATAGAGCCCTTCCACAGAGATGGTATAAACTGTTTCTTCTGCCTGTACCTTTGTAAAAGGCATGGCAAAGAAGCAAAATAGAAATACCCCTATACCGCTGATTATTTTTTTATTCATAAAACATCATATTCCTTTTTTTATATCTCAAATACAAGTAATAACCTGCAACACCAAGTACTCCTAAAAGCACCACTACCAATAACACAATGACAAATACAGATTTTGCTGTAAAATGTACATTTCCGTTTTCATCTACTGTGGTGAGACCGGAAATCAATGGTGTGTCTTCCTCTGCTAACGCATCTCCACTTGTTGCATCGGTATCCCCGCTTCCATCGGAAACAGAGGTGGAAGAAGTTGTAATGGTTCCTCCTGTAGAAGAAGTATCTACAGTCAGTCGACAACCCACTTCCATACCCATGGCATTCACATACATAGTAATTGGTAAAATGGAAGGAATCGGATTTGCCGCAGTAATCGTAAAACTGTCATAGACCACACCATCAAAGGTTTTTGCAGAACTTACTTTCACTGCCTCCACGCCTTGATATTTGATATATTTCGGTCCACCGTTTTCTTTTCCTGCCACCGTATGTTGCACATAAATCGTCAACTTCGAAGTACTTCCGCTAACCACCAATTCTCCGGTTGGATACATATACGTAGCCATCATGGAGTCATCATCGCTATTGGATTTTTTTGCGCCAACCTTTACCTGATAGGTTCCATCTGCCAAAGTTCCATTGGAAGATGTAGTAGATGTACTATCCGAATTCTCATCGTCCTCATCATCCGCAGTTGCCTCTTCAATCGTAGTCAAATCTACGGTTTCTGTAGATGTGGTCAAGGTTGCATCTTTTGTCATATTATCCGTATCAAATACCATGTAAAAGCTTTCCGTAGAGGCCATAACTGCGTTTACATAAGCTTGCATTAACATGGTCTTTCCAGAAGATCCTGCTACATAAGCATAAGGAACGGTAAAGGTTACCGGATCTGCATTGTAATATCCGGATGTTGGAATAAAGGATCCATCCGCCGCAAAGTATAATCCTTTCTGTGCAGAAGAATCTAACACTGCAGATACCGTAGTGGCACCATATTTTACCTTTACATTGGAAATCGGTGTTCCATAGCTCTGATAATTCGGAATTGGATCAATAACATACACCGTAATGGTGGCACTGGTTCCACTAATGGTCATCGTTGCATAATCATAGAACAAGGTGTCACACATACTGTTTGCATTAAAGTCTGTATACTTTCTCATACTCACCGGTACAAGATAAGTACCATCCATACTGCTCGTGGTAGAAGAAGTATCTGTCGTTGTCGTCGTTGTCGTAGTACTACTTGTGCTACCACCGGTAGATGTGGATGAAGAAGTCGATGTTGTCTCTTCATGAATGGCGTATACAGAAAACTTATTTGTGTAAATATATACTTTTCCTGCATCGCTATCGTAATAGAAAGTACCGTCTTTTCCATTGGTACCTGCTCGCTTTGTCAAAGCGCTAAACTGTTGTACACTCCGATCCGTTCCATGAGAGCGGAAAACAGATAAGGTTTTTCCCTCCTCTAAGGACCAAGGAATAGCTATTTCAATCACAGAATCCGTTTCCGTAATTGACTCTCCGGCCTCATCATACAAGTCAAAGGTGTAATAGGTCGTACTTCTTCCATAATCCAAATCTTCCAACAGCTCTTCAATCGCCGCTTTTTCCAACTTGGCTTCCGTGTCTGTTCCTACTTCCCCCATAACCATTTCTACATTTCCGTATTCCGGGTGTTCTTCTGCAAAGGTATCCAGACCACTGACGGTGGTTCCCGGCAATGCTTCTGCGGCAAAACTACTGGTTCCTGTGCTCCAGTCATCTACATCATCAAAAACAATGTAAAGTTTCTGCCAGCTTTGCATAACGGTTCCAACAAATACTTCTACAAACAACGCACCATTCTTACTGTTTCGAATCGCATTGTTGTCCACAGTAAACGTAATTTCATCGCTGTCATAATACCCTGCTGTCGGAATAAATACGCCCGCCGCATCATAGTAAAGACTCGCTGCCTTTTCTACAATGGTCGCAACATCTGCAAAGGAATCTCCATCCTCTGCCAATTCATAATCCTCTGTGCCGCTACCGGTAACTGTAACATCCTCATCACTTCCGCAAGCAATAAAAGTTTCCACCGGTTTTCCATAATCCGCATATCCGGGGACCGGATCAATGGCATAGATGCTAACTGTCGTGGTGCCATCCCCATTATCTGTCAAATAGGCAGAATCATAGAACAATGGATCACTCATGCTGTCTACTCCAATATCTGTAGACTTTTTAAAATGTACCGTTTTTTCTACCCCAACAAGAGAATCGGAAGTCGTTACTTCTTCCTCTTCTTCAATTTCCGGTAAAGTTTCTCCCGCTTCATAATAGGTACTGGTAATCAAAAGAAAGCCTGTATAGCTTCCTTTCGCTACCTTTGCCACATCCTCTGCAGATACATATAACGTAGCCGTAACTACAGTACTTTCCGTAAAATCTCTGGTTTTAAAACTGTTCGTATATTTCAATGCATCACTCTCAGTATCTCCGTTGAGATAAAAATATCCCGTAGAAGAAGTGGAAACGCGTAGTGTTCCCCCGTTGGTGTGATTCATAGTGATTTCAATTTCGTAGGATATACTAATATCCTTATTTTCTGAGATTTCTCCAAGTGATATTGTACTTGGAAAAGTCACATAATATTCCGCCACTTCCGTTTCTACCTTGGCAGATACAGAAGTATCCGTTGTTTCAGACTCTGTCACTGCATTCTCAGCATAAACTGTAATTCCCTGCTGGAATAACAAAAAGAATGCCAAAAACAAAGCCAATCCTCTTTTTCCTCGTTTCATAGACCTATCCTTAAAAATCCTGCCGCTACTGCGGCAGGATCCTCTGTATAAAATAATGGATTAAGATATCTTAGTTTGCTGCATAATAATTAATTACGAAACTTGTAGTTCCTGTATAATTACCGGCCTTTGCTGCTGCAACGTTGTCAGCAAGAACAGTAATATTTCCGGTGAGAGTTGCACTCTCTGTTACCTTCTGACTACCAAAATCATTGATAAATGCCAAGGTATTTTCTCCGGAAGTCAAGGTGCCATTTCCAACAGCAACCACTTCCACCGCATCTCCATCGAAGTTGACTGCTTCTACAGATACTTCAAATGGAACCACTGTATCCTCTTCCTTTGACAAAGTACCAAGAGCTACTGTTGCCGGAACCGTAACAGTATAAGAAGGAACATTTGCTTCTACTTCTGCGGTTAAGGTTGATTCCTGTGTGGTAGATTCTGTTGCTACTTTTGCCACATCAGTAAGTTTCATATAGAAATACTGAGTAGAATTCATAACTGAATTTACATATGCGCTTAAGTAAATTCCGTCACCAACTGCTGTAGTGATAGCATCTGCAGGTAAAGTAAAGGTAATCGCTTCTGTAGGATAACTTTCTCCCGCGGTAGTTCCAAACAAAGCACTGGTTTCATCCAATTCACGTTCTGTCAAAGAAGTCACATCCAAGGCTGCTTCGTATTCCACATCATTGTATGTTGCAACTACATCCAACAAAGTTCCTTCTGTTCCTAAGGTAGAATAATTCGGAATCGGATATGCCACATAAATAGTAATAATGGTTGCATCATCTGTCAGCTGCACTTCTGCATCATGGTCAAAAATCGGATCGCACATGCTAAGTGCTGTTGGGTCAGCTTCCTTATACATGTGAACCGTTGCAGTGTAATCCCCATTTGCATAGGTTTCTGTTGCTGCAACAACCGGAGTTGCAAGTACAGAAGAAAATACAGTTACAGTTGCTAACATCGCTAACACTTTGCTTTTTAACTTCATCATTTCTCTCCTTTTCTTTCTTTTTTACTTATAATTATTCAGCTGCGTAATAGTTAATTACAAAGCTGGTGGTACCTGTGTAATTTCCGGCTTCTACCGCTGCCACATTTGCAGCAAGCACTGTAATATTACCGGTCAAAGTAGTACTTGCAGTTGCAGTCTGGCTGCCAAAATCATTGGTAAATGCAAGACTATCTGTTCCGTCTGTAATGGTGCCATTTCCTACAGCCACCACTTCTACAGAATCTCCATCAAAATCTGCAGTTTCTACTTTTACATCAAATGCAACCACGTTATCTGTTTCTCTGGAAAGAGATCCAAGTGCAATGCTTGCCGGTACAGTAACGGTGTAACTTGGTTCATTTGGTGTTACCGTTGCATTTACAGAAGATGTCTGCTTGGAAGCATCTGTAGGTGCTACAGTCACATCAGACAGTTTTACCCAGTAGGTCTGAGTAGCATAGGCTCCATTTGCATATCCTGCCATGGCCGGGATATAGGAGGAAACCAATAAACCATCATTCACAATGGTGTCAATTGCTGCTGCAGGTAAGGTTAAAGTCATTACATGACCCATCATTACCGTATCATTAATAATCGCTTCTACTTCACTGTCGAAATCGATTACTGCCTCATAAGTGGTTTCTTCATAGGTTACTATAAAGTTATCTACAGCCTCCATGTTGAATCCGGTATAATCTGCTGTCTCCACATACCAAGTGATGACTGTGCTGTCATCTGTCAATGTAACCGTCGCTTCCTCGCTAAAATATACATCGCAGGCACTTTTCGCTTCTGTATTAATCACGCCGGAATTATTCTTATACATCGTAGATGTAGCCACATAATCTCCATTTGCATAAGTCTCTGTTGCGGCAGAAACACCGGTTGCAAACATGCCGGTGAACATTGTTGCCATAGCCATTCCGGCTAACACTCTGTTTTTTAATTTCATTTGTTACTCTCCTTACTTCTATTTATAGTTGCATCTTTTATCTTTTCACTGTGCTTTTCCACAGCTGCCACTATCGTGTTTTTACTCCGCTTCTACAATCAATTTGCAATTTACTTCTGCACCATTCATTGGTGTAAAATCCTCATCCATAGCATAAGTCGCATACTGAATGGTCAAATCATATTCCCCTTCTTCTAAGGGTTGGTTCAACTCTATTTCATACAAACTCTTTCCCGGCTCAATCAGTTTTGAGGTATAAATCACCTCGTCTGTCTCCGGTAAATAAAAAGAAATTTCAAAATATACCTGATTTTGGGATGGATTTGTAAGTGTCACCTCTGCCGTCGTAGTCCCTGCGGGAATGCGAATTTCACTATATCCGGGAATCGCAATACCCTCTGCCACGCCGGAGGTATCGTCTTTCTCCTGTCCTTCCTCAAATTCATATGCCTGACTGGTCACTTCTCCTGTTGGATGAAAGTGACGATATAAGCAAACAGCTGTCACTACCACAACCACTGCTGCCACCACAGAAAGAATTATCATTTTCTGTTTTTTCGTTAAATTCTTCATTACTGAAAACCCTTCTAATTTTACTAACTCCTGTTAGATTTAACTAACTATATGGACAAAAAAAATATCTCACGGCTGAAAGGATACAATAGAAGACTATTGCTCCGCAATAAAAAAAACGTTGCATCTCTGCAACGTTTTCCTTATATTTTTTTGAATTTCACAGAAAAAACACAGTCGAGGTTAGCCTGGACTAACAGTTGCATCTCTGCAACAGATTTTCCTTTATTAAAAAATAATCTCAAATATTCCCGGCTTTTCTACGCAATCTGTTCCTTCTTCCAGTTTCATTTGTACATTCACCATACCCAAAAATCCAGTTTCGCAAATGCTGCCTGCCTTCATCTGCACAAATTGTAAAATTTCAGCAGGAAGGAAGAACATATCTCCTACTTTTTCGGCCTGGATAAAATCTCCATGGTCGAAGTAACGTAACTCCTTTAATTTAGGAGTGCCGGAATGAAACTGCAGGGTTCCTTTTTTCGCCACCACACTAAGTACCAAGCGATGCGGACTTTCCTGGGCTACGAATTCCAAAAAATTTTGTTCATTACGATATAAAAGCACACAAGCCAAATCGTAATTTCCTTTTTTCATGGAACGTGCAAATTGTCCACCGGAAAACTTTATCTTTTTTTCCAGTTCTTCTTTGCTCTTCCACTTTTTATCATGACTTTCAATCAAGTTCATAATATCATCATTGGCATGTCCCGCTATATGAAGCGCAATATTTCTGGCATACTGAGGCTCCAGCTTCGCACGCAACAAAAAAGAAACCAACAATTCCACTCTTTTATGATACTCTCGAATGTATTCTTTGCCCTTTTTTGTAAGGCTGGGCACACCTTTTTCGTTTTTCACTAAAATGTCCTGTTGTTCTAATGTCGTAAGAATTCTGCTAATCTGATATTTTTCAACTTGCAGTTTCCTAGCTATGCCGGTTACAGTTTGACTTTCACTGCCTTCATCACCAAAGCAGAGAATCGTTCTGTAAAGCAGCATTTTATTCGCATTTATCATGCTTTCATCCTGCATAATTCTCCACCTTTCTATAACTCAAAACCCAGCGTTAGCATACCCTAACCTGCGTTAGAAGTCAACAACCTTGGTGATGTTATTCTTTGATGGCATCTTCCATCAAATCCCAATCCATGGTTTGGAATCCTTTTTTCAGCTTTTCAAAGTTCTCCTGCAAGTGCTCCGGCATTGCATATTTATCCAATTCTTCCATAATCATTTCCACTGCGTCATAATCCATCTGTGGAACCAAATCCTTTAAAGCACTTTCTGCTTCTACCCAAACATCCTCCGGAAGTAAATCCTTCTCCGTTTCTTGTGTTTTCCCTAAAGGTGCCAGTTTTTCCATGAATGCTTTGTATTCTTCAAGTAATGGTTTATGATACAAGTCAATATATTCCAGTTCTTCTTTTTTGCCGGCTTCCTCCATGCGCTCTGACATCGATGACAAATGTGCCGCACCAATAATACGAGCAGAAGTCTTTAAAGCATGCACCTTTACGGTGTACAAACGGAAATCCTTTTGTTCATAAGCATCTTCTATCACCTGACAATTAGAAGCAATGGTATCATAAAACAGCTGCAAACTGCCCAAGAACAAGGTCATCCCACCGGAATTACGCACACCATCCTCCACAGAAATTTCCGGGATCTCCTGTATCCATTTCTTATCCTCCGGCAGTTCTGTCAAATCATTTAATTCCCGTGCTTCCGCCGGTTTTTGACTGACCTTATCTCCCAAATGAGACATAATGGTGCTTTCCAATGCCTTTGTATCAATTGGTTTTGCCAAATAACCATTGAATCCTCTTGCTTTATAATAAGTTTCCGCATCGGACATGGCATTGGCTGTCAAAGCATATACCACCTGGTCTTTTCCATAAATTTCCCGTATCTTTTCTACGGTTTCAATGCCATCCATACCCGGCATCATATGATCCAATAAAATCACGTCAAAGGACTGTTCTTTCAATATTTCCAAACATTCCTCGCCACTGGTCACTGTCACGATTTCCATTTTTGTTGGCTTTAAAAGCCCACAAATAACCGTCAAATTCATTTGGTTATCGTCAACGACAAGCACTCTGGCATCCGGTGCAATAAACTGAGGCACATACGGGCCTTGGGCCAGTATTTCATCTCGCTCCTTAAACTCACCCACCAATTCCGGATCCACAATTTTCTGTCGGAAGGTGAATAAAAACTCAGAGCCTTCTCCATAAACACTTTCGCACCATAAATTCCCGTTCATCAACTCTGCGAAACGTCTGGAAATATCTAGGCCCAAACCGGTTCCCTGAATACCACTATTGCGGTTTTCATCCAATCTTTCATAAGCGGTGAAAAGTTTTTCCAAATCTTCCGGTTTTACTCCTATTCCCGTATCTCGAACAGAAACTCTTAAATTACAGTAGTCTCCTTCTTTTTTCTCTACGGTAACCGTCAAGGTAAAGCCGCCGACTTCTGTGTATTTTACAGCATTCGTCAACAAATTTAATATGATTTGTTTTACCTTTCCGGCATCTCCATACAGCCGTTTTGGTAAAGTCTCATCCACGTTAACAGCAAAAGCCAAGTCTTTTTGTCCACTTCTGGAGCGAATCATAGTGACAATGGAACGCAACAAATCCACGGTGTCATAATCCTGTTCCACCAAATGCATCTTTCCGGATTCAATCTTGGAAATATCCAAAATATCATTAATCAAAGACAACAATGACTCCGATGCATTTTTGATATCCATGGCACAATTTACGACTGCCATAAAATAAGGCTTCGGCACCCCTTCCGCATCCTCACGTAATAAAATCTCATTCATCCCCAATATGGTATTAATTGGGGTACGAATTTCATGAGACATGTTCGCTAAAAATCTGGATTTTGCGGAATTTGCCCGCTCTGCTTCATCCTTTGCCTCTTCAATTTCCTGGTACTGTCTTCGAATGACGGTCCAGGTCATAATTCTCCATACCACAAATCCGGCAAAGACTGCCAATAAGATCATCATCATGGCATTAAAACTTCGCAGTTCATATATACGAGGTTCCTTTTCTACCGTAAATGTTTTCTCATAAATAATACCCGTTGAAGTATTGTCTAAAATCTGCACATGCAGAATATACTCTCCATATTTTAGTCCCGTGTATTCCAACGTAGATAACGTACTTCTTTGAGCTGTAATACCTTGGTCCGGGCCACCTTCCAAATATACATGCACCGTAGGATTAGACATGGTATAGTCCAAAACTGCCGGTATAATTTGTAGACGTCCCTCTCCGGCAGGAATGGTATAACTTCCATCTTCCTCCGGATGAATCTCTTCGTCATTAAAGATGATACTACCAACCCCAACCTGCACATCCACATGTCCCATAAAGTAATGGTTGATATTGACACAGCTCACTCCCGACATACCACATATGTAAAGATTTCCATCCTCATCAATGGCATTGCTGGAGTTTACCACCGGTGTACTCGGCAAACCATTCGCCAACGTATACACTCGATAATCGGTAATGGAATCTTCTAGCATATCCTCTACCCTTACTTGATACACCCCATAAGACGTCAATATCCAGGCACTTTCTGTCTGGTCCATAAAAATATCAAAATTATTGGTATAAGGGAATGTGCTTACAGTATAAAGTTCCTCATCTTTCACATACTGAATAGAATTGGACGTAATAATCCAATACAAGTCCCTTGCTTCATCTTTTTTTATTCGAACCACAACGTCGCTGGTTAAGCCATCTTCCTGATTCCAATGCGTAATTTCTGTGTCATCAATTAAGTACACACCATCTCCATCCGTACCAACACAAATCTCCCCATTATAGCCCTCAGTCACAGTTAATACAACGGTGTTTTTCATACCGGAGGTGCTGTCATAACTACGTGTCACCACTCCATCTTGAATAACAGCCACGCCTCCATTGGTTCCCACCAACAGTGAACCATCGGAGGCCACATCTGTACATCGAATTTCATTGCTTGGCAAACCATCTTCTTGGGTAAAACTAGTGATAGTGCCATCTGCCGCATAGCAAACCAACCCCAGGTTTTGGTCAAAGGTAGAAACCCACATATTTCCCTGCAAATCCACAGACAAATAACGCACCTTGGCATCCCCGACGTATGTGGTCAATGCATTCTCTTTTTGCTGCCAATTGCTACCTAATACATATAACCCTTGATCCATGCCTATATATAAGTCTTCTTGGAAAAAACAGGTGGCATTTACAACTCCTTCTTCCATTCCGGCCTTTCCGGTAATATCTTGGAAGTTATTGGCCACAATCTTTACGATGCCCTTACGTGAAGAAGCTATCCAGATATTTCCCTGATAATCTGCCGCTATCATCTCAATAGACTCATCCACCGGAAGATTGTCCAAAGTATAATATTGATTTTCCCATACATAGCCCACGACACTTTCTGAGGCTACCCAAAGTCGATCACACGCATAGACAATCCACTTTGTCTTACCTGCAGGCGCGATGGATATCCCTTCCATCGCTGTCACAGCACTTCCAAAATCACCATAATAAAGCATATCTGACTGTGTTCCTAAGTATACCTTTCCGGCTTCTTCCGGATCCGGATAAATTGCTGTAATTCGTTCCGTTCCCAATTCTGCACTGGTATAAAAGGAGGAAATACCTTGATTTTCAATGGTAAATACATCCCCCACCTTTGTGAATCCATAAATAATTCCATCCACGCCGGTATACATAGTCAAAACACGCTCTTCTTGAATTCTGGAATCCTCCAGCACATGCAATTCCATATTCTCATCTACATAAGCAATTCCCGTTGTAGTTCCAATAAAAATATTTCCTTCTGCATCCTCTGCAAAAGTACGAATAGAAGAAGATGGCAATCCATCCCTATATGTAAACTGGGTAATTCCATCTTTGGCTACACAAAGTACCCCATTATCGTTGGTTCCTACCCATATTCGACTCTGACTATCTTCAAACAACCCGCGTCCACTGGTTAACCCGGTGGATACATCCATGCGTTCAAAGTTTGTACCGTCATATCGTATAATTCCGGCATAACTACCAATCCATAAATAGCCATCCCTAGTTCCTAAAATATAATTGGCTTCAGAGGTCGGCAAACCATTGGTCGCATCATATAATTTTGCGGTGTAACCAACCCCATTTATTTGATTCGAGGCTGCATAGCCGCCGCCCATTTCGATATTGTCCTCTTCCTCAGGAAATTGTAGTTTAACCTCTTCTCCGGAAGTGACATCTGCACACATAAACAAGGATGCTATTCCTAACACCCCTGCAAATAATAATCCTTTTACATACTTTCTCTCATTTTTCATATGAATTCCATCCATTTATACGAATTCTTACTTACACAAAACCGGCAAAAATCTTTCTACATTTTTCCATCCAAACTTTTTCCGGTTTCGATATGGGAAAAATTCGGTAAATAATCACTGAGCAAATGAACAATGTCTTCCTTTTTACAATCTTCTCTTTCAAAGGCTTCATCCAGATTCTGAATCAATGCTGTCACTTTTTTTCGATCCGGAATGGCTTTATCCTGAATCACACCAAGTGAATGATAAGTATCCAAATCTACCTGTTCTCCGTCTACATAGAATTCCTCATAGGCTTTTTCTCCACTGGTATCTGAAGCACTGAAATGTACCGGATAGGGCATTCCTGCCTTCCATACCTTACTTTTCTCTATTGCTTCTTCATCCGAATGACAATACGCAATGTCATATCCCATTTCTCGCAAAAGATCTTCTGCAATCTTATCAAATCCGGTCATTTGCTCTTCTGCAAGTTTCGGGAAGAAAATACCACGGTTTTCTCCCAATACTGCAGCCAGCATACAAATTTGACCGGATTCTCCGGGACTTACAAAGTACCGTTTTACGTCCATCGGTGCAGACAATGGCTGTTTCTTTTCTAAGCGTTCCATAAAGCCTGCCGGCAAAGAGCCATTACTAAAAGCTACATTTGCAAATCGCGCAGTTTTTACCGGAAACTTGTCACTATAGGAAAAAATCAAATCCTCCATAATACGCTTAGAAGCTCCCATAATATTCACCGGATTGGCCGCTTTATCCGTAGACACACAAAAATAGGCTTCGGGCGGATAACTCTCCAACAAATCCAAAAAAGTTTTGGCATGAATCACGTTATTCCGCAACAAAGCTTCCACACTATATATATCTTTTTCCGAACGCACATGTTTATGGGCACTAAAATTAGCCACCAGGTCAAAACCCTTCTGTCCATTTTTTCTGAAATGATGCGTAAACATGCGGCGGAATGTTACACTGCTGTAATCCATCGGATATGGCAAATAAATTTCAGGAATACACTCACATAAAGTTGCGGATGATCGTAATGATCTGGTTAATTCCGTCAACCCATTTTCGTTGGTATCCACAACTACCAATTCTCCTGGATGAAAAGGTAAAATCTCTCGAATAAAAGAGGACCCAATAGAACCGGCTCCCCCGATTACCAGGAAAGATTTTCCTTCTATTTTTTTTCGCAATTCTTCTGCATGATTGGTAACATCTAGGGCAAACATGGAGGTACTTCGTTTTGTCACATAGGTGTTTATAAATGTTTCCAGTTGTATCATATTTTCGTCCTTTTCCCTATTGTTGTATCGCGTAACCGCTTTTGTTTATTTTTCCGACCGGATTAAAAATTCTGCATATTGAAAATCAAACTCTGTATCGATATCCACAGACCGTTCTTTCGGCATAATATATGCAAAGGCTCCCTCCCGGTAGAAAAAAGTATCTTCTTCAAAATCCTTCACTTTTGCAATATAAATGGCTCCATTCGGTCTATAATAGGTATCCTGCGCCTGTCTCTGCTTATTGCCCTTTTTTTCTATAAACCCATTGAGCGACTGTCCCGCGCCTAATTTTCCGCACCAACTGAGAGGATGCTCCAATTCTGTAATGCTCACCACAAAGGATGCCTCTTTTTCCTCGTAAACTCCATAAGCCGCTGAAATATCAGAGGCTTTTCGCATAGGCGAGGTCGGTTGCAATAAGCAGAAGGTATCAAAGATTTCCCCCATTTCCTGATAACCCCGCAAGACTTCCTTTACCATATCCCAGGAAGACGCTTGATCTGACGAAGTAGCTTCACTACGTAAAAACGGAACTTCAGCTCCATATTTTTTTGCAATATTCGCATAGGTTTCAGAATCTGTCGACACCATCACTCGCTGAAAACAGTCGGATTCCAATGCAGCCTCTATCGAGTAAGCCAATAAAGGCTTTCCATTCAACTCTTTGATATTTTTATCCACCAAGCCCTTCGAACCGGACCTAGCCGGAATAATCGCAATATTTTTTCTATTTTTCGATGTCATAGAACTTCTTTTTTAAATCAATCCTCCCGTTTAAAACTGTCTCCCAACTTTTCTTTGCAATTTTTTCCGCTGCATGTCCATCCCCATAAGGATTCTCTCCTGCAGCTCTCCATACTTCTCGGTCTGCCTGTAAAGCTTTCTTCATGGTTGCTACAATATCCTCTGTTTTATCACTGCAATGGAAGACGCTTTTTGCTTGTATTCTGCCTCTTTGTCTATCCCCTATATCGACTGTAGGCACATAGAAAGCCGGTGCCTCCACGATACCGCTGGAAGAATTTCCAAGCACAAGTTCTGCATATCTCATTAGGGATAAATACCGTTTTACCCCCAAGGAGGCAAATACGTGCAAGTTCCCTATATCTTTTTCGGCATTTTCGAAAAGTTCATTAATCTCTGCGCCACCTTGATCTGCATTCGATTTGGTTAAAAGAAACGTAAAGTCCGGAAATTCTTGAATTGCAGCCAAAAATTCCTTAACCATATTTTTTTCATTTCCCTTTTCCATCGTCACCGGATGATAGGTACATAAAATATAGTTGCAGTCAGCCAACCCAACGCTCTCTAACGCCTCTTCCTTTGTCATGGTAGCGACCTGTAAAATATTATCTATACTAGTCGAACCGTAGCAAAATACTCGATCCGGATGTTCTCCTAACTGAATTACCCGCTTTCGGCTGTTTTCACTGGTGGTAAAATGCAAATAACTCATCTTCGTAATCGAATGACGTATCCACTCATCTACCGCACCTTCCGTGGTATCTCCTCCGCTAATATGAAAAATTGGGGTTCTGGTATTTCCTGCTGCAATTGCCACTGCCAGCATTTCATAACGGTCCCCCAAAAGTATCACTGCGTCATATTCTTTTTTCTGAAACACCTCCGTAAACTTTACCAAGGCCTCCCCTTGATTTCGCCCTATATCCAAAGCATCCTTGGAATCTACCGAAATCTCAATGCACGCATCTATACGCAGCCCGTCTTTTTTGATTTCTTCCACTGTGTTTCCATATTGATCACTTAAATGTGTCCCTGTTACCAGCAACTCTACTCTATGTTCTGCGGTTTCCTGCTTGCGCAACTCCCGAATCACAGGTGCAAGCAATCCATATTCTGCTCGCGTTGCTGTAACTACTGCTATTTTTCTCATCATTTTATCAGTCCATCTTCCTTCATTCGCGTAGTTATTCTGATTATGATTTCTTGCCAATTCTCACTTTACAATTCCATATACCCGATTATGATCTTTCACATTTCTTAAAACCGTACTATTGGCTCCTATCAACGCATCCTCTCCAATAGATACGCCTTGTATCACCGTAGTTCCTGCACCTATAAATGTAGATGCTCCAACCTTTACATCCCCACAAAGTATGGTTCCAACTGAAATATGTGTAAAATCGCCTATGCAACACTCATGTTCTAAAATCGCACCGGTATTAACAATTCCCTGTTTTCCCACCTTTACCTCTGCGTTTAGAACTGCCTTTTTTCCTATAAAAGTCCCCTCTCCGATTTCTGCAAAGGCCGAGATTTCAGCGGACGGATCAGCAATAATCGGGAAGGAAAATCCAAGTTTTTTTGCCTTAGATACTAATTTTTTTCGTATGGAGCAATCCTCTAATGATCCAACAGTCACAAATGCATCTGTAAAACCCTGTTCCTTTAATTTTGGCAATGCCTCATCCGAACCAACCACTTCCATTCCCATCACTTTCGTTCCCACCGGAAGGAATGGATCTGTGATCACAATTTCTTCAAACTGATTCATTCTAATAGCTGCATCTAAAACAGATTTACAATGTCCTCCGCCACCTAATAAAACCAATTTTTTTCCCATAGTTTCACCCTTATTCGCCAAATAATTTTTCCCGCATTTTTTCTAGTTCCGGCAATTGTCCCATATCCATCCAATCATTTTCATTTACCGGGAAAACAGCTACTTTACGCCCTTTTCCCATTTGTTGTTTTATAATCTCCGGGAATCCAATGGAAACATTGTCTTCCACATCCTCCAATACTTCCGGTTCTACCACATAAATACCCGTATTGGTCAAAAATGACATCACCGGTTTCTCTTTCATCCCTTCAATCGTTCCATTTTTTCCCATGTCCACAATGCCATAAGGAATATGCAAATTTTTATATGCACACACCATAGTAATCACATTATGACTTTCCTTATGGAATTTTAAAATGCTCTCATAATTAGAAGTCAACAGCGCATCACAGTTCGCAAAGAAGAACGTAGAATGCAATTTCCCCCGTAACAAGCTGAGACCTCCACCGGTTCCTAACGGTTCTTCTTCGTCATACCAGGAAATATCATAAGTATTGCTATTGTCATGAAAATATGCCTTCATTAATTCTCTTTTATAGTTAACAATCACGTGAAATTCATTGCAGTCATAACTCTGATATTCTTGCATAATCAATTCCACAATGGGTAAATCTCCAACCGGAATCAACGGTTTTGGAATTACACGGGTATATGGATCCAAACGTGTTCCTTTTCCTCCGGCATTAATCACTACCGGCACCTGCAGGGAAGGACGGTTTTTTCTGCGTTCCTCTCCCTTTTCTCCAGAATAAAGGTCCTTAATCTTGCCGCTTTTTCCAAGGATAGGGATTACAATATAATTTTTTTGATCATAAAGTTTTCTTGCTTCTTCTTTTTCAGAAGCCACACGAGGATTCTTATTTGCAGCTGTAAAGGCTGCATCTTCCAATTTTCCTCCCGCCAGCAGAAAACGACGAATATCTCCATCCGTCAAACATCCGGTTAATTTTTCTTTTTCATTTACTAAAAAAATAATTCCACCGGCATTTTCATCCATTTTCCGCATTGCCTCTGCTATAGACACCTGATCCGATATAATAAATCTTTTTAATTCCCTTTTATCCATATGTCTCCCTCGCCGATTCTCATACGTCTCTTATAGGTCTATTTTATCAGACTTAGATAAGAAATAAAATAAGCCTTACCAAGACTACTCTTGATAAGGCCTGTTTTACATTTTACTGGCTGATAGAAATACTTCCATCCGCATTTCTAGAGAATTGACTAAGGAATTCCCATGCTGCCCAGGAATTTCTGGCATATACTTCGTGGGATTGATTAGATGCACTGGCAAGTGCTGTATACACATTTCCATCTGCGCTTTCAAACAACTGTACCGTTAAAACGCTATCCGTAAAATATTCTTCATCCGCCACTGTATATGAACTGTCTCCATCAATGCCCCAAATCGCATTTTCCCATGTGTCTAAAGAATCAAAAGAGACACCGCTATAGTCTTTCACTACATCATTGACTTCTAACGCATATGCAATACGATCCACAAGTTTTTCTGCCTGGCATGGCAATTCCGGAAGCGGAGAAGTTTCTCCACCTACATAAAACAACGGAACAATCACATCTGTATTGTAATCCGCCACCTCATTTCCCCAGCTATCCGTACCAACTTCTGCAGATGCATCCATAGGTGCCAAGCCTGCAAATACTGTTGGATACTGCTCATATAAATCCCAAGACTTCACGCCACCCATAGAGAATCCGGTTGCGTAAATACGTGTTTCATCAATACTGTAAACCGCTTCCAGTTCTTCGATTAATTCCACTATTTCTGTTGCAGAGCAATTTGGATAATGTAAATCTACACTCACTGTTATAAAGCCATTTTCTTTTCCAATTAAAGGCCACTGTGTTGCCTCTGCTTCATATAGAGCTGTATTCCCACCACCATGGAAACAAAGTACCAATGGTACATTTCCTGTTTCTACATCCAATGTTTCGTCATAATAAACGACTACCTGAATATCATGCTCTTCCGTGCCTGCATACTCACTGGCATTATCCTCTGAAGTAGCTACGGTATAAGTCTCTATTTTCTGTGTAATTCCTTCTTCTTCATAATCAATTGTTGGAATCAACACTCCAGCCTGGCGTCTTACAGTTCCTACCAGTTCTTCATATTCTTTGGTATAATCTGCTGTTTCTTCTTCCAAAATCGAACCACAATGACTTTCTAAAGCAGCATTTACTTCTTCCGTGTTTCCAATGGAAACCACTGCAAGATCATTATCCACCAAATCTTCTACAGAACTAAGATTTTCCACAACCGCTGCTGCCGGAGTCACATCACTTTCCAATGTGATTCCATCTCCATAGGTCACAGACTTCGTCACTGTTTGCAATAAATTCTTTTCAATATAATCTGCGCCGCTTCCTGTTCCATATACATAAATTCGTTGTCCACTTCCGGTAATATGTTGTACTGTGTCCCCAGTAACATAGTCCAAAGAAACCGTAATACCGTTACTTCTCTCTGATGTACTGCTGTCATCAATCAAGGAAGTAATTTCCACATAAAGGCTTTCATCCTGTTCCGCCCAGTTTCCTTCCAATGGATTTACAAAACAAATCGTTGATCCGGTTTCCGCTGCAATTTCATACAACCCAGTATTATTTGCATAGGTATCCGCTGTAGATTCCTCAAAATTTTCTTCTCCGAACACCATAAATACCGGTGCAGTACAAGTAGTTTCTACAAGGGATGTCTCATCTACATTCGGAATTGGATAATACACCAGGACTTCTGCCGACTCCGTTGTTAGAATCGTTACCGCATAGGTATCTGTTACCTTTGTTTCTGCTGCTGATGTTGCAACATCCTCACTTTCTGTTGTTGTCACTTCTGCTGTTTCTGTACCACTTACAGCACTTTCCGTACCGGTACTACTGCCACAACCCATAACATTACCGGATAAAACCGCTGCTACCAGCAATACTGCTGTCAATTTTTTCTTTCTCATAGAACCTCCCAATTCTTAGATTGCCTCGCAATCTGCTTCTCTTTTCTCACCCAATAACTCCGGGCAATTTTTATTTTAAAAAAAGAAGGTCTTGGCCACCACAACTCCTCTTGCATATCACTTGCATAAAAAAAATGCTTCTTGCAAAATTTGCAAGAAGCATTTTTCTACACCTGATAAACCAAATCGTTCAACAGATTCGCCATATAATACAAAGAATAATATCCGTCATTAAATGTTTCGGGAATACCATATAAATAAACTTTCTCTACGTACTCATCCAAATAACCGGGATCTTGTGTAAATGCTATAACCTTTACATTTCTCTCCTTGGCCTTTTTTAAATACTCTCGAAACAACGAAGAAAAGAAATCCTGACTTACTGCGAGAAACAGAATCATATCCCCCTCCTGTAACTTTTCGATATGTAAGGTCTGAATGTTATGGTTTAAATACAGATAGGTAGGCACGCGATTTGCTGCCAAATCCATTTGCAGTAATGAGAATTCCATTTGTTCGTGAATATCTCCTAGAATAGAGACACTTTTTGCTGCTAGCATTTCTTTTGCGATTTTCTCTAAAACAGAAATTGACACCTGTTGTTTGGTTGCCTCTACATTTCTTTCTATGCGATGTTGCAACGCTTCCATCGGGTCCATTTCACTATAATCAGAAGCAATTTTTCCCTGAATTCTTGTACGTCTACGATATAATCCGGAAGCAAATTCCAACATTTCATATTTAAATTCCTGAAATGAGGAAAATCCTGCTTTATTTACGAAACGACTAATAGAGGAAGCAGAAATATTGGCTTCCTCCGCCAATTCCTCTAAGGTATAATTTCCACTTTCCTCATTCATATGTTTCATCAACACCCGAGAGATGTTGTAATCATTGGTATTTTGTACTGTCTCATTACAGCATTTAAAAAACAATGCAATTTTTGGCCCCATTATAAATTTTCTTCTCCCCATCTTTTTAATTGCAACAAAATAGGCACAATACTTTCCGCCTTTTCCGTTAAGGAATATTCCACGCGCACCGGCATTTCATTGTACTGATGCCTTTCCACTAAACCGGCTTCTTCCATTTCCTTCAAAGAATTGGCCAGCATGGTATTGGTAATTCCAAATACTCTGCGCTTCAATTCTCCATAACGGATCACGCCTTCATTATCCACAACGCATAAAATCATAATCTTCCATTTGCCACCAACAATATCAATGACCTTTTTCAGACCACAATCCTTTCCCGCAATATCGTCACATAAAGATTCTCTTTTTTCTTTTTCCGCCATAATGCCTGTCCTTTCTCATTACTCAGTTTTTTTATACCAGGTTATTATATTCTGCGTACTTGATACATTTTTTATACCATGTATAATAGCATTATCAACACGACAATACAAGGAAAACAAGAAAGTGAGGTTGCTAAAATGGAATATCAATTTACAGAAGAAAATTTTGATCAAGAAGTATTACAAAGCGATAAACCGGTTTTTATTGATTTTTATGCAGACTGGTGCGCACCATGTCAGATGATGTTACCAATCGTAGCAGAAATGGCAGAAAAATATGACGGAAAAGTCAAAGTTGGAAAAATCAACACCGACCAACAGCAGCAATTGGCCGCTCAGTTTGGTGTCATGTCCATCCCAAGCTTTTTCTTTATCAAAGACGGAAAGGTAGTGGGTTCCTCAGTCGGCGGAATGAGTGCAAAGGATTTATCCTCGAAAATCGATTCCTTCCTTTTGGCTTAGAACCGCAGAAAATTATGAAATCAAAAAAAATTGCACATGTAAACAAAAAAATCTGTGTATCATGCGGAGCCTGTCAGGCAGAATGTCCTGTTTCCGCCATTATTACACCGAACGGATGCTTTGCCACCGTACAAACTGCTCAATGTATCGGTTGCGGAAAATGTAGCCGCATCTGTCCCACGGGATGTATTACATTAGAAAATAGAATGGAAACAGAATCATGAAAAAAACAAAACATTGGTATGATTATTTATGGATATGGCCAATTATCTACTTTTCGCTTGGATTTTTTAATATCCTTTTTGCTTGGCTTGGTATGTTTGATTTTATACTTCCCTTAATTCTTGCCGGCGCAGGAAAGGGAAAAGTCTTTTGCAATAAATACTGTGGCCGTGGAAAGTTATTTGCTGTCATTCCCTCCTTTTTTAAATGGAAAAACAAAAAAATTGCCCCCTCTTGGATGTACAACAAACCCTTTCGATATGGCTTTTTAATCTTCTTTTTAACCATGTTTGGAAATATGCTTTACCAAACTTATCTCGTTTTTGCAGGTGCACGCTCTCTTGGTATGGCCATCAAGCTGTTTTGGACCTTTAAAGTTCCTTTTCAGTGGGCCTATACCGTGACAAGCGTTCCTACTTGGATCACACAATTCAGCTATGGATTTTATAGTCTCATGCTTACCTCTACTCTCATCGGTTTGATTGTGATGATTCTTTATCGCCCCAGAACCTGGTGTGCATTCTGTCCAATGGGCACTATGACACAAGGCATTTGCCAACTAAAGCAAAAATAAAAAATAAAAAAGAAGGTTAAGAAAGAAATTTTCCTTCTTAACCTTCTTTTTATGCTTCCACTTTATGCCCGGAAACTGCCTCAAAGTGATATTTTACAATTCCCAAATCCAACTTTGTATACATACCACCTGTTGCAACAGCCTTTACTGTTTCACCCTCTCTGGTAATCCTAAATTTTTGCTGATTCATAGCAGTAGGTGCTAACATCACCGCTTCCATACCCTGTTTAAACCATTCCGGAGCATTTACATCCATATTTGATAATTCTTCTACCGCTTTACTCTTATGAGCACTTCCCTGTGTTGCTCCATATCCAAGAGAAATCAAAATTGCCAACTTCTCTCCCTTTTCAATCACTGCCTGGCTTTTTCCATGGGTCATAGCTACCCAGCAAGTATTTAATCCCAACTCCTGCGCTTTTAATACCAACTGTTCCCCATAATAACCTGCTTTTTCATCCAATGACTTATCTTTTTTTCCAACAATCGCAATATAATTTTCACAGCCGGAAAACTTGCCATAGTGAGCCATCATAGAATTGAAACACTTCGGTTCCTCATAAATCATTTGAATGTGTAATCCACTTTCTTGATTGAGTTGCTCTGCCAATGCATTTAATGCATCCCTTTTTTCTTGTCCAATCTTTTGTTCCGTGTACTGACGTACACTATGTCTTTTTTTCATTAAATCTATCAGTTCCATGCTATTTTTCCTTTCGTATCTAAACTTACTCGCGAGTATATCATAGAATCACAAACATGGTTCATTCGTAAAGAAAATCAAGATGAATAAATCTCTCAATAACAAAAACTAACATTGTATTGAATAAGAGGCCTGAAAAGTTTCCCCGATATTTAATTTATTTCCATATACCCGGTCTTCTAATTTTTGATGAAATCCTACGGCATCACATCTCCCATACCAAGGTTCGATGCAAACAAAGGGCGCATGTTTTCCCACAGGTGACCAAATTCCATATAAGGGTGCATCAAAGCTTACGGAAAGCACATCCTTTCCGGTTGCATCCACTAGCGTAACCTGATCCGATTGTCTGTCTTCCACAATCAATGCATCCTTGGAAAACAATTTATCCGACATGGTTAACAACCCTTTTTCCAATACAATCTCTCTTTTTTCGTCACTCAAACATCCGCTTCCATCGTCGGCAATCACGTTGGCAACTATTTTTGCATTTGGTTGTCCCTTTTTTTCAAATCGCAACTTATAGGTATCTATATCACATTGAAAAGCCGGGTGACCCCCAATAGAAAAATACATTTCTTTTTCCTTGGTATTATGTACCTTCCAAGTCACCGTAACTTGACTATCCGAAAGGGTATATCCGATTTCTAAGCAGAATGCAAACGGATATTTTTTATGTGTTTCTTCATTGTCTAGCAACTGGAAAACCAATTCTGTTTCCCCTTGCTGTATCAATGTAAATTCCATATCTCTGGCAAATCCATGTTGCCCCATTTCATATGTCCGACCCTCATAAATAGATTTCTTCTCATAATAGTTTCCTACCAAAGGAAACAACACCGGTGCCGTTCTCCCCCAATAAGCCGGGTCTCCTTGCCACATAAGTTCCAAATTCTCGGTCTTATTAAGCAAGGATTTGATCTCTGCCCCATGTGTAGAAACTGTCAATTTTATTTTTTCATTTTCTAAAATATTATCCATATATCTCCCTTTCTTTTTTCCAAATTTGTGTGCATTCTTGCGGAAAGATTCACTTAATCGGGGCCTGTCTCGATTAAGCTAAAACAGATCTAACATACTATCTAAATACATTTCTTCTCGTACCACCAATTGATACTCCGGCTTCGTCATGTAATACAACAAAAATTCTAGGATTAGTGCACTTCCCAATCCTCGTCCCTCAATTTTAAAATGCTGAAATCCCATGGGCATATACCTCTGTTGTATATCATCTATTCCAATAAAGCTCGGATTTTTCATGGCATCAGAAAAGCGATATCCTCGTTCCGCTGTGGGTGATACACAAATATGTTCTTCCGCATCTTCACCCAAACTTTTTTGGCTTACATTTTCATAACATCTTTTTCTATCGTAACAATCATACCAACAACATTCATTACATAGAAATTCTACTTTTTTCTTTTTTTCTTGCTCTAAAGTACTGAAATTATCAAATTCTTTATTCAGACGAAAATCCGGTACCACAAAAGAAAACTCCTCTCGTTCCACTTCCTTTTTAAATTCCGTAAATTCCGTCAAAACCTTGGTGGTAGAGGAAACAAAATAAAACGTCGGATACTTCTCCCTGAGGTATTGTAAAAGTAGTTCTGAATGCACAATCACTCCATTTTTTCCCAAACTCGATGATTCAAATAATGCACACAACTCATTACATTTCTTATCCAAAAGATGTTCTTCACGTAGTAGGGAATTGCTAAAAGTAAGCCTTGCCGATATATCATAGTTTTCCATTAATGTGAGTACTTTACGTGGCTGTTCTTCTCCAAAGCCTACGCGACCTCCACCCCAAAGGCAATCACTGGGAGCCCCGTAAATAGATCCAATTTCACACCAGTCATAAAAATATTCTCTATGTTCTTGATACAGTAATAAAAATTTTTTATAGAATTCGTAAAATTCAAATAATCCAGGCAGATGATAAAACACCTTCTGCCCCTTTATTTCCACTTTCAAAAAATAATCCTTTCTTATCGCATGACTGCAAATATCATATCCACTAAATACAATACTATCATAACAACGCCTTCCTTGCGATGAATTGTTCTTTTGGTGAAAGAAAAGATATATACAAGGACACTGACTCCTGTCAGAATCCACAAATCCCATAAAGATGCCACGTTTACAGCCACCGGCTGTATCATAGAAGACAGCCCTAGAATAAACATCATATTAAAAATATTAGATCCTACCACATTACCCACGGCCATACCGGTCTCACCTTTTTTCGCTGCCACTACGGATGTAAACAATTCCGGTAATGAAGTTCCCACTGCAACAATCGTTAGCCCGATTAAAGTTTCCGTCATTCCAAATGTTCTAGCAATTGCCTTCGCTGCATATACCACGCCCTGGCCACCAGCCACAATCAAAATAATTCCTACTATTAGAAAGAACACACTTTTCCATAATGGTTGTGCAATAAAATTTTCCTCTTGCATAGGATGTTTTTTTGCTTCGTAAATCAAATATGCAATGTAACATACAAAGAACAGCAATAGCACCCATGCCAGAGTTCTTCCTATAGTTCCCACTGTTTCGCTCATAGACATCCGCAACCAAGATCCTGACAAAATAGATGTAGCGCACGCTCCTAACATTACCAAAATCGTCACACCTATTGTAACCGGATAATCCCTTTTCGTGATTCCGGTATCCACAGGTACCGGATGAATCAGTGCACAGACCCCCAAAACACCTAACAAATTAAATATATTGGAACCAACCACGTTACTAATAGCAATTTCATTAGACCCCTGCACCGCTGCCAGTGTACTAACAGCCAACTCCGGCGCACTGGTTCCTAACGCTACAATCGTTAATCCAATAATCACGCCGGGCACACGAAATGTTTTTGCCATGGCTGAACTACCTTCTACAAACAAATCCGCGCCTTTGATTAATGCCACAAACCCAATCAATAAGATCACAATGTTCACTAAAATCATACTACTACCTCCTATTCTTTACTCGTCTTAGGGTGACACATTTTATGCTTTCCGTGGTAATAAAAAAAGACCTTACCACAGAAAACTGTGGTAAAGTCTCGCTACTTTTGACATATTCCGGGGAAATCCCGTACTGACGAAATATATCGCATATTCTCTATGCGAGCTACTCCCTTAACCAATTTCATCGTATCATAATCCTTCTCATCTTGACAAGTATATTCCGATTACTTCTTTATTTTTCTCCTTTACACTCTTCGGTAATTATCTCCGCCTTCAATTGCAACCATCCAGTTTTCCTCAAATGATTCCGGTTGTTTCTGCTTTGATATCTCGGTCGTCGTAGCCTCCGCAAGCATATTGAGCACAAGTTCCAGAGCCCTTTCGATAGTCAGCTCCGGATCGATTACTTCCTCAATTCGCTCCCTGCCAACCTGAGCCAGCCACATCTTAAACGGCTCCGCTTTTTTTGAGGGAATAGATTGAATCAAGCGAAGCAATTGCTCTGTGTTTGCCACGTCAGTATTATATCTTTTTCCATCCTTCGGAGATCTCATTTTCAGTTGGTTACAATTTGTAACCAACTAGCTTCCCTCTTCTTTAAGCCTTTTTTTATACTTTCCAATAATTTCTTGCACCATCAAAATCAGGCTGTTCTGTTAAGACTCCAACAACGTCAACAACCGAAAAATACCACTTGTAAAAAGCAAGTAAAAACCAGCAGTTTTCGGCAGTTTATTTCCAGCACTTTTCGGCAGTTAAAAACCAGCACTTTCATATCTGCCTTATATCCCTCCCGAGAATCAATCCCGGGAGGGTGTGTAGTTATTGCTTA
>JAZOTM010000016.1:0-64933 GCA_045657625.1 Lachnospiraceae bacterium
AGTAAGACCCCTGAGAGAGTATCAGGTTGATAGGGCAGAGGTGGAAGTGTAGTAATACATGGAGCTGACTGTTACTAATAGGTCGAGGGCTTAATCAAAAGAAGTTAATAAATCGGTCTGTGTGAAATTTTGAAAGTATATTTACAACCGAATCGTTTTTTGACGGTTCGGTTTTTTTAGAAATTAGACTAATAATTAATAGTCCTCGATAGCTCAATGGTAGAGCACTGCGGCGAGTTCCTAGTTTCGCTGTAGTTTTGTAAATAGTAATTTAATAATCCTCGATAGCTCAATGGTAGAGCACTCGGCTGTTAACCGAGTTGTTGTAGGTTCGAGCCCTACTCGGGGAGTTCATGGCTCCGTGGTCAAGAGGTTAAGACATCGCCCTTTCACGGCGGTAACACGGGTTCAATTCCCGTCGGAGTCATTTTTACGAGAAAATCAATCAATAAGGCTTGACGATATTCTTGTAGTTTGTTAAAATTTCATTTGTGTGGTGACTTAGCCAAGTGGTAAGGCGTGGGACTGCAACTCCCTGATCGTCGGTTCAAATCCGTCAGTCACCTTTAACCGGAAACATTATGTTTCCGGTTTTTTTATATATAAGATGGGGAATGTCGCAGCAACATTCATTTCTTACAAATAAAAATTGGTGTAAAATAAAAGTAATTTTAGAAAAAAACAAACTCAAATATAGACAATAGAACGAAATTTAGAACGATTTATCCACGTTTTATCCGGAAATAAGATGGAAATATGTGGATAGATCCACATCTAAAAGAGGAATTGTGGATAGTAGGGGGATTTATGTATGATGTAATTGTCAATCCAGCATCTCGATCAGGAAGAGGAGCGCGGATTTGGGGAGATTTGGAAAAAGAGTTGCGCTTTAAACAGGTTGAATATAGGGTATATTTTACGAAATCAACGAGAAGCATACAACAAATCATACCGGAGTTATTAAAAAAAAGAGAGGAATTGAATCTGGTGGTTTTAGGCGGAGATGGAACCTTAAATCAGGTCATAAATAGTATTCCAATGGAGGATTTTGTAAGAGTCCGTATAGGATATATTCCTTCAGGATCTTCCAATGACTTTGCTAGAGATCTCGAACTTTCCACTGATCCGATGTATCTTTTAAAGCAGATTTTAGAGGGAGAAGTAAAAAGAATTTACGATCTGGGAGTGGTGGAATACTTGGATGAAACAAAAGAAAATTTCATTCCTACCAGAAAATTTCATGTAAGCGCAGGAATTGGATTTGATGCAGCGGTGTGTGAAGAGGCCATGGCATCAAAGGTCAAAAATATACTTAACAAATTAGGTATGGGAAAGTTGACGTATTTATTTATTGCTTTAAAACAGATTTTGACCTCAAAAAATCCGGCGTGTGAACTTTGGGTGGACGGAGAGTTGCAAAGCAGTATGGAAAATTGTCTTTTTATTGCAGCTATGAACCATCGGTATGAAGGTGGAGGATTTGCATTTGCCCCGAAAGCAGTTGCTACAGATGGTATTTTAGATATATGCGCGGCAGGAAATATTTCGAAATTGAAGTTTTTGTTTGCATTGCCGAAAGCTTTAAAAGGGACGCATTTTTCTGTTTCAGGAATAGAGGATTGTTACGGTAGAGAGATTGAAATTATTGCCAAAGAACCCATGTGGGTACATACGGATGGAGAAGTAGAGCGAAAATCTGATCATATTCGGATTCGTTGTGTTCGTCAGCAGTTACAATTTTTAGATTAATGCACTGTAGATGAAAGAATTAAGAGTATAAAACAAATGGCAAAAGATAGGGATTCCTTTTATTTAAAGGGAATCCTATATTTTTTCTTAACGTTACATAAAATGTAACGTATAATGAGGTAAGAAAAAGAGTAGAGGAAGAACAAATGAAAAAAATAACGTTATCTTCTGAAAAAGATTTAAAAATTTATATGAATCCACAAAGGCAAAAACTAATGCGTATTATGGAAGTAAAAGGAGAAGCTATGACACCGAAGCAATTGTCTTTGGAACTGAAAATTTCACCTTCTGCTGTTACTTCACATATAAAAAAATTGGAGGAACTTGGATTAGTAGAACTTGACCATACGGAGAAAATCAATGGAATACAGGCCAAGTATTACCAATTAACAAACGCAGAAATTAGTTTAAGAGCCAATGAAAATAAGGAGTTATATTCGGACCAGGAAGTCTTACTTAATTATTTAATGAATGAAAATTGGAGCCATTATTTGGAATATATGAAGGGTTTACCGGAAAATCCGGAGACTAAGGCCTTAGGTGATTTTGTAAATGGAGTAGCTTTTTTGAAGGAAGAGGATGTTATGGAATTAAAAACTTATATTTCAACGTTTCTTCGAACACATAAAACAAAGGAGGAAGGTACGATTCCTTGGAATACGACGTTACTCTTTTTCCCGGAGGAAAAGTAATAAAAACAGTATAGGAGGACAGCATGAGAATTTTATTACAGTACAAAGGTTTATCAAAAGTAAATTATGCCCTAGCAGTGGGCAGATTTGTTACGAGCATGGGAACTATGATTATCCCCATGTTGACACTGATTTTAAATCAAAAAATTGGGATGAGTGCTACGGATACGGCTTTATGGATTATGTTTGCGGGATTGATTATGCTTCCGGCAAATCTGATCGGAGGACACCTGGCAGATTTTTTTGATAAAAAAAGGTTTATTATTATTTGCGATTGCATTTCCATTGCACTTTACCTTTATTGCGGTTTCACAACTTTTCAATTTTCGTCTTTGTATATTATCATTATTGCAGGGTTTTTCCAGAATATGGAGACACCGGCATATAATGCTTTGGTGGCACAAATCACACCAAATGGTATGGGGGATAAAGCCTATTCCCTACAGTACTTGGCTGCAAATGTAGGTGGTGCCATGGCGTCTGTTATCGCCGGATTTTTATTTTATGATTATTTTTGGCTTTGTTTTTTACTGGATGGTTTTACAATCGGATGTTCGACTTTATTAATTGCCTTTTTTGTTCAGGTAAAAAAAGAGGATGTGGTGTCTTCTGAATATGCCACAAAGGTGGAAGGCATAGAAAAAAAAGGATCTTTCTTGTCTGTGATATGGAAAAATCCAATTGTTCTTACCTTTATTTTGTCCTTTGTATTGTATCAGGCAGGATATTCGCAGTTTACTTATTTGATGCCTATTGAGTTTACAAAATATCACGGAACATACGGGGCTAAAATATATGGAACTGTGATGAGTCTGAATTGCATTTTAGCTGCAATTTTAATTCCAACCCTAACAAAGATTACGGATAAGTGGATGCATCAAAAAAAGTTGATATATGGAATTTTCTTGCAGATGTTATCTTTTTTCCTCTTTTTACAATTTATGGGTGTGATTCCATGTTATTACGTCGTCATTGTAATCTTTACCTTGGGCGAAGTATTGACTGCTATCTGTTATGCAGTATTCCTAACAGAGCACACAGAGGAAGCATATCATGGAAGAATTTTTGGATTCAGCAGTTTTCTATGTTCTATAGGTGGTGGTTTTGTGATGTGGTTTAGTGGAAATTATGTGGATGCTGAAATGGATGGCTTAGCATGGATTTTTAGTATCTGGGTGACGACAATTGCGCTGATTTTTGGCATTTGGTGTCATTGGAAAGAAACAAAAGAAAAGAAATGTATAGTGCAGAAGGATTAGGCTGGCTATTGACAAAAATTAGGAATCTTTTTATAATGCAAAAAGATAAAGGCTTTGATAGGAAAAAGTAATATTTGTGGCAATGTACAGAGAGAAGTCGGTTGGTGAAAGACTTACAGGAAGCGAATATGAATACCTCCTTGAGCTGCGCACCGAAACCATAGTAGGCTGCGACGGAATGGCATCCGTTATATGTGCAAGGGATTGATTGATCCTACTGAGGTAAATGATGTGAGTCATTTACGAATTAAGGTGGTAACACGAGCGTATGCGCCCTCGTCCTTATGGATGAGAGGCGCTTTTTTTATGTTACAGGAAATTTCTTTGAATTTCCTGTAACATAAAAAGCGTTCCGCTATTGAGGCGCATTCTTATTTAGATAATTTTATATGATAGAAAGTCTACGCAATTTGTAGAAAGAAAAGGAGAAAGAAATGCAGATTTATGAAGAATTAGTGGCGAGAGGATTAATTGCCCAGGTAACAGATGAAAAAGAAATTCGTGATTTGGTAAATAACGGAAAGGCTACTTTTTATATTGGATTTGATCCTACTGCAGACAGTTTGCACGTTGGTCACTTTATGGCGTTGTGCTTAATGAAGAGATTGCAGATGGCCGGAAATAAGCCAATTGCTTTACTTGGTGGAGGAACCGGAATGATTGGTGATCCATCCGGAAGAACCGATATGCGTCAGATGCTGACAGTAGAACAGATTCAGCACAATTGCAATTGCTTTAAGGAGCAGATGAGTCGTTTTATTGATTTTTCCGATGGAAAAGCATTAATGGTAAATAATGCAGATTGGTTATTGGATTTGAACTATGTAGATGTTTTACGTGAAGTTGGACCTCATTTTTCCGTAAATCGTATGTTGGCAGCAGAATGTTACAAGCAGAGAATGGAAAGAGGACTTTCCTTCTTGGAATTTAACTACATGATTATGCAGAGCTATGATTTCTACATGTTATATCAAAAATATGGCTGCAACATGGAATTTGGCGGAGATGATCAGTGGAGTAACATGCTTGGTGGAACAGAGTTGATCCGTAGAAAGCTTGGAAAAGATGCATATGCTATGACCATTAACTTACTCTTGAACTCCGAAGGAAAGAAAATGGGTAAGACCGTCGGCGGAGCTGTATGGTTGGATCCGAATAAGACTTCTCCATTTGATTTCTATCAGTATTGGAGAAATGTAAATGATGCAGATGTATTAAAATGCATCCGTATGTTAACTTTCCTTCCATTGGAACAAATCGATGAAATGGACAAATGGGAAGGCAGTGAATTAAATAAGGCAAAGGAAATTTTGGCTTATGAGTTAACCAGTCTTGTACATGGTGAGGAAGAAGCAAAAAAAGCGGAATCCGGAGCAAAAGCCTTATTTGCCGGTGGCGGTGATTTAGAAAACATGCCATCCTTTACCTTGGCAGAAGAGGATTTCAGAGATGGAAGCATCGATATTTTAACAATCCTTACAAAATCCGGATTGTCAGGAAGCCGTAACGAAGCAAGACGTGCAGTTGAGCAGGGTGGTGTTTCTGTAAGTGATGAAAAAGTAACTGATATTCATACAACCTATGAAAAGGCAACTTTTGAAGGAGATGGCGTCATTGTAAGACGTGGAAAGAAGAACTTTAAAAAGATTGTTTGCTAAAAGCAAGCCTGGTAGAAGAGATTTGTCTCTTTTATCAGGCTTTTTACTTGTATTTCTAAATTTTGTAAGGTATGATATTTTGAAATTACTTATGGATTGGAAATTGATTGGGAGAAAAAAATGTTACAAATTGCAATTGTAGAAGATGAAGACTTATACGCTGAGCAATTGTCCGAATATATGGAAAAATTCCAAGAGGAATATAATCAGGAAATTCGTATTACAAGATTTCGGGATGGGGATCAAATTGTTGAGAATTATAAAGGGAATTTCGACATTATTTTAATGGACATTCAGATGAAATTTATGGATGGCATGAGTGCGGCAGAAGAAATTCGAAAAATGGATAAAGATGTTATCATCATGTTTATCACAAATATGACGCAATATGCCATTCGTGGTTATGAGGTGGATGCCTTAGACTATATATTGAAGCCGGTTTCTTATTTTTCCTTTGCGCAAAAATTGGATCGGGCCATTCGACGGTTGGGAAATCGGGAAAGCCATACGGTGGTACTGAATTTAACCAATGGAATTGTAAAAATCAAGATTGAAGATATTTACTATATTGAAAGCGAAGGCCACAATCTGGTATATGTTACAAAAAATGGGGAAGTGCGCATGCGTGCAAAAATGCAGGATGCGGAAGACACGCTATTACAATATGGTTTTTTCCGTAGTCATAAGGGGTACTTGGTAAATATGGAATATGTGGAAGGAATCAAAGATGGAAATTGTTTGATTCATAAGCAAGAACTGCCCATTAGCCGTGGTAGAAAAAACGACTTTTTAAAGGCCTTGGCTGTGTATATGGGTGACCATTAATGGAGCGGGTCGAAAAAGGTTTTATGCTAGGATTGGAAGTACTGTTTTTATGGAAATAAATGGATTATATCAGGATATACCGAGAATTTATTCTGCGATAGCAGAATGGGGAGCCGTGTTTTTTTACGGCTATTTTATGAAAAAAAGATGGAAGGGTCTGCCCTATGGCTTGGTGTCCCTTCTGTTTCTAGGGATACAAGTGGCTTGGATGGTGATGACAGACAATGTAAGAGACAGTCTGTGGCTGGTTTGTATGTTGGTATCCGTGGCATTGATGTATGCATATTTATATCTCGTGCGCAATGCAGGCTGGCAGGAAATTTTATATGAATGTTTGAAAGCCTTTTTGTTTGCAGAGTTTATAGCTTCTTTGGAATGGCAATTGGAGTGTTATGTACGTTCAGAATCCTTGCAAGAGAATGTAGTAATGAGTTTTTGCTTTAGTGCCATACTTCTTGTGATAGTGTTTGGAATTTCCTTTGTAGCGTTATATTATTTCGATAAGGAAATAAAACAGGAAGAGTATCAAATGCGGATTGGTTACAAGGAGTTGTGGACTACCGGTCTTATAGTAGCGGCTTCTTTTTTCCTCAGCAATTTAAGTTTTGTATATGAAAACACGCCCTTTAGTAGTAGTTTTGCGCCGGAAATTTTTAATATTCGTACGTTAATTGATTTAGGGGGCTTGGCCATCTTTTTTGCATATCAAAGTCGTATGTATGAGCTGGGTGCAGAAAAAGAATTACAACTCATGGAGACCATGTTGAAAAATCAGTATGATAATTATCGAAATTATCAGGAAACCATAGAGTTGATCAATGTAAAGTATCATGATTTAAAACATCAAATTATGGGGCTTCGGGCGGAAGTGGATCCGGAAAAAAGATCCAGATGGCTGGATGCGCTGGAAGAAGAATTGGAGCGATACCAGCCGGAACAGCAGACCGGGAACCAGGTTTTGGATGCTATGATAGACGGAAAAATGGCCACAATCCGCAATAATAAAATGAAATTTACCTGTGTGGCTGACGGAAGTTTGTTGCAGTTTATTCATGTGACGGATATATGTACGATTTTTGGAAATGCATTGGATAATGCCATTGAAAATGTGATCCTTATACCGGATGAGGAAAAGCGTTTGATTCATATGACAGTCGCAAAACGAAAGCAATTTGTATACATTGATATTTCAAATTATTGCGAGCAGCCGTTAAAGTTGAAAAATGGATATCCGGTTACTACAAAAGCGAATAAAAAGAATCACGGTTATGGAATTAAAAGTATTTGTTATACCGTAGGAAAATACGGTGGCAGTGTGGACTTTGACGTACGTAATCATATGTTTGAATTGAAAATCTTGATTCCGTGGCAAGAAAATTAAAAAGAGAATCTTTCCTTTTATGTCAGAAAAATGGCAACTTATGCCAAAGAAGGGAAAGATTCTTTTTTTATATTATGATAATACTGTCAAAAAAAGAATTACTTGTTACGAGAGAATAGATAGAAATGAGAACGGAAGGAGCAGGAATGAAGCATCAAGATATCATTGCACAAATGACTTTAGAAGAAAAAGCGGCATTTCTTAGTGGTAAGGGAGAGTGGGAGTCGAGAGACTTACCAAAGCACGGATTGGAATCTATTTTTTGTTCCGATGGTCCGAATGGTGTAAGAAAACAAGCCGGAGCGGGAGATCATTTGGGATTAAATCCTTCGGTACCGGCAACTTGCTTTCCAACAGCAGCTACCGTAGCAAACAGTTGGGATATCCAATTGGGAGAAGAAATCGGAAAAGCCCTTGGGGAAGAAGCCATGGTAGAAGGGGTAAATATCCTTTTGGGACCGGGAATGAATATCAAACGAAATCCTCTGTGTGGAAGAAATTTTGAGTATTTTTCAGAAGACCCATATCATGCCGGAAAAATGGCAGCAGCTTTGATTCGCGGAATCCAAAGTCAGGGTGTATACGCATGCGGAAAACATTTCGCAGTAAATAGCCAGGAACAGCGTAGAATGGCTATGAATGCAGTGGTTGATGAAAGAACCTTAAGAGAAATATATTTGACCGCTTTTGAAATTGCGGTAAAAGAAGGCAATGTAAAAAGCATGATGACAAGTTACAACGAAGTAAATGGTATTTATGCCAATGAAAATGCCCACCTTTTAAAGGATATCCTTAGAGACGAATGGGGATTTGATGGAGTCGTAGTAACTGACTGGGGCGCTTCCAATGATCATGCGCTTGGAGTAAAAAATGGTTCTACTCTAGAAATGCCGGCACCGGGATTGGATGCGGCCAGAGAGTTGTTGGCAGCAGTCTCTTCCGGAAAAATTACGGAAATGGATATTGATCAGCGTGTGGATGAGTTGATTGATGCGGTTTTATATTTGAAGGAACAGGAAAAGAATTTCTGGGAGTCAAAGGGGAAGAATCTAGATAAGAATGCCCTGCATGCAGCACACCATACATTGGCAAAGCATGCGGCAGCAGCTTGCAGTGTTTTGTTAAAAAATGAAAATTGTATTTTACCTTTGACTTCACAGGCTAAGGTGGCAGTGATCGGTGATTTTGCTTTTGATCCTCGTTATCAAGGGGCCGGATCTTCTATGGTGAACTCCACAAAAGTGGAAAGTATTGTAGGAAATTTAGGAGATTACGACTTGCAGGTCGTTGGCACTTCCAGAGGTTATCAAAGAGATGGAAAAGAAGACGAAGCCATGAAGAAAGAAGCTTTGGATTTGGCTGCTCAGGCAGATGTGGTACTTTACTTCTTTGGTTTGAATGAGCAAAGCGAATCGGAAGGTTTGGATAGAACGCATTTACGTATTCCGCAAAACCAGATTACCTTATTGCAGGAATTGGAAAAAGCAAATCCAAATATTGTAGGTGTGATTAGTGCCGGTTCTGTTATTGAAATGCCTTGGCACCATCATTTCAAAGCCTTGCTTCACGGATATTTAGGTGGCCAGGCTGGTGTTTGTGGTGTCCTTGATATTTTAACCGGAAAGGAAAATCCATCCGGCAAGTTAAATGAAACTTATGTGAAAAAATATGAAGATACCCCTTCCTATAAGTATTATCCGGCACAGCAGCGAAATTCAGAATACAGAGAGGGTATCTATGTAGGATATCGTTACTTTGAAAAAGCAGAAGTTCCTGTTTTATACCCGTTCGGACATGGACTTTCTTATACAACATTTGCATATTCTGATTTCAAAGTTAATCGAGAGGGTGTGGAATTTATTTTGACGAATACGGGAGACCGAGATGGAGCAGAGGTGGCTCAGCTTTACGTAGGGTTGCCAAATGCCAAAGTTTTCCGTGCGAAGAAAGAATTAAAGGGATTCCAAAAGGTGTTCTTAAAGGCCGGAGAAAGCAAAAAAGTGACAATTTCCTTTGATGATAAATCTTTCCGTTATTGGAATCAGAAAACCAATCAATTTGAAATTGAAGAAGGAAATTATGAAATCGCAGTCGGAAGTAGTTCCGCAGATCTTCGGTTGCAGGGTGCGCTTTATGTAGAGGGAACAACTACAGAATTCCCATATGAGGAGGACAAACTTTCTGCCTATGTAACCGGAAAAATCCAGGATGTATCTGACGAGGAATATACGTATCTCCTTGGTTATGAAATCCCGGATGGAAGCTGGAGTGGAGAGCTTGGACGAAACGATGCCCTTTGTCAGATGTACTATGCAAAAAGCGGACTTGCGAAGATGATTTATAGGGTTTTGGATAAAAAGTTAAAGAAATCCCAGGAAGCAGGAGTTCCGGATTTGAATACCTTATTCCAGTATAATATGCCCTTCCGCGCCATTGCGAAAATGACAGGTGGTATGGTGTCCATGGAAATGGTAGACGGAATTGTTCTCATGGTGAACGGACATGGTGGAAAAGGTTTTGGAAAAGTAGTGGGAGGCTTTTTCCGAAATCAAAGATTAAATAAAGAATATGAAAAGAAGTTGAAATAGGGAGGACAATATGAATATCATTACCAACTTTAAAGAAAAACACCCGGATATATGGGAATTTATATTATTTAATGTACTTTCCAATGTGTCTACGATTACGAGATTTGTGATTACTTGGATTGGAACAGCGATTTTTGTATCTGCACTGGGTATGGTTAGTCCTTTCAAGTTTTTGATTTTTAATTATACCTCGGATGGTTCCAATGGCTTGGGCGGATTTTTAACCTTCTTCTTTGCGGAAGTTTTGGCACAGATTGTAAACTTCTTTGTCCAGAAGAATTGGGTATTTAAGTCAAATGCAGATTTTTCCAAATCCGCACCGAAGTATGCAGTGCTTGCGGTAGTTATTGTTGTTGTAAACCTGATTTTACCGGGTTATGTAACTGAGATTTGTAAAACATCCCTCCATATGAATGATGGGTTGGCAGGAACCGTCGCCAGCGTAGTGAATACATTGTTGGCAGTGGTGGTAAGTTATCCATTATTGAAGTTCTGGATTATGCCAAAAGATAAAACAGAAAATTCTGTGGAAAAAACGGAAGCATAGAAGCAGTCCTTGTGACTGCTTCTTTTTTTCTATAATAAGGTGGTATTTTCAATAGAAATCATTTATACTTTTAACAATGTGATGCATAAAGGAGTGGAAACGATGAAGGATTATACAATGAACACAAAGTGCGTACAGGCGGGCTATAGACCAGGAAACGGAGAACCTAGACAGATTCCGATTGTACAGTCAACAACATTTAAATACGACACCAGTGAGGACATGGGAAAACTCTTTGATTTAGAGGCAAGTGGATATTTTTATACACGTTTGCAGAACCCAACCAATGACTTTGTAGCAGCAAAGATTGCTGAGTTAGAAGGTGGAAAGGCAGCAATGCTTACTTCTTCCGGACAGGCAGCCAATTTCTTCGCGTTATTTAATATTTGTGAAGTTGGTAGTCATATTGTGGCGTCTTCATCCATTTATGGAGGAACTTTCAATTTGATTTCCGTTACCATGAAGAAAATGGGAATTGATGTAACATTTGTATCTCCGGATAGCACAGAGGAAGAAATTCAGGCAGCATTCCAGGAAAATACCAGAGCAGTGTTTGGAGAAACCATTGCAAACCCGGCTCTTACTGTATTAGATATTGAAAAATTCGCACGCGTGGCACATGCCAACGGGGTACCATTGATTGTAGATAATACATTCCCAACACCTGTGAACTGTAGACCAATTGAGTGGGGCGCAGATATCGTGACACATTCTACCACCAAGTATATGGATGGACATGGTGCAGCAGTTGGTGGTGCAATTGTAGATAGTGGAAACTTTAACTGGATGGCTCATGCCGAGAAGTTCCCGGGACTTTGCACACCGGATGAATCATATCACGGTATTACTTATGCAGAAAAATTTGGACAGGAAGGTGCATTTATTACTAAGTGTACTGCGCAGTTAATGCGTGATTTTGGATGCATTCAGTCTCCACAGCATGCATTTATCTTGAACTTAGGTTTGGAATCTTTACATGTAAGAATGCCACGTCACGTTGAAAATGGACAAGCAGTTGCTGAATTTTTAGAGCAGCATCCAAAGGTTGTAAAAGTAAATTATTCCGGACTTCCATCTGATAAATATTATGATCTTGCTCAGAAATACTTACCAAATGGCGGATGTGGTGTAGTTTCCTTTGAATTGGAAGGTGGACGAAAGGCAGCAGAAACGTTCATGAAACATTTGAAATTAGCAGCGATTGAGACACACGTGGCCGATGCTAGAACCTGTTGCTTGAATCCGGCAACTTCTACCCATCGTCAGATGACAGATGAACAGTTGAATGAGGCAGGTATTCCGGCAGGACTTGTTCGTATGTCTTGTGGCTTGGAAGATAAAAAAGATTTGATTGCTGACTTGGAACAGGCACTTGCAGCAATCTAAAGGAGAAAAAATGGGAGATTATATTTTAAGCTGCTGTTCTACAGCAGATTTGACTAGAGAGCATTATCAGAAAAGAAACATTCAGGTAGCGAATTTCAGTTTTGAACTGGATGGAAAGACCTATGTGGATGATGGTAGTTATCCGTTATCGGGCTTTTACAAAGCTATGGAGCAGGGTGCAATGACAAAAACTTCCCAGGTCAACATGGAGGGATATATTGATCATTTCACTCCGTTTTTAGAGGCTGGAAAAGATATTTTGCATTTGACATTGAGTTCGGGAATTTCCGGCACCATCAATTCTGCAAATCTTGCAGCAGAGGAATTGCGAGAGCGTTATCCGGATCGTAAAATTTATATTTTGGATTCCTACGCAGCCTCTGCCGGTTACGGTCTTTTGATGGATACGTTGGCTGACCTGCGAGATGAAGGAATGTCCTTAGAGGACTTAAAGACCTGGGCAGAAGAACATCGTTTGGATGTCAATCATTGGTTCTTTACTACGGACCTTACTTATTTGGTACGTGGTGGTCGTGTTTCAAAAGCAGCCGGAGTTTTCGGTGGGGCATTGAAGATTTGTCCTCTATTGAATGTCGATTATTTAGGACGTTTGATTGCCAGAAGCAAGCTGCGTGGAAAAAATGCAGTTATTAAGGCAACCGCAGCAAAGATGCTGGAAAATGCAGAAAATGGTGCGGAGTATGATGGAAAATGTTATATTTCTCAGGCGGCTTGTATGGAAGATGCCAAGGATTTGGTAACGGCCATTGAAGTTTTGATTCCTGCGATGAAGGGAAAAATCGAAATTTTCGATATTGGTACCACCATTGGATCTCATACAGGCCCCGGAACAGTTGCACTCTTTTTCTTTGGGAAAAAGCGTGTGGACTAGTTAAATTGGAAGAAACGAGGAGCATAAGAGTATGAGCAAAAAGAGTGTTTTTTCAAGATGTGGATGGATCTTGGTTTTGGCTTGCGGAATAGACTTGGGAATATCCTTTTGCTTTAGCAAACTTGCGGAATTGATCTGGAGTGGAGAAACTCCGGGAGCTGTTTCTTTGATTTTGACTTTTGTAGCGATGGATTTTATTGCGTTACCGATTGCCTATCTTTTATTGAAAAAGATTCCGGAGGCACAGGTGGAGGAAGTTTCCATTACAAAGAAGCAGTGGTTTCTATTTTTCGCAGCCACCTATGGAGTTTCCATTTTAGGAAATATTGTCACTGTGATTATCAATGGAATTGTGACTTTGCTGGTAGGACATGGATCCTATAATGCCATCATGGATATGATGTTTAGTTACAGCATACCGGAACGAATTGTTATGTTGCTGTTTGCGTGTGTTGTGGCACCGATTATGGAGGAATTGATTTTCCGAAGAATGATTTTACGGAAGTTCTTGCCTTATGGAGAAAAACTGGCCGTTATCTTGTCCGGCGTGATGTTTGGTCTGTTTCATGGAAACTTTTCCCAAATTATCTATGCATCGATTATGGGAATGGCATTAGGTTACTTATATGTGAGAACCGGAAAATTACGTTACAATATTTTGATGCATGCAGCAGTGAATACCATTTCAACTGTACTTAGTTTGTTGTTTATGGATAATTTTATGATTGCAGCGATTTATTCCTTGTTTGTCTACGGATTTATGATATACGGAATTGTCGTATTCTTTATGAAGCGAAAAAAAATCCATTTCCGTACCAAGGAAGACGATTTGCAAAAAGGAGAAATTGCAAAAACGGTTTGGTTGAACCCGGGAATGATCGTATTTATACTGGTTGTTTTGGCTGAAATTATCCATGCTTTTCTTTTAGGAGGAAGTTTATAAAATTTTTGTTGACAATTATTTTCAAAAAGGATAATATAAACATTAATTTCAACTCCGTGAGGGAGTAGTTCACGGCACAAGCCGCGGTTTATCAACAAGCTCGGTTCGAAGAACCTGGTAAATCTTAAAGAATGAGACTCACGTATTCTGATTTGTTATAAATTGGAGTACGTGGGTTTTTTTGTGTCGTAGGGAAAAGAACCAAAAGATTTGGAGGAAAGTGTTTATGTTACAAATCATTTTAATCGCCATTGGGTTATCCATGGATGCCTTTGCAGTGGCTGTCTGTAAGGGGTTATCCATGCGGAAAATCAATAAAAAGCAAACATTTTTTATTGCCCTGTATTTCGGTGGATTTCAGGCTTTGATGCCAACCCTTGGCTGGTTGCTTGGTTATCAGTTTTTAAGATACATTGAAGAGTTTGATCATTGGATTGCCTTTATTCTATTGGGATTTATTGGTGGTAAGATGTTAATAGAAGCATTACGTGATCAGGAAGACGGTGTCTGTCCCACGGAGATGGATCCGCCTTTGCCACATAAGGAACTCTTGCTTTTAGCAATTGCTACCAGTATTGATGCACTCGCAGTCGGCGTTTCCTTTGCGGTGATTGGAACCCCTATTTTCCCATCGGTCATCATCATTGGAATCATTACCTTTGTGCTCTCTATTGTTGGCGTCGTTATGGGAAATTTATTCGGAAGTTTCTACAAAAAAGGTGCAGAAATTTGTGGTGGCGTTATTTTGATTCTGATTGGTGTCCATATTTTGGTGGAACACTTGGGAATTTTATAGAGGATAATTATATTTTAAAGGAGAGAAAAGCATGTTTTCACAGACTGTAATCACTATTTTATTTTCTGTATTCACCGTAATACTGGGATTCGTATTACTGATAAAAGGTGCAGATGCCTTTGTAAGTGGTAGTTCCGGAATTGCAAAAAAATTGAAGGTTCCATCTTTGCTGATTGGTCTTACGATTGTAGCTATGGGTACCAGTTTGCCGGAATTGGCTGTTAGTGTCACTGCTTCATTGGCAGGAAGCAATTCGCTTGCGGTAAGTAATGTGACAGGTTCTAATATTTTTAATTTGATGGTGGTACTGGGAGCGAGTGCTTTGTTTGTACCAATCGCAGTAGATAAAAGCAGCATGCGCATAGATTTTCCATTTTCTGTGTTTGCAGCATTGTTATTATTGCTTTTTGGCATGACCGGCATTGGTGTCGGGGATGATATTGGTATGGTAGGACGCATCGAAGGCGTCGCATTGCTGGTATTTTTCGTAATCTTCTTAGGAAGTACCATTTATCGTGGTTTGAAGAATCGCAAAAATGCCATGGAGACAGAAGAGGAAGAGACGACAGGAGAAGAAATGTCAGTTCTTCGCTGCATTATTTATATTGTAGTAGGTGCAGTAGCCATTAAGTTTGGTGGAGATTTTGTAGTAGGGGATGAACTTACTTTGGCTAGTGGAGCAACCCTTGGTTATGGAGCAACTTCCATTGCAAGAGTCTTTGGTATTTCTGAAACTTTGATTGGACTCACCATTGTAGCCTTAGGAACCAGTTTGCCGGAGTTGGTGACATCCATTGTGGCAGCCAGAAAAAATGAAGTGGATATGGCGATTGGAAATGTGCTTGGATCCAATATTTTCAATATTTTCTTGATTATTGGTGTGGCAGGCGCCATTAGCCCCATTGGTTTTGTCATGGAAAATGTGATTGATTTAGTTGTCCTTATGGTGATGAGCGTTTTGGTATGGTTATTCTGTAAGACAAAGGATCAGTTGGACAAGAGAGAAGGTATCATTATGATTGCTCTCTATATTGCCTATGTAGTTTACATTTGTATTCGTTAGTACAACCTATTCCGATGAAAATTCGTTGGAAATAAAAAAATGTATTGTATAATAATATGTATAGAAGAGTTGCAAGAGACGCTTTATACATAGGAGATGCATATGGTTGTAAGAAAAGGCGAAACGCAGGAAGCGGATATTGTTGTTACCAATGCGATTGGTAAGATTCGCTTGTCTGCTTCCACGGCGATGGAAATCTACGATTTGATTACCTATGAAAATGTGCTAAGAGATATGGAAACCACGTTGAATCGTTTGAAATTTGTGGGGGATATTCCCCAGGATTTAGAATTGGATTGCTCAGAGATTGCAAAGGAGTTTATTCGGGATAAAAACGTGGATAAGTATATCCAAAAAAGAATGGAAACCATTGTTTATCAAACCTACGAAGAGCAGGTAAAAAAGAATGGAGAAACGACCTAGTCATTTGACTTTCCGCCGTATTCATGTTAACCTAATGACTGGTTATAATCGTTTTCGATAACGAGAAGGAAGAACGCGTGGAAAAAGAGAGTACTTTTGCGGAACCTTTCAGAGAGATTCCTACTGCGATGCAGGGTGTGAGGGAATCAGGGAAAACAGGAGGAAGATGGCTTTGGAGCGGCAGACATGAACCGGAATGGATAAGGTCTGACAGGTGCGCCTGTTATAGCGTATGATGTTTACATCTAGTGAGGTTTTTGCTGTGAGGCAAAGACGAATAGAAGTGGTAACACGGAAATCATCCGTCTTCTGAATAAGAAGACGGTTTTTTATTACAATTTTTAGGAGGCAATATGCAAAACAAAGGAAAGTATTATATTACAACTGCAATCGCATACACATCCGGTAAGCCGCATATCGGTAATAGTTACGAAATCGTGCTTGCGGACTGTATCGCAAGATATAAGAGAGCAGATGGATTTGATGTGCATTTTCAGACAGGTTCTGATGAACATGGACAGAAAATCGAAACGCGTGCAATTGAAGAAGGAGAAACTCCAAAAGAATTCGTAGATGCTACTGCAGGAACAATTAAGCATTTATGGGATTTGATGAATACATCTTATGATCGTTTCATTCGTACAACGGATGCAGATCATGAAGCACAAGTACAGAAGATATTTAAAAAGCTTTACGATCAGGGAGATATTTATAAGGGTGCTTACGAAGGTATGTATTGTACCGAATGTGAGGCCTTTTATACACAGTCTCAGTTAAAAGATGGCGTTTGTCCGGTATGTGGCGGTAAAGTACATCCGGAAAAAGAAGAAGCTTATTTCTTTAAGATGAGCAAATATGCGGATCGATTAATTGAACACATCAACAGTCATCCGGAATTTATCCAGCCGGTATCTCGTAAGAATGAAATGATGAACAATTTCCTTCTTCCGGGACTTCAGGATTTGTGTGTATCCAGAACTTCCTTTAAGTGGGGAATTCCAGTAGATTTTGATCCGGACCACGTAGTATATGTATGGTTAGATGCACTTTCCAACTATATTACCGGTATTGGATATGATGCAGAGGGTAATTCTTCCGAACAGTACAAAAAGAACTGGCCTGCAGACTTACACTTGATTGGAAAAGATATCATTCGTTTCCATACCATTTATTGGCCAATTTTCTTGATGGCACTCGGTGAGCCGCTTCCGAAGCAGGTATTTGGACATCCATGGTTGTTACAGGGTGGCGAAAAGATGAGTAAGAGTAAGGGAAATGTTATTTACGCCGATGATTTAGTAGATTTATTTGGTGTAGATGCAACCCGTTACTTTGTAGTTCATGAGATGCCATATGAAAACGACGGTGTAATCACTTGGGAATTAATGGTAGAGCGTGTGAACTCTGATTTGGCGAATACCTTAGGAAACTTGGTAAATCGTACAATTTCTATGAGCAACAAGTACTTTGGTGGCGTGGTTAGCAACAAGAACGTAGAAGATACGATGGATGCTGATTTGAAGGCTGTGGTAACCGGCGCATACGATAAAGTAGAAGCACATATGGAACATTTGCGCGCAGCAGATGCTTTGACAGAAATTTTCACAGTATTCAAGCGTTTGAACAAATATATCGATGAAACAGAACCGTGGGTACTTGCAAAGGATGAAGCTAAGGCAGATCGTCTTGCAACCGTTCTTTATAATTTGGTAGAAGGTATTTGTGTAGGAACTACACTGCTTGCACCATTCTTACCGGATACTGCAGATCGCATCATGAAGCAGTTAAATACCACACTTCGTGATTTTGATACCTTGGGTGAATTTGGATTATATCCATCTGAAAATAAGGTGACCGACACTCCGGAAATCTTATTTGCTCGTTTAGATAAGGAAGAAACTTTGGCTAAGGCAGCAGAAATTCAGGCTCGTCAGAGAGAAGAATTTTTAGCACATCAGAAAAAGGCCAGAGAAAATCTTGTAAAAGCAGGAAAGATGACACCGGAAGAAGCAGAAGCAGCTCGCATCGCTTTAGAAGGTCCATCCGCAACAGATGAAGTAGTGATGGATATGGAAGACAAGGAAACCATTACCTTTGAAGATTTCGAAAAGATGCAGTTCCAGGTTGGTCAAATTATGGCTTGTGAAGCAGTAGAGAAATCAAAAAAATTGCTTTGCTCTCAGGTAAAGGTGGGAAGCAAAACGTTACAGATTGTTTCCGGAATTCGTAAGTACTACACACCGGAAGAGATGGTGGGCAAAAAGGTTATGGTTCTTGTGAACTTGAAGCCTGCGAAATTAGCCGGTATTTTATCAGAAGGAATGATTCTTTGTGCAGAGGATGCAGAGGGCAACTACGTGGTGATGACACCGGAAAAGGATTGTCCAAGCGGTTCTGAAATTGCTTAAGAATAGGAGATGCTATGATTTTTGATAGTCATGCACACTATGATGATGAGAAGTTCGACTCAGATAGAGACGAACTTCTCAACTCATTTCCGGAGAAAGGAATTGAGACACTCATCAACGTGGGTGCGAATTTACAGTCGACAAAAAACAGTATAGCCTTGGCGGAGCGCTATTCCTACATTTATGCGGCGGCAGGAGTACATCCAAGCGACGTAGATGAACTAAATGAGAATACATTTTCCGCTTTAGAACAAGATGCGCGGCATGATAAAGTGGTGGCAATTGGAGAAATCGGATTGGATTATTATTGGGATAAGGAAAAAGAGGTGCAGGAAAATCAGCGCTATTGGTTTCGTCGCCAGTTATCCCTGGCAAAGGAGCTTCAGAAACCTGTGATTATCCATTCCAGAGATGCCGCAGAGGATACCTTGGAAATTATGAAGGAAGCGCACCAAGACGAGATTCCGGGTGTGATCCATTGTTTTTCCTATTCGCCGGAGATTGCCAAGGAATATGTAAAAATGGGTTATTATTTGGGCGTTGGAGGAGTCGTTACTTTTAAAAATGGAAAAAAATTAAAAGAAACAGTTGACCAAATACCCCTAGAGTATTTATTATTAGAAACTGACTGTCCATATCTTGCGCCGGAGCCATATAGAGGAAAAAGAAATTCTTCTTTATATTTACCTTATGTGGTTACGGAGATTGCAAAGATTAAAAATATAACGGAAAATGAAGTCATGGAACACACAAAAGCCAATGCAAAGATGCTATTTGGTATATAAATGCCGCTTTGTGAGGCTTTAAGAGTAAAGGAAAAAGCATGTCATACGAATGTATTGTATTAGATTTGGATGGAACTTTAACCAATTCTGAGAAACAGATTTCAAAAAGAAATAAGGAAGCCCTTTTTCGAATCCAAGAAAAGGGAAAGAAAGTGGTATTGGCCAGTGGACGTCCGACACCGGGAATTGTAAAGTTGGCGGAAGAGCTGGAATTACAAAAGTACGGTGGGTACATGATGGCCTATAATGGCGCGAAAATCACGAATTGTAAGACGGAAGAAGTGGTATTTAATGCGACTTTGCCGGAGGATGCGATTCCCGGTTTGTATCAGATTGCAAAGCAAGTGGATGTAGGGATTGTTACCTATAAAAAGGATGGCATTGTAAGTGGCAATGGAAAAGATGAGTATTTGGAATTGGAAAGCAGAATCAATAGCCTGCCTATTCTGGAGGTAGAAGATTTTGTGCAGGAAATCACCTGGCCAATCAATAAATGCTTGATGTCCGGAGAGCCGGATAAAATCTTACATGCTCTGGAATTAGCCAAAGGAAAATTTAAATCAAAATTAAATATTTTCCGTTCAGAGCCATTTTTCCTGGAGTGCGTGCCTAATGGTGTAGATAAGGCATCCGGATTGGCTTATTTATTAAAAGATCTGCATTTAGAGAAGGAGCAGTTGATTTGTTGTGGAGATGGATTTAATGATCTCTCTATGATACAGTTCGCCGGTTTGGGCGTCGCTATGGCGAATGCCCAGGAAGATGTGCGAAAGGCAGCAGATTATATTACTCTTTCCAATGATGAAGATGGAGTAGCAGCAGTGATTGAAAAGTTTATGGAGGATTAAGGATGGCAACTCTTGGAAATCCACAAAACACAATTGCCGTATTACAGAAATACGGATTCAATTTTCAAAAGAAGTTTGGTCAGAATTTCTTGATCGATACCCATGTTTTGGAAAAAATCATGCGAGAAGCCGGTGTCACCAAGGAAGATTTCGTGGTGGAAATCGGACCCGGAATTGGTACGATGACGCAATACCTGTGTGAACAGGCGAGAGAAGTCGTGGCGGTGGAAATCGATCGAAATTTAATTCCCATACTGGAAGACACGTTGCAAGTATACGATAATGTGGAGGTCGTAAATGAGGATATCTTAAAAGTCGATATCAAAGCTTTGGCAGAGGAGCGAAATGGCGGAAAGCCGATTAAGGTAGTTGCAAACCTGCCATATTATATTACGACACCGATTATCATGGGGCTTTTTGAAAGTCACGTGCCAATCGAAAGTATTACGATTATGGTACAAAAAGAAGTGGCTGATCGTATGCAAACGGGACCGGGAAGCAAGGAATATGGAGCGTTGTCCTTGGCGGTTCAATATTATGCAAAACCGGAAATCGTAGCAAATGTACCGCCGAATTGCTTTATGCCTCGTCCAAAGGTAGGAAGTGCGGTCATTCGATTAACCCGACATGAAAAATCACCGGTAGAGGTGAAGGATGAAAAGATGATGTTCCGTGTGATTCGAGCATCCTTTAATCAAAGAAGAAAGACGTTGGTAAATGGACTTACCAACGCAGGAAATTTACCTTATTCAAAAGAAAAAATAACAGAAGCGATTGAAAAAATGGGACTGCCTTCTACGGTGCGTGGGGAAACACTGACATTGGAGCAGTTTGCGATGCTTACAAATTATTTACTGGAGCAGTAGCATTTTAAAAATTTTAGAAAGTATAGCATTTTTTCATAGAATCTCCGGATTTCGTTCATTGTATTGAAAAAAAGTCTTTCATATAATAGAAGTACGGGGACACACAGAAAGTGTGAAGGTATGGAAAATTACAAAGAGTACAGTACACAGGTCCAAGGTTGGATAAAAGAAGTACTGCATAGCCGCGGAATAGATGCGGAAGAGACATTAAAATATTGCGACAAAATTATGGAATATGGCAAAGAACACAAGTCCGATAAGTTGTTGGGATTTGCCTTTTATTATCGTGCAGAAAACTATTACAGTTTGAATGATTTGGATAATTTTTTCCGTAATATTACCACAGCCTTGCCTTATTTGGATAATTCAGAGCAATGGGAACTGGTAGCAAAGGCTTATAATTTTATGGGCATTACGTCTTTTAGCAGAGGCAATGCTCCTTTTGCTATGGATAATTATCTGACAGCCCTGGGGTATTGCAAAAAATACCAGATTCACCAGGTAGGTATCATGATTAATTTTAATATCGGCACCATGTATTATAATTTTGGAGATTATCAGCAGGCGGGCCGATATTTTGATGCCAGTCAGGAGACGCTTGATCGATATCCGGATTTACCGGCCAGAAATGAATTATACATGAATACTTATATGGCCATGGCCAATACCTATTTGGCAAAAAACCAAATGGAGAAAGCACGTATTTATATTGAACGTGCGGAAAAGGCGGCCGGACCCGATAATATGGAAATGACGGAGCTTTGTATGAAATGTCTTATGGCACGTTTTTATCAGGCAGAAGGGAAAGAAAAACTGCGTGATGAATGCATTGAGGCAGTTAATCATATTATGGAAGAGGCATTTCCATTACTGGATGTGTTTGAGGACTTGATGGAATATTGCGGTATGCTGTTAGAGGCAGAGCGTTTTGAACCTTTGTGGACAGCGCTTACACAAATGGAAAATTTGGCAAAACAAGCAAAGATTCATAATCTGCAAAAAAGAATTCTTTCTTTAAAGATTAAATATTATAAAGTCACGGAAGACCATGCAGGATATCTGCAGGCAGCCGGTTTGTTTTATGAATTATCCGAAATTTTGGAAAAAGAGAATCAAGTAACCATTGGAAATATGTTGAATCTTCGTAATTTGATTGAACAGTCTACGATTCAGCAAAAACAGATGGAAGAGGAAAATCTGGAGTTGCAGCAAAAGTCTGAGACCGATGCCCTTACGGGACTTCCGAATCGTTTCCGTTTAAATGCGGTTATGGAGGATGTGTTTATCAAGGCGAATCTTGGGAAAACATACTTTGCCATTGAAATTTTGGATATTGATTATTTTAAACAATATAACGATAACTATGGTCATCAGGAAGGTGACCGGTGTATCCAAGCGGTAGCTACTGCCATTGCCAGTATGGAAGAGCATAACAACGTGTTTGCAGCTCGATATGGTGGAGATGAATTTGTAATTGTATATTCCGGTTATCGTCAGGAAGATGTACTTTCTATGATGCAGGAATTGAGACAACGTGTGTTGGGCATGAAAATTGCCCATGGACATTCTGTAGTGGCACCTTATGTATCTATTTCCCAGGGAGCCTGTTTTGGAATCCCAAGTGCAGAGGATACGGTATCGGATTATTTGCATCAAGCAGATGATATGCTTTATAAAGTAAAAACCATGTCACGCAACAATGCGGGATTATGTGAATTTCAAAAGACGGAATAGAGACATGAATTATACATATATTTTGGAATGCAAGGACCATTCTTTCTACACAGGATGGACCAATGACTTGGAAAAAAGAGTTGCTGCACATAATGCAGGAGAAGGTGCGAAGTATACAAAAGGTAGAGGGCCGGTGCGATTGGTATATTATGAGACTTTTGAAACCAAACAAGAGGCCATGAAGCGAGAATATGCTATTAAACAGATGAGTCGCACCGAAAAAGAGGAATTAATCAAAAAATCAGAGTGAATTGTTGGTGAAATGGGTTTTGATTTGGAGAAAGTGGAATATAAGCATTAAGTTATAGGATACAGTATCCTGTTTTTATTTGTGAAACTGCTATGCGGCGAATGCCGCATAAGCAATCTGCAAGTAGATTCCTATGGCAAGCTAGCTTGCCAAGGGAATCTTTTTGCAGATTATATATGCCACACTTGTGGCATATTAGTTTCACAAACGGAAAAGAAACAGAAATGTATCAATATAAATAAAAATTCTTATACCACATTGAAATATGTCCCAAATCATTTCCAGCAATTCCGGAAAAGTAATTGAGGTTATATGGAAACAATTAGATTTGAAGAATTGGGATTAGATCCCAGAATTTTACGTGGAATAGAGGAGATGGGCTTTGAAGAAGCATCTCCAATTCAGGCACAGGCAATCCCTGTTGTCATGGAAGGAAAGGATGTCATTGGTCAGGCACAAACCGGTACCGGTAAGACTGCAGCCTTTGGCATTCCGATTTTACAGAGGGTAGATCCTCATTTAAAGAAAACCCAGGTGTTGATTTTATCACCTACTCGAGAATTAGCGATTCAGGTCGCTGATGAAATTCGTAAATTAGCAAAATTTATGCATGGAATAAAGGTTCTTCCGGTTTATGGCGGACAGGACATTACAAAGCAGATTCGCTCTTTAAAGGGCGGCACCCAGATTATTGTTGGTACACCGGGACGAATTATGGATCACTTGCGTAGAAAAACCATTCGTTGTGATTACGTAAGCGCCATTGTTTTAGATGAAGCGGATGAAATGTTAAACATGGGATTCCGCGAAGATATTGAGACGGTTTTATCTTATTTGCCGGAAGAAAGACAGACGGTACTTTTTTCTGCAACCATGCCAAAACCGATCTTAGACATTACAAAAAAGTATCAGCATGATGCAGTGCATATTAAGGTCGTAAAAAAGGAATTAACAGTTTCAAATATTGACCAGTATTATTTTGATGTGCGTCGAACACACAAAATTGATGCATTAACAAGACTTTTGGACTATTACAATCCGAAGCTCTCTGTTGTATTCTGTAATACAAAAAAAATGGTAGATGAATTGGCTTCCGAACTTACCGGTCGCGGCTATTTTGCCGAAGCATTGCATGGCGACATGAAACAGCAACAACGAGACCGAGTAATGAATAATTTCCGAAAGGGAAAAACAGAGATCTTGATCGCCACAGATGTAGCTGCCAGAGGTATTGACGTAGATGATGTGGAAGTGGTATTTAACTATGATTTGCCACAGGATGATGAGTATTATGTGCATCGTATCGGACGTACCGGACGTGCCGGACGTGTGGGAAAAGCGTTTTCTTTTGTAAAAGGAAAAGAAGTTTATAAGTTAAAGGATATTCAGAGATACTGTAAGACAAAGATTTTAGCCAGCAAGTTGCCATCGGAAGAAGATGTGAATCGTATTAAGTGCGATAAGGTGATGGATGAAATCACACGCATGATTGAATCCGAAGATTTAAGCAGCATGATTGATATCATTGAAGAGCAGGTAAATCACAGTGATTATACGGCTATGGATATTGCCGCTGCGTTTTTGATGAAAGAGTTGGGCTTGTTGTCTGACGGTGCAGAGGATGAGGAAGAAGACTTCGGAGATACCGGAGCAGAAGAGGGCATGGTGCGTCTCTTTATCAATATTGGAAAGAAACAAAAGGTAAAACCGGGAGATATTTTAGGTGCTATTGCCGGAGAATCCGGCATGCCGGGTAAACTGGTGGGAGCCATTGATATGTATGACAAGTACACCTTTGTAGAGGTGCCAAGTGAGTATGGCAGAGAAGTGTTGAATGCCATGAAACATGCAAAAATCAAAGGAAAATCCATTAGCATGGTGCCTGCAAATCACAAATAAGAGAAGACATGGTAGGATCCGGAAAAACGCTGTAGCGTACGTGGTCCTGCCATTTTCCTTGGATACGAATACTGGAGTATTCCATTCCTTCCCGTACAAAACCAAGGCGTTGAACCAGTTTCAGGGAAGGCTCATTTGTGGGCATAATGGTAGCCGTAATGCGGTGCAAACCCACTTCTCGAAACATGACATCAATGCCTTTTTTTAATGCTTCCGCAGCATAGCCTTTATGCCAATACCGCTGGTCAAACTTGTATCCGACATAGCAGGAATCCTGGTCTTGATGTAGAATATTACGGAAGCAAACCGTGCCGATAATTTCCCTTGGGTTATTTTTTTCAAAGACAAAAAAACGTACCAAATTCATATGGAGCAGCAGATTGTATTCGGCTGTCAGCATGGCACGATGATAGGATAAAGTATAAAAATTTTTCGGGCGATCCGGTTCGTAACGCTCAAAAATTTCCTTGTTGTTTAAGTAAAATTGTAAAACCATATCGGCGTCTTGCGGTTCTAAAACCCGAAGAATCAAACGATCGGTTTGGTATTCAAAATGCATAGAAAAGCCCCCTTTTCGTTACAGTTTCAGTATAGCAGAAGGGAAAAAAAAGAGGGTAAAGGGCAGAAAATTTAATGGAAAATAAAGAAAAATTTATGAAAGCGGCACTGAAACAAGCAAAAAAAGCAGAAGCTCTGATGGAAGTTCCAATTGGCTGTGTCATAGTTCAAAATGAAAAGATTATCGCCCGGGGGTATAATCGCCGCAATACAGACAAAAACACCTTGAGTCATGCGGAATTGATTGCCATACGTAAGGCAGCCAAAAAAACCGGTGATTGGCGGTTAGAAGATTGTACCATGTATGTGACACTGGAACCTTGCCAAATGTGTGCCGGCGCCATTGTGCAGTCTCGTATGAAAAAAGTAGTGATAGGGGCCATGAATCCCAAGGCCGGATGTGCCGGTTCTATTTTTAATTTGCTGCAGGTACCGGCTTTTAATCATCAGGTGGAGATCGAACGTGGTGTTTTAGAAGAAGCTTGCAGTACCATGCTTCAAGATTTTTTTAAGAAATTACGAGAAATGAAAAAGGAAAAGAAAAGAAGGGAATCCAATGATACAAGATATTAAACCTCATGTTTTTCACAATGAATATCAGCATGTTATGCCACAGGACAAGGATTTTGTTCTCTGTTATGATGGCAATACCATTCTTTTGAACGCTTCGGATGAGCCTTATACATACGAAAAATATATCGAATATGCGGAAACAAAGAGTCATGTGCCGCTTCAATATTTGTTTTCTTTAGATGGAAATCGTTATTTTTTGGCGAATGCGCTGGTGAAGGATGAAAATCGAAAGGAACATTCTTTGGATGAGATGCGTTTGTTTCATCCCAGAGAACTGGCTTTTCTTTTAGAAACCGGTTGGCATTTGTATCGCTGGTATTTGAATAATCGATATTGTGGAAGATGCGGACGGGAAAACGTGCCGGATGAGCAGGAGCGTGCACTTCATTGCCCGCATTGTAACCATTCTATTTACCCAACCATTGCCCCGGCAGTGATTGTCGCTGTGCGAAATGGAGATAAATTGTTGCTGACGCGTTATGCTGCGAATCGCAAGTATCAAAAATATGCGTTGATTGCGGGGTTTACCGAAATCGGAGAGACGGTAGAAGAAACGGTAGCGCGAGAAGTTATGGAAGAAGCAGGGCTTGAGGTAACCAATATCACCTACTATAAGAGTCAGCCTTGGGGCTTCACCAATACGATTTTATTGGGCTTTTTTGCAGACTTGAAAGGGTCTGACGAGATTCATATGGATCCGGAGGAACTGAGCGAAGCCGTTTGGATGGATCGTGCAGATGTTCCGCTTATGCCCGAGTTTGCCTCCTTGACCCAAGAAATGATGGAGACTTTCCACAATGGAGAAGATCCCAAGTAGAACGTTAATCTAAGAAATCTTGCATTTGATATTTAGACCGGTATTGCCTGAGTGTCATGCCGGTTTTTTCTTTGAATTTTTTGCCTAAATGACTTTGGGAGGAAAAACCTAAGTAGTAGGATATTTCGCTGTAGTTATAAGCAGAGTAGGTTAAGAGGTTTTTTACCAAAGTGATTTTATTATTTAAAATGTATTCTTTTAAGGAAATTTTTTCCTGTTCTTTAAATAAGCCGGATAAGTAATTCGGATTTAGATCTAAAGCTTCGGCAATTTCGTTTACGGTAATTTTTCCATGAAGATGTTTAAAAATATAGTTTTTTGCGGCCACAATATGCTCATTTTCCTCCCCGGAGAAGGAGTTCATGGATGTAAATTCGTCTTTTCTTGCCTTTACCATTTTGGCAAATTCAAATTCTGCATTTCGAGTGAGTTGCAGAATAATCTCTTCGGAGTCCGCCTCGTCGATTTGTTGGCTATAGAGGTCTGCCATGGAAAAGGCGATTTCCGGTGAAATGCCGCCATGAATGGCAGCACGACTGGAGGTGGCCACGACGATAATGGCAATGTATTTTGCATTTCGCATGGGGTCTTTGGAAACGGTGCCCAGTTCGCCGGAATATTTCTCATTTAAGCTTTTTTCTAAGGCATGTACATCGCCATGCATAATGGCGGACAACTCACGCACCTCCTGATCGTAGGGGTTGTGATGGGTGCCGGTCTCTTGTTGTTCAAAAATTTTTTTCTCTAGGTCGATTTTGATTTGTTGATTTAAAGATTCAACAATTGGATTCATAGGTTTGTACTTCATAGTTGGAGTATAACACAAAACTGAGAAATTTGATAAAAAACTGAGAAAAGTGATATTGATGAAGGAAGGGGATGATTTATGATACCAACGTCAAAGGAAATGAACAGGGGGTAACACATGGAAATAAAAGGCGTAAATTTAGGAAACTGGTTGGTGCTGGAAAAATGGATGAGTGCAGCTATTTGGGAAGGTACAGACGCAGAGGATGAGTATTATTTGGCACATAGTTTGCCAAAGGAAGTATATGAAGCAAGAATCAAAATGCATCGGGCGGAGTACATTTCGGAGCGTGACTTTGCAAGAATCAAAGCTATGGGAATGAATACGGTGCGTATTCCCGTTCCCTATTTTATTTACGGAGATCGTCCGCCATTTGTGGGATGTATCGAAGAATTGGACCGTGCCTTTTCCTGGGCGGAAAAATATGATTTACAGGTGCTCATTGATTTGCATACCGCACCCATGAGTCAAAATGGATTCGATAACGGAGGTCTGAGTGGTGTTTGCAAATGGGCACAGCTTCCGGAGGAAGTAGACTTTGTTTTAAATCTTTTGGAAAAATTGGCAAAACGGTACGGAAACAGAAAGGGACTATTTGGAATCGAACCCATCAATGAGCCGGTATCCGAGGAAGTTTGGGATGGTATGGGCGTGCAGAAGCGTTATCCACCAAGGGATGCGGAAATGGCCGAGGGGAGTGCTGCCATTTCTTTTACTTGGCTGAAGGAATTTTATGATCGTGCAGCAGAACGTATTTTGCCGCATTTAGAGACAGATAAATATCTGGTGTTCCATGATGGTTTTCGTTTGCATGCATGGAAGGAATATCTCTCACAGGAAAAATATAAAAATCGGGTTATTTTGGATACCCATCAGTATTTAATGATGGCAGAAATGTATGGGTGTGAACAGACGTTAGAGGGGTATGAAACATTTATTAAAGAGCATTTTGAAAAGGAGATAGAAGAGGTACAGAGTTATGTTCCGGTTGTGGTTGGAGAATGGTGTGTGTTCAACAGCTATTGTGTAGGAATGGATACGAAAGGGGGACAAAGTATTTTAAACGGCGTGGATTCTTCTGAGGTGGAAGGCGTGAGTCGTGAGGAGAAATCCGAGGTGTATCACAAGTTGGCACAACTACAATTGGCAGCATGGAAAAAAGGCAGCGGCTATTTCTATTGGACCTATAAAATGCTTTTGGATCCTACCAATGAATCTGCATGGCGCGGATGGGATTGTTGGGATTTGGGGAAATGTGTAGATGAGGGATGGTTCCCTCAGAGAGTTTAGGAATAAACGAAAAGGAGAAGAAAAATGGACGCATCTGTAGAAATGAAAAATTATGAAAAAACAGAAACAAATGCAAAGTTGAGTTGGGGTGAGCGTATTGCTTACGGCTTAGGGGATTATGCCGGAAATTTGGTTTATTCCTTAATATCCGCTTTTTTATTGGTATATTACACAGAAGCGTGTGGTATGAATGCAGCAACGGCAGCATCGGTAATGGCGGTTTCCAGAATTTTTGATGGAGTCTCAGACTTGGTAATGGGACGTATGGTAGATAAGACACACAGCAAATGGGGAAAAGCAAGACCATGGTTGATTCGTGCATCTATTCCATTGGCAATTTGTACCGTATTGTTGTTCTCTATGCCGGAAGGACTTGGGGATGGAGCCATGGCGGCTTACGCGTTTATTACTTACAACTTGGTATCTACTGTATTTTTTACCATGTTAAACGTTCCTTATGCGACGATGCAGGGACTTATGACCACGAACCAGTATGAACGAGGTATTTTAGGAAATGTGCGTATGTTGTTGGCAACCTTTGGAACCATGACGATCAATACGGTAGTTCCGATTTTGATTGGAACCTTTGGGGCAAACAACACACACCAGGGATGGACATATGCCACTGTGATATTAATGGTTGCATTTTTGGCCATTAATTTAATTACCTTCTTTGTTTGTAAAGAAAGAACTGTAGATACGTCTGATCAGGGGGAAGGAAGAGAAAATCAGCCTTCTGTACTTGAGGCTTTAAAATCTTTGGTTGCAAACAAATACTGGGTGATGCAGGTGGTGCTTTTATTCTGTATGTATTTTATGATGTCCACGTTCTTTGGAAGTAACTATTATTATGCGCAGTATGTATTAAAGAGTGAAGGCTCCTATGCGTTGTTGGCAAATGCCTTATCTTTATCTCAGATGGGAATTATGTTTGTAACACCTGTGATTATGAAAAAAGTATCGAAAAGATGGTTATCCCTTTGGGGATTGGCGCTGTCGGGTGTGGGATTTATAATTACCGGATTTGCAGGTACCAATGTAACCATCGTATTACTTTCTAATATTATCAAAGGGATTGGTTTTGGCTGTGGTGCAGCAACTATGTGGGGACTTTTGCAGGATGCCATTACATATGGTCAATGGTTGACCGGGGTACAGGCAGTAGGTATGGGAAATTCTGCTTCTTCTTTTACCACAAAGATTGGTTCCGGATTTGGAACTGCAGCTTTGGGATGGATTCTTGCAGCAGGAAACTTTAACGCTGACCCAACCGGAGATGCATCTGTAATGGCAATCAAGGTGGCAGTGATTATTGTTCCATTGATTGCAACTGCTATTTGTATTGCATGCATGTTTTTCTTTGACTTGGATAACAAGTACGAAAAGGCAGTTACAGATTTAGAAAAAGGAAAATGGAAAAACGGCACATTTTAAGATGTGGGAGTAGGGTGTATCCCTACTCCTATGTTGTATTATAGGAGGACATAAAATGATTCAAAATCCAATTTTACCGGGGTTTCATCCGGATCCATCTATTTGCAGAAAGGGAGATGATTTTTATATAGCGATCTCTTCTTTTGAGTGGTTACCGGGAATCCCGATTTACCATTCCAAGGATTTGAAACATTGGGAATTATTGACGCATGTACTGGATGAAGAAATGGTAGATTTGAAAAAATTACCAAGCGCAAAAGGAATCTGGGCACCGGACCTATCCTATTGTGAGGAAGAGGACCAATTTTATATGATTTATGGCGTGATGAATAACATGAATGCCAGATATTTTGATATTGATAATTATTTGATGACAGCAAAAAATATCGAAGGCCCTTGGAGTGAACCGGTATATATTCACTCGGCCGGATTTGATGCATCGATTTTTCATGAAAAAAATGGAAAGAAATATATATTAGCGTTAGATTGGGAAACAAGAGATCAATATGAGAAGCCTGGAGTCATTAATATGGTGGAGTATGATCCTTTACATAAAAAAATAGTGGGTTATCCAAAACGATTCTGGCGTGGAACGACAGATCGTGGTTGTATTGAAGGCCCTCGTTTAACAAAACGTGGGGACTATTATTATATTATGTGTGCAGAGGGTGGAACCGGATATAATCATTGCGTGAGTGTAGGTAGAAGTAGAAATATCGAAGGGCCTTATGAACGAGATCCTTTGGGAGCTGCAGTGACCTCTATGCCGGTGGAGTCCTATGAGCGAAAAGATTATGATCATTTAAAGCCGAAGTATTTTAACCCGAATTCGGTATTGCAAAAGTCCGGACACGGTAGTTACGTGGAACTTCCAAATGGGGAGGTGTATTTGGTGCATTTGACGGCACGTCCTTTTGTGATCGATGATCCGGATTTACGAAAAAAATACCGTTGTAGCTTAGGAAGAGAAACGGCAATCCAAAAAATGGAATGGACGAGCAATGGGTGGTTGCGTATGGCAGATGGGAGTAATTTAGCGAAGTCAGAAGTTCCGGAGCCTATGTTGCCGGAGTGGCAGGCGGAAGAGCCTTTGAGAAGGGATGATTTTGAGAAACCAATCCTGGAGAAGTTTTATTATTCCCCACGCATTGGGGCTAAGAGCTTTTGTGATTTGCAGGCAAGGAAGGGGTGGCTGCGCATACGCGGGCAAGAAGCATTGACTTCTTTACATCGGGTGAGTTTGCTTTGCAGAAAGCTTACTTCCGTACAGGCAACCATGACTACTAAAATGGAATTCCATCCGGAAGTATTTCAGGAAAGCGCCGGAATTGTTCTTTATTATGACAATATGAATTATGCGTATCTTCGTAAATATTATAGTGAATCCTTGGGTAAAACAGCGTTGATGGTACAGCAAATGGAAAATGGAGAAAGGCGGCAATGGCTGGAAGATCGTGTTCCGGTGGAGGATGAAAAAGATTTGTACTTGCAACTTCGGATAGAAGGACAAGGGTTTCGGTTTTTCTGGAGTTACGATGGAAGTGCTTGGGCACAAATTGGAAAACAACTGGACACTTCTATGTATTCCGATGAGTATAGCCAATACGGAGAATTCACTGGTACAATGATAGGAGTAACCTGCATAGATCGTATGACACATCAGAAATATGCAGATTTTGATTTTATAGAATATGAAGCGCTGGAGGAGGCGCCGGTGCGATAAAGTAGGGGGTAATTGCATATGATGTACGGAGTGGCTTACTATCCGGAATATGAGTTGGAAGATCGGATGGATCTCGACTTTCAGATGATGAAAAAGGCAGGTATGAATGTGATTCGTATTGCCGAATCTACTTGGAGTACTTGGGAACCGCAGGAAGGAGTCTATGATTTTTCTCTTTTTCGTAAAACCCTAAAAAAAGCAGAGGAGCAGGGCATGTGGGTGATTGTTGGGACACCCACCTATGCAGTCCCTGCCTGGTTGGTAAAAAAAGATCCAAAGGTTTTAGCGGAAACGAAATCCGGTCCCGGCATGTATGGGGCCCGTCAGATTATGGACATTACAAATAAAACCTATTTAGAGGCAGCAGAGAAGCTGATTCGCAAGATGATGGAAATTGCAAGGGAATACGCATGTGTCATTGGCTATCAAATCGATAATGAAACAAAACATTACGGTACGGCGGGAGCACAGGTGCAAAAAGGGTTTGTAGAATATTTGCAAAAGAAGTTTCAAACCGTGGAGGAATTAAATCGTCGTTTTGGCTTGGCTTATTGGAGCAATTCCATTGGCACCTGGGAGGATTTTCCGGATGTAAGAGGAACGATTAATGGCTCCTTGGCCGCAGAATTTGAAAAATATCAGAGAACCTTAGCAGCAGATTTTTTGCAATGGCAAAGAAACATAGTGGAGGAATATCGAAAGCCGGATCAATTTGTGACGCACAATTTTGATTTTGACTGGAAAGCAGATGAATTTGCTCCATTCGGACATTCTTATGGGGTGCAACCGGGAATCAATCACTATGAGGCATCTCGGGCAGTTACATTGTCCGGTTGTGATATTTATCATCCGACACAGGATGACTTGACGGGGTCGGAGATTGCATACTGCGGGGATAGCATTCGCTCTTTGAAAGGGGAGCCCTATCTTGTGCTGGAAACGGAAGCCCAGGCATTTCGGTATTGGACGCCATACCCCGGACAGTTGAGACAGCAGGCTTTTTCCCACCTAGCCAGTGGTGCTTTGGGGGTAGAGTATTGGCATTGGCATAGCATCCATAATAGTTTTGAAACCTATTGGAAAGGGGTGCTGAGTCATGATATGGAGGAAAACGAGGTTTATCGAGAGGCCATGACCATTGGCGCTGATTTTAAACGATTATCCCCTTACTTGGATGGGGTAAAAAAGAAAAATCAAATCGCTTTGGTGGTGGATAATGTGAGCCAAACAGCCTTAAAATATTTTCCAATTGGGGATCAGGATCATACTTCATTAGGGGAGCATTTATCTTACAATGATGTGGTCAGAACCTATTATGATGCGCTTTATGAGCAAAATATGGAGTGTGATGTAATTGATGTACAAGCATTGCCGGATAAAATCAACAACTATAAAATGCTTGTGACTCCGGCTTTATATTGTGCGTCCGATGAAACCATAGCGCTTTTGCGACAGTTTGTGGCGGAGGGAGGCGTTCTAGTGGCTTCCTTTAAGTCCTTTTTTACCAATGAAGAGGTACAAGTGCGAAGTGGACGGCAGCCCTATGGTCTTACAGATGTATTTGGAGTCTCATATCAGATGTTTACCAGACCGGGGAAAACCAAGTTGAAGGATACGCAAGTGACGGTATGGCAAGAACTTTTGATGCCGGAAGAAGATACGGAGACATGCCATTATCAGCACAAATACTGGGAAAAGTACGCAGGGATTTCCCGGCATACTTGGAAAAAAGGTTACGCTGTGTATGTTGGATGTTGGTGCGAAAAGAATGTACTAAAAGAAGAGCTACGTGGAGCCGCAGATTGGGCGGGTATTCCAAGGGAAGCACAACAATTCCCTGTAATCATTCGAAACTTGGAAAATCGTAAAAAGGAACAGATTCATTTCGTTTTTCATTATGCGGAAGAAGAAGGGGTATATCCATGTGCTTATGCACAAGTAATGAATCTTTTAGATGGGAAAAAATATAAAAAAGGAGATTTGATTCCCCTTCGAGATTGGGATACCTTAATTTTAATGGAAATTGGATCCTGAGATTTGATAGGGAAAAAGGCCACGCGTTGACAAATGCAAAAAAAGCCTTTATACTGAAAAAATCCGAGCAGCTGGGGTGTCAGCGGTGCCCTGTACCAGCAATCCGCTATAGCTGGAGTGATATCTTGCCCCGGATTCTATGTTGTACAGCTGCCCTTTGTAAGTGGCGTCGACGTTTGGGTCTTACGCAACGGAAATCTCTGAATCGTGTCAGGTTGGGAACAAAGCAGCACTAAGGAGAAGCTTTCGTGTGCCGTGAGGGTACCTGGACTGAGTTAACTGCAGAGGTAACGTGTGGAGCAGGAATACAAAGCGAGATGCTCGGAAGAAAAAAGGACTTAAACCAATGGGTTTAAGTCTTTTTTTCGTCTAAAAGGGAAAAATTTGTTATGATAGAGGTAAGTTTTACGAGGAGATTAATTATGGAGACGGAAAATGAATTACTTGGATTAACCGGGGATGAGGTAAAAAGACGGCAACGTTTGCATCAAACAAATGAGAGTACTACGTCAGAAACAAGAACGACCAAGGAAATCTTGAAGGAGAATTTATGTACCTATTTTAACTTTATCTTTTTGGTACTGGGGATTCTGCTTTTGATTACCGGTTCGTTTCGAGATATGACGTTTTTGCCGATTATTTTAGCGAATGCATGTATTGGAATTTTACAGGAGTTGCATTCCAAAAAGGTATTGGATAATTTGACGTTGCTTCACACCCCAAAAGTATCTGTGGTTCGTGATGGAAAGGAATTGGAAATTCGAAAAGAGGAAATTGTTCTTGGAGACTGTATTGTCTTACGGGCTGGAAATCAAGTGCCGGCAGACTCCAGAGTCTTGAAGGGAAAGGTTCAGGTGAATGAATCTCTTTTGACGGGAGAATCGGATGAAATCGAAAAGACAGTGGGAGCTGAGCTTTTGTCCGGTAGTTTTTTGGTTTCCGGAACCTGTTATGCAGCAGTGGAGAAGGTAGGAAAAAATTCCTATATTGCGAAATTGTTGAGTCAGGCGACCAAGGAGAAAAAAGGGGAACAATCGGAAATGATTCGTGCCATGGACCGCCTGTTAAAGATTATTGGTGTAATTATTGTACCTATCGGTATTGCTTTGTATATTCAAAGTTATTATTACAATGGTGGAACTTTTCAGGAAAGCATTACCAGTATGGTGGCGGCATTAATTGGTATGATTCCGGAAGGGTTGTATTTGTTGACCAGTGTATCCTTGGCGGTTAGTGCTACTCGTTTAGGGCAAAAAGAAGTCTTGGTACATAATATGAAATCCATTGAGACCTTAGCACGAGTAGATACCTTGTGTGTAGATAAAACCGGTACCATTACGGAACCGGACATGCAGGTATGTGCCTTGTTATCTGTAGCTGACAAGGAGGGAAAACATCCGGATATTCAGTGGTTGAATGAGTTGGTGGCTGATTTTGCAAGTGCCATGACAAAGGATAATGATACCATCAAAGCGATTGCCAAAGCGTATCCGCAGGGAGCCGGAAGAAAAGCAACCCAGATTGTTTCTTTTTCCTCAAAATACAAATACAGCGCAGTAAACTTTGGAGAGGAAACGTATGTGTTAGGAGCACCGGAGTTTGTACTTCGTGACGACTATGAGGCTTATCAAGACATTATTGGAGAAGAGGCAAAAAAAGGATATCGTGTAGTGGTATTGGCTTCTTATGCCGGAGAATTGACAGGAAAGGCGCTGACAGAAAAAGCGACGTTACTTAGTTTGATTACGTTGGAGAATCCTATCCGTGAAGGAGCAAAAGAAACCTTCCGATATTTTGCAAAGGAAGGGGTAAAGGTGATGGTGATTTCCGGAGATAATCCTGTGACAGTATCGGCGGTGGCAAAACGAGCCGGCATCGCCGACGCAGAAAAATATGTGGATGCATCCACCTTGAAAACAAAGGCGGAATTGTTGGAAGCAGCAAAAATTTATACGGTGTTTGGTCGTGTGGTACCGGAACAGAAAAAATTATTGGTAAAAGCCCTGAAACAAGAGGGAAAGACGGTTGCTATGACAGGGGACGGTGTCAATGATATCTTGGCATTACGAGAAGCAGATTGTAGTATTGCCTTGGCCTCCGGTAGTGATGCGGCTTCTCAAGTCGCACAAATGGTGTTGCTGGATTCTGATTTTACAAAAATGCCGCATGTGGTGGCAGAGGGAAGAAGAGTTGTTAACAACATAGAAAGAACAGCCAGTTTGTATTTGGTGAAAAATATTTTTTCTCTGTTGTTGTCTGTGTTTTCCGTATTGTTACTGTTGGATTATCCGTTAGAGCCATCGCAGGTGTCGCTGATTAGTTTATTTACAATTGGAATTCCTTCCTTTGTGTTGGCCTTAGAACCAAACGAGGAGCGCATCACCGGTCATTTTATGACCAATGTGCTCTTAAAGGCTTTGCCTGCCGGACTGACAGATTTCTTGGTGGTGAGTGGACTGGTGTTGTTCTGTAGAGAATTCCAGGTGGATTTGGAATGTTTGTCTACTTCATGCACAATTTTAGTGGCAATCGTAGGTTTTATGATTATTTATGTGATTGCAAAACCCATGCGCCGTTATCACTGGGTTATGTTGATCGGTGTCATTTTAGGCTGGGCATACTGTATGTTGTTTGTGAGTCACTTCTTTGCGATTACAGCCATTAATCGTCAATGCGCGATGCTAATGATGATTTTTGCTATGATTACAGAGCCGGTACTTCGGTATTTTACAAAATTCTTTGGTTGGATTTTAAAAAAGGTAAATTAGATGCCGGAAGTCTCGATATCCAATAATTTTTGTATGACAGGAAGCATTTCCGGGTGAAGACGAAGCTGTAGAATGAATATTTCCTCTTTGGGGGATAGAAAAAAGTGATTTCTTGGAAAAAAAGAAAAAAGATTTGCAGAAAATTCGTTACAGGAAATGAAATCCATTGTAAAATAGGGATAAGGGATTGTGTAAGAAGTACTGCGTCGAAGATGATGTAGATAAATAATAGATTGATACATGAAAATCCTTTCTAGACTTTCTCTCTCTGTTTGCATTATAAGAACAAGCGCCTGAGAATGTCAAGAAAGAAACGGGGGACTAATATGAAACAATATGTAGTGGATTCTTTCACGGAAAAGGTGTTTTCCGGAAATCCGGCAGCAGTCTGTGTCTTGGATCGTTGGCTACCGGATACGATGATGCAAAGTATCGCATTTGAAAATAATCTATCGGAAACTGCTTTTGCGGTAAAAAGAGAAGATGATGGAGACTATGATCTGCGCTGGTTTGCTCCGGATGGAGAAATTGATTTGTGCGGACACGCCACTTTAGCGGCAGCTTTTGTGATACTAAATTATTATGAAGAGGGACAAGAGACGGTAAATTTTCATACGCAAAGCGATGAAATTCGCGTACAGCGTATGGGAAAGGTTTACAGTATGGATTTTCCAACCTTTAAATTGCATCAAATTCCGGTGACGGAAGAGATGACAAAGGCATTGGGAGCAGAACCCAAGGAAGCCTTTATGGGAAGAGACTTAATCTGCGTCTTCGAAAACGAAGGAGCGCTTCGTCGTTTGAATCCGGATATGTTATTGGTAAAGGAATTGGAGGGATTACTGTTGCACGTAACGGCACCGGGAGATGCGTCGGATTGTGTGACCAGAAGTTTTGGCCCGAAGCTAGGTGTACAAGAGGATCCGGTATGTGGCACCGGACATTGTCACGTAATACCTTATTGGTACGGACAGTTGCGTAAATCTACGATTTCAGCGGTACAGGCATCTAAGCGAGGTGGCATGATGTTTTGTCGTTTCCAGGGAGAACGCTTGATTTTATCCGGTAGAGCAGCACTTTATTCAGAAGCGGAAATATATCCGGAAGGATTGGAATATTTATAATTGAGACAACATCACTGAAGAATGCTTTGGTGATGTTGTTTTTTTGTAAACAAACATCTTAAAAATTTTAAATTTGTAAGATTCTATTATGTAAAAAAGAATCCATCTGTAGATATTCATATGAATAAATTCGCATTTATGTATATATTGACAAAATGAAAAACTGGGGATAAAATTGAAAACGATTTTCAAATTGAAATTGGAAATGGTTTTCAAATTGGAGTGAGAACATGAGCGAAAAAGGAAAATATAAAACGAAACAGGGAGAAGCCCTGGTGGATTATTTAAAAACCTTACCGGGACAGCATTTTACTGTGCATGACGTGTGTGAGCACTGTAAAGATTCCGGGATATCTATGGGGCAAACCACGGTGTATCGCCAATTGGAAAAGTTGGTATCTGAAGGGACGGTCAAAAAGTATATTATCGATGGAAACAGCGCAGCCTGTTTTGAATATGCTCCGGAAAACAAGGAGGAGACCCAGACTTGTTTTCATTGCAAATGTGAAAAGTGTGGAAAACTGATTCATTTGCGTTGTGAAGAAGTGACGGAGATAAAAAGTCATTTGGAATCACATCATGGATTTGTGTTGAATCCAACGCGAACTGTTTTTTACGGACTTTGTGAAGCATGTAGAGACTAGAGATCAGGAAGGCAGAACAAGAATGGCAAACAATTTCATAGGAAAGAAAAAAGCCATTTGTTTGGTTTTGCTTACAATGGTTTTTACTCTTTTTACTTATATATATGTAGCGACAGAATTGGAACATGATTGTGTGGGAGAGGATTGTCCTATTTGTGAGATGGTGTTGCAGTGTCAGCAAACATTACAACAGTTAGGGGTCGGCGTGATTCCGCTCGTGACAGGAATGGCTTTCTTTTTCCAAGAAATGAGAAGTACAATCAGTGAACTTAGAGAAAAGAGAAGTTCCACTTTAGTGAGTGCAAAAGTGCGCATGGATTGTTGATTCTTTTGTTAATTAGAAGGAAGCTTGTGGATTATAACAGGAAAATGACTTAATTAGAAAAGAATATGGAGATGAATAGAATGAAAAGAAAATTATGGAGTATGGTTTCTCTCTTGTTGGCAACAAATCTGGTTGCTTGCGGTACTACTACAGGGACGACAGAAACCATTTCAGATACAGAAGGAAATAACGCGGAAGTATCCACTGCAACTGCAGAAAGTGAAGCAGATACCATATCTGTGGTAGCAACGATTTTTCCGGAGTATGATTGGGCCAAAGAAGTGATTGGAGATACGGAAAATGTAGAATTGACCATGTTGTTGGATAATGGTGTAGATTTACATAGTTACCAGCCTACAGCAGCGGATATTTTAAAAGTTGCTACCTGCGATGTGTTTATTTATGTGGGGGGCGAATCTGATGATTGGGTAGAAGATGCTTTGGAAGAGGCCACCAATCCGGATATGGTAGTCATCAACCTGATGGAGGTTTTGGGGGATGATGCGAAGGAAGAGGAAGTCGTGGAAGGCATGGAAGTAGAGGAAGATGATGCAGAAGAGGAAGATGATACAGAAGAAGTGGAATATGATGAACATGTGTGGTTATCTCTTCGGAATGCCCAGGTGTTTGTACAGGCAATCGCTGATGCATTGCAAAGTGTAGATGCAAGTCAGGCAGATTCCTATGCTGCAAATGCACAGGCCTATATCGAGGAACTGGCTGCTTTGGACCAGGCTTATACCGAAATGGTAGAGAGTGCAACCTATGATACGGTACTATTTGGGGATCGTTTCCCCTTCCGCTATCTTACAGATGATTATGGTTTAACGTATTATGCGGCATTTGTTGGTTGCTCAGCTGAAACGGAAGCAAGTTTTGAAACCATTACTTTTTTAGCACAAAAGGTGGATGAACTTTCGTTAAATACCATATTGACTATTGAAAACAGCGACGGAAAAATCGCTGAAACTATAAAAAATAATACTGCATCTCAAGATCAGGAGATTTTGGCGTTGGATTCCATGCAGGCCACCACTTCCGAAGACGTGGAAAATGGTGTGACCTACTTATCCATTATGCAGAGTAATTTGGAAGTATTGACAGAAGCATTGAATTAGGAGTAAAGAAATGGCACTGCTTACAGTAAAAGATTTGACTTTGGGATATGATTCTCAGGCCATTGTAGAACATTTGAATTTTAAAGTAGAAGAAGGAGATTATTTGTGTATCGTTGGAGAAAACGGTTCCGGAAAATCTACTTTGATGAAAACATTACTACATTTGCAGAATCCCATGTCAGGAGAGATTCTTGTGGGAGATGGGTTAGAAAAAAATGAAATCGGCTATTTGCCGCAGCAGACGGAAGTGCAAAGAGACTTTCCTGCATCGGTAAAAGAAATTGTATTGTCCGGTTGTCAAAGCCATATGAATGGTAGATTTTTCTACGGTAAAAAAGAAAAGGAAATGGCAAAAAAGAACATGGAACGCATGGATATTTTGGATTTGCAGAACCGTTGCTATCGAGAATTGTCCGGCGGACAGCAACAACGCGTGCTTTTGGCAAGAGCGTTGTGTGCAACTCAAAGGTTACTTTTATTGGATGAACCGGTATCCGGTTTGGATCCGAAGGTGACAGCAGAAATGTATCAACTGATTGCCAAGTTAAATAAGGATGGCATTACAGTAATTATGGTTTCCCACGATATTGCAGCGGCAGAACGTTATGCAACTCACATTTTACATATTGGAGACGAAATCTTTTTTGGAACCAAAGCGGAATATGTAAAAGAAAATCCGGGAGACTTTTTGACAGCTACGGAAGGCGGTGCTGAAACATGTTAGAAGTATTACAAATGTATTTACAATATCCCTTTGTGCAGTATGCATTTATTGTAGGGATTTTAATTGCCCTTTGCTCCGCATTGTTGGGTGTTGTATTGGTATTAAAACGTTTTTCTTATATAGGAGATGGACTTTCCCATGTGGCGTTTGGCGCTATGTCCATTGCAGCGGTTTTGCAGTTTACCAATGAAATGTTGTTGATTTTACCAATTACGGTATTGGCGGCAGTATGGCTGTTGGCTAAGGGACAAAATGCAAAGGTAAAAGGAGATGCCATGATTGCCATGATTTCGGTAGGAGCCTTGGCCTTTGGTTATTTATTAATGAATCTATTTTCTACATCTTCCAATGTGTCCGGAGATGTATGCAGCACCTTATTTGGATCCACTTCCATTTTGACGTTAACGAAAACAGAGGTATATGTATGTGTTGCGTTGTCCGTGATTGTGATCTTATTGTTCATTTTGAATTACAATAAAATCTTTGCCGTGACCTTCGATGAAAATTTCTCAAAAGCGGTGGGAACAAAAGTGAATTTTTACAATATGATGATTGCTGTGGTGATTGCGGTAATTATCGTACTTGCCATGAATTTGGTTGGTTCCCTGTTGGTATCGGCATTGGTGATTTTCCCGGCACTTTCTGCAATGCGTATGTTTAAGAGCTTTTTATCCGTTACCATTTGTTCGGTTATCTTATCGGTGATTTGTACCGCACTTGGAATTGTAATTTCCATTTTAGCAGGAACACCGGTAGGATCCACAATCGTGGCTGTGGATGTAGTCATGTTCTTTATTAGTTATATTATTGGAAAGGCAACAGGAGGATTTGCAGCATAATGAAAAAGAAATGGATGCGGTTTGTTGCACTAATTGTTGCACTTGTGTTGACCGGATGTGGCACACAGACGTTAGAAAGTACGGAAAGTGTTTCTACGGAAAGCACTACAGAAAGCGACAGTGCGACTGCTGAGGCGGATAGTAATCTTGGGAATTATTTGGATTTAAGCGTATTTTCGGATACAGTCTTGTATTCTGAACTAACCAATATTTTGGTACAACCGGCGGATTATTTGGGAATGACCATTCGTATGACAGGTACATTCCAGGTATATTATGATACAGCAGTGAATAGTTATTATTATGCATGTGTGGTATATGATGCGACGCAGTGCTGTACCTCCGGTTTGGAGTTTACGTTAGCGGATGATACCTTGGAGTATCCGGATGATTACCCGGAAGATGGGGATACCATTACCGTGGAAGGCGTATTAAGCCAATACAAAGAAGGGCAGTATCAATACCTGACTTTGGCGGATGCCACCCTCATTGAAGAATAGGATAGAAGAAGAGCCTCGCTCAAATGAATCAGTCATTTGGGCGAGGCTTTTTTGTTATTTTTTATAATTTTGACTTTTAGAAATTTGTGGAAGTTGAATAAGAAAATTAGGACTTTAGAAAAGTTTAAGACCTTTTTAGGGAATAGGCATATATTCGGAGAAAGAATTTTTATAAACTAATAATACAAAAATCTGGAGGTATGCTATGGAAAAAAAGCAAAAACACATAAGTGCCCAATTGCTTGGTATTTTAATTCCTCTTGTAATTGCGGCAATTGCTGTCGTAACTTTACTATTATCTCTGCAGGCTAAGAGCGTGATTATTGAAGAAGCAACCGGGGGGTTGTATCAGGAGTCTCGTGCGAATGCAGCAGATATTTCTGCCTTAATTGAGGGTATTACAAAGTATTACGATGGTGTTGCAGATGTATTGGAAGAATCCAATTATGAATCCGATGATGAAATCGAAGCGGTATTGGCTTTATCCATGACTGAGTATTCAGATATGGTAACGGATAGTTATATCGGATTTTCAAATATGGATTTTATCGATGGATCCGGATGGACTCCAGATGCGGGCTATGACCCAACCACACGTGCTTGGTATCAAAATGGTGTGGCATCTTCCGAAATGGTACTGGGAGACCCCTCCTTGGATTTGACCACCGGAGCGATGGTGGCTTGCGGATCTCGTTCTGTTACTTTGCAGGACGGAAGAACCGGAGCGATGTCTATTGATATTGTGCTTGCAAGTATTTCAAGTACGGTTGCACAGTATACACCTGGTACTACAGGGGCAAGTATGCTGTTGGATGGTACGTCCATTATTGCACACACTACAGAGGATTATGTGGGTACAGATGTATCAGAGCATACAGATGATACCTTTTTACAGTCAGTTGCTTCCGTAGTTTCGGCCGGTGGTTCCAGTGATGTGCAAACAATCACAGGTTCCGATGGAAGCGATTACTTTGTTTCCTTTGATGCAGTAGATGGTACAGACTGGACGTTGGTTTCTTATGTGAAAAAATCAGATGTGCTCTCAGAAATGAGACGCTTTATTGTGGCTGCAGTTGGTCTGGCAGCAGTCATCGTCCTGTTAATGATGATTTTATTGTCACGCATTATTAATCGTCTGATTACGAAACCGGTAAGCGAGTTGACCGGAAACATCACAAGAATTGCAGACGGCGATTTTACCGTAGAAATTATTCCTTCCGGTGAAAATGAAATTGGTACTATGAATCATAGAATGCATGAGTATGTGGATACCATGCGTCATACCTTGGGTGAAATTAAGGGTGTTACCGGTCAGTTGGCGAATGAAGCGGCAAACAGTAAATCCGTATCCGGTGATTTGAATATGCAGGCAGATGAACAGTCTCGTTCTATGCAGCAGATTCAAGGCGCTATGGATGATATGTCATCTGCGGTAACAGAACTTGCAAATCATGCTACTACATTGGCAGCAGAGGTTGGTAACTTATCTGAACAGAGTGAAGTGACCAGAAAAACTATGGATGAATTGGTGGTAAAAGCAAGAGATGGACAGCGTGATATGAGCGCCGTTCAAAGCGGAATGACAGAAGTGGCAGATTCTATGGCTGATATGAATAGAGTCGTAAGTGATGTTGGAGAATCGACAAAGAAGATTAACGATATTATTGATATGATTAATGAAATCTCCAGTCAGACCAATTTGCTTTCTTTGAATGCTTCTATTGAAGCAGCCAGAGCAGGTGAGGCTGGACGTGGATTTGCAGTTGTAGCAGATGAAATCGGATCTTTGGCACAGAACAGTGCGGATTCTACAAAGCAGATTGCGGAAATTATTCAGGATATTACAGCACAGATTGGTGAGCTTTCTAAGAAGGCAGAGACCAATACCAATGAAATCAATGCAAATATGGATGCAGTGAATACTGCCGGCAAGACCTTTGAAGAAATCTTCCGTAGTTTGGATGAAACAAGTTCGATTGTGGAAGATATGATCAATAAGGTTGGAACCGTTGATGAAATTGCTACCTCTATGGCAGCGATTTCAGAAGAGCAGTCAGCTAGTACAGAAGAAGTTAGTGCTTCTGCAACGCATTTGGCAAGCAGTGCAGAATTGGTTGCTGAGAACTCTAGAGATGTAGATAATAGTGCAAGTGCAGTTTCGGATTCTTCTGAGAAGATTGAGAAATTAGTAGACTTCTTTAAACTTTAAAATAGGTATAAAAAAACAGGTACCCTCCTTACCGAATTAGCGGTAAGGAGGGTATTTTTATGGGATCAATGTAACGTAAACTGTTCACGATATTCGTTGGGCATCATTTGATGATATTTGTAAAAAATGCGTCGGAAATTGTTGCTGGAGGAATACCCTACCTGTAGGGCGATTTCTTCGATGGTGAGTTTGCTTTTTAACAGGAGATTTTCTGCGCGGCGAATACGATGTAATTGGATATTTTCCATAAAAGATTTCCCGGTGGCTTTTTGGATAATGCGTTGGATTTGTCTTTCACTGTAGCCAAAAAAGCTTGCTAAATCCCCTAAGGATATGGTGTCATAATGCTCTTCCATATAGTGCAGAATATATACTAAGTTGTCTCCTCCGTTTTTGGAGGAGGCAGGAATGTATACGTCTTTTTCATGGTTTCGTAAGAGAAGCGCAAAAAATTCCGCTAAGAGGGCATTTAAATATTGCTTTTTGAAGCGACTTTTTTGTTCAAATTCGCGGTTGGATCGAGAAATCAAGTTCGCCAGTACATCGTCCCCGGCTGTATGGAAAATCAAATAAGGAAATTCTTCATTGTGGTAAATCACATGCTGGAAAAACTGGGACAGTATGTCAGCCTCCGTAAAGAGTCCCAAAAAATACTGGGTAAAGGTGGTTTGGCGAATGACAATATTGTAAACCAAGTCTTCATCGGAACAAGCGCGTAGAGCATGAACGGTTTCGGGGGATAGAAAACAAAAATCTCCCGCCTGTAGGTGAATGATTTCATCATTGATGAAGTTTACGCAAGTACCCTGTTGCACATAGACAATTTCAAAAAAATCGTGAGAATGGTAAAAAGCCGGGAGATATCGTAGGTGACGGATAAATCCACAGTCTAAATCAGAAAGGATAAAAGCGTCCTCGTGAAAGTGGCTGGTATTGCTTACTTCTGCCTGAAAGGCATCGGATAAAATTTCATCCAGTTCTAGGATGTGGTAGGTTTTTTCCAATAATGCCGGAAATTTGTGGCTGTAATCTCTTAATTTTCGTTCTGCTTCGTTAAAAGGAATGTGTTGCATGAGATACTCCTTGTGTTTGATATGTCGTAAATTATATCATGTAATGACAGAAAAGAAACTTGGTTCTGTTATTTTTCAATGCTATTCTTCTTTTGTTGATAGAGTTATTGGGCAAAAACAAGGGGGTTGCCTAAGAAAGCATATCGTGGATAGGAGGGTATTATATGTCAGATTTTGTAAGTGACACAAGTACAATGGGAGAAAATTATGAGCAAAAACAAGAGGTAGAAGCCACCGGTAAATTTACTTTTTTCTGGGCTGCCTCTGCAAGTGGAAGTGCACAGCTTATGACAGCGACAGCAGCAACCTTTATATCAGCATTTATGACAGATGTGATGTTGATTCCGGCAGCAATTTGCTCCGTAATTATGTTGATCTCAACTTTATGGGATGCCATCAATGATCCGATTATGGGTGTGATTGCAGATAGAACCAGCACAAAGTGGGGAAGATACCGTCCTTGGTTGATTCCGGCACCGATTTTGTTAACGGTATTTTCGGTGTTGATGTGGTTGAATCCGGATTTGCCGACTATGGGAAAAGCCGTATTCTTTTTGATTGTATATATTGGTTATGGAATGACCACAACGATGTATACCATGCCACATGTTGCGTTGCTTCCGGCTTGTGTGAAAAAGGATGAAGATCGAAATAAAGTGATTCATTTGGGTGCTATATTTAGTACGGTTGCATATTCTTTTGCATCCTCTTTTACCACGCAGATTACAGGATTTTTTGAGAATACTTTTGGTATTTCCAATGGATATGTTCCGATGATGCTGATTTATGGGGTATTATCCATAATTACTTTTTGGGGACTATTTGGCTCATCCAAGGAACGCTATATTGTAAAAAGTGAGGAAAAGGCCACAGCCAAGGAAATTTTTAAGGTTATGGGAGATAAGGCAATTTGGCCCTTGATTGTTATATGGCTTACCTTTTTCATTGGATATGGATTAAACTTCTCTTCTGCAGTTTATTATTTAACCTACTATATGGAAAATCCGGGATTGATTACCCCGTTTTTCTTAATGAATACCGTGACCGGATTTGTTTCCATTGGGATTTTATTCCCAATCTTTTTGAGAATTTTTAAAGGCCCGCACAACGTATTTAAAATGACTTTGGCGGTAAGTATTGTGTGTTATGGAATCTTGTTTGTATATGGAAACCAAAGTGTGGTGTTGATGTTTGTATTATCCGGTTTTGTAAATTTATTTACGACGTTACAGTTTGCTTTGATTCAGGTATTGATTAACGATGCCATTGATTATACACAGTGGAAGACCGGTAGAAGTTCGAATGGTGTGGTGGCATCCATCAAAGGTTTTGCACAAAAGTGCGGAAATACCATTACAAGCTCAGGTATGCTTGCAATTTTAGCAATTGCAGGATATGTACCAAATGCCATTGGTGCGGAACCGGAAAGCGCATTGTTTGCCATAAATGCCATGAGATTTGGTATTCCGATTGTGTTTGCCTTGATTCAGATTGCTTGTTTAAGTAAGGATCCTGCATTAATTTATAAAAAAGAAATTGCTGCTATGAAAGAAGCGGAATAGAGTGGATTCCGTGACGCAAAAAAAGAATGCTAGTGCATTCTTTTTTTGTTTCTGTATTCTTTGGGTGTCATGTGGTAGTGATTTTCAAAAATACGTCGGAAATTGTTGGGGGAAGGATAGCCGGAGCGTGCTCCGATTTCTTCTATGGAAAGTTGGCTGTTTTCCAACAACTCACAAGCTTTTTTCAGACGTTGCCGTTGTATGTTTTCGCGAAAGGACATGCCGGTAGCTTTTTCTATGATGCGCTGTAATTGCCGCTCGCTGTAATTGAAAAAAGAGGCCATGTCTTGAAGTGTTACTGTTTCTACGTGTTCCTGCAGGTAACGGAGCATAAAAATCAAATCCTCGGAATGTTTATTGTTGGAGAAAGCCGGAACAGAAAGTTGATGCTCATGTTTGCGTAGAAGCAGGATGAAAAAATTCGACAAATAGGAATTTAATAAGTGCTTCTGAAAGCGATGGTTTTCGCAAAATTCTAAGTAGGTTTTTTCCATAATGCAAAGAAGCTCTTCATCCGGCTCGATGGGAAAAAGCAAATAAGGAATTTCATCTACCTGGTATAAGGCTCGTTTAAAAAAGGTAGATAAGATTTCATCTTCTTCCATAAGGGCCAAAAAAGTATGCTCAAACGTACTTTTTCGAATCAAGATATTCAGAAGAATTGCATCATCGGAAAAAGCTTCTACCGTATGTACGGAGGAAGGGGCAGAAATACAGATATTTCCTGCTTTCATAGGAATGCTATGAGAATGATAAACATTGGTACAACTGCCGTGAAGGACATACATGACTTCAAAGAATTCATGTTTATGCCAGTAAGGCGGCAGGTAACGCATATGTCGCACAAAAGCGCAATCCATAGAATCTTTGATGAGTGCCTGTTCCGGAATATAACGTCCGATTTGTTCCGGTGGATAGTTTGTAAATACCTTTCCCAGAAGATGTTCCGTGGACTCTTGGCCGACAGGATTTTGATATTGTTTTTTTAATTCTTTTTCTGTGTCATTCAAAGGAATGATTTCGCGAAACATATTATCCATAGGGATAGTATAACCAAAAAACGGGGTGTCGTAAATCATACTTTTTTCCGTCGGCTTTGAGCGTGGTATAAACATAACGCAAGAGGTAAGATAGAGTTAGGAATAAGAAATATAAAAATAGAAAGTCATAAATGGAGCGAAAGAATGGGAAAATTAGGAAGATTTATTACGAATGGAAAGGAAACCCCTTTCTACGCAAGAAAAGTGTTTGAATTGAAAAAAGAAGTAAAGTCAGCCACTGCAAAAGTATGCGGTTTGGGACAGTTTTTGTTTTACTTAAATGGAAAAAAAGTAGAGGATCATGAGCTGGATCCCGGTTGGACGGATTACAGAAAGACGATGGAATATGTCACTTTTGATGTGAAAGATTATTTGGTGGTCGGAAAAAATGCTTTGGGCGCAGAGGTTGGAAATGGTTGGTTTTTATTGAATACCGAGCATTATACCTTTACTTTTCCGGGATTTATGCCAAAGAATCCGAATCCTTACAAACCTTTTGCCAAAAGTTTGATGTTGGCACTGGTTCTTGAGGTGGAATATGTGGATGGTGAAAAAGAGACTTTTTCAGCAGATGATAGTTTTTTGGTAAAGGATCATTTTGTCACACAGAGTAATGTATACGGTTCAGAAACCATGGATGCCGGATTGAAACAGGAAAATTTTAGCTGCGTGGATTTTGATGCACAGGACTGGGAAAAGGCGGCGTTGGTTCCGGAGAACGAAGTACCTCAGGGAGAATTAAAAAAACAGGAACACCCACCAATTAAGGTGATTCACAGATACGAAGCAAAGAAAATCGGTGTTTTTGGGAACAGAGAAATCTATGATTTGGGTCAGAATGTGTCCGGTATGTTGGAAATCACCATTGCTGGAAAAAAGGGAGATTTTGTAAAAGTATCCCCTGCTGAAAAATTGAAAGCAGATGGTGATGTGGATTTTGAAATGAAGGGTTGGACTACCTTAAAGACAGTGATTACTTGTATTTTAGGGGAAAAACCGGAGGAGACCTTCCGCTCAAAGTTTACTTATTTTGCGGGCCGTTATTTCTCCGTAGAAAAAAGCGGGGAGCAGGTGGAAGTGAAAGCTGTGATTGGGGATGCCATTTCCTCCGCATGGAAAAAGAGTGGTACCTTCCGGCTCAGTGATGCCCGCTATGAACAGATTTATGATTTGGTAGAAAAAGCAGTGGAGGCCAATATGGTGAGTGTGCATACAGATTGCCCCACCATTGAACGCTTTGCATGGCAGGAACCGAATCACTTAATGGCGCCGTCTGTTATGTTTATGAAAGACGGAAATCAATTATGGAGAAAGTTCTTTTCAGATATGCGTGATGAGCAGCATGGAAAAGAAGACTTTTTCTATGATTACGAAGGAAACAAACTTCCGGCAGGGGACGGGCTCATTCCATCTCAGTGCCCCTGCTATATTCCGAATTTTATTCCGGTTCCGGGAATGGGAAGTTTTTACGATATTATTCCTTGGGGTTCGGCTCTTATTTTGGGAGCAAAATGGCATTATCTTTTCTATGGAGAAAAGGATGTATTACAGGAAAATTTGGAAACCGCGGAAAAGTATTTTGCGTATTTGCTGACAAAGGTGAATGAACAGGGTTTTATCAATCACGGTCTTGGGGATTGGGGAAATCCGAATCAGGAAAATGCCAGAGAGAACGTGGAAACCGCCTTTTTATATGCAGATGCTAAGGCATTACAGTATTTTGCAGAAGAATTGGAGTTGCCGGAAAAAGCAAAAATCTATGAAGAGAAGGCAGAGGAAATCAAGAATCATTACAATGCAGTTCTTCTTAAAGAGGGAGAAAATGGAGAATACTATTATCCAAGTTTTGAACATCCGGAAAAGGATGTGGTGACCCTTGGAACGTTGGCATTACCGTTGTATTTTGGAATGGTTCCGGAGGATAAAATCCCGGCAGTGGAAAAATGTTTTGCCCGTGTATTAGAAGAAACAGGCGCTCTTGCTGCAGGTGAAATTGCCATGCCATATATTATTCAAACAGCCCGTAAATGCGGAATGAATGATGTATTGTCTCGTTTTATTTTAAAGGAACAGCATCCAAGTTATTATGCGTTTGTGAAGGATGGATTGACGACATTAGGAGAATACTGGGAAGAAAATCCAAGAAGCCAGTGCCATGACATGATGGGGCATATCATAGAATGGTACTACAACGGAATCGCCGGAATTCAGCCATTAAAGCCAGGATTTGCAGAAGTGGAGATTAAGCCATATTTACCGGAGTCTGTGGAGGAGTTTACCTGTACATATGAAAGCGTGAAGGGTGAGATATTGGTTCATGTGAAGAAGGAGCAGCAGCAGATTCGGTTAGAGGTGAAGACACCGGAAACAATGAAAGTCTCTGTTTCTACAGAAGAGTTGGAAAAAACCGGTTTGTCGGTACTTTATTAAAGAGAAGCGATGGGAAACCATCGCTTTTCTGTATCAATAGGAAATTAGAAAAGGGGATTTGTTATGGATTGGAAATACCTACAGGAACTGGCTAAGCAGTTTCCTTCTTCTTCTAAGGTGGCAACAGAAATTGTAAATTTGCAATCGATTTTGAGCTTGCCAAAGGGAACAGAACATTTTTTGTCGGATATTCACGGGGAGGATCAGCAGTTCTTCCATGTGCTAAGAAACGGCTCCGGAGCAGTACGACGCAAGATTGAAGAGGAATTTGGAACCTTTTTAACAGAGCAGGAAAAAAGGGAATTGGCGACTTTGATCTACTATCCGGAGGAAACCATGGCGTTGGCGAAGAAAAAACAAAGCAATTTGGAAGACTGGTACGTGGTGATGATGAACCGTTTGATTCGTATTTGTAAAAGTGCCTCTTCCAAATATACACGTTCCAAAGTGCGGAAATCCCTTCCGGAGGACTACGCGTATATTGTGGAGGAGCTAATAACCGGTCGCAGAGACTTGAGCAATCAGGAATCTTATTATCAGGAAATTATCGCCACTAGTATTCGTATTGGGAAGGCTCCGGAGTTTATTGTGGTGCTGTGCGATGCCATTAGCCGATTTGTGATTGATCACTTACATATTGTGGGGGATATTTTTGATCGCGGACCCGGGCCTCACATCTGTTTGGATTTACTTATGCATTACCATAGCGTGGATGTGCAGTGGGGAAATCATGATGTGTTATGGATGGGTGCAGCAGCCGGGCAATTATCTTGTATTGCTACGGTAGTTCGTTTTTCTGCAAGGTATGGCAATTTGGATGTCTTGGAGGATGGATATGGAATCAATTTGATGCCTTTGATGAAATTTGCGTTGGAGACCTATGGAGAAGATCCTTGTGCTTGTTTCCAAATTCGTGGAAGAGAAAAGGCATGCGATGCTTTTACGGAGGAAATGGACCGGAAAATGCATAAAGCCATGACCATCATGCAATTGAAATTGGAAGGAAAACTGATTTTGCGTCATCCGGAGTTTCATATGGAAGACCGCTTGTTGCTGGATAAAATGGATTTGAAAAAGGGAATCGTACATCTTACGGAAGGGGATTTTCCTTTGCTGGATACGTACTTCCCAACCTTGAACGAAAAAGATCCTTATGCCTTGACTAAGGAAGAACAGGAAGTGATAGAAAAGCTGCAACAGGCTTTTTTACACTGCGAAAAATTACAGAATCATGTCCGTTTTTTGTTTCAAAAAGGTAGCTTATATAAGTGCTTCAATCAAAATTTACTGTTTCATGGCTGTGTGCCTTTGGATGAATATGGCCATTTGCGAGAAGTAAAGCTTTATGGAAAAACCTATCGGGGGAAAGCATTGTTTGACCAATTGGAGAAATATATTCGAAGGGGCTATTATGCGTTGGATGCCAAAGAGAAAGAAATGGGTATGGATATGATGTGGTATACATGGACCCATGGAGACTCCCCTTTGTTTGGAAAAAAGAAAATGGCTATTTTTGAACGCTATTTTATTCAGGAGAAAGAGACTCATATAGAAAAAAAAGATCCCTATTATAAATGGTATGAGAAAGATGAAACGGTTGATATGATTTTACGAGACTTTCAACTGACTTCTTCTGAAAGTCGCATTATTAATGGCCATATCCCAGTAGAATCAAAAATGGGAGAATCCCCCATTAAATGTGGTGGACGTCTTCTGGTTATAGATGGCGGTTTTTCCAAAGCTTATCGTCCGAAAACGGGAATTGCCGGCTACACCTTAACTTACAATTCTTATGGATTTCTCCTTGCGTCTCATGAGCCCTTTATTTCTGTGGAACATGCTGTGCAAACCGGTCAAGACATACACTCTGACACCGTATTGGTACAGCATGTGAAAAATAGACAAACAGTAGCAGATACAGATGTTGGCAAAAAACTGGGGGAACGTATCTATGATTTGGAGTGTTTGTTAGATTGTTATAGAAAAGGACAACTTGCAGAAATGCAGTAGAGCGGTGGATGAATGAATAAAAGAATGACTGCCGCTGAAATGAGATATTTATGGATTAGTCGAGTGGTTATATGGATTGTAATAGTTTTAGTATTATTTCCGGTCTTATGGATTGTGATGTCGTCATTTTCTGCGGGGGATAGTTTTTTCTTATCTTCGCTATTTCCTGAAAAGTTAAGTACGGAACATTATGTGGAATTGTTTACGGAAACAAGATTTGTACAGTGGGTTTTTAATTCCTTGAAATTTTGTTTTGTAGTTGCTTTTATTCAATTAGTAATAACTTCCTTGGCTGCATATGCGTTTTCCAGAATGCGATTCTGCGGAAGAAAATATGGCTTAATGTCTTTATTGGTTTTGCAGGTTTTTCCAAATAGTATGGCTGTAGCGGGTTATTACATTATCATTTATAATTTTGGGCTTGTAGATAGCTCACTGGCATTGATATTTGTATTAGCTGGTGGTAGCGCTTTTAACATCTGGCTTTTAAAGTCTTATATCGATGGATTACCATTAGAATTAGATGAGGCGGCGAAGATTGATGGGGCAAATACGTTACAGGTTTTTGTAAAAGTTGTGTTGCCTTTGGCAGCTCCACAACTTGCAGTAATATTTTTGTTTTCTTTCATTGCAACTTATAGTGAGTATGTAATTACATCGATATTTTTACAAAATCCAAATTCTATGACACTTGCATTAGGATTACAGTCATTTATCAGTGACCAGTTTGCGGCACATTGGACTATGTTTTCGGCGGCGGCGGTAATATCTTCGTTGCCAATAATGATTGTATTTATGTGTCTGCAAAGATTTATACAAGGGGGGTTAGTTGCTGGCGGTGTAAAAGGGTAAAAAGGAGAAAAAATAGGAGTCTCACATATGTGGGACTCCTATTTTTGATGAAATGTATTGTTTTCTATTATTAATCAAAGAGTGAGCAAGCGTGCAGTTCTGAATTTTGAGACGATAGCGAGGCTTTCGTATGAAGTTGCAGTCTAGCAGCGAAGGCGGGCGGGCTTTCCGCATGGAGCCTTCGCGAATAAGCGACTGCAACGTAATAGAAAACGTAGCGTGTCGAAAAATCAGAAACTGCATGCCTGCGCATCATCTACACTCGTTTATAAGCCGGAATCACTTGAAGCTTGTGAAGATTTGCCTTGTGTAACCAATCGATCCGTTGTTTTAAGGCTTCATCTTCGCAAATCCCGGTTTCAATGTAATGGTCTAAGGTTGCATAAGTGAATCCCAGTTTATCTTCATCACTTTTTCCACTTAATCCATCAGAAGGTGTTTTGTGTACTAAAGAGGAGGGCAATCCTAAGGCATCTCCGATTTGTAACATTTCAGTAACGGTATAGTCGCTGCAAGGACTAAAATCGCCGGCAGCATCTCCATATTTTGTGGAGTAACCTACGTAATCTTCTGATTTATTGCAGGTGTTAGCAACTCGTCCGCCTTCCGGCAAGGATTGTGCAATGGCATACAAGGAAGCCATACGAAGACGAGGCGCCATATTGATTTTGGCTTCTTCACCTAAAGAGATGTTTTCTGCAACTGCAGATTGTAAACCTTGATATGCATCAGAAATGTTTACAACATAGTATGGGATTTCTAAGTGTTGCACTACCATTTTAGAATCATCCATGTCCGGTTGTACGCCATTTGGCATTAAAACTCCGACGACACGGTCACGGCCTAGCGCCTTTACAAGAAGAGCAGCGATAATACTGGAATCTTTCCCACCGCTGATACCGATTACAGCTTTGGCTTTCGGACCGTTTTCTGAAAACCAATTCTGAATCCAAGTTACAATATTGTTAATTTCTTTTTGTGGATCAAATGTACTCATTTAAATGCTAATTCCTTTCGTATTGAACGTAAATATCATGCTCATCATACGACAGTTCACTAAAAATTGTAAATACTAAAAAGAGACCATTTATACATAGAGGTTATGATTTTGAATGGGTGCACGCTCAATGGCTTGTTCCATGCTTTGGAAAAGCAATTCTAACTTATCTTCCGCTAAATTGGAAGAAAAGAAGATGCGATGCTGTTCCCGTAAGGAATCCACAAGTATTTCGTCGGTTAAAAATAAATTCTTTGCAGAGATGGATTTGAAATCTTCAGGGGTATTCACAAAATAAATAGAGTCAAAATGAGATTCTAAAAATTTCTTTCGTTCTACATTATGAGGCTCTAAGGTTACATAAGAATAAGGTTCTTGTTGGAAGTATTCTGCACATGCACTTTTTTGTTTTTCGATGTCACTATTGATTTGGAAAAATAAAGGATCATTGATAAAGCTATCAAGTGCTAAAAGAGGAACTAAGTTGTTGTCACCTAGGGTTTTAAAATCTGAAGTTTCCATGTCATAGCAAATAATAGCGTCTGCTTGGGCGTACTTTTCCAAGTAATCCGGATGAATCATCATTAGCTCATAGTTTTTACGGTGAAAAAAAGCGGCCAAAGTTTGCATCGTTTGCATTTGACCGGCTAGTTGCATGAGGTTGGATGTTTTCGAAAGTGCCAGGCCGATTTGGCTTTTTCTTTTTGAGGCCAGAGCTTTGGCTGCTTGGTTAGGAGCGTAGTCCAGCAGGTTAATGACTTGAAGGACCTTTTTTCTGGTCTTATCGGAAATTTTAACGTCTTTCCGATCATTTATAACATAGGAAACGGTTGCAACAGAAACCCCGGCTTCTTTTGCAACTTCTTTGATAGTGATTTTATTTTTAGACATATTGCCTCCGATTAAACGTTTAAGTATACCTATATTATGGAAAAATGGCAAGATTTTGTCAATCATCTTTTCTTATTGGCACATTATGGGTATAATGCGAATGTGTTATATGGAGGACTCATGAAAAGAAAGATTACATATTTATTAGTAGGCATGATGTTGTTCGTTTCTGGCTGTGGAGCCGGAGAAGAGACTGCTTTGGATACGGAAAATACAGAATTACAGGTAGAAATATTGGAAGTTGAGACGGAAACAGAGGATACGTCTCAGATTTTATATTTTTTGGATGCCTTTGGCGAAAGTCATAGTGTAGAGATACAGGATAGTTGGGAAAAAATGACTTATGATTTGACCGGATTTTCCTTGGTAGATGGAAAAATGACGTATTCAGAAAATGGAGAAGTAAAGTCAAAATTTGGGATTGACGTGTCATATCATCAAGGAGAGATAGATTGGCAGCAGGTAAAGGAAGCCGGCGTGGAATTTGTGATTTTGCGTGTAGGATATCGAGGTTATGGCCAAGAGGGAAAATTAGTAGAAGACACCAAGTTTCAGGAATATTTAAAAGGGGCAAAAGCAGTAGGATTAGATGTTGGAGTCTATTTTTTTGCCCAGGCAATTAACGAAGAAGAAGCATTAGAGGAAGCAGAATTTGTTTTATCCATTCTGGGAGAGACAGAATTGGAACTACCGGTGGTATATGATCCGGAAAGCATTTTGGACGACGAATCTCGGACAGATGACGTGACGGGGGAACAATTTACTGCCAATACCATTGTTTTTTGTAATCGAATCGAAGAAGCTGGTTATGAAGCAGCGGTGTATAGCAACATGATGTGGGAAGCCTATATGCTGGATTTGTCTCAGCTGTCCAATTGGATGATTTGGTATGCAGATTATGAAGCATTGCCTCAGACGCCCTACGACTTTCAAATGTGGCAATATTCGGAAAGTGGGGAAATTCCGGGAATTGAAGGGGTTGTGGATCTGAATGTTTGGATTTCCAACTAATTTTCAGAATATTTTAAGAAAACGTTAAAGAATTTATTTAAATTATAAAAAAATCATGTTATAATAACGAAAATCAAAGATTTCGAAATTAACGTGTAAAAGTAGGTGTTTTAAATTCGGGCTTTGAGAGATGACTAGGGTGTGCAAGCAACCAATAATGGAGAGAGGGGAGTCGACATGGATAAAGGACGATACGAACTAGAAATACAAGAACTGATAGACAAGACAACAGAAATCCGATTTACAAAGCCGACGACAGTGATACAATTGGCCCGCGAACTCCTTAAGGAAGCGGAGAGAATTCAGGATCATGCGTTACGAGGATATGCCTATTTTTGTATAGGAGATGCTTATTATACCCTTTGTGAAAGTGATAACTGTTTGATTTTTATAAATCAGGCAATTAAGAGTTTATTTTTGGCAAAAGATTGGCAGAAGCTTGGCGAGTGTTATAACTTACTTGGTATTTTATTTTCTCATCAGGGAAATACCAGTAGTGCGTTGGATAGTTATTATGCCGGCATGGAAATTGCAGAAGAGCATGAGCTGGATTATGTAGCAGCTATGCTTTATGAGAATTATGCAGAACTTTGTGCACGTACAGACAATGTGGAAGAAGCCCTGCGAAATGCCCTGATTTCTAGGGAATACGCAGATAATATTAAGGGTAATCCAAGATGGAAGAATATTGTTTCTGCGGTGGAATGCGAATTGGTACGTCACTACATTCGTTTGGGACAGAAGGCCAATGCAGGGATACATTTGGTAGCGCTGGAGAAACATTTGGAAAAGTATCCGGAATTGGAGGATTTTGATCCGAATTTGGTACATTTGTTCTGGGCACAATGTGATGGAGACAAGGAATTGGAGCAGCGCTGGTTGGATATTACCATGCAAAGCTTCTTGGATTGTGAATATCGCATAGATTATTTTTGGAACTGCATTGAATTTATGAAATATTTGGATGCCAAGGGGGATATCGAACGATTGGAAATTGTAGTCAAACAAATGGAAAAATCCTTGGATGGCAATGGATTTCCGGATATGCAGGTTCGCCTTTGCAAATTTAAGTGTGACCTACTTGAAAAGCAAGGAAAAAAAGAAGAATTGTTACAGGAATTGATGCATTATCGGGAACAGGTGGATTTACAAAATGAGCAGCAGAATAAGATTATGAGCTTGTTTGTGGATCTTCGAAATTCGTTGATTTCATCTAAAAAGATGAATTTAATGCTACAAGAGCGTTTAGGCGTTGACGAGTTGACCGGAATTGCAAATCGTCGCCGCATGAATGAAGTAGCAGATCGTTTTTTTGAAACTTCTTATCAGAGTCAAGAATCCTTGGCAGTGGAAATGATTGATATCGATAAATTCAAAGAAATAAACGATACATATGGACACAGTATTGGTGATGCCTGTTTGGTAGCGGTGGCAGAAGTCCTTCGCAATCACGCTACGGATGATGTGTTCTGTGCTCGTTATGGTGGAGATGAATTCTTTATTTTATATCGTGGGAAAACAGATGATGAAATCTTAATGATTTCTTCTAGATTGCAGGCTGATTTGACGGCGATTGCCAAAAAACAAAACCTTCCCGAAATCTACATTTCTCAAGGTATTTGTAATCGAGTTCCTAAGGATGATAATCGTGTTTGGGATTTTACCTCTGCGGCAGATCAGGCTTTATATTATATAAAAAAACAGGGTGGTAATAACGTGGTAATTGTACATTCTAAGCAGGAAATCAGTGCCATGGAAGCAGTGAGTGAATTTTAACGTAATTGTATAAGATGTGAGACTAAGTTTTACGCATGCTAAAAAGTCTATAAACGTTGACTACATTTTTGGTCCCGTTTATAGACTTTTTGCTAATCGTTCGTTAATGATTTAAGTAAGAACAAAATAACAGTTCTATTGTTTTGAAAAAGGATGCTGGATTTATTTTGAAAATGGCTCGTTTTGCAGACCTTAATGATGAAACATGACATGGGTTTCCTATGTAAAACGTGAATTTTAAATAAACTGCAGTGCAGCAATTGGTAATTGTTTAAAACCGCTGTGGGCTTATGCAATTTGGACGCAAGGCTACAGTGGTTTTTGTCAAATTTTAGAAAAAACCAAGGTTGCACAGAACTATAAAAAGGGATTACAAGAATCTTAAAGAATCATAAACTCATTGAAATGGGAATATTTCCTCATTTAAAATAGAAATAGTCGGGAAAGGGGAAGAATGCGGAAGGGAGTTTTTGCATGAATAAACGAAAAAAGGAACGTTCGATTAAGATTACCCTGATCTTGGTAATCGTATGTATTGCACTGGTAACAGGAATAGGTATTGAGGGTTTTTCTGTATACAGTACGATTCGCAACAATCAGAAACAGGCCCAGGCATATCAGGAACGACTCATAGAAGATGTTCAGAATGAACTGGAGCATGAAGTGGATGTGGTATGGAGTTTGATTGATACCATTCATACCCAGCAGGAGGCCGGAGTTTATACCGAAGAAGAGGCCAAAAAGCTTGCTGCAGATTTGACCCGTGAACTTCGCTATGATGATGGTAATGGCTATTTTTGGATTGACACTACAGAAGGTGTCAATGTGGTTCTTTTGGGAAGAGACACAGAAGGAAGCTCTCGTTACGACAGCGTAGATCCAAATGGCGTTTATTATGTACAAGAAATCTTAAATGCAGGTATGCAAGATGGTGGTGGATTTGCTTACTATTCTTTTGCAAAAGATGGTGGCACAGAACCGCTTCCAAAAATGAGTTATTCTTTGGAATATGAACCTTACGATTGGGTTATTGGAACCGGTGTCTGGATTGATGATATTGATGAGGAAGTAGAGAACTACACATCAGCAGCAAATCAGGCTATGTTCTATTCCATTGTAAATTCCATCGTATTCCTTGTAATCTTACTGATTATCTTAATCGTTGTTGCTATGTTTATTGGAAATAGCATTGCGGCACCAATTAAGGTGATTACCAAAGATGTGGAACGTATGGCGTCCGGTGATTTTTCTGCGGTGGAAGAAACCAAGGAACGAGAGAATATGCGAAAGATTCGTTCCGAGATTGGTACCATGTCTAATGCCGGAGAAACCTTGCAAAGTAGTATTCGTGATTTGATGAATCGTATCTCTGAATCTACAGACTTTGTGGCCAGTGCATCTGAAGAATTAAATGCAACAGCAGGCCAGTCAGCAGATGCCAGTGGTATGGTTGCTGAGAGCTGTACAAACGTTGCAGGCTCTTGTAATGATCAGATGTCTGCAGTAACAGATGCTACGAACGAAGTAGAAGCGTTCTCTGAAAATATGGATGAATTTTCCAATACAATTGAATCTTTTGGGGAAACAATTAAAGCAACCAATGAAGCGGCATCTACAGGTATTACAGAAATTCAGAAAGCAATTGATCAGATGCAGAAGATTGAAGAATCTGTATCCGCTTCTTCTGAAGCAGTTGCTAGTTTGGGAGATCAGATTGCAACGATTGGTACGATTGTAGATACGATTTCGGATATTGCAGGCCAGACAGATTTGCTTTCTTTGAATGCATCCATTGAGGCAGCAAGAGCCGGTGAAGCAGGAAAAGGATTTGCAGTTGTGGCGGATGAAATTCGTCATTTGTCAGATGAAACCAATAGTGCAGCTATGAAGATTACGGAAATGATTAATTCCATCCAAGCAGGTTCTAACGATACGGTTCGAACCATGGAAGAAGGATTGGAAATTGTGAAGTCCGGATCTATTGTGGTTAGTTCCTCCGGAGAGACCTTTGACCAGATTGTACAGATGGTTTCTGAAGTTTCAGAACAAGCCAACCGCATGGAGGGTATTGTATCTGAACTTTCCAGTGGAACCAGTCGAATTCGCGATCATATTCAAGAAGTTGACCGCATGTCACAAACCATTGCAGAAGAAACCAGTAACGTTTCTGCAGCGTCAGAAGAACAGACGGCAGGTGCAAATGAAATTGCAGCAGCAGCAGAACGATTGGCAAAAACAGCCAGCGAGTTACAGGGATTTGTTTCAAAATTCAAATTATAAAACTTGGAAGGGATGCTACAAAGTGTGTGGCATCCCTTTTTATATCAAAGGAATTCCATAGGATTTCTTCGGATTTCCTTCTATACAAAAATGCTGTATAATAAACGTATATGTATTGGATCATAGGAAAGAAGGACAGAAGGTATGAAAAGAATCGGATTATTAACCAGTGGCGGTGATTGCCAAGCATTAAATGCAGCCATGCGAGGTGTGGTAAAGGGTTTAAGTGAAAATCTGGATGAATTGGAAGTATATGGTTTTCATAATGGATATAAGGGGTTGATTTATGGAGACTATCGTTTACTGACATCCAAGGATTTCTCCGGTATTTTGACAAAAGGTGGTACGATTTTAGGTACTTCCAGACAACCCTTCAAACTCATGAGAGAACCGGATGAAAAAGGATTGGATAAAGTAGAAGCCATGAAACATACCTACTACAAAATCAATCTGGACTGTCTGGTGATTTTGGGTGGAAACGGTACACAAAAAACTGCCAATCTTTTGCGTGAAGAGGGTTTGAATGTTATTCACTTGCCAAAAACCATAGATAATGATATTTATGGTACGGATATGACTTTTGGATTTCAGAGTGCCGTGGATGTGGCTACCGATGTCATTGACCGTATTCATACGACTGCAGCATCCCATGACCGTGTGTTTATTGTAGAAGTTATGGGCCATAAAGTTGGTTGGCTGACATTGAATGCCGGGGTTGCCAGTGGCGCAGATATTATTTTGATTCCGGAGATTCCTTACGATATAGAAAAGGTGATTCAAGCAATTGAGAAACGTCGCAATGCAGGAAAAGGATTTACCATTTTGGCAGTTGCGGAAGGCGCGATTAGCAAGGAAGATGCGAAGTTATCCAAAAAAGAGTATCGTAAGAAAATGGAAAAATCCAAATATCCGTCTGTTTCTTATGAAATCGCAGAACAGATTGAGAAAAAATGTGGTACGGAAGTACGCGTCGTTGTTCCGGGACATGCCCAGAGAGGTGGTAGTCCGGATGCCTATGACAGAGCTTTATGTACCAGACTTGGGGCAGCAGCTGCAATGGCTGTAATCGAAGAGGATTATGGAAACATGATTGCCATGGTAAACCGTGAGACAAAGCGTGTGCCATTGGAAAAAGTTGCTGGTAAATTAAAGAGTGTGGATCCGAACGGAACCATGATTCAAGAAGCAAAATTTGTGGGTATTAGTTTTGGAGATTAAGGCTCCGGAGAATACCGAGGAGTAATTTAGGAAGAGGAAAGTTTCATGTCATATCAAGCACTGTACCGAAAGTTCCGTCCTCAGACCTTTGAGGATGTGAAGGGACAGGATCATATTGTAACAACATTAAAAAATCAAATAAAAGCAAACAGAACCGGACATGCTTACCTGTTTTGCGGAACCCGCGGAACAGGTAAGACTTCTGTTGCAAAGATTTTTGCAAAAGCATTGAATTGCGAAAATCTTCAGGATGGAAGTCCTTGTGACGAATGTGCTATGTGTAAGGCCATTACCGCAGGAAACAGCATGAATGTGATCGAAATCGATGCCGCAAGTAATAATGGTGTAGATAACATTCGAGAAATCCGGGAAAATGTTGCCTATTCTCCGGCAGAAGGAAAATATAAAGTGTACATTATCGATGAGGTACATATGTTGTCTGCCGGAGCTTTTAATGCCCTTTTAAAGACATTGGAAGAACCGCCGTCTTATGTAAAGTTTATTTTAGCGACTACAGAAGTGCATAAGATTCCGGTAACCATATTGTCTCGTTGTCAACGTTATGATTTTCATCGTATTTCTATTGATACCATTGCCGGAAGATTGCAGGAATTGATGGTAAAGGAAAATCAAGAGGCTGAAGAAAAGGCGCTCCGCTACGTGGCGAAGGCTGGGGATGGTTCTATGCGTGATGCACTCAGTCTGTTGGATCAATGTCTGGCATTTCATATGAATGAGAAATTGACCTACGACATGGTTCTTGAGGTTTTGGGCGCTGTGGATACGGAGATTTTTTCCTCCTTTTTACAAAGCGTGTTGGATCAGAATGTGGCAGCATGTATCAAACAGGTGGAGAATCTTATTATAGAAGGCCGGGAGATGAATCAGTTCGTCAATGATTTTTGTTGGTATCTCAGAAATCTTTTGCTGTTAAAGAGCTCTGATGATATGGAGGACTTGCTGGATATTTCGTCTGAGAATTTAGCATTATTAAAGAAGCAATCAGAAGCGGTAGACGCAGAAATTTTGATGCGTTACATCCGTGTATTCTCGGATTTATCAAATCAGATTAAGTATTCCGCACAAAAACGTATTTTAATTGAGATTGCTTTGATTAAATTATGCAAACCTGCCATGGAAACTTCCTACGATGCTTTGGTAAATCGTGTAGCGCTGTTGGAACAGCAGTTGGAGCAGGGTGTTGTGGTGCAACAGGTAAAAACTACAGGGGCAGCACCAACGGGACAGACAGCAGCTCCAATAAAAGAGGAACCGAAGATTCGTCCGGAGGCAGTGCCGGAAGAAATCCGCATGGTAAAAAATCAATGGAAGTCTATTAAGCTGAGTTTTGATGGCTTGCTAAAGGCGTATTTGTCTCAGGCAGAAGCCTATTACGAACAGGGCAATCAATTGATTTTGGCCTTCAAGGATGTAATGGGTTACGAGTATTGTAATGCCGCTGAGACAAAAGAAAGTATACGTCAAAGCATTTGCGAGCGAATAGGTCGTGAAATTCAGCTGAAGATGGTGTATAATGACGAGCATAGTGACGCCTTACGAGATAGTGAAAAGTTAGAGGACATTTTTGGAGTAGACGGGTTAGTTCGTATGGACGTTGAGATAGAAGATTAATAGGAGAATAGTGTGAAAGAAAGTAGAGGAAAACCATAAATGGACGCACTTAAATAAGCTGTCTAAGGTAGGCAACTTTTTGAAGTGTTATAGAGTTAGGAAAATAGATCAAGAAGCTAATGGTTCATCAGGAGGAAGTAACCCCTCTCGTTGCAATAGTTTCTTGGCTTGCTTGATAGCTTTTGCCTTTTGTTTTTCAACAAGAGCTTCAGGCATATCAATCTTGTAAAGATCGCTCGGATTCCACTGCTCACCAGTAGACAGCATCTGGTAGATGGCGGTAAGAATCATACGGGCAATAGCGATAATGGCTCTTTTCTTGCCACGGCGTTTAACAAGAGATTCATATTTCTTTTTGTAGTAAGGAGATTTGTCAGATTTTACGGCTGCATGAGCACACTGTACTAATGCAGGTTTGAGGTAGACACCGGCACGTGTAATCCGAACAGATTTCTTCTTACCAGCAGATTCATTGCTGCCGGGGGTTAGACCAGCCCAGCAACATAAACGTTTGGAATTTGAGAACTGAGACATATCGGTACCAATTTCGGAGATGATAGTGATTGCACTATCACGTTTTACCCCCGGAATGGTACAGAGCAACAGGACAGCATTTTCAAAATCAGGATTAGAAGAAATCATATTTTCTATCATTTTATCGACATCATTAATTTCGGCTGTGATATAATCCATATGTGCGCGGATGAGGCGCATGCGATATTTTTGGGTATCAGTCATCTGATATCCCTCGACGGATTCTATAACAGCATCTTCTTTGGATTTGAGACTCCGAAGAAGTTTAGATGCGATTTCTTCGTGGTTAATGGATGTACCCGATTGTTCAAGTAGATAGTCGATAATGGATGTGGATGACTTCCCAAAGATATCGGAAACAACAGAATCTAAAGCAACATTACAAACAGTAAGAGCATTCTGATATCTATTCTTTTCACTTGAACGGCAGGAAACAAGCTTGTAACGATAGCGAGTGTATTCTCTGAGAATACGGACTTTCTTACAAGGAATATAACTGCCTTTGACGAGTCCAAGACGGAACAAATCTCCAATCCATTTAGAATCTTTGGTATCATCTTTGTTGCCTTTCACTGCTTTTACCCATTTAGGATTAGCGATGACAACATTGATTTCATCTTCCAGAAGATTAAAGACAGGAACCCAGTATTTACCTGTGGATTCCATACAGACATCATGGCAGTCATTGTCGAGAAGCCATTGCTTGAATTCAAGAATTGAATTGTTAAAGGTAGAAAAGCGTTTCTTTTGATAAGAGGGCTCAATACCACCAGTAGTTTTTACAATTGTGGCAACGAGAAAAGATTTGTGAACATCGACACCACAACAGGTTTGATAAGTAACTTTCATAGTCAGACTCCTTTCGTAAATGATAAGAAGCCATTGACTGAACTGCCACACAATTAAACTAAGGTGCTTAAACAATTCTTAGTGTACGGATTCGTAATACCACTTATTTGTGCTTGAAAAGGCAGAACTTACACTGATTATTATGCTGTCTAAAACGAAGAAAGTTGTTACAACTCCTCCTACCGTGCTTTGTAGTGTAGCTTCTTACAAGCTATTTTAAAACACAGTGTAGAGAGTTTAAACACTTTCATTACTATTTGTGCCGCCAGCTGAAGGCGGCGGAATGGAGATTATTATG
>JAZOTM010000017.1:0-83064 GCA_045657625.1 Lachnospiraceae bacterium
CATCCAAGTGTGGAGAATGGCCAGAGTGCGGAACTGAACCATGTATCCAATGTATCTTCATCCTGTGTAAGGTGTGTGCTTCCGCATTTTGGACAAACTGTTGGTGCATCTGCTTTACGAGCAACGATAATTTCACCACAATCTGCACAGTAGTATGCAGGAATTCGGTGTCCCCACCAGAGCTGACGAGAAATACACCAGTCACGAATATTTTCTAACCAATGAAGGTATGTCTTATCAAAACGTTCTGGAACGAATTTTAAGTTTTCATTCTTAAGTGCTTCAATCGCAGGCTGTGCAAGCTCTTCCATTTTAACAAACCACTGCGGTTTGATAAGCGGTTCAACAGTTGTCTTACAACGGTCATGTGTACCTACATTATGATTATGATCTTCGATCTTAACAAGAAGACCCATTTCTTTTAATTCTTCAACGATGGCTTTACGAGCTTCATAACGATCCATACCTGCGTATTTGCCGCCAAGTTCATTAATTGTCGCATCATCATTCATTACGTTGATCTGCTCAAGGTTATGTCTCTTACCAACTTCAAAGTCGTTAGGGTCATGCGCTGGTGTAATCTTAACAACACCTGTACCAAATTCTTTGTCAACATATTCATCGGCAACAACAGGAATTTCTTTATTAACAATTGGAAGCAATACGTTTTTACCAATTAAATGTTTATATCTTTCATCTTCAGGATGAACAGCAACTGCAGTATCGCCGAGCATTGTTTCCGGACGTGTTGTAGCGATTTCTACCATTTCATCAGAACCAACAACCGGATACTGAATATGCCAGAAATGTCCTGCCTGATCTTCGTATTCTACTTCCGCATCAGAGATTGTTGTCTGACAAACCGGACACCAGTTTACAATACGGCTTCCTTTATAAATCAAGCCTTTCTGGTGCATACGGGTAAATACTTCCAAAACGGCATCGGAACAACCTTCGTCCATGGTAAAACGTTCTCTGCTCCAATCTGCAGAGGAACCCATTTTCTTTAACTGATTGATAATACGGCTACCGTACTCCGCACGCCACTCCCAGCATTTTTCCAAGAAGCCTTCTCTTCCCAAGTCTTCCTTGTTGATGCCCTGCTTCTTTAAAGAATCAATAACCTTTACTTCTGTAGCAATAGCTGCATGGTCTGTTCCCGGCTGCCACAACGCATTGTAACCCTGCATTCTCTTGTAACGAATCAAGATATCCTGCATGGTGTTATCCAAAGCATGTCCCATATGAAGCTGTCCGGTGATGTTTGGTGGAGGCATCACAATCGTAAACGGTTTTTTGCTACGATCTGCCTGTGCCTTAAAATAGCCATTGTCCTCCCATTTTTTATAAAGTCTGTCCTCAATACCCTGAGGATCGTAGGTTTTTGCAAGTTCCTTACTCATTTTTGTTCTCCTTCTGAAATAAAAAAGCCCTCTTGGCTCATTCGAACCAAAAGGGCGTTCTACACGCGGTACCACCTTTTTTCCCATGACACTTTTTCTCTGTCATGGCTCTTCGTCTTTAACGCAGACCTACGTGCTTCCCTACTCACCAACGATTGCATGATTCTGTCAATTTGATAATGTTACCAATTTGATAATTCCATCCTCTCGACTCATTCCGCAAATCTTCGCTTGGCTTCAAAAAGCCGACTCCGAAGCTACCTTCCAGAAATCCTCTCTCATGCAGCTTTCAGCCGGTGACTGCAATTCTCTAAATCAAGGGTGTTTTCTGTACTCCTCTTCTTCAACGTCTTTCATATACTATACTGTTATACATGAAAAAAAGGCAACTGTCAAACGTTGCCTTCTTCCTCGTCATTTTCTTCTTCTTCGACTATAGCTGCCGTAGATCCGGCAACGATGGCTACCACTGCGGCTACTGCAGCAATGATAACAATCAAAATCAAAACAAAAAAGAAAATCAAGAATCCCGTATCTGTCATCTCATGACCCTCCTGTATGAGGTATTATAAGGTTATTATAGCACTTTTAGGTTTTATTTCAAATTTATAGGGAATTTTTTTCAAATTAGGACTAAAACTCATCCTTCTTCTCCAAAATTCGATTTGCAATGTACTCCATCGCCTCATCATTGGGATGTTCCGCTTGGTCTTTGCCGATTTCATGTTCTTGCCCGTCGGCGCCATAAACAGTATCTCCGGAATATACGCGGTAACCTTCGCCTTGAATCTTTGACAAATCGATCAAGGTGACTTCTGTTTTCTGGCAGGCGATTTCTTTGGCTTCTTCGACATTTTCAATTTCCCAGAATTGTCCAATCATGAGCACTGTCGCATTTGGTGCCTTTTCCTGAATATAGGTAATCAGGTTTTCGTATTCCTCCGCCAACTGCGCTTGGTATTGCTTATCTGTCAAAGTGCCTTTTTCTTCATTGGCTTTTATATTTTCTCCAAGCATAATGGTAACCAAATCCAAGTCCTCTGACAAATAGCCATCCAAATACTGTAGCGTGTAATCACGATAGTATACCGGATTTTCCCAAATGCGAAAATTCAAAGCCTCTGTATTTACATTCTCGTAAAGTTCTTGCAACCCCGCATCTACTAAATGTACATAATCATTTTCTTCCGTAGTAGCTGCCATGCCCCATTCTCCCCACCAAATATCCTGCACTACCGGGTTCTTGGTGATGGAATTTCCAATGGCCAAATAATCAAACGAGTCATCTTCTTCTGTCGCCTGCATTGCTACTAAGAAATCTTCCATTTCTTGATTTTCGGTTTGCAGTTCCTTTACATTTTTCAGCAAGGAACCCATGAGAATCACTACTCCTCCCAGAACGCAAGCCACGCTAACAGCAGTCACAATTTTAGCAGCAACTAGAATCTGTTGTTTTTTCAACCTTTTGGTTTCCAATTTCTCATTTTTTTCATTTTCCATAAATCCTCCAAAAAAATCCGCACTCCTTTCGGAATGCGGATTCTTCTTACATGTAACTAATATTCATATCCACATATCCGCTAATACCGGCTACGCTTCCTTTTGATGAGTACTGCCACATATTATATCGACCTGAATAAGTACAACTTGAAGCATATTGTGCTACCCAAATCACATAGTTTCCAAGATTGGAAACATTTAAATTTGAATTGAACCAACTCTTGCTGGCGTAAACGCCTGCTGTTCTACCGCCATTTACAATGGTCTTGCAGAATGCATTTACAATAGCTGTTCTTGTTGCTTTATCCAAGCTGTTGGCACGAGAACCTTCCTCGGTATCAATAAAGATTGGATAAGACAAACTATATCCGGAGCAAAGACTCAAACACATAGATGCTTCTTCTACTGCCTCTGCTTCTGTTACCGCCTGGGTAAAGAAGTAAACTCCGACTTTTAATCCCGCTGCTGTCGCACCGGCAATGTTTTTCTTGAAGTAAGAATCTTCAACTAAAGCACCGGTCTGTGTACCACGATATCCCAAACGGATAATGACATAGCTGATACCGGATGCTTTAACGGCTGACCAGTCAATGCTGCCCTGCCACTTCGATACGTCAATTCCTCTGGTTCCGGAGCTTGATGACAAAGCGCCATCTGAACCAAAATTGTAAGTCACACCACCGATTACCTGTGTACCTGTAACTGCCACATGGTCTTCTGTGTAATAATATACTTTTCCGTTGATTGTCTGCCATCCGGTGTAAACAATTCCGGTATAGTAAGTAGCAGATGTTGAATAACTGGCAAGGGTTGCTACTGTCGTACAACTGGTATCCGTATACAACGTATTTCCGGAACTATCCTTTAAAGTCACAGAACTGGAATCAGAAACGGTAACCGGAATCGTAATGCTTGAAGAACCGCCACTGTAACTGATGGTTGCTGTCACATTTGCAGAACCTGCTGCCACTGCGGAAATCGTTGCAGAATTTCCGGAACCACTGACCGTTACCACACCGGTATTGTCACTTGCCCAACTCACACTGGTAGAAACAGAGGTGCTGTAACTCAAAGTCAAAGTAGCACTAGTAGAAGAACTGGTACCCTTTGTGTAAAGTGTCGCGCTTCCCGGATAACTAACTGTCACGGTAGAAGCAGTCGTCGTATTCGTCTGCGTATCTGACTGTGTAGAATCTTCTGTCACAGATTCTGTTGCGGAAGTGGCTACATAATTTCTTTCCAAAGGCACAATAGATGCAGAAGTCAATGTGATTTCTGTTGTCACTGTGCTTCCCAGACTAGCTGTCGGAAAATTGGATGTGCTGACAGCAGAACCGGAAACTGTCTTTCCTGCTGAAGTTGTAGATTCCACATAAGTAACTGTATCAGATGCAACAGATTCCTGCTCTACGGAGTTGGAAGAACCGGCATCTTCTGCTGCGGATACTTCGCTCTCACTCTTAATCTCATCTGTAACGTCTACTGCTTCATAATCAATTTCATCTTTTACCTTTACAGAAATCGATTCTTCCTCTGTTTCATAACCGTCAATCTCATTCAATGAAACCGTATAAGTACCGGCCTCAATGGATTTGATGTAGATGATTCCGTCTTGATCATCATCCTCATAGGTCGTGGTCTTTGCCTTTTTCTCATCCTTCGTAACGGAAATCACGAAATCTGCTCCCGTAACGTCCGTAGAATTCTGATCCTGGATTTTAATCTTTAAATCCTTCTCAATAGAACTGCCTACAAGACTTACTAAAACCGGTCCACTTTCTGTCTCAGACTCTGTCACATCTTCCAACACATTCTCCAAAGCTTCTTCCGATTCGGTATCTTCCGTATCTGTCTGGGCTACCACAATTTCCGGCTGCTCATATCCATAAATAATTACCCCACCGGTTACAGTACTGCCTGCTACCAATGCTGCCATAATACCGGCCAAAATGGACTGTTTTCGAGTCAAATGTGATAGTCGCTCCCCTATAATCGCTATTAAATTTGGTAATTTCATGCTCTTTCCCTTCTTTAGGTATAAAAATACATAGTATCAATTTCATTATAAACATAACCCAAATCAAAAGCAAGAAAAGTACCCAGTATTGTGGGAGTTTTTTCCCTATCTCCAATTTCTTGTAAATAAAGAAACATGTCTCTATTCATTTACGTTTTGTTTTACATCTTAACTTCCGGAGCTAGATGAGGAACTTGTGGTTCGTCCTGAACCATCAACCCCGTCCCAGTAGAACATAGTACTCATATTACTACTTAATGTGCTGTAATTATAAATACTCAAGTCTGCCCAACTGCTGGCTGAGCTCTTGATATAAGTCCAATAATGCTTGTTTTTCATATAAGCAACTGCTGTTGCTGATGTATCATTGACATATTTATAAGCATAGAAGGCTTCCTTCTTTGATCCACTGCTGGTCAATAATCCCAATTTCAAAACACCATCATTGGAATCATCATAGTAGGAACGAATCTCAAAAGCATGAATCATGGGATTCGCTGCTGCTATGTAGTAAGAGTAAACAAGGGCTGCTGCCTGTAAGCTCTGTCCATTTGTTGAGGTATAACCTTGCTCTGACAAAATAATGTATTTATCCGAGCCATAAGTACTTGCCACATACTCTGTCAATACGTTGATATTCGACATATTGATGTAAGAAGTACTTACACTTTGTGTACAACCACTATTATTCCAGAAGGCTGTGGTTGTCAGTGGATTCGCATATGGATGGAAGGCCAAATCCCAATCCACCGGATTTTCTTCATCTGTGGAGTAGCTATCCAGCAAGGAAGCTATGGTATCCAATGAATATTTCGCTGTATATCCGTAGGAATTCGTATTCCAGCAATGATCCAAACAAATATATAAATGCGCTCCTGAATTTACACTCTTTACTGCCTGATACAGCGCCAGATAGGTCTGCGCATAGGAAGCAAAAAATTCACTGGTGCTCATAGAGCCTTTGTACTGGTATACCGTGTAGGAGTTAATCTCATTTCCAAGTACCCAGTTGGAAATCACACCGGTGGTACCGGTATTTGTTCCAAAACGTTCTGCTAAATAATTAAAGGCTGCTGCAATCTTCTGTACACCTGCCTGTTGCGAGTTCTCCCAAGAATAAAGCTGATGTCCCGAACTTCTTGCTTTAGAATGAATCATCGCTTTTGTAGAACTACTATAGTCCAACATAATCTGCATCGTAACACTGATATTATACTGTGAGCATCGATAAGCCAATTCGTAATAACCACCTAGGTTGTTAAAGGAGTAGGTCGTTCCATTATAGTCATAAGACGAATCTCCTGTGGATGTCATAACTGTTGACATATAAAGATTCAGAAAAATATGACTGACCCCTAATCCACTCAAGGTAGATGCCATACTTTCCGCAACATTTTCTGTATAGGAAAGACCGCCTGCAGCAGAAATCACATCACTACCCTGGATACCCTTTACGGTATCTCCTTCAATATAAATGTCATTTACGGCCAACTCATCGGTGTTGGTGCAATAAGCTGAATTGGAAACCAGTTTTAATACGCCACTGCTATTCTTAACAGCCAAAGCAAATTTACACATATAAGGTTTTAAACCAAAACTCTTATAAGGATTATCGCTGTTGCTTCCTGTTGATGGACTGCTTGCAATCACACCGTTTGTCACCTTGTAGGTTGCTCCGGTATAACTTTGTGACCAAGCTTGTCCATTTTCTACCATATCCAAATCAAAAGTATAACTATCTGCCATACTCCAGGTATCTGTGGCGGAATCATAAGAAATCAAATCTGTCTGATCAATAGAATCCACCATATACTCAATGGCACTGGTACTCTGATTTACGGTTACCAGATAAAACTTATCATCAGAGGAATTTACTCCGTTTGGAATGGAAACATTGACTTCCACGCCCAAATCTGTTGAGGTACTATCATTCAAATTGCTGGTAGCTCTTACGGTACTGACCACAGTAGCGCTGGTTGAAATATCCACGCTATCGGTCAAATTCCAATCCGCAGTAAAAGTCACCGTATCACCATCTGTTTTCGTCAAGAAACTAACACCGGTCTCCGGTGAATAACTGCTGCCATTGCTACATACCCAAGAAGCTACCTCTTCATAACCGCCGCTCTTAGTAAACCATTCTGCAGAAGGAAGTGAAACACTTGTTTCTGCATCCGTTTCCATGGTTAAAATAATCACTCCGGAAGAATCTGTGCTAACTGTCCATCCGGCTGCTTCAGCCAAGGCTTCTCCGGTATCCGAGAAACTTGCTGCACTATCTGCCAAGTCTACGGAAATGGTGTAATCAATCGGGTCCCAGGCTGCGTAAAGCACCACATTTCCGTAAATCCCCAGTTCTTCTATCTTTTCTTCTAGGCAATCCGTGGTTGTAATAAAACGCTCTGCAATAGAGCAAGTAGCATCATTGATATACCAACCGGTAAAGTCGTAATAAGTCTTAGTCAAGCCCGGAATGATTTGAGTGGTACTGGCTGTATATGTGGTTGGATACTTGGAACCACTGATTTTTGTTCCACCATTTAAAGTATAGCTAATACTATAGGTTGGTTTTTTCCAAACCGCATAAAGGGTTACACTGTTTTTCTTTGAGGAACTACTTACTCCTGTGGCCAGGTTGGAATAGGTTTTACTGTTCACATAGCTGGCAGAAGTGGCAGTAGCACTCTTGGACCAACCAAGAAAGGTGTATCCTGCTCTCTTTAAGGTTGGCAAAGTATAGGCTGTACCTGTATCAAGTGTGGTAGAAAAACCATCCGTGGTGGATGATGTAGAGGAAATACTTCCATAATTTACCACACTCACCTCATCATCCAGGTTTAAATCAAAATTTACTTTATAGGTGTATGCTGTCCATTTTGCATAATAAACCTGATTTTTCAAATCAGAGGACACATCCACTGTTCCGGACACATAAGAATCCTCACTGAAATCCGGATCTGTGTACCATCCTGCAAACTCATAATTGGTTCTGGTGATGGTTGGAAGTGTTACTGTCGCATTTGTAACTGTAAAATTCTTGGTGTATGAACCTTTTAAAGTTCCGCCGTTTGTAACATAGGTTACGGTGTAAGTAGTTTTTGTCCAAACCGCATACAAGGTCAAAGCTGTATTTTTGGTCAAATTTTTCACCATGACACCCGGTGCATAATTCACCTTGGTGCTTCCGGCAGTCAGAGACCAACCGGTCAACGTATAACCATCCTTGGTATACCCATTCGGTAGCTGATACGTATTATCTGCTGTATAGGTTTTGGTACCAAGGGTTGTGGTGCCGTCCGAATCCATAAAGGTCACGGTCACATCATTGGCTGTCCACTTTGCATACAGTTTTAAATTTCCATAGCTTGCTGTGGAAGCAGTATAAGCAGTTGTGAAATCCGGATCTAAATACCACCCTGCAAATGTATAGTAGGTTCTGGTTGGATCCGTCAAGGTTGGGAAACCTGTCGTTGCTGTATAAGAAGAAGCATTTCCCTTTCCATTGGTTCCACCATTTAAATAATAGGTAATGGTGTATTTCGTGGTACTCCAAACGGCGGTTAATGTAATACTGCCGCCATCTGTCGTTACCAAATTATTTACCGTCGCTCCCGGTTTATAGGTTTTGGTACCTACTTTCCAACCGGTTAGTGTATATCCTTCGCTTGTCACCTGTGCTGCTGTAGGCAAGGTGTAGCTTGTATTATTGCTGCAAGACAAAGTGTAAACACTACTGTCTGAAGTAAATGTCAATCCTGCTGCAGAAGAAACCGTTACATCGTTTGCCACTGCGGAAGTGTTTAAATTGAAGTTTATGGTATAACTCTGTTCACTCCACAATGCATACAGGGTAATGTTTCCAATATCTCCTGTATCCGCCAACTCTGTTGGTGAAATACTTGTTACCTTGGTTCCACTTGTACTATTCGTGGCATACCAGCCCAAGAAGGTAGCATAACTCTTAGTCACCTTTGTAGGCAACGTAATATCGGCTGTTGTCGCATTAAACTTTGTCGTATAGGAACCGGATATTTTTCCACCATTTAAATTGTAGGTAATGGTGTAAGTATTGATACTCCACTGTGCATACAAATCAATGGTAGCTCCGTCTGTCTTGGACAGGTTCGAGAAGCTCTTGCCAGGTGTATACTTGGTTCCCTTTCCGGTAGCCAATGTATTCCAGTAACTCAAGGTATATCCACTCTTCGTAAAGGTGGAAGCTGCTGCATACGTGGAAGCGGTTCCATAACGATAAGTTACCGATGTATACGTATCGCTATCCAGATTACTATGATAACGAATTGTATAAGTATACGGTTTCCAAGCTGCATATAAAGTCACATTACTCAAGGTGCTTGCAGAAATCGTAGTTACCGGTGTGTAACTTTCCGTATCTCCATCCAATGCGGCTTCCACTGCTGCAGATGCAGCATCTGCGGTAGTAAACCATCCAATAAAGGTTGCATAACTCTTTGTTGGATTATCCAACTCAATGGTTCCACTATTGATGTTGTAACTACTTACATTGGTACTTGCATTCTTTCCACCATTCAAACTGTAAGTAATGGTGTAGGTATTTGCAGTCCAAACTGCCTTTAACGTAATGGTTCCACCGTTGGTGGTTGTTAAATTCTTAAAGGTGGCTCCCGGTGTATAAGTCTTCTTGGTAGAAGCATCATACCATCCGGTTAAAGTGTAACCTGCTCTTTCTACTCTTGTGCTGAAATAGTAAGTACTATTTACATTGCAAGTCATAGTTAAATCCGAAGCAGCCATGACACTGTAAGTAGAATTATCAATGTCATCATCAAAGGTGTAATTTACCGTGTAGGTATTGGCTGTCCACTTCGCATATAAAGTAACATTTCCGGTTTTTACCATTTCGGAAACATCGAAGGAAGTAACCTGTGTTCCGGAAGTAAAGTCCGGACTCGTGTACCATCCGGCAAACTGATAATTTGCACGAACAGCATCTTTCAAAGTGAAATCGCTGGTTTCTGCATTGTAGGAAGTACTGTTTCCTCCGTTGCTGGATCCACCATTCAAACTATAAGTAATCTTGTAAGTATTTCTCGTCCATACCGGATACAAAGTAATGGTTGCTCCATTTGTCGTAGACAAGTTCTTAAAGGTAGCTCCTACTTTGTAAGTCGTTCCGGTTGCTGTTTTCCATCCACTCAAGGTATAGCCATAACGGGTAATTCCCTTCAGGAAGGTGTAGCTGGTTCCACAACTTGCCGTAACAGAATCCCCGGTAGCTGCCTCTCCATCTGCATCGTAAGTGGTATCGGAAATAGCATTTCCTTGATAATCCTGTGTGAAATCATAAACCACACTGTAAGTATACATGGTGTAATTTGCAGTGATGGTTAAGTTTCCGGATAAGCCCTTTGCATAAAGCGTTGCAAAATCAATGGTATCAACGGTCGCTGTATTTCCGCTGCTGTCCTTAGCAGTCCAACTCTTAAAAGTAGAGTACGCAAGACTTGCATCATACAGCGTTGTGGAAGCAGTGTTGACATTGTAGCTTGTCGGATTGGTGCCAAGGGACTTACCTCCACCTAAACTATAGGTAATCTTGTAAGTTGCCACCGTCCATAAAGCATAAACATCAATATTTGCTCCATCTGTTGCCGTCAAATTCTTTAAGGTCTTTCCGGCTGTATATTTTGTTCCGGTACCATCGGAATTCGTGGTCCAATAAGTCATGGTGTATCCTGCATTGCTAAAGAGCGTAGATGCTCCGTAGGTGTAGGATGTGTTGTAATTGTAAGTTACCGCTGTTGTGGTATCACTTCCGGAAATATTACTGTGATACGTAATGGTATACGTATTTGCTCGCCAAGCAGCATATAACGTAATCTTTGTTCCACTGGATGGAATCAAATCTGATGTCAATGCTGTTACCGCAGTCGGTGCTGTAATGCTGCTATCGCTATAAGCCGCGATGGCTGTTGTTACATCACTGCTGCTGGTGTACCAACCCAAGAAGGTATAACCGGTTCTCGTTGGCGTCGTTAATGTCACGCTACCATTTTCTACATTGTAGGTCGTTGCATATCCCTTGTGGGAACCACCATTCAATGTATAGGAAACGCTGTAACTAATCTTAGTCCAGATTGCATACAACGTAATTGCGTTTCCGGCCGTTGCCAAATTACTTACCGACGCTCCCGCCGCATAAGATTTTCCGGTTCCATCTGCCTTGGTATTCCAGGTCAATTTATAACCGGTTCTGGTCAACTCTGTGGCAGTAATCAAAGTGAATTTTGTTCCGATGGTTTCCTCTAAAGTCAATGTATCCTCCGAGAAAGTCAAGGTTCCATAATCCACATCATCCGTTACCCCATTTAAATCGTAGGTAACATTGTATTTGTTGTAACTCCACATTGCATAAAGGGTAATTTCTGTACCATCTACGGTGGAGAGATTCTTATAAGAAGTATTTAACTTATATGTTGTTCCCTTTCCATCTGCACTGGTATTCCAACCGGTTAAGGTATAGCCGCTTCGAGACAAGTTACTTGGCATGGTCAAAGTATTTCCTACTTCAACTTCTTCGTCGTTGGCAGAAACCCCATTGTCAAAGGTTCCTCCGTTGGTATCAAAATATACCGTGTAGGAAGAAGTATCCCACGCTGCATAAAGGGTCAGATTTCCAATGGTTCCATCTGCTGCCAACTCACTTGGAGAAATAGACGTAATGGCTGTTGCCGTATTCGTTCTTACATTTCCCTTTGCATAATCTTCTGCAGCCTCTGCCTCTTCTTCCGATGCATACCATCCTAAGAAAGTGGCATAACTCTTCACGCCATTCTTCAATGTAAATGCATTGGTTGTCGCATAATAAGTTGTGGTGCTTCCCCCGGCACTCGATCCACCTCGAAGTTTATACGTAATGGTATACTTCGTCGCTGTCCAAGTCGCATACAAATCTATGTTTGCACCATTCGTTGCCGTCAGGTTGCTAAAACTCTTGCCTGCAGTATATGCCGTTCCTTTTCCATCTGCTCTGGTATTCCAGTTTTTCAAAGAATAACCCGCATTGGTAAACAAAGTAGAAGCTGCATAAGTTGAAGCAGTTCCATAATAATAGGTCTGTGTCACATCAGATACAGAGGTATCTCCATTATTGATATGATACGTGATAGTGTAACTGTTTGGTTGCCATGCAGCATAGAGATAAACAATCTTCTTGCTTCCGGAAACCGTTACATAATCATCTACATTGGTGGAAGTAATACTCGTCACCTTAGTCGGTGCATCTGCCGTGGAATTACCCAAGGCAATCTGTACTGCAAGGGCTGCATCTGCGGCTGTGCTGTACCAACCCAGGAAGGTGTATCCTGTTTTCTTTGCAGAATATAAAGTCACATCACTGTTGGAAACATTATAGGATGTCACATTTCCGGTGCTATTGGTAGCTCCGGACATATTCTGATAAGACAAAGTATATGTATTTTTTGTCCAATACGCATACAACTGCACATCCGTAGTTCCTAAAGTATTTCCCAGATTCGTATAGGTCTTTCCCGGATAATACTTGGTACCTGTTCCATTGGCATTTGTAGTGTAATAACTCAATGTATATCCCACACGTGTCAACGTACTGTCAAACGTATACTTGGTACCAATGGTAAGCCCCGAATCTGTCAAAGTGGTACTATCCCAGCTTGTAGTATCTGTTGTATTGCTGTTATAAGTTACCGAATAGGTTTTCCACTTTGCACGAAGTGTAATAGTGTAACTATCCACTTCTTCTATAATTTCAGAAGGTGTGATGGTAGAAATCTCTGTTTCTACTTCATTACCATCCGAATCTGTGGTAACTAGTACCCATCCATCAAACAAGGTAGACTTTCCGGATAGTAACGCATTCTTTAAGGTAATTGTGGAAGTGTTTTTGTTAAAGCTTGTAACATTGCCACCGTTGGTGCTTCCACCATTCAAGTCATAAGTAATCTTATAAGTAGCCGTAGTCCACTGCGCATACAAGTCAATGGTAATACCATCTGTTGTACTTAAATTCTTTAATGTGGCCCCTGCCGTATATTTTGTTCCTTTTCCATCTGATCTGGTATTCCAGTTGCTAATGGAATAACCCGGATTATAAACAGCACTTAAATATTTATAAGAAGTTCCATAATCGTATGTCACCTCATAGGTCACATCATCCAACAAGTCATCTTCGTCTGCATCTGTAAAGGACGCCGTATCACTATTTAAGTGATAACGAATGGTGTAAGTATAAGGTTCCCAAACTGCATACAGATTCAGTTTATTTCCCGTCAAATCTGCCAGACCGTTTGTGAAATAACTGGTCAATTCCGTAGGATTGATAGAAGTAATGTAATCATCTTCCGTCAAAGTATATTTACTTGGATCCTTTAAGGACCAACCAACGAACGTATAATAGCTCTTGGTCGGATTGTATAACGTCGTTTCTGAAGTGGTTACGGTAAAGTTCTTTGGATTCAAGGAACTGTTTGAACCACCGTTTAGGTTATACGTAATGGTATAAGTTACTTTTGTCCACTGCGCGTAAAGCGTTACCGTCGGACTGCCGCTGGACACCTTCAGATTTTGGAAGGTTTTTCCTGCGGAATACTTGGTACCGGTTCCATCTGCGTTGGTGGTCCAATAACTTAATACATAACCGTTTCTTGTTGCTGTTGCTGCTGTGTAGTAAGTATTGATGCGATACAACTGACTGGAAGTATAACTTCCCAAATCCACTTCCGCAGATTCATCCGTGGTATTTAAATCATAACTTACCTGATAGGTGTACGGTTTCATCGCTGCATACAACTGAATCTTATTGGAACTATTCAAATAAGAAGTAAAGTTGTCCGCCGTCAGAGACGTAATCTCCTCCGGCTCCTCCCCTTCTTCCACCGTAGTGGTGCCTAGGGCAATCTGAATTGCAAGCTCTGCATCATCCGCAGATGCATACCAACCCAAGAACTCATAATTCGTTCTGGTCAAAGTTGGCAAAGTATACGTACCATCAGTCACTTTGTAGCTGGACTTCAAAGTGCTGCTGGCCTTTGTACTGGTCGTATTGGAATAGGTCACTCCATATGTCACAACCGTCCACTGTGCATACAGGGTTAAAGTTGCACCCGTCTTATTCGCATTGGTGTATTTTGCCCCCTGCTTGTAAGTGGTTCCCTTTCCATCTGCTCTGGTATTCCAGCCACTGAATTTATAACCAACTCTTGTAACAGAAGATGCGTTAACTGTAGAATCCGTTGCATCTGTCCATGTACCAATATAATAAACACTGCTGTAAGATACTGCCTGCTGCAAAGTATCTGCTGAAGTGCCGGTAAAAGTACCACCGTTTGCATCATAGGTCACAGTCAAATCTGCTTCTTCCCAGATTGCATATAAATTCAAGGTTGTAGAAGTCAAAGTAATATAACCTGTGGTGCTGTCTTCTGCATAAGCATCTGCATCATAGATTAATTTTCCACTCTCTAATGTAACATCCTGTCCATCCGTCAAAATGACATCTCCGGATGCGGAAGTTGCCCATCCTGCAAAAACATAACCTGCTCTGGTATAGGCATTTGCACGAAGCGTATAACTACTTCCAGCTTCCAACCCAAGCACTGCCATACTACCGGAATCTGCACCATTTCCATGGAATGCAATGCGGTAGTAAGACCAATCTGCATACAAATCATAGGCTGTACCTGCCGTTGTATCCAGACTAGTCAATTTCGTAGTATAATCAGAAACATCATACCAACCACCAAAACTATACGAAATGGTACTACCTTTCTCTGCCTGCCAAGTCAAGGTCGGAAGTGTGATAGAATCTGCACTTTTTCCCACAAAATAGTAAAGCTCAATCTCATCATCGGAACTATCTGCATCTACCCCTTCGGTAAGACCCAAGTCCGCCAAAGAAGTGGCACTGTTTGCCTCCAGCAAAAGTTCCAATACAGTATCTGCTGTGTAACCGCTGGTAACTGTGTGAATATTTAAGGTCTGTACCTGCTGTACGTAAACCGTGGCCGTGGTAGTAATGGTATTTGTTGTCTCATCTGTTGTATAAGTAATCGCTGTGTTACTTCCATCTGTCAACATATACTGGGCGGAATCAGAAGCAAGGACATCCTGCATGATGGCTTCTGTAGTTGTATTATACAAATCGTTATCTGTATAGGTAACTGCTGTGGTGCTTGCAGATAATGACACATCACTGTTGGTGGAATCAATCAAATGAAACTCGCAAGCATCTCCATCAACCACAAACAATTTTTCCTTGGTACCTGCAATGGAATGTCCATTCAAATCCAAGGTAATAGTGCCGCCCTCTAAATACATAGTATAAGCGAAGTTTGAAATATCTGCAGTTAAAGTAACAGTTGTATCTGTGTATGTCGCAACTGTTGTTCCGGCTGCATTATTCAGAAAAGCAGCTAATTCCTCTGCACTATATAGCGGCGCATTGGGATAATCATAAAGTGACTCCGGTGCTACACCCACCCAATAATCATTCCATTCATGAGAGGTATTATCACTTTCTGCAGTTTCATCACTAACCAGGAAATAATCATGGGTCACAGAACCACTGCTGCTTCCGTCGGAACTACTATCATCCCAGGTACAATCCACTACATACCAGATATTATTCAGTTTGATTTTATTCCATTCATGCACACTACTGGTAACATCCAGAGTTTCAAAACCACTTGCCCTCATTAATGCAGAGAAGGCCTTGGAATAACCGGCACACACTGTCACCTTCGCATCACTGTAAAATACACTGGCCATACTCTGATCAAACATCATATTATAATCTGTCCATTTATCCTGCGCTCCGGCAGCTGATGTATAACCGGTGAAATCATAAGCCACATAATCCAGCAACGTATCATGTGCCACTAAAATCTGATTATAGTCCGTTTCCTCTGCTGCTATGGCAGTCAGAATACTTTCCATGTTGCTTTGAATGGTATTGGCACCACTGGCTACCTGACTGGTAACTGTGGTACTCGGTGTACCGTTGACCGTTGTCGTGGTCTGTGTATAAAAATCCGGCAAAAATGTAATAAACAAGTATACACCGGTACTATTTACTGCACTGGCCCAAGCTGTGGTTACAAAGAATGCTTGCGGATTCGATGCATAATAAATCTGAAAAACTTCAGCCGCTTCTTCTAAGTATTTTTGCTGTACCGCTGTAGTAGAACTGCTCTTTGCTGCAGTTGTCATCAAAATCGGTGCAGTCGTTACGTATCCGGACATTACAATTGGGCTTGCCCCATCATAAAGATAACTGTCAAACGCAGCGTCCAAAGCATCATACATTGCCTGTTGCTCAGAGGTTAAGTTCTGATAGACATAGTCTGTATCCGTATCTGCTGCAATGCTTTCCCAAAAAGTAGAATCTACGGTGGAAGAAGCACTGTCTCCTACTGCTGTTACAGATACCTCTGAAGTTGCAGTTGTTTCTCCTGTGGTCTGTTCTGTTGCTGCCTCAAAAGCCAACGTGTACTCACTTAATGTAGCTTCCTGCGTCACTGCCTCTTCTGAAGTACCATCTGTTTCAGCCTCGTCACCATCTGTGACTGTAACCTGATCCTCATAGTAGATTTCCATCAAAGGCAAATCATCGTCCGTCAACTCAGATGCCAATTCATACTCTGAATCCGTAATAGAAGCCTGGAACACATAAGACGTTTGAAGATTATCAAAATCATCCAAGCATTCCCAAGTCACGCCAACTTCCGCCTCTGTACCGTCTCCTAATACAACGGTCCAAGTATCCGGCAAAGAAGCCACTGCATCTTCTACAGTGGTCTTCTCTTCTTCCGTAATCATACGATCTGTAGCAGAAACTGTATCCAAGGATGCAATTTCATCGCTGGCTGCATCCACCGTTGTGGTAGTGCTTTCCGTCTCGGTTTCGCTCTCTGTTGTTTCTTCTGTTGCTGTTGCTTCCGTACTTTCTTCCTCAGAGGAAGCCACTTCCGTAGTAGTTTCTTCACTAGAAGTATCCCCTGTGGTATCTGTACCGGTATCGCTTGTGTCTGAGGTGGTTTCCGTACTGGTTTCTGTTGTCACCTCTGTGCTACTTGTTTCTGCCGCTTCTACCGTCAGTGTTGAAGTGTCCATACTTGTAAACACTGTAGTAAGGGCTAAAACAATTGCTGCAATTCTTTTCCCTAATTTCTTGTAACTCATTTTACTCTTCTTCCACTCTAATTGCTTTCACAAGACTGCTGTTGGTATAGGCTGTTGTGCCATCCGTGGCCGATACGCTTCCGCGAATCTTGAAATAATTGATTTCTCCCACATCAAAGAGAGAACTGTCTGCAGACAAAGTAAAGACTCCGTCTGTTAAAGTAACCGTTGCATCTATGGTATTTCCATCACCATCTGTCACCACCCAATTTCCATCTGTATCCTGAGATACTAGCATAGATTCATAAGTGGTCAGGTTTCTGCTTTCTGAACCATACATGACTTCATAACTTTCTGTCCCATCTAATTCTGCCCAGGACAGTACCACATCTGTATCCGTACCATCTGTCGACAACGTCGGTCGATATTGTGCCACCGTTCCAAGTTTTACTGTAAAGGAGGTACGGATCAATTCTCCGGAATAATTTCCAATTCCGGTAACAATGGCAATGGCCGTTCCGGTTCCTGCTGAGGAACGAATCTTCGCACTATTTACCACGGTTAAAACATAATCTTCTCCGTAGGTCAACGTTCTTCCATTTACAGTCACCACTACATCCGGTTTTATGGTACTTCCGGTGTAAACCTGATATGGAATGTTGTTGATGGTAATGCTACTCGCATTGCTCTTGCTCAATCTCGTAATTTCAAAGGTTTTCTCCACCGTGCCGGTGTAATTGCCTTTTCCCGTAATGGTTACGGTAGCCAAGGAAGTGGTGGTTGTGGCATTTTTGTTGTTGCTGTAGGTCACGGTATAATCCGTTCCCTTCGTTAATGTCTTCGTACCGTATTTTACCGTCACCGTCGGTTTTATATAGCTTCCGGTATAAGTAAAACTTGTGGCTGACAATGTCACTGTCGCTGAAGATAAATCAATCTCCTGAGACTCAATGACAAATACAATGCTCTTTGTGCCGGTATAATTCCCTTTTCCGGTAATTTTCACTGTGGCAGTTCCCGCATTTTTGTTGTTGCTGTAGGTCACGGTAAAGTCCGTATCCTGTGTCAACGCTGTACCATTTTCCAAAGTCACGGTAACGGTAGGTGTTAACGCAAGTCCCGTATACTCCATGGTCAATGCACTTACCGAGCCGGATACTTCTGCGCCACCCAAGGTATAAACCACATCGCTATCCGCCAAAGACTTCTGCGTAATGCTAAAGGATATGGTTTTTTCTCCTGCCACAAAGTTGCCGGAGCCGTCAGACGTAATGGTGACGCTCGCCTTATCCAGTACGCCGCTGACTGCTGTATTATTGCTGTATCCGGAAATCGTAAATTCGCTTTCCATCACACTTTGGCTTAAAGCAGATCCATTCAACAGCATGGTGAAATTAGAGAAGTCAAGAGTCACGCTGCTGCCGGTGCAGGTCTGGCTTTCTACCGTTGCAGTAATACTGTCCAGAGAAGCCTGGGTAATGGCATAAGAAAATGTCACGCTACCGGTATAGTTCCCTTTTAATGTAGCTGTTACCGTGTAACTTCCAACATTCACGCTACTTCCGGAATAGGAAAGGGTGTAATCCTTTCCAAGCAATAAGGTACTTGTGCCATTTGTCAAAGTCAGTCTTGACTTTTGTACTTTTCCTGTATAAGTCAAGCTCGTTGCTGCCAAAGTTGCGGTCAAATCATTGCTGGTAAACGTACTTGTTGTCGTTGTATTGCTTCCAATGGCAAGCTGGGTAATGGTAAAAGGAATCGTCATGGTACCGATCAATTGATTTTTACCGGTAATCACGATATTCGCGATTCCTGCATCCACGTTGTCTTCATAGGTCAGGCTGTAGTTCACACCTTCTATTAAAACATCACCTGAAGCATCCGTAATTTCCACCGTTGGTGTGATGGCACTTCCGGTGTAGGTGTAGCTACTTCCTTCTGTCAAAGTCACCGTGTAATTCTGGGAACTCAGTACACTTTGTCCTTCCTCTAATACAAGGATGGTTGTACTTAAGGTTCCTGTGTAGTTTCCGGTTCCTGTTACAGTCACTGTATAACGACCGGAATCTACCACTTCCATCAATTCTTCCGAACTTCCGGAAAGCATATAGGATACCGTATAGTCCGTTCCTGCGGTCAAAAGTGTATCCTTATAATAAACAGAAATACCAATGTCTGAACCAACATCGCTTCCTGTATATTCCAATGAACTGTTCTCTACGGTCAAAGTTCCGGTGGCGCTCAAAGAAGCGGCACTCACGATAAAGGAACTTGGATATAAATAACTTCCTGTGTAGGAGCTTCCATCCACTGCCACGATGGCACCATAATAAGTACCTGCTGCAGTAATGGAATCCAATCCGCTTTCCAAAGCCGTAGACAAATCAAAGTCTTCTGCTTCCACAGTGGCTGCCGTAAAGTATTTCACTATATAATCCGTGCCCTGCGTCAAAGTCATTCCGTAATAGCTTACTGTCGGGCTCGGTGTCAAACCATCTAAACTATATAAGTAATTCAAGAATTTTCCGTAAGTCATACGTGTACTATCGGAAAGATTCTTTTCTGCAATCGTAAAAGTCGCTGTAGTGGAACCGGTACAATTTCCTTTTCCGGTTAAAGTAATGGTAGCTGTTCCCACTTCTGTATTATCGCTGTAACTTACCGTGTAATTGGAAGTAGAAATGGTGTTTCCATTGATTTGTACCGTGACTGCCGGCGTTTTGGTTTTTCCGGTATACGTGGTTTCATAGGAAGATACGCCTTCCACCAAAACCGTTGCCGCAGAAAGGTTCGCCTTCACAATTTGGAAGGTAGTCGTCAAGGTACCGGTATAATTTCCGGTTCCGGTAATTGTCACCTTCGCGGTTCCCACATTTTTATTATTTTTATAGGTACATGTATAATCTGTGCCTTCTACCAAAGAAGCTTCCAAAGCACTATCTGTCAAAAGGCTGTCACTTAATGTAATCCATGCATTTTGATAGGTCTGATCCGCAATAGAATTGATAGTAATATCATCATCGAATTCCTTTGCTACCACCTGGAAGGTCTTTGTGGCACTTCCGGAAAAATCAGAAGTCGATACTGCCGTAAACACCACAGTGTAAGTTCCTACATCTCCCTGAGTTGTCACATCATCGTTGATCAAAATCTCAGCCGTGTAGTCCACACCGTAAGTCAACGTTGCACCTGCATAGGCCACTTCGAAATCATCCACAATGTCATCGAGAGTATAAGCTTCCCCTTTGTAGGTGTAGCTCGGTAAATCTGCAATCATGTCTGAACTCAACACCGCCATGTTGATGTCCATGGTGTCAGTTCTGGTGCCGGTGTAATTTCCAATACCGGTCACTGTCACTGTGACATATTTATGATTGTTGCTGTCTGCCTCTGTTCCATCAATATCATATGACAATGTGTAATCCGTTCCGTAAGTCAAAACAGAACCTGTCACTGAGTCTGTATATTCTATAATTCCAGACAAATCAGCCACATAATCCTGTGATGCATCACTGGTCATGGTGATGGTGGAATCGCTGATTTCCTTTTGATTAATTGTCAAAACATCTTCTATCGTGATGGACCCTTGATAGTAGCCGGTACCTGTAATATACAAATCATAGGTTCCTGCATCTGTTGCTGTCGAAGATTTATTTCCATCTTCATCTATAAATACAACCGAATATGTCGCTGTTCCTATGTTTCCACTGGCTGTCACATAACTCGTTGCCTTCACCGCAGTACCATCATAGGTCTTTGAAGCGGTTGTCACCGTGACATCATTCGACGACAAGGTCTTATATACTTTTACAGTACAGGTCTTCTTCACTGAAGTACCACTCACTGTGGCAGTAATTGTTGCTGTTCCCGGTGCCACTGCAGTAATTGTCACCGCACTTCCACTAGAGGTGGAACTGGAACTAACTGTAGCCACGCTTGTATTGGAACTCGTCCAGTTAATCGCCGCACTATTGCTAGACGTTGCTGTCAACGTGGTAGTAGGCGTAGTCGAATCTGTCATCGTAAGCGTCTTACTCGTAGAATCCAAGCTAATTGTCGTAGTTGTTGTTCCCAAGGTTCCATACCAGAAGTTCAAGTCACAATAGGTGCTGCCCATATATCCGGCTGTTGAGAATCCGCTATAGTTTGATGTATACTGCCAGCACTCCAAACGAGACGTAAAGGACGTCGTCGCTGTATAATTTGCCAACCAAATGTAGTAACTACTTGATATATCACTAAAGTTCATGCTGCTATAAAACATGTCCTTATTGGCATAAATACCTGCTTTCAATCCGGAAACGCTCACCATACGAGCACAGAAAGCATTACAAATGGCTGTTCGTGTGGCATTGGACAAGTTGGCTGCCTTTAATCGTCCGGCGGTACCATCGGAATAATAAGCCCACTCGTAATCGATATAAACAGGCAACGAAATCATGGAACTATACGAGCTAATAATGCTCCAACAATAATCCGCTTCTTCAATTGCTTCTGTCGTACTAATAGCCTGGGAGAAAAAGTAAACTCCCACTTTAATACCAGCTGCATAAGCCCCTTGAATATAGGAAGCAAATTTGGTATCTGTAACCAATCCGCCGCCACCATATCCACGATAGCCTGCACGAATAATAACAAATTCCACACCCATGTTTTTCAACCCGGTCCAGTTAATGGTACCGTTGTGATAAGACACGTCAATTCCATTATGAACGGTCTGTCCTTCTACATAAGTCGGATAATTGTACCAGTTTCCACTGATTCCACTGGCATAAGACGAGCCAAATGCAATGATGCTGATGCCATCACTGTTGTAAACAGAATCATCTGTTCCATCTCCTACGCCAAGTAAATCGCCATAATAGCGCAAAAATTCCGGATCTTCAGGATCCAAAACCAAAATTTCTCCGTCTTCCGTCATGTACTCATACATGCCGTCATCACGCAAACGAATCTCTCCGGGAGAAAGTTCGTCTTCTTCCTCCTCTGTATCCTCCGTTTCGGTCTCCTCTGCGGTAGTCGTCGCATCCGTCGTTTCCTCTACCGTTTCCTCCTGGGTGGTTCCCCCGGAATCTGTAATCGTCGTAGAGGTGTCTGTGGACGTATCCGTCTGCCCCGTATCCTCTGTTTCGCTTTCTGAAGTCTCCTCTTCTGTATTTCGTTCTGTTGCTACTGAATTGGACGTAGTTTCCCCATATAAATCCGTCGGAAAGGACGTCATTACCAGGGTTGCTGCCAATATTGCTGTTAATAATCTCTTTCTCATTGATAACCCCAAGTTTTTTTCTTATTTTAACATGCAAAACGTTATGAAATCTTAAAGTTCACAGTTTCTTACTCAATTTTTCACATTTTCCGGTTGCACTTCATAAATGCCCATCTTATAAGACTTCCCGCCTTTTACATCAAAAGGCCAAACCCATTCCATTTCCTGTAAAATTTGAATGGTTTTCTCATCTGCTCTTTTTTTCAAATCACAGATGCCCTGGTAGGCTCCCTGCACGCCTCCGGCCACGCCCATGCGTTCCTTTTCCAGTGCAAAAATCGCCCTTCTATTCGCCAATTGCAAAAAATAACTTTGCAATTCCGGAATCAACTTGTCGTTTTCCATAGCCACTAATTGGTAAAAAGTCATATCTTCTTTTCCAACGGCCTGACAAAAGACCTCAAACAGCCATGCCGGCATATTGTTAATCTGGCTATGAAGCCCTGCTGCCACAAGCACGTCCACTTTTTCCAGTGGTAAATCTTTTCTTTTCTCTGCCGCTTTCTCATACATCGCTTGTAAATGGTCCATGGCAAAAGCCGCAAAGCTTTCCACATCTGTCTGATAACCAAACCGCAGCACCTCTTGCTGCAAGGCATTGGAGAACTGTCGATACTCCTCATCTGTAATTCCAAGCAAATCCACGTTTCGCAGTTCTACCTTTTCTTCCGGCAACTGATAAAAGGCCACTGCCTCCCTCATTGCCTCCTCATCCACATCAAAAAGAATGATTTTTCCATAGACCTCTGCCAATTTTTTCAAATCTAAATCATTGCCCCTACCAACGCCAAAAATCCCGAGAGTTTCTCCCGGGATTCCAGTCTGACTTACAAGCTGCGTTAAGTTTTCTCTATATTCCTTCCACTCAGCGTGAGCATTTGGTAGAATTTGTAAAGTTCTTAATTCATCATAAATGGTTGCGTACATTCTATGCTTCTTCCTCTACTAAGTAAATCGGTCGTTTTTTGGTTTCCAAATAGGTTTTTGCCAGATATTGACCTAAAATACCGATACTGAAAAGTTGCAAACCGGAAAGCAAAGTAATGATGCAAACCAGTGACGGCCATCCGGAAGTCGGATCTCCATAGACCAAAGTGCGAACGATAATAAATATAATCAGCAAAAAGGCCAAAAAACAGAAGAGAATTCCAAGGAATGACGCAAACACCAATGGCGTAGTGGAAAAAGCAACGATTCCATCCAGCGCGTATACAAACAATTTCCAGAAGGACCATTTGGTCTCTCCGGCAACACGCTCAATGTTTTCGTATTCCAGCCACTTCTTCTTGAATCCAACCCAGCCAAAGATACCTTTGCTGAAACGGTTGTATTCTCCCATAGAGAGAATGGCTTTTACCACCTTGCGATTCATCATCTGAAAATCTCTGGCGCCATCTACTATTTCAGTTTTCGACATTTTATTAATCAAAGAATAAAATCTTCTGGCAAAGAAGGAACGAATCGGCGGTTCTCCTTTACGACTTACACGTCTGGAACCGATACAGTCATACCCTTCTTCAGTCACAGCCTTCAACATCTCCGGAAGTAAAGCCGGCGGATCCTGTAGGTCCGCATCCATAATGACAACAAAATCGCCCTTGGCTTTTTCCAAGCCTGCATAGATTGCTGCCTCTTTTCCAAAGTTTCTGGAAAAAGATACATAATGCACTCTCGGATCCATGTCATGCATGGCATGAAGTTCATCCATAGTGCCATCTGAGGAACCATCATCAATAAACAAATATTCCGCTTCCACATCCGGCATGGTTTTCAAAACCTCTTCCGTCGTATTATAGAAAATTCGCACCGTTGCTTCTTCGTTGTAGCTTGGTACGACGATTGTCAAAGTGTGTCCCATTTTTAACTCCTTCTCAACCTCAAACATTATAGCAAATCATTTCCTACATTTGTTAAAAAAGCATCAATCTTAAGAAATCTTAAGAAAACAGTTTCCTAACTAAATAATAAATCAAGTAAACACTGAATCCAAATAAATAAACCAAAAAGGCAACATATAGAATCAGTATAAAAAATCCCTTTGGATCGTAATAGTACAAGGTAATCCAATCAATCTTTTGAAACAACGTTCTTACAAATCCATTATCATGCATCAAATAAATCATAAAAGATGCGGAACTAATGAAGTTAATCATCGGCACATTCGGTATTTTTACCCTGCGTCCGATTTCAAAGATACATACTCCAAGGATAATCGGCACAATCTTCCAGTCGGAATAAGTCGTTACTGACTGCTTAAATTCTTTGGTACTTTCGTATATATAGTAAGTATTAATGTTTACCATAGTCTTATTATAATAGGAAAGCCATACCAAAAGATAGGTCCCAATGATTCCACCCCAAAATACCAAAACCGGAATTTTTTCAAAGGGATTGTACTTTTTGATATAACCACCTAGTGCATACAAAAAAACACCGCAAACAAAAACGCGCAAGCTTGAGCTCAATCCGGAAAGCAACTTTCCAAGCCAGCCCACACTAAACAGAGCAAACAAGGCAAGTAAAAACGTGGTGTACTGCTCCTTGGTAAACTTATTCAAAAACTTATTTAAAAACAAACCGGCCACTAAAATAATCCCAATATAGTAACCTGCAAACCACCAGCCACTGTTAAAGAGGCTGACACCAATCATTCCATCAAACAATTCATCATAATGGAACAAATAATAAGTAGACGCCAGAATAATCACGACTGTCACAACAGCCATCTGGCTTAAAATCTTCTTCAACTGTTTTCCCATAGGAACTTCCTTGCGTTCCGCTAGGAAGTATCCGGAAATCAGCATAAAGATTACATTTCCTGTCTTCCCCAGAGGCATCAACGTCTCCAGCAACAACAGTTTCTTAAAAAACACCGGTTCATTGAACCAACCATTTTGCATATACTCTATGGAAGTGGCATCCGTCAACTGCACGCGAACCCCATGATATGCAATGTGAAACACTATAATCATAAAAATGGCAACAATTCGCAATAATTCCATATTGCTCTGTCTTGTGCCATTTCCCTGCTGCTTTTCTTCTATCATGTATTCTTCCTTTTCTCTCCCCCTACGGGGATTTCTAATCAACCTGTCTATTTTCACATGATTATAGAAAGTTGTCAAGGTGAGGTGGGAAGGCAAAGGAATTCCTTATTATATGAGAAAAGGCGACCTTGCGGAAACCCGCTCGGCCGCCCTCAAAGAAGGAAAGTCTATGTTAAAAGTATGAGATTAACATATTTATTTTAAGAAGCGAAACTTCTTAAAGTAGATTGCTCCGCCGACACCGCCAAATGCCAGTACCAAAATGACAGCTACTGCTGCAATCGGTGCAACACTCTTGTTTGCAGTGGTTGGAACAACTTCATCTGTAACTTCATCAACGGTTGTAGCATCATCTACTACCTCTTCTGCATCCTCAACAGTTTCCTCTGCATCCACTGTCGCATCTGCTGTTGGTGTTTCTTCTGCCACAATTTCTTCCACATCATTTGCAATATTTTCCACGGTACGACTACGTCTAGTGGATGTACCGGTAGAAGTTGTATTGGTATTTGTTAAAGTTGCATCTACCGTTGTATCAGATGAACTTGTTGTAGATGTACTCGTTGATGTTGTACTTGCTGTTGAACTACTTGTTGTAGTTGAACTCGTTGTAGAACTACTTGTGTTGGAAGTTGTGCTTCCGGAGGAACTTGATGAACTTCCACTTGTGCTTCCAGAATCGCTGGTAGTTTCTACTTTTCCCACTTTATAGAGATAGAAATCATCCCAAGCACCCCAGCCGCCTGCACTTGCCGTTACAGACACACCAATAGTCACTGTCGTTTCTTCTGTAATCTCGATTTCATCAATTTCCGGATTTGCCCACTCCTGCCATCCGCTTACGCCGGTTTCTACCGAAGTGACTTCCTCACCGATTTTAATGTAAAGTAAGAATTCTGCATCATCTCCGCAGTCGCCTCCTTCTACATATGCACCCAGCTGATAAATACCTGGCTCCAAAGTAATTTCCTGTTCTGCTGTATAAGAAATTGCCTCGTTATCCCAGAATTTCAAGCACTGACTTCCGGTGCGAACATTGCTACTGTCTGCTTGGATGGATACTCCATTTTTTCCATCGGAATTGGAATATTCTGTAATATTCCAAGCATCACTTGTTTCAAAACTGCTATTTACTACTAAGTTCACTGGCTTAATTGTCAGTTCACAAACAACTTCTGTACTTTCTTCATAAGCGATGGTTCCTGTGATTTCATAGGTACCTGTTCCTGCTGCAATTGCAGCTGCAAGCTCTTCTTCATTCCATGTAACGGTATATTCTTCAGAAGTACCATCGTTGTATTTTACTGTTGCGATTTCCGGAAGAACGACTTCCTCATCTAACTCAAAAGTCACATCCTCCACTGTAATGGATGTCATCTGTTTTGGTGCAACTGCACCGGTACGCATGTAACTGTAAATCATTGCAGATGCTAAAGCATGTCCTTCAAAGTCAAACCACGCTTCATTGTCTACTGCAGATCCGCCGTACCAATCTTTTGCATCTTTATCATAATCTCCGGAATAAGATGTCGCCCAACCAGAACCGTAGGTCTCCCAAATTTCTTTGTTCTGTGCTAAAACTTCATCTGCATTTTCTGCATCCTCATCATATACCTGAACCGGAATCCACGCCGGCTCCCAGTAAAACATACCAATTCCGGCATCTCCTACATTCACTACAGCCTGTGCAACTGCGCTCAAAGAATCTGCCTGGCCCTGTACGGAAACATCAAAGTTGACAGTGTCACTTGTTTTTCCTTCATATTCTGTATTTCCATGACCGTCTCCATCTTCGTAAGTGTAAAGATAAGAGGTCTCAGCCACCATAACCTTTTTGCCATAAGTATCTGCTACATTTTTCAAAACGGATGTCAAGTTGCTGATTGTGCCATGCCAATATGGATAATAAGAAGATGCAAATACATCATAATCTACATCGTAAGTATCCAAGTTCTTTGCATATGTTGCATAACGTCCTGCAGTTTCAGGATTGGTAAAATGTACCGCTACTAAAATTTCTGTATTGTATTCACTGGAAATTGTTCGAATAGCAGAACTTCCGGCATTAAAAATCTTTGCCATATTTGTCCAAGTCGTTTCACCACAAACACCGTTGTTGGTTTCATTTCCGACCTGAACCATTCCAACATTCACACCAGCATCAAGTAAAGTCTTCAAAGATGTATAAGTAAATTCATTCACTGCAACTACTTTTTCATCTACTGTCATATCAGCCATAGATTTTGGTGCAGTCTGTTTTCCCGGGTCAGCCCAAAAATCAGAATAATGGAAATCAATCAACACCTTCATACCTGCGTTGCTAGCCCATGTACCAATCTTCTTTGCCACTTCAATATCACAGTTTCCGCCACCGTAACCATTGCCGTTTTCATCTGTCGGATCATTCCAAACACGAATACGTACATAGTTTACTCCGCAAGAAGCAAGGAAATCGAAAAATCCCTGATCATCTAATTCATTTCCGTCAAAGTCATAGTATTTTACACCGCTGTTCTTTTCTGAAACATAAGAAGAAACGTCTACACCGGTGATGAAATCATCATCTACGCCGGCAATTTTTGATACATTAATGGTTGCATCTACGGAAGTATCTTCTTCTGTACCTTCTGTATAAAGAACGATGTTATCGATATCTCCCCAATAACCTACAGGTACATTTCCTGTAAAGGTTACTGTCACATCTGTAGCTTCTGTCAATGTAAAGGAACTGGTCTCGTAATTGTTCCATACATTCCAGCCCTGTGTATCATTCAAAGACACGGACTGTCCGTTGATTGTAACAGAAAGCCCTGAAGTAGATGCATAACCTTCTGTAGAAAATCCAAGTTTATAGGTACCTGCCGATACTGCTGATGCCGTCTGTGTCATAGTGAAGGTTTTTTCTTCACTGGAATTATTCCAGAAATCAAAGTAGTTTGTCTCATTGTTTGTGGCATACGAATCACTTTTTACCACATATCCAACAGTATTTGCGTCGGCATCTGCCATTTCTACTGTCCAGCCTGTAACATCACCGGTTTCGAAATCTCCATTGGTCAAATAATCGGTTGCTGTCCAACCATCTGTAGTCAAAGTACTCAAAGACATTTCTGTAGTACTTTCTGTATCCCCTTGCGAATCCGTCTCAGTTTCCGTCTCACTCTCAGTATCTGCCTGTGTATTAATGGTTCCTCCAACCACAGAGATATAATCCACGTATCCCCATCCATCTAATGCCACATCAGTCACAATAGAAATTGTCACTTCTGATAAATCTGTTTCCGTGGAAAAAGAAACGGAATTATCCAACCAATTATTATATCCCGTAAGTTCTGTGGCAGTACTAGAGATTGCTTCTTCTCCTACACCACTAACAGAAATATAAAAAGATGCTCCTCCACCCATTTCTGTAGCTGTCAATGTATAAGACCCTGCCGGAACCTCTACAGTTTGACTAAGTGTTAACGTGCCAGCTTCGGAGCCGTACCAATATTTATAACCTGCAGTACTACCGCTTTCCGGTGCCTCCATCCAATCATCAGATGCATATGTAAATAGAGAAACAGCCACGTTATTCCATGTGGTCGAATTCACTGACCATCCTGCACCATCGACCCATGGATCTGTTTCAAAATTTGCATTTGTCAATGTAATTGTCGGGGTGTCCTCCGCCTTCACCACCGACAAATAGGCATCGGAAGCTGCTACCTGCCCTGCCACCAGCACTCCGGCAAGCGCAAGAGCTGTCGCTCCTTTCCATTTTCTAAAACCTCTCATTCTATACCCTCCTAATCGTTCTCCCAACCGTTCTGCGCAAAGTTGCGCAACCGGTTGTCTAAACTTAGTATAGCACCTTTCAGTCCTTCTTTTCCATTGTTAATATGTTGCAAAATTGCACGGAAGATTTTGTGCGTTATTTATAATTGGCTTATATTTTTTAACTTGTCTATTTATCCGAAAGAAAAAGCACACCGCGTTGCGGCGTGCCTTTCAATCATTCAATCTTTCATGTTGCGTTTATCTATAGCCCATCTCTTCTTCGTAAGCTACAATCAAATCCTTGTTTGCAATTTCAATATCGCTCAACATAGATTCATCAAAATCATCCGGTTCGATTGTTCCTTCGTACCAATCACAAGCATCGAAGTATGCCTGTAAGGTTTCGTCTTGGAATTTTCTGCCATGTCTTGCATAAATCTCGTTACGAGCAATTTTGCACTCTTCTGCACTAAGTCCTTCCAAGTCGTCTTCTGTCAAAAGTTCGGTAGAACTGGTTGGTAACACATAACCACTTTCATCTGTGCTAGTGGTTTCTAATGTTCCGGATTCTACATCTTCTGAAATATTTTGCTCATAAAGATAATTTTCTGTTTGTGGAGAAATTACATCCTCGTACAACTCATCCAAAGAAGCATATCCATAATAATACCAATATTTGGTACCAAACCAACCATAGCTGATTCCGGTTTCAAATTCCACATAATCATATGGAGTATAGTAATAAGTCGGAGCTCCTGAAGAGGTAAAATTGCCGTCCTCATCCACAATCACATCATCAAATTCTATATACCAGTAAACGGTATTTACCTGATCATAATTCGAACTACCATTGCTGTAGGTATTGTGGATTTCAATCTTGTAAACCATATAAAGCTGATTCTTATCTCCGTATGAATCAGAACTTCTTGGAGTCAACAGATACTGACCAATGCAAGTAAAGGACTGTAATGTTTCTTCTGAGGAATCCCAGTAATTTGTTTCCTTTGACTGATATGCTTCACTTGCCAAAGTATTCAATTCGCTTAATGCATCTTCACTGATGTCATCCAGTGCTTGTACATACAGGGAAAGACTACTGACAGTGTAAGTCTTTTTTGCATTCTCCGGCACTTTACCATAAGTATTTGCCATATTGTTTACGGTATAGTCTGAAATAGAAACAACTACTTCATCACCGTTTTTCAAGTTGTTGTAAACATCGCAAGTAAAATCAGATGTAGAATAAACATCCCCGCTGTAACTCAAGTTGATTGTTCCATAAGGATCTGTTCCATTGAAAGTAACTTCCAAACTTTCAAATGGATCAAATGTATCTACTTCTTTCAAATCCGCAACTTCAAATGAACTATCTTTGCTCTTTAACTTGCAGTTTACGTAATCATATACTTCTTCATCAATTTCAATGGTGTATGAAATCTCATCTCCATTAGAAAGATAAGAGGTTTCATCTGCTTCTAAAGTAACATAATCAGCAATCACATAAACCGGTGTGGTGAAATCCAACCATCCGCCATATTCTGACTTTGCAGCTTTTGTATAAGACACTTTAGAACCATAATCTTCTTCGATTGCTTCCCAATCAATGTAAGCATCTGCGCTACCATAACCATTGTATCCTTCTACATCCACAACAACGTATTTGTTCAGGTTAATGGTATTTCTATTGAAAAATAAAACCATAACCACTGCACAAAGTACTACAAATGCCGCAATGCCTGCGCCGATTCCAATCCAAGCTTTTTTAGAAAGCTTCTTTGGTACTGCTGCATCCTCTACCTTTTCGCTGATCTCTTCATTTTTCACTCCCGGCTGAATCAAATTCACACCAATAGGAGTTCCGCATGATTCACAAAACCGTGCATCATCCGGATTTTTTGTTCCGCAATTCTCACAAAACATAAAACTTTCTCCTTTCAAGTATAACTACTCGAAAATCAACTTTTCAAAACTCTCATGATTTCCGTCTATATAAAGTAAAAATTACTTACTTTCCCTTACAACATCTTATTCACTAGATACAACACCTTTACCACCATCTGGTCTAAGGGTTTCTGGCGATAAATACGCTTTTCAAAAACCAACTTGAAACGAGCTCCCACACTCTTTTCAGAGGCTAAAAGTAAATCCACCAGTTTATCTTTTTCCGCATCCCCACGGAAACGTGTCTGGAAGTCACGTAGCTGTGCGCCTAAGCAACCTCTGGTTTTTTTCAAGAAATCCCACTTGTTCTTGATCATCTGCCAAGCGCTGCGACTGCTTCCCAACTGGTTGCCACCGTGCTGACGGTAATAGATGTATGCATTTTTATCAAAAAAGACTTCGCCGACATAAGTTGCTACTAAGTAGCACCACCAGTCATGCCAAATCGCATGTTCCGGCAAATCTTTTTTCACAATGTCTGTCAGTTCTTTATTCATCATTGCTGTACAACCGGTGCACATGCTTTCAATGACTGCATTGCCAAATCCCGGCTTTGGTTCCGGAACCGTCTCCCCCGGAAGAACCTGTAAATCATCATCCACCAAGGTCTGGTTGCTGCAGTAGAGTGCCGGACCCTTGGCCTGTTCTAACATTTCCACTGCCTTTTCTACTTTTTCCGGAAGCCAAAAATCGTCTTGATCGGAAAAAGCGACGAAATCTGCATCACTGTAAGACACCAATTTCAAAAAGCTTTTTACAAGTCCAATATTTTCTTCCAGATAAATATGTACGTTTTCGTATTTTTCTTCGTATTCTTTTAAAATTTCATGAGTGCTGTCTTTGGAGCCATCATCGCGTACCAAAATTTCTAAGTTTTCCCATGTTTGATTCAGTATGCTGTCCAACTGCGTGCGAATATATTTTTCTCCGTTGTATGCGGACATCAATACCTGTACTTTCTTTTGCATCTCTTACTCCTTAGAAAATCCCAGAGGCTTTGCTCTGGGATTCCTGATTTTCTATTCTTCTTACTTGTGAATCACGGTACCCTTCAAGGCATCAAATCCTTCTGCTGCATCTTGAAGTCTGGTAATCATCACGCGACGAATTGCAGAATCGCCGATGAAGTCAATCGCTGCCTCAATCTTTGGAGCCATGGTACCTTCGCCGAATTCTCCTGCTGCCAAATACTTCTTGGCATCTGCTACGGATAACTCATTCAAGTCTTTCTGGTTTTCTTTGCCGTAGTTCAAGGAAACCTTTTCTACGTTTGTCAAAATCAAAAGCATTTCTGCTTCTGCAAGCTCTGCAAGTTTTGCTGCTGCCAAGTCTTTTTCAATGACTGCGCTGGCACCCTTTAATGCATTTTCCTGCTGTAATACCGGGATACCACCTCCACCGCAAGCGATTACAATCTGATCTGCATCAGAAAGTGCACGAATCGCATCAATCTCTACGATATTCATTGGTTTTGGTGCTGCCACGATACGTCTGTAGCCGCCTTCCACTTCTACAACATGGTTGCCCTTGTGCTCTTCTGCATCTGCCTCTTCCTTGGTCATAACACGGCCAATAATCTTGGATGGATGATAAAAAGCTTCATCATATGGATCCACAGCCACCTGCGTCAAAACCGTAGAAACCGGTTTGTAGATACCTCTATTTAACAATTCGGTACGAATCGCGTTCTGCAAATCGTATCCGATATATCCCTGACTCATGGCTGAGCACACAGACATCGGTGTCACTGTATACTCCGGATAAAGTTTTGCAAACTCTGACATTGCAGTATGAATCATGCCTACCTGAGGGCCATTACTGTGTGTCAAAATAACCTGGTAATCATCGGAGATCAGTCCTGCTACTGCCTTAGCGGTCTTTTTAGTAGCTGCCTGCTGCTCCGGTAAAGTGGTTCCAAGTGCTTCATGTCCCAGTGCAATTACGATTTTTTTCTTTTTCATAGTAAAGTCCTCCCTAGTCAAAGATTCTGTCCGAATTTCTGTCTATTTTCCGCTTCCTGCAAAAGGAAATTTTTCCGCTCCCTTCGCCGGTTTTTTCTCAAAAAAATTATATATGTATAGTATCACAAAAAAGCCCCCGTTGTCCATGGAGACAGCGGGGGAATCATAGGTTTTTTAGTTGTTCTTTAATCCCAAAGTAACAGTCAAAGTAATTTCTTCGTAAACACCGTTGTTGGTACGTGCAACTACGACTTCTACAGTGGTTCCTGCGGAATAGTAACTCAAGGTTTCTTCCAATGCCTGCTTGTTGCTGATTTCTGTACCATCAAATTCTACGATGATATCGCCGTTTTGCATTCCGGCCTGTGCTGCCGGTGAATTTTCAACGACCTGTGCCACATATACGCCGGCTGGCATATTGTACTGTCCGGAAATATCTTCTGATACATCAATACCCTGAATTCCAAGGTAAGCTGCCTGATCTTCTGAAACAGTCTCTCTGGAAATAATCTTTTCTACGATTGGCTGTGCAGTTTCAATCGGGATTGCATAACCAATACCTTCTACCTCAGTAGAAGAATATTTTACTTCGTTGATACCGATGACTTCGCCCTGTGCATTCAACAACGCACCACCACTGTTTCCCGGGTTGATGGCTGCATCTGTCTGGATGCAAAGATTTGAAACCGTAACGCCGGTTGTTTCATCGGTAACTGTAACTTCACGATCCAATGCGGAAATCACACCGGTTGTGACTGACTGACCATAACCAAGGGCATTTCCGATGGCAATTGCAGTCTCACCCACGCGAAGTTCAGAAGAACTTCCAAGAGTCGCAACCTTGATGGTATTCATGGTATCCTGACTCAAGCTGGAAATCAAAACCTGTACCACTGCCAAATCGCGGCTGGAATCTACTCCACGTACTTCTGCTGCTACCGTTGTGTCATCGCTAAACTGCACGGTCAAGGAGTCGCTTCCTTCTACCACGTGGTTGTTGGTAACAATGTAAATATAAGTATCATCCTGCTGAATGATAAATCCGGAACCGGCACTCTCACTTTCATAGCTGCCACTTGGTCCCCAGAAACTTTCGTATTCTACAGTAGTCACACAAGTAATAGAAACAATGGATGGCATTACATTTTCTACCACATCACTGACATCCATCGTAACTGTCTCTGCGCTGGTAGAGGTGGATGCAATCGCCCCTTCGGTATTGTTTTCCACTTCAGAACTTGCCTCTACAACAGTTTCATTACTGGTCTGGCTGGTAGTTGTACCAAATCCAAACTGTTTTGCTACATAGGAAAAAACAGCTCCGGCTACTACACCAAAGATTGCGGCAATGACTACAGTTTTCACTAAAGTCACACCAAAATTGCTTCCACCCTTTTGCTGTTTCTTTTCCGCCTTTCTTCTGGCTTTTTCTGCCTTCTTTGCAGCCTTCTGCTCCGCCTTCATACGCTTCTTGTACTGCTTATTGGTCTCCGGCTGCTGATAGGTCTGATAATAACCATAATTGGCCTGGTTGTAATTGTTGTAGGTTCCCTGACCCACGTTCTGGTTGCCATCATTCTGATTGTAACCATTTGTGTTATAGCCATTATTCTGACCATAACCCTGCTGATTTTGATCTTCCATGTTGCTCCCTCTTTTCCTTTCTTTTCATGATGTATATCATCTTATGTAAAGCTGACTTTTACAATTTATATCATTTTATGTAAAGCTGACTTTTACGATTTACATCATTTTATATAAATTCTTTCTTTGAACTTACTTATACAAATCTCAATTTCCTGCAAGATTGCTTTATTCTACGGTAACGGATTTTGCTAAGTTTCTTGGCTTATCTACATCCAGACCTTTTCCTACAGATACGTAATATCCAAACAACTGAAGCGGGATAATTGCAAGGGAATCTGTGAAGTATTTATTGGTCTGTGGAATGTAAATTACATAGTCCGCAGCTTTTTCAATTTCTGTATTTCCTTCATTTGTTACAGCCATAACAAAGGCACCGCGGCTCTTTACTTCTACCATGTTGCTGACGGTCTTCTTGAACAAATCATCCTGTGTTGCTACGCTGACAACCAAGGTACCATCTTCAATCAAAGAAATCGTACCGTGCTTTAATTCCCCTGCAGCGTATGCTTCGGAATGAATGTAAGAGATTTCTTTTAACTTCAAAGAACCTTCCATCGCGATGGCATAATCAATGCCTCGACCAATGAAATAAATATCCTTAGCTGCCAAATAACGGTTTGCAAATTTCTGGATACGTTCTTTGTTGTTCAATAACAATTCAATCTGATCCGGAAGTTTTCTCAAATCCAATAACATGCCTTCGATTTCTTCCTCAGAAACAGTTCCGCGAACCTGCGCAAACTTCATTGCAAGCAAATACTGTGCAACCAACTGTGCACTATATGCCTTGGTAGTAGCAACTGCGATTTCCGGTCCTGCCCAAGTATACATAACCTTATCTGCTTCACGGGCAATAGAACTTCCTACGACGTTAACAATACCAAGTGTCTTTACCCCTCTGCTCTTTGCTTCACGAAGTGCAGCCAAAGAGTCTGCAGTTTCTCCGGACTGACTGATAATGATTACTAAATCATTTTCTCCTAAAATCGGATTACGATAACGGAATTCGGAAGCCAAATCCACTTCTACCGGAATACGTGCCAATCCTTCAAATACGTATTTGTTTGTCACACCTGTGTGATAAGCAGATCCACAGGCAACGATATAAATCTTATTGATAGCGCGTATTTCTTCGTCACTCATACCAAGTTCTTCGATTACAATCTTACCATCTACAATACGAGGGCTGATGGTATCACGAACTGTCTTTGGCTGTTCGTACATTTCTTTTAACATGAAATATTCGTAACCGCCTTTTTCTGCTGCATTGATATCCCAATCAATGGACTTGCATTCTTTTTCAATTGGTTCTGCATCCACGTTGAAGAACTCAATACTGTCTTCTGTTAAAACAGCGATTTCTTCATTGTCGATAAAATAAACATTTCTGGTATATTTCAAAACTGCAGGAACGTCAGATGCAATCAAGTTTCCATCTTTTCCACGACCTACGATTAATGGACTATCCTTACGTACTGCATATACCTTATCCGGCTGATCCTGGAAAATCACACCAAGTGCATAAGAACCTTCTACACGGTGCACAACCTTAGTAATTGCTGTGAGGGCATCCTCATATTTCTTGTAATAGTAATCCAATAAATGAGCTACAACTTCTGTATCTGTTTCTGACAAGAACTTGTATCCACGATCAATTAATCTTGCACGCAACTTGATGTAGTTCTCAATGATACCGTTGTGTACCACTGCAATGCTGTGATCCGCATTAAAATGTGGATGTGCATTTACGTCAGATGGCTCTCCATGAGTCGCCCACCGAGTATGTCCGATACCAACTGTACCCGGCATAGTCTCTCCGTCATGGGTCTGCTCACTTAAAACCTTTAAACGTCCGGTTGCTTTTTCTATATTGATGTTTTCACCATCATAAACTGCCATTCCGGCAGAGTCATATCCTCTATATTCCAATTTGGATAATCCATCTAATAAGATTGGAGCTGCCTGGCTCTTTCCGATATATCCTACAATTCCACACATAATTTTATTCCTTTCTTTTGTGGCATACTTTTTAACAATATACTTATCTATTTTAACAACTTTAGCTTTTTCTTACAAGTTGTATTTGTTTTTGTACTATTTCGAATTCCACCACCCAAAAAGAGCAGGTTGCTTTCGCAACCTGCTCCTCATTAAGCATTTCTCATCAAGTGCCTCATCAAGCACTCTTCACTATTCTTCTTCTGTGTCCTCTTCCTCCGTGGAGACGCTGGCGTATAGGGCGTCGTTGGCATCATCCGCCGTGAGGCCGGTGGCATTGACTATCTTGGCGCTGTAGGTCAAGACATCTTCTGTCGGTGAGTAATCCTCATCATCGTAGAGGAACTCGTGTAAGTAAATAACATTCGCTTTCAAATCACAAGGAATTACGCAACTTGCACTGTTTACGGTTGCCGTATTTTTGAAGAATGGGAAACCGGAGGTTTCTGTCAATTCATAGTTGGTAACCTGTGCAGCGTAAGTCAAGATTTCTGCGTTGGTCAAACTGGTTTCTACTTCCGATACAACAGCGTTGATCATCTTATTCAAAGTCGCCAAATCCTGTTCTTTGGCTTTTTCAATAATCTTAGCGATTACCGTACGCTGTCTTTCTGCACGCTTGTAGTCATCACCGGAGGTGTAACGTACACGGCAGTAAGCAACAGCCTGAATACCATCACAAGTGTAAGTACCTGCAACAGCCGGGGAAGAACTCTTTCCTGTGGTCTCTTCCAACGTCGCAATGTAGTTTTCAGAAGCATGTCCGTCTACGGTCAACTCACCGTTCATAGCAGCGGCTTCTTCCTCGGTAATGGTAAGTTCGATACCACCCATGATATCAATGATATCAACCATGGCATTAAAGTCTACTGTTACGTAATCCGTGATATCCAAATCCAAGTTGCTATTTAACATGGCAATTGCCTGGGTAGCTCCACCGGCATTGTATGCGCTGTTGGCTTTGCTGTAAGAGCCGTTTCCAATATTCAAATAAGTATCGCGATAAACGGAACATAAACGCACCTCATTAGTATCATTATTGATTACGGCAATAATGATAGAATCGGAACGTCCGGTGAACTCTCCAGCGTCGTGATTGTCCACACCAAATAATGCGATGGTGGTGTAACCTTCCAAGTTTTCCAAGGTCTCCGCATCCAAATCGTTGATACTCAATTCATCTTCATCCAAAACCTGGCGATTGATCTTGTTCAAGATTCCTGTCACATATAAAGCGGCAAGTAAAACCAACAGGATGATGATTTCTATGATAAAAATAATTAACTTTCTTTTTCTTCTCTTTTTGCGCATTGCTTTTGCGCTTTTCGGATTACTTTTCTTTCTTGTAGTGTTGTTTGAAGCACTCATATCTTTCTCCGTCCTTGTTCGAGTATTTTTCAAAAACTCTCTTTTTCAAAAACTTAAACTACTATAAATAAATTTCATGCAGATGTCAAACCATTTTTAGTTTCGCCCTATAGTTTTCAGCAATTCTACCAAAAGTACCAAGCGATTCTTAATCATAACAGGCACCGAATTTCTGGAAAAATCAGAATTTGTGGCCTCATGTCTGCGGTACAAGAGTAGCTTGTCCGGAATCATCAAGGTCTTTTCCTTTTTCCAATCTGCGATCAGTCCAATCCACTGGTCGTGCATCTGAATGTTACGAGGAATGGGTAAACACAAAGGCAACAGTTCTCTTCGGAACGCCATACAACACCCAATATACCGATTTTTCACAAAGCTTTGAAAAACCCCGGTCTTGCATCCACGGTACTCCTGAAAAGAAGGAATCAGTACTTCTGACATGTTGCCATTCCGCACTTCCGCATCATGCATCACAAGAGTTGCTCCGGTCTTTTCCATGGTAGAAAGCACCGTTTCTACCTTGTGGTCACTCCAAACATCATCCTGATCTGCCAGGAAAATCACATCTCCTTTGCAACAGGTCATGGCATGTTCAAAGTTGGCAATAATGCCCTGTCTCGGTCCTTCGGTCAAATGAATACGTACATCTTTTTTCGCATATTCCTGTAGCAATGCCGGGGTACTGTCTATGGATCCGTCATCGGAAATCCATAGTTCATCCTCATCCCTTAAATTTCGTAAAACGGAGTCAATTTGTTCGGTCAAATAGCGCTCTCCGTTGTAGGTTGTCATGGCCACAGAAATCATAGTTCCGTACTCTTAATATTCCTCTCATTTTTGGTAAAAATCAACAATTATATTCTTAATTTTTCTTAAGTTTTCAAGAAGTCAGCGGTAAGAAAAACTTCTTCATACCGATTCACAATCTGTTCCCAACTATACTGAGAACGAATCCGTTCTTTGGCAGCACTTTCATAGGAAAGACGCTGTTCCTCAGAAAAACCTTCCGCCTGTTCCAATGCTTTTACCAGGCTGCCCTTCTCTCCCGTCCAATAAAGGGCTGCTTCCTCAGCCACCTCTCGATTGAAGGAAACATCATAAAGAAGATTTACCTTGGTATCTGCCAAAGCTTCCAGCAAGGATGGATTGGTGCCACCCACCTGGTGTCCATGCAAATAGACAAAGGCTTCTGCACGAATGCCACGAAGCAAATCTGTATCATACACGGTTCCGGCAAAAATAATCTTTGGATTGTTTTCCAAATGATATTTGCGGTCCAGTTCTGTATATAATTTTCCGCTTTTATCTACATTTGAAATAATTAGAAGGGGCTTCTCGGAAGCAAATTCTAAGTATTCCTCAATCATAATTTCATAGTTATTCTCCGGTACAAAACGCCCTACGATCAAAGCGTAGCCTCCCGGTTGCAGTCCAAATCGTTCCTTTAGCCATTCCTTGGCTCTTGTGGTATCAATCTCCTGCAAGTCTGCGCCATAAGGAATAAAGGTGGTCAAGGGGCTGTATTTTCGGTATTCTTCCTGAATGTAAAGTTCCATATTTTTGGAATCACAAATCATACCATGGGAATAACGCACCATGCCGGACTCGGAATACTTCCAATAAGCCCGCACCGGTGGACTCCATTTACTGCGCTTCCACTCGTGACCGTCCGGATTGACAAAAACTGTCACTCCCAGTTCTCTGGCCTGTTCCATCAACTTTTTCATAAACGGCCCGATTCGACAGGCCAATACATAAATGATGGCATTTTCATACTGGCGATTTTTGATGGTGTTTAAGCTCCATCGAAAAGCTGCCACATCGTAGGCAATTGCCTTTGCCGGCCCAATAGGCGGCACTTTTAATTGGAAGCACTCCGCTCCCTTGTAATCGAAGGTCTCGTACGCTGTACCCATGCAAGCTACATGGTACACCACTTTTTCTTCCGTCCTTCGACTTACCAATTGATCCACAAAGGTTTCAAACCCGCCATAATTGGCGGGTATTCCTTTGCTTCCAACGATAAACACATGTCTCATTATTCTGCTCCACGGGCTTTGACTACCACCTGTACGGTTTTACACAAAATCTTCAGGTCTAACCATAAATCCCAATTGGAAATATAGTAGGTATCTAAAGCCACGATCTCTTCAAAGTTTTGAATGTTGCTGCGTCCACTTACTTGCCACATACCTGTGATTCCCGGTCTGTAACCAAGTCTGGCCTTGTGCCAATATTCATACTGTAAAAACTCATCTTCCGTAGGAGGACGTGTGCCTACAAGGCTCATGTCACCCTTCAATACATTCCAAAACTGTGGCAATTCATCCAAGGAGTACTTTCTCATAAATTTTCCAATAGGAAAAATACGAGGGTCATCCTTCATCTTGAACATAATGCCATCCATTTCATTTTGTTCCATCAGTTTTTCTTTTTCCGCTTCTGCATTTACATTCATGGAGCGGAACTTGTAAAACTTGAATCTTCTACCATTGCGTCCGATACGAACCTGACTGAAAAATACAGGTCCCGGTGACTGGGCCTTGATAATTGGTGCAAAAATCACAAATACAATGCCGCATAAAAGAAGTCCCACAAGACTACCCACTATATCAATCAAACGTTTTACCAAAAGTTCCCTCGCTGTGGCCATACGCATACTGCTGGTCAGCACCACAAATGGACCAAAAGGCTCAATGGCACGATTCGGTAACAATTTTGATTCATGGGCTAGATTATAATGAACGGTAATCCCCATTTCCAAAAGCTGATCGGACAAGGCTTCACTGCTTTCAATGGTATTGCCGCTGATGAACACTTCATCTACTACGTTTTCTTTTAAATAGTCATAAAAGTCATCCGCAGAGGCGATGACCGGTACCCCATGCATAATTTCTCCGGTGTGGTCCTCGTCAATCAACACGATTCCGTTGATGGCGAATTCCGTATATTCCATTTTTCGAAGACTTTCCATGGTCTTATCAATCAGTTCTGTCGTGGTCACCAAAATCAAACTGGAACGATTTTTGTTGTTCACGATCATCTTGCGTACCTGACGTTTCAAGAACACACGCACACAAAAAGACAAAATCATGGACATAATCCAATAAGCAAATAAAATCTTACGAGAGAATATGTTGGAACGCTGGGTTGCAAACATGTAAAGCAACTGTCCTAAGAACACCAAGGTACAATGACTGATGGTGGCCCGCAATTCCTGATATTTATTTCTTCGCAAGATACCGGTATAAGGTTCAAAGAAAAAGACAACGAATACATCAATCAAAACCAACAAAATGGCCATGCGGATGTACTCTTCCACCACGTAGGGGTTGTCAAAACCAATTCTGAGCCAATAAGCATAGACATAGGAACCAATCATACAAAGCATATCTGCAATGATAAAGTCCAAATGCTTTGCCCAGCTTCGCTTTTCCTTACGATACATTAGTTGAGTTCCTCTCTTGCCATAGCCAGTGCTGCCGCTACGGTATCATCCATATCATAGTATTTATACTGGCCAAGTCTTCCACCGAAGATGACCTTCGGCTCTGTTTTGGCAAGTTCGGCATACTGCGCATAAAGAGACGAATTCTTGTCATCGTTTACCGGATAATAAGGTTCGTCTCCCTTCTGCCAAGTAGCCGGATATTCCTTGGTCACTACGGTTTTTTCCTGTGTACCATATTCAAAATGCTTGTGCTCAATCACACGCGTATATGGTGTTTCTGCATCTGTATAATTTACCACTGCATTTCCCTGATAGTTGGCTGTATCCATGGTCTCTGTCTCAAATTTCAGAGAACGATACTCCAACTCACCGAATTTATAATTGAAGAATTCATCAATCATACCGGTGAAAAGAATCTTGTCTGCTTCTGCATCCCATTTTTCACGGTCTGCAAAATAGTCCACACCCAAACGAATCTCGGTATCCCCAAACATGTTGGCAATCATCTGGGTATATCCACCCACCGGGATTCCCTGGAAGGCGTCATTAAAATAGTTGTTGTCATAAATATAACGAACCGGCAAACGACGAATGATAAAAGCCGGAAGTTCTGTGGCTTTTCTGCCCCACTGCTTCTCGGTGTAGCCTTTGATCAATTTCTCATAGATATCAATGCCAATCAAATTGATGGCCTGTTCCTCTAAGTTCTTCGGTTCTTCCACCGCATAGGCTGCTTTCTGCTCTTCGATCTTGGCCTTGGCCTCATCCGGCGTACGCACGCCCCAAAGCTGGTGGAATGTATTCATATTGAAAGGTAAATTGTAGATTTCCCCTTCGTAATTCGCTACCGGTGAATTGGTATAACGATTGAATTCCGCGAAATCATTCACATAATTCCAAACTTCTTTGTCATCGGTATGGAAAATATGCGCACCATAACGATGCACCTGAATGCCTTCCACTTCTTCTGTATAGATATTGCCTGCGATGTGATTTCTTTTTTCAATCACGAGACATGTCTTCCCTTTTTTTCTTGCTTCATTAGCAAAGACTGCAGAAAAAAGTCCTGCCCCTACTAACAAATAATCGTACATAACAAAATCTCCTCGTTTCCTCGCATTCTGTTTTTTATTTTACCATTTTTTTACAAAAATGTTAACAAATATAATAAGTCTTTTCATTTTGTAAAAAATTGGGATTGTAGAACGGATCTCCCTGTTCTATGACTTCCGGGAAACGTTCCTTTAATAATTTTGACATTCTTGGATCCGGCAATTCTGTCTTTACATGGGCGGTATAATCCGCTTCCACATAAGGGTCAAAAATACAGCGATATCCATGCTGGCTCAGTTTCAAACAAAAGTCCATGGCTGCGTAGACAGGCGGCAGAGAAAAATCTATGCCTCCCACCTCTTCGTATACATCCTTGCGGAACATAACGAAACTAAAACAAAGTCCACTGACTTCCTGGGCAAGCACCGCTCTGCGGCAATAGCCTTTGAAGGTTCCGGGCAATTTATGAAATGCCTTGTATACGTCTCCTTCTTTGTTGAAAATCAAACCACACTGATCCACTTTGCCGGAGCGACGATAGGTCTTGGCCCCAACCATTCCCACGTCTTTTTGACAAGCATAACTTAAAAAATCTAGTTGCCAATTGCTGCCACGTATATTCAAATCCGGGCGAAGCAACACGATATAATCTGCATCACTCTCCAAAATATTCTGATGCAAGCTTTCTCTCTTGGTATGTTCATCCAAGGAAAAAATCTGGGTGTTGCGATTTTCCGGATGGAACATGTACTTCACAGAATAAGTACCCACTTCCAAACGTTCTTCCACCACTGCCGGCACTTCGATACGTTCAAAGTGTGCCTTCAAAGCCCGGAGGCCCGCACCTTCTGTATATGTTTTGTTGGAACTGTTTCCTGCCGTAGATGCATCATGCATGCGCCAATGATAAAGCACCCTCGGCACATGGCAAATGGATTTGGTCTTCTCAATGCAGCGAAGCACCAGGTCATAATCCTGTGAGCCGTCAAATTCCTTGTGCAGGCCGCCCACAGCCTCAAACAATTCTTTTTTTATAACTGTAAAGTGGCAAATATAATTATTGGTACGAAGCAGTTCCAAATTAAAATCGGATTTAAAATGAGGCTGCATACGATGTTTCAAATCCGCGGAGGCTTTGTCCTCATCGGAATACAACAGTTCGTATGTTATGCCTTGTTTTTTCCCTTTGTTCAAGGCCTTGGCCATTTCATAGAGTGCATCTGCCGTCAACACATCATCATGATCCAACAAACAGATGTATTCTCCTTTTGCCATTTTTTCAGCTTCATTGGTGTTTTCTGAGATGCCGCCATTCTTTTCCAACTTGCGGTAGGAAATACGGCTTTCTTGCTTTTGATACTGCGTAACGATTTCCTTTACCGTATCGCTTTTGCCGGCATCTGCAATGCAAAGCTGCCAATTGCTATAGGTCTGATTTTTCAAGGATTCCAATAAATCCTGTAAAAACTCAGGTTTTGTCTCATAAGTAGGCACCAACACGGAAAAAAGAGGTCTATAAGGAAACTCTTTTTCCAAGGTTTTTTGACGCTCCAGGCGTTTTTCCGATGCTTCAAATTTTTCTTTGATGGCATCATACCCGCGATCCGGTGCATTTAATTTTTCCATGGATTTATTGATAAATCCGAAAAAACCGTATCTTTTGTAGATGTCTACGTATTTTTGATAGGTACTCATACGTGTCTCCTTTTTATGAGAAAGTTTTTCTCATACCGGCTACAATCAGCCCAATCTGAATAATAATCTGAACCAGCAAGGCTACAAACAAAGCCACAATGACGCCGTTCATGGAATAGTATTTTACTACGGTAAAAGACATAATAATTGCCATGAGGATACCGGCAACCCCCACCAAATACTGCTGTTTGATCATACGCATCAAAGTACATACACTAAACAAGCTGGCATTGATGGCAATCAGCATCGCACTGAGCAACACCGGAATAAACAGATATACATAAGGTGCAATCTCGGCTCCAAATACAAGCTGCAGGGCAAAATCCGTAAAGAAGTAAGAAACCACGACGGCTACTGCAGTCAAGCCCAACATCAAAAGTCCAAACAATTTTAAAATCTTCAAAAATCCTTTTTTGTCCTTTGCTTCAAAACGGGTGGTCAAGATCGGTACCAATGGTGCAAACATGGTGTTTGCTGCAAGTTGAATAACGATGGTCGGTGCAGATACCGAAGCATAATAGCCCATGACTTCTTCCCCATAAAACTGTTCCAAATAGGTTCTCGGCACAGTCAAGGACAGGTTATTTAAAAAGGCCACAATGGCAAGTGGAATACAAATCAAAATCAATTTTTTTACCGTGGCAAAATCAGCTTTTTGTCCTTCCTTTGGGGCATCCTCCATGGACAACGCAATCCGTCTGTCATAGAAAAGCACCACTGCTACGGAAAACAGGGACATCAACAAAATACTTAAAATCAAGTTTTTTGTAGCTAAAATAGTCACAATAAAAATAGTCAACGCACCCACCCCACGGATGGTCATGGAAATACCCGCGTAGTCCAATCTGGCTTTTTTCTGATAAATGCCGTAGTATACGTCTACACCGGCTTCCGACATTTTTAGAATCATATAAGCAAAAATAGCGAGAAACTTGCCCGGGTCCGTCATATATCCATAGACAATGGTCAAAAGGAAGCATATGGCAAAAGACAGCGCATTGGTGAAAATACGACTTTTGCGATAGGCTTCATCGGAGAAGTCTCCGTGAATATCAGACACCTGATAAGCTCTCACATTAAATAAACCAACAATCGCAGGAGATGCGGTTACCGTCATGGCAACCGACAAGATTCCTGCGTCTTCATAACCGGACAAGCGCACAATCAGTACGCTTGTCATCCATATACAAAAATAATAAATAATGGATCCAACGGTATTAAACAGCATGTTCTGCTGTACCGTTCTCTCAGTTTTTTGATTCTTCATATTATTTCAAATACTCCAAATTTTCTGTTGTGATTTTGACAATCTTTCCGGCATCGTTGGCGTAAACCACTTCGAACTGATCCCAGAAATCCTGATGTACGGTGTACAAATCACAATCGGTGTAAACACATACGTATTCGCAGTAAGCAAGCACGTTTGCAAAGTAAGCATCATCATCTTCATGAGATTTCCAGAATTCATAATCGGAAAGTCTCTGCCCGGTCATGGATTCATAGAGATAAGTCTCTTCCTGAATGGTGCACACCGGTACCTGCTTGTCTGTCACACCACTGGAAAGCAATTCATTGTAAACATAATGAATCAATTCCATTTTTTCATCCGAATAATGCTCGGTAAACATAGTGTTGTAATTGAAGCAAAGCAAGTCATTGTAATGCTGTGCCTTATTGTCCGGTACAAACAATGCATTTTTTGCTTCAATCTTGTTTTCGATTCCAAACAGGAACATGATGGCTACAAACAGCCAACTGCACAAATATAGGCAGGTCATCTTTCTTGCCTCCGCTGTCATGCGTACGAATCCGCCAACAAGCAAAGCAAATACGATGAACCAAAGCATATAGTAATCTTTGTAGAAGTAATAAGTGGAAATCTTTCCTGTCTTATAAGAGATGGCAAACATTGCCAAAGTCTGCAACGCAAATAATGGAGCAAACCATCCCATAAAGCTGTTCTTTTTCTTTTTGATAATTCCAAAATATCCGTATACGGCAATTGGAATAAAGAATAAGAAATTGCTGTATAAGTCTCTGTAAATCGCACCTTCCGCAGAAAATGCGCTTTCTACTGTCACGTTATCATTTACGAAAACATCCATGTAGGTGTAAACCAAACCAAGGATAATCGGTACCAGGAAAATCTCAAGGCCTTCTGCCAAGGTCTGAAGGGAAACCAATTTCTTATTCCGAAACTGCTTCATCAGGAACGCAAATCCCATAGCCAGATAAGTCACCGGCATAAAAAGTGCGTAACACTGGAAAATCGCATGTGCGCCCAGCATCAAGAATAAAATGTTTAACCACTTGTGTTCCATTTCATCCTGCATGAATAAGTCTGTAAGGACAAGCAATGCTGCTACGACATACAAACTCATGCCCAAATAAGTGAAGCCGTACAAAGTACTGTTCATTGGATATCCTAAAAGGAAGAAGAAGGATGCAATGATGGTAACGATTTTTCCAAAACGATCCTTTGCAAAACGGCAAACCACACCGTAGAACATAAATCCGGATAATAAAATCTGGAAAATATCACTCAGCACATACAACTTGTAGTAATAATCGTACGCTAACCATGGGGAAAAGAGTTCGATGACTGTACCATTTAAAAGCTGTGCAAAGAACATACGGCTGATGGCTTCGTTGTTTACAAATTCCATCGCCTCTCTGTAACGAGCAGAAGGATCTACGGTTCTGTAGTTCCAGTTTAATTCGGTCAATCCCCAACGCACGTTGGCACCGAACAATACCACTGCCACAAGCAATACTGCAAAAATAATATCGTAACGGTTTACGGTATATTTCTGTACTTTCTTTTTTGCAAAAACAAAATACAAAAGTGGAATTGCAACAAGCAAATTAAAAATTCCAAGGGTTCCCACATTTACCGGAATGCTAAGCAAATTGATAATCGCTGCCACAAAAGCACTGTAAAACTCTGTCAAAATAGCGGTCAAAGGAAGCCAAGTGAAGGCCTTTTGCTCTGATTCCGTCTTTTTAAACAGGAACAAACCTACAAAAAACGCAGCGTAAGTAATCATATAAAATATTGTAACCGGTACTGTACCATTCATAACAAAACTCCTATTCTGTTAGTTTTCTTTATTTTCTTCAATCTGTAATAAGCGCATTTCAAAATCCTGACGATTCTTCTTGCCTACGGTATTTAAAATCATACCTGCAAAGAAGGCCTGCAAGGCTCCCATCATGGTAAAGCCACACACAATCAAGGTCGGGAAGTGTCCCACAAGACCGGTGCTGCGGTATTCAGAGAATACCGGAATTGCAAAGGCAATGGATAAAATTGCAAGAATTGCTGCAATAATTCCAAAGAATCCCATTGGTTTATAGGTACGGAACAAATTGATAATGGTCATAATTACCTTGAATCCGTCAGAGTATGTATTTAACTTGCTGACAGAGCCTTCCGGTCTGTCTCTGTAGCCAATGACCACGTTTTCTACAAACATGTTTTTGTCTGCCGCATGGATACTCATTTCGGTTTCGATTTCAAATCCCTTGGATAACACCGGGAAGGATTTTACGAACTGATAACTGAAAGCTCTGTAACCTGTCATAATATCTTTGATGTCTGTTCTAAATAAAACATTGATGGAACGACGTACCAAAGAATTTCCAAAGTTGTGGAACGGACGCTTGTTTTCTGTGAAGTAAGTAGAAGACAAACGGTCTCCTACTACCATGTCTGCCTTTCTTTCCAAGACCTTTGCCACCATTTCCGGTGCATTTTCTGCAGGATAGGTATCATCTCCGTCTGTCATGATATAGCATTCTGCATCTACATCACGGAACATTCTACGGATTACATTTCCTTTTCCCTGCTGGTATTCGTAACGTACAACCGCACCTGCACGACGGGCGATTTCATCTGTACCGTCTGTAGAATTGTTGTCATATACATAAATCACAGCTCCCGGCAAAGCCTTCTTGAAGTCTGTCACTACCTTTTCGATTGTTGCACTTTCGTTATAGCATGGTATTAAAACCGCTATCTTATCCATTTTATTCTCCTTTCGATGAGAAAATCTTATTCGCTGATTTTATCATAAATCATTTAATACTTTGTATTTTTTCTTCCATTCCTGCAAAAAACTCTTTGCATATGCCTTCTTTGCTTATGCCTTGTAGCGTCCACGATTGTCTTCTGCCAATTCAATGGAGTAATTTGCATAATGTAAGGTTTGGTTCACATTGTAATAAGGATCTCCCAAATCCAATTCTCTCTGCCATTTCTCTTGGAAATAGTTGATTTCCCGATTGAAACGTGCCTGTTTTTCCGACGTAGTCTCCATGCCGCGAGACTTGGATTCGTAATGATACAATTTGGAAGCCGGATTGAAAATCACCTTGTAACCGGCTTTTCGCACCTTTAAGCAAAGGTCTACGTCATTCAAAGCCACACAAAGGGTCTCGTCAAATCCCTCCACCGCATCAAAGGCTTCCTTGCGAAGTATGAGGCAAGCCGCAGTACAGCAGCTCATTTCTCTAGCTGTGATGGAATACGGGAAATATTTTTCATCCCGATCCGATAAACTCCACAACGCATTGGCGGCAAACCCACCAATTTTATATACTACACCACCATGTTGGATAGTGCCGTCTTCATAATAAAGCATGGAACCTGCGGCTCCCACCCCCGGAAGCAGGACACTACGCACCAATTCCGACAACGCATTGGAACTGCGAAGCTTGGTATCGTTATTTAACAATAACAACAACTCACCTTCTGCAAATTTCGCGCCAAAATTATTGATGCCGGAGAAGTTGAAGCCTTCCTTCCAGGTTACAATCTTAATGGTCTGACCACCTGCCAAAGTACCCTTCAAGGTAGTCTCTGCATCATAGGTCTGACCGGTAATTTTTTCATAATAAGCAAAGGTTTCTTTTTCCGTGCTGTTGTTTTCCACTACCACCACTTCAAATTCCGGATATTCCGTTTGCTTCACCAAAGACTGGATACAACGATCCAGGTCATCGGTATGATCCTTGCTAGGAATCAACACACTGACAAGGGGCCGTTTTTCCGGCAATGGATTTTCCAGACGGAAAAAGCCTTCTACCTGCTGACGGAACACCTTGGTGCCCGGTCTGTTGGTTCTCACATGTTTTTCCAGGGACAAATATTCTTCCAGGAATAATGCACGGTAAAAACCATCAAACTCTTTTTCTACAAAATTGGTAAACAACACTTTTGGTAAATGTCCAATTTCTGCCGGACTCACCTTAGAAATATCTCCATCGGTGGTTGGCAACGTACCAAGTAGCACTCCCGGATTTCGTTTCAAAATCTCTTCTGTCAAAGTCAATGCCAGGTCATACCAATGGTCTCCAAAAAGTTTTATCTCCTGATCAGAAACCTTTTCCAACAATGCTCTCTTGGCAAAAAATACGCCGCCATAATACTGGTGGGTATACAAAAGTTCCGGTGCTGCATCCGGCTTAAAATACGGTTTCAGTCTATGCTTTCCATCTTTGGTACCACAGTCCTCATCCACGTATAAAAGCTCTACCTCACTGTGTTTCTGCAAAAAACGCACCACTTCGTAAAAAGCCTGAGGCTCCAACACGGTATTTGCTTCTGCGAAAACCACCCAGTCTCCTTTGCCTTCTTCCAGCACATCCTGCAAAGGAAACTTTTCTACAAAAGAATCCTTGCCGGATTCAAAAATCTTACCCACGCCCACATAGGACTGTTTTTTTATGGATTTTCGAAGAATCTGGCTATCGCCATCGGTCTTGTACTGCTTTTTTCCGGAACCAAACAGCAATCCCGGTGTGGCATCAATAACCACATCAAACACCGGCATCGAAGGAAAAATCCGTTCTTTTTGCCGAGCCAGTTCTCCCTTCTTTGGACGTTTTTTCCGTAACCAGAGCATGTATTCTGTCTCATCCGCGATAGGAATTCCCAGTTTTTTCAACGCACGGTTTCTGGTGTAAGAAAAACCATATTCTTTTAAATAATAAGCGGCCTTTTGAGCCTTATTCATATTAATGGTGTCAAAATCGTTCATTTTTTCTTAGAATCCAAAGGTCCAGGATCCATCCTCACTTAAATTTTGATTGTAATAAGGGTCTCCATTTTCCAATGTAAACGCCCATTTATTCTTTACTTTCTCAGCATCCGCAGCATCCAATTCCTTCTTTTCATCCAAATCGGAATAAGCCATATGGATGACATAAGGATTCAATACCACCTGCTGATTCTTGTCACGGAACTTCAAAGACAAGTCAATTCCTAAGTAAGCACTACCCTGCAAGTCTTCTGAAAAGCCGCCTACTCCACGGAACTTCTCTTTTTCCACCATGGCACCCCACAAGGACAACGCACTGACGTTGTGGGCATAATACATGCGTCCCATATATCCCGGCGCACTGTAATTGTTCTTGTGTTCAATCGGGAAGGCAACGCCATCCTCACCCATACCAATGATATATCCCGCTTCACGCACCATGCCATAACGGTCTGTGATGCGAGAACCGGTTAAACCGATGTTTTCCTGCATTTCATACTGCACCAAACGATGCAACCAATTTTCATCTACAATTTCTGTATCCGCCGTTAAAAATACGGTGAAATTCGCATCCGTCGTATAAACCGCGTCATTCAAGGCCTCCGCCAGGTTCTTTTCAGCCGGTACATCACGCACCATGAGGAAAGGTTCCTGTTCCTTTAATACATTGCGAAGGTCACTTTCCATATCTCCCATTTTCAAGATCGTCACGGTGTAATTGTCATACTTGGTACGGCTGGTCATAGAAGAAAGGAGTCTACCCAAAGCTTCCTTTTTCTCACGATAAACCACAACTACCTGTACCTTGGGCTCTTCCGGCAATTCGTAATCCAAGCGATAATGTGTCGCACAAATGCAAGAAGAATGAATCTTTGCTTCTCTGCCAAGACGTGCTTCGTTGTCATGCACGGCACGACGACCTGCATCAATGGCATATGGCTTTGCACTGATATCTGCAGAAACAGACCCCGGATGTACTCTCCAAAAATACAAAATTTCCGGCACATGAGATACCTTTTTCGCTGCGGTAGTCAAACGCAAAATCATATCATGATCCTGGCTGCCGTCATAGGCATCGTTGTACAATCCATTTTCTGCCAACAATTCCTTTTTAAACACACACAAATGGGTGATATAATTCACACCATTTAAATTCTGCGGAGAATAAGCCGGTTTAAAATGAAGGGTCGCGATTTTACTAATCTTATTGCCCTCAAAGGTCATTTCATCGGTATAAATCAATTCCGCATCTTCTTTTTCAATCATCTCCATGCAACGGAACAAAGCCGCCGGATGAAGCATATCATCATGGTCAAACAAAGCCACAAAACTACCTGTTGCAAATTTCAGACAGGCATTGGTATTTCCGGAAATCCCTTCGTTTTTCTCCAATCTCTGATAAACCACACGGGAATCCTTTGCTGCATATTCCTTTGCGATTCTCTCTACTTCCGGATGTTCCGCATCGGAACCATCTCCCATGCAAAGCTCCCAGTTGCCATAGGTCTGGGCCTGCACGGACTCAATCATGTCACGCAAATAGCGTTCCGGTGTATTGTAAAGAGGTACAATCACAGAAATCTTCACGTCTTTTTCAAACTTGGTATCTCTCTGTCTCTGCAACTCTTCTTCCGACAAGGTAATCTTTTTCAAAAAAGCACGATTTCTCCGCCAAATCACAGATGGACGATTCTTCCACTTCACCGAAATCTTATTGCACAATTTCACAAAGGCCGTCTTTTTATCCATTCTGGCAAACAAAATGGTACGCACCTTCACATTGGCATACAAACGGTAAATCGGATTGATCAAAAACCAATAAGGTTTCTTCTTCAACGCCTTGATGCGATCACTTTGTCCCGCATACAAAGGACTGACGGAATCCTTATCCACTCCGTCAAAATTTTTAATTTCCCAATCGCTGGCAAACAAACGTACATCTGCCACCATCTTGGTCTCTGCTTCCACCTGCTGGCCATTTCTCTGGATCCATTCCGGCAAAGCTTTATTTGCAAATTCTCTCATATCTATGTCCTAACATATCTCTAATGGTATCACTTATAATTTCACCCAATCCAATATATATTACCATAGAACGGTTGGAAACTCCATAGGAGATTGTGGGGGGCTGTACCTACCTTAGAAGTATCCATTTCCGCACTCTACCCTGTACTTTTTGTCATCTTCTTTTAAAATTCGACCTTCATCCGCGGCGAATGCGTCTATTAGCCCCAGAATTGGTCTCCGCGTCGGGACTTTTTCTATTTACATCTTCATTTTATTGTGCTATTCTAAAATTAAATAAAGGTGCTACCGGTAAGCGGTTGCCCAGATGATTATTGCTTAAATAACCGCCCTGCCTGGCGGTTATTTTTCTTTTCTGATAACAATTATCAAAGTGACAACTGATACCATCATGTTTACAAATTTCTCTTTTCATCCGCGGTGAACGCGTCCATTATCCCCAAAATTGGTCTCCGCGTCGGAACTCTTTCTATTTTTGATTTTCTGGCTTGCTGTTCTTCCGCTCTTATTTACTGGGTAAATGCCTCATATCATTAATCTACCCTATACTCCCCAAAAAAAGCTTTTCTCCCACTACCTTACAAGCATCCATTTTTTACATTCTACCCTGTACTTTTGAAAACCTCTTTCCTGACATTACCTTACAAATATCTATTTCCCGTGCTCTCCCCTGTACTTTTTCTAGTTTTGTTCTTCCTTCTTGCTTATCATTAGCCCTTATTTACAGGTCTAATACCTCATATTGCTAATTTCCCCTGTACTACTAAAAAAATGCTTTTCTTTCACTACCTTTCAAGCATCCATTTTTTACATTTTACCCTGTACTTTCAAAATATCCTTTCCTTCCTCTACTTTACAAACATCTATTTTTTACATTCTACCCTGTACTTTTTGTCATCTCCCCACAAAATTCGCCCTTCACCCGCGGCGAATGCGTCTATTATCCCCAGAATTGGTCTCCGCGTCGGCACTTTTTCTATTTAAAACTCGCCCTTCACCCGCGGCCAACATGCCGAACTCCCCCAAAACCGTCTCCGCGTCGACACTCTATCTATTCATAAATAAAAAAATCCCCACGCAGATACGCTCCACTTCGCTGGGGATTCCAGCAATTTTCATCGTATCTGCGCGGGGATTTCAAAGCATTACCGCCTCTGTATTTATTTTTTCAACCATCAAATTTACTCTACCTATTGATGAGACAGCTCAATCTCCCCATCTTCATTCAGCAGAATCACTGCCTGATCCAAGACTTTCCGTTCCTCCGGATTGTAAACCACGATATTAATGCCTTCTGTGATACGACTATATTCCGTATCATCTATATATATGTGACTCACACGTTCGGAAGCCACCAAACTATAATTGCTATAGCCATCCCGCATCACACCGGTGATTTCTGTTTCATCCAGGCCATTTAAAGTGCCGCACTGGTCAATGGTTCCTTCCAGCATGGCTACATAAAAGGCTTTGGGGGACGTAGAAAAATCAATATCCACACCAATTCCTTGCAGTGCTGTAATGATTTCATCCGTCAATACGGTCGAATAATCTCCCATGGTGGTGATAAACACATCATAGCGTTCATTTTGCAGCAAAGAAATAAACTCTGCCGGATCATAAGAATTTCGCAAAATCGCATCCGTCTGTTTCTCCAGATAATATTCCTTCGTCACTTCATACTGCTCATCTACACCATCTCCGGTCACACCAAGCTCTGTCGTCAGAATTTCTCCCATATAATCTGTGATTTTGGTGGCGCCTTGCAAATTGGCGTGTTCCAAATCATACTGGTCTGAGACATTGTCATAATCAATTAAAAGCTGAGTCTGACGCAAGTTATAGTCCACCACAATGAGACCATTTTCCTGGGCAAAAGAAACCAGGCGATTATACTCTTTTGTAGTAGCTGTGTAATAAGGGGTTCTGGTTAACACCAGCTGTATGCCATTCTCCTTACACAAAGAGACAATCTTTTCCAGATACTTTTCCTGAATCGGGTCAAAAGGTACTTCTCCAATGGTTTCATCGGTATACACCGGGGCAAAACGCTCCGGATTGGTATTGACCTTCAGTGCTGAATATCCCTTTAGCTCATTAGACTGTACTAATTCACTATAGGAAAAATCATCCTCATCCAATTCCTTCCAGCGCTCATGATACCGTAGCAGCGGGAACAAATAGCTGGTAATTGTCTGCTCACTGTCATAGGAGCAAATATCCTGTATAGCATTCCACTTGGTAGATGAAAACTTCATAGGATCAATGGCCTTACGAATATTTTCCTCGGAGGAATTCAAAACTTCCTCGGTTTCATAAGGAAAAGCCACCATACAGTCCAAAACCACAGCTTGCGGACTTTGATATTTCAAGGCCTCCTCCAGCCAATAGTAGGAAACCAACATGTTTTGCTGTCCGCTTCCCAGGTTATAAGAAGTCAATCCATATTCGTTATAAAGTTCCTGGGGATTAAAGGCTGCAAAGGCGTGACTGCTTCCCAGGAAAATCACATCCACCGTATTTTCTTCCATATCATAAAAGCCGGCCATGGTGGATGTGGTGGGCCAATCATCGGTTTTCACCATGCTTTTGTCTACAAAGACTTGTGTCACTGCCAAAAACAGCAGCACAAAGACCACTACAAAAACCAGCACCTTGCTTATATTCTCGATTTTCTTTTTCATAAATAAAATCCTTTCCGGATTGCCAACAAGGCATTAACTAGAATTCTCCATATAAAAAGGCTGCGGCATCATAACCGTATCCATAAGTTCCAAGTAAAATAATTGCAAAAATTGCTACAAAATAAATGGTCCAACGCAAAATCAAATGCTGTGTCGCAAACCACTCCCGCAATTTCATATGTTCTTGGGCAATGCTAACACCCAGCAAGGTCATACAAGATAAAAGCAACACCACCATGTCTTTCCATTCCAAGCCAAAGTTCAACAAATATTCTCCGGTAAAAATCCATGGATTGTGAATCGTAGCTATAGACTGCAAAACCTGCAATCCCTGTTCTAAGGACTCTGCGCGGAAAATCACCCAGCCTATGGTGACTAGAAGAAAGGTTCCAAACATTTTCAATAGCCGATAGGTGGCACTTCCCTTTTCCACTCGGATGAAGCGATAAATTGCCTCTCGAACGCCATAGGTCAAAGCGCCCAAAATCTGGTAAACACCATGCAACAGTCCCCATACCAGGAATTTGATTCCACCGCCATGCCAAATACCACTAATAGCAAAGGTGATTACCATATTTAAATATTTTCGAATCACGCCATGGCGATTTCCACCCAGCGGAATATAGATATAATCTCTGAGCCAAGAGCTGAGAGAAATGTGCCATCTCTTCCAAAAGTTCTGAATAGATGTAGCAAAATAAGGATGGGCAAAGTTGTCCTGCAAATGAATGCCAAACAGTTCTGCTACGCCCAGCGAAAGAATAGTACAAGCAGAAAAATCTGCATAAAGCTGAATACTGTAAAGGACCGCAGCCACCAGCATATAGCAGCCGCCATAAAGCGGAAAACTATCATACAACGCATCTACGACTATGCCTGCCTTATCCGCAATCATATATTTTAGGAAAAATCCCCAGATAATCAATTGGAACCCACGGGTAATATTTAAATAGGACAATTTGTTGCCTTGTAGCAATTGTGGCATCAATTCCTTATAACGCGGAATCGGTCCTTGTAAAATCTGTGGGAAAAAGCTCATAAAGAGCAAATATTTCAACAACCCTTTTTGCGGTTGAATCTTTCCATAATAAATATCTGCCAAGTAAGCAATCATTTGTAGGGTGTAATAGGATAATCCCAGTGGAATTACAAAGGAAAAACCGGTCAAGTCCGTCAAATATCCGTTTAGAAAGGCATCTGCCTTATACCAAAACAACGGCACGCCACCGGCTAATAGAAAGCCCCAAAGCACCAAGATACGAAGTCCTTTTTCACGATCCCGCAGTGTATAAAGCACCAAACCTCCTATGTAGGAAATCAAAATAGAACCGCCAAATAGAGCCATCATCACCAGGTCTTTGGTTGCAAAATAATAAAAACAAATGCTTCCCGCCAAAAGCACGAGGAACCGTGCTTTCTTAGGGAAGATGTAATACAAAAATAGGGTGAACAGTACGAATATGCCGTACTGTAAAGATGTATAGGTCATAGTTCTCTCCTTAGGTCCAAGAGGCAATATAGCCCATGGAATTCAAAACTGCAATCACCACCGCCATACCAAAGAGGGTGGAAACTACTTTTTTGATTTTCTCATGCTGTTCTAAAATACCGTAGTTTTTTACCAAAAAGTAAAGTCCCAAAAACAACAGAGAAAAATGCAAATAAATCAAGGTTCTTGCCGCAGAGCTGTAGATACTGGGGGAGAATCCAAGCACCATGCGGCTGGCAAATCCCATGCCAAGCACCACACTTCCGAAAATCCATTCTGTATAGGAATCTGCTAAAATCGCGATTTCCACAAATAGTACCGTCAACAAAATACCCTGGTAAATGGGGACCACGTAATTTGCCGGCAGGATAAAATTGGAACCGCTAAGTTTCATGCTATCGGAATTCAAGACGTTTAAATAATTCTGTGCAAAGGAACCCACGTCTCCGATACGCATAGCATAAAACACCGGAATCAAGGCCACTATACTGTAGACCACCTTTTGATATTTTATACTAATCAAAGCAAAAAGCAAAATTGCCATAACCATCAGAACAAAATTGTAAGACATGTACTTTTCTATGGTATCTGTAAATCCCAGCAGGATTTTGTCCAGCTTTGTGTACATTTTAAAATCCGAAAATCCTGTAATGATTTCTTCATCGGATCTGGCAGAATTTCCCGGGCAAGTCAGGATAAAGACCATGCTGGCTGCGCTGAGAATCCACTCCAATGCTAAAAACCAATAAACTTTTTTTCTTCGGATAATAAAATAAACCACAGAGAAAAAAGTAAGTACAAAAAGAATGGCACTCATTTGCTCCATATTGGCAGCATATAATAAAGCCAATAGCAAAAATGGATATTCAAACAGGTAAATCTTTTCTTCCCGATAAATCCTAGCCGGCACTGTAAGTGCATAGGCACCAAAGGATAGGGGCCACAAGTAGTTTGCCATGGTGGCAATCCAACCGGCAGATGACATATCTCCAATAGGATAAAGCAAAAGACATCCCACCAAAAACCACATTTTTTCCGCATCCTTTGTAATATTTAAAATTTTTCCAAGGGACCAGGCCAAAAGCAACCACACCAAAATATCCAGAATTTTCCAAATCACCGTATTTTGTGCAGTATAAACCAGGACCCCTTCAATAATCAGCCGAGAAGACCAGGTGCTATAACGCATTTGCAAAAATTCCACCAAGGAATAGTCCTCTAAAATCGTAGCGAAATACCGTTTGGCATCTAAAATCTCATTCTCGTACATCATGATGTGAAACACAGTCATGACAAATCCAAATACCAGCAAGGGCAAATATGCACTTTTCTTGAAATTCGCTAGTTTCTCTCTCATATCAGTCCTCCAAGGTATATTCTACGCCGGTATCCAACAGTGTATTGTCCCCATTGTTTTTGTACAAAATATAAATATGCACATTTTCCGGCATTTCTGAAATCCGCACCACCGCATACAAACCGGAATTCAAGTAATCATACTCATCTTCTAACATGTCATTCACGTCACTTCGTTCAATGACAGAGGTAGCAGCCTGGTAAAAAACACCAGTCTCGGTATCTTGCAGCACCAAATAGGCCTCATTGATTTCTATGTTTTCCCCCTGCTTTACTGCCCAACCGGTAATTTTTACGTAGTCTTCCTCGTAGATGCTACATTCATCTACACCAAAGACGTACTCCTCCGAAGGGGCTGAGGTGCCGGATACATCCACCGGGCGCAATCCGGAATGATTCCAGTAATATTTTCCAAAAAAGACAAGAAATAGTAGCACTGCCAACAAAGGCAATGCTACTACCACATGTTCTCTATGATAATTTTGAAAATAAGTTCTCCATTTATTCATAGATGATAAAACTCCTTATATCATACTTGTTGCATATAGATATAACATCTAAATAACATTTTAAAAGGCTCGGATTTACCGCATAGTTCATGAGCAAATCATTCAAATATCATGTCACTCTGACTCCAGTGGATACACCAACCGGCTGTCCGTATCAAAAATTTCTGCGACTAAGCGGAACATCTTTACAATAAATTCTCCGCGTTCCGTCAAAGCATAGGTGCCATCTTCGTTTTCTTCGATACTTCCGGTAACCAACTGTTCTTCAAATCGTTTATCAAAAGCACCGAATTCCAAGACATACTTTTCCCAGAATACTTCTTCGATTTCCTCTTTTGTAAAATCTTCGTCCAGTTCCTCTACATAGCTCAACATAAAAACGGAAACGCTACGCTCTACCGTTACCGGAATCAAAGTAAACAATCCATATTTAAGGCCACACATCCCACAAAGAGTAGGACAGCGTCCTTCACTTCAATCCAGGAAATCTTTTTCCACTTTTTAAAAAGCAACATTACTATTGCCACTAGGAAAGAGGCCAACACCAAAAGGGCTGTTCCTCGATACATAAGGACGTCCATGTTCTTCAAAAGTGGTGTACGCACAAAAAGGATAAACAAAGCTAAAGATACAAAGTATAAAACAAAATAAGTAAAAAATAGTTTTAATCCGTTTTTCATGCCACACCTACGCCCTCTTCATATCTACTTTAAATCCATGGAAATCACCCAGGGCCTTCCAACCGATTTTTACAATGCGAGGAATATTTACAGAATTCACTCCCGCAGTTCTTGGCTTAAAAGAAATCTCACGGAAAGTCAGTTTTTCTTTGTACTTAGCAAAGAAAGTAGTCAACATAATATTTGGCAAATTGTAATCATCTGCCATACAGTTGATATACTTATTTACCAACTCACATTTCATCAAACGGAAGGGGGCATTGGCATCCGGCACCTTTACCCCGAAATACATGCGAAGCAAAGTCACTACCACATGCTCTACAAAAGCGCGATCCTTGCCATCTCCACGTACGGTACGATTTCCAAGAATCGCATCATACTCATCTCTCATATCCCAAAATGCAGGGAATTCATCCGGATTAGTCTGTCCATCAGAATCCGTTTGGAAAATATAATCCGCACCATTTGCAATGGCATATTTGTATAAAGCAATGACCTTCGGTCCATGATAACGGTCACTGTCTGTCAAAATCTCCAACTGTGGATGGGTCTTCTGCAGTTCCTCTAAAATCTCATGAGTGCGATCTGAACTTCCATTGTCTGCAATGACCAGTCTGGAATCCTCCGTTTTTCCTTCTAACACCGGATACCACTGATTTACTACTCCTTCGATATTTGCTTCCTCATTGTATGCAGGCATAACAATATACAAAGTGTCTTTCATTTATTCTTCCTCTTCCTTTTCATAATCCTCCGGTTCACCGGTGAATCCGTTTTCATATCCACCGCCCACTAAATAGTGATTTACCAAAGCCGAGTAATCACCGCCATAAGCAGCCATAAATTCATCATAATAATTTTCCAAGTAGGTCTGTACCCAGAATTCGGCACATCCACGATCTCCTCTTGGAATTCCAGTCTCAACAAAGTATTTTATCACATCATCATCTGCTGTGCCAACTTCTTCTGCCACTTCCGGATAATGCTCTAAATACCAGTCTTTGTCATAAACCAAATCAAAATCTATACCGGCATACACTGTGTTTTTCACTATTGGGTAACCCATGTTGATAGTCACTAGCAAGTGCCCTTCTTCTGTAATGATAGTTTCCAGTACCTCGCCGCTCGTAGGTACAATGGATACGCCATCCACAAAGGTTCCACCATAGTTTGGTGCAAATTCCAAAGTAAAAATATATTCCTTGTCTGCATCAAAATACTCATCGGTTTCTGTGGTGGTGGCAGAAAGCAAGGAAATACCATCTTCATAAGCATCATATAAGACTTTCAAAGAAGTAAAGGTTTCTGCTACAATTGGATAAATCTCTACTTCTATCTCACTATCCAAGGTCAACTCCGGCCATTCTTCCTCCATCACAGTTAAGATCGTGGTATTTTTATCCAGCAAATAGGATTCTACATAAGCCACATCTTCTTGATAGTCTTCATAGGAAATATTCCAAAGTACGCCGTTCATTCTGGCAGAATCCTGCAAAATTTCCTGATATTCTGCAATCTTTTCTGTCACAAATCCGGAAAGCATAGAACCCACATTTTCTTCATAATAGGTTTCGCATGCATCCATCAAAGCGTAGATTTCCATATAATCCTGCCAGTGATAATACTCTTTCACCTCATCACGGTCATCTATCTCTCGCCCCGCTGCCGCATCATAATCCCAAAGAATTCCGGCATATATCTTCTTGTCCCCGCCTAAGGTATAAAAATAAGTCGAAGAATTAAAGGCATCCAAATTTCCGGAAACCTGCTGCACACTCCAGTACCAGGCAAAGGAATCCAAGTCCAAAAAGGCTTCCATCGTTTCTCCGGTATCCGGGCTCACGCCGTTGTTGTGCATGGTGCGATTCATAGCCTCAAACAACTCGCTGATATAAAGCATTTCTTCCTTGCTGCAATACTCCGGACTTTTCACTACATAATACGTACCGGTACTTGTGCAGAACCAACTGGCAGCATCTTCATAATACGCATTATCCAGTTCCACCATATATCCACCATCTACGGAATCCGGAGCTGTTGCATTTACCACATAAGAATACGTACATCCATATGCGTTGGTATCCTGGTCCACTTCGATTTCATCTTCCTCCAGTTTCCCATTTACCAATTCATTTTTTACTTCCTGTGCATCTGCCGACGCCTCCGTCAAATCAATATCCGGCAGCTCTGACAATAGATAATTGCCACAGTACTCTCCATCATAATACAAATCTACCCATTCCGAAGAAACCTGTCCTTCCAACTCTAACTCTGCGGTCAAATCATTGATTAGCTTATTTCGAATCAAGGAGGTATCTCCGGCATTGGCCAACAGTGCATAGCCCTTTGCAGAATTTCCGGTATTCAGCAAATCCTGTTTATTGGAAAGTTTGATTTTATAAGCTTTCTTGTCTAATTCCGCCGTGGTATTTCCACGGACACGGATCATGTCCAGCCCTTCCTGCATACGCACACTTCCATCTGCTTCCAATAAAACCATGGAACCGGTGGAACGATTCTGATGATCATTATCCTCATCCACCCAGTCTTTTCCATAATTTTCTGCATCATCACTGGTCAAATATACAGACGCAACAGAAGAAGACTGCATGATTCGTAATTCCCCGTAACTACAAGAATACAAATACACACCGTCTTCTTCCTCTAATTCTGCAAGATTTACATCCGCACTACCTTCCGGCAAACCATATAGCACAAAGGTGTCCTCTACCCCTGATGGCAAAAACAAATACCACTGTTCCTCCACCTCTTGAGCATATACCTTGGTATTTGCCACGGTATCATTGACCACCACATATAAATCTGCATAACCTGTATTTTTTTTTTCTTCCCCTTGATTTAAAATAAACCAACAAATAAGGAAAGCGGCACTGACTACAAACAGTGCCAATAAAAGCTTTCCTCTACTTTTGTTTTTTTCTATCATTCCTCAGTATCCTTTAAGTAAATATCTGCCACGTTTCCGGACCAAGCAAGGGTATACCCATTTTCTTCACAAAAGGCTACCATTTCTTCATCCGCAAGTTCATCTGCAGTACGAACCAAAATCAATTTTGGCAGTTCCTCTTCCAACTCTGCAAAATACTCTTCCTTAATCTCCGGATTGGTTGTAACAATCGGATATTGATAAGAGTAAGTCGTTGCATGAATACGATTACTAATGACGTACATCCAGTCCCAATTTCCCCAGATGGAAATGGGGTCGTCCTCTTCCGTATTTTCCTGGATGATGGTGCGAATCATCGCAAGTTCTCCATCCAGATTTTCTCCTTTTCCAAAGGAGATCTTTTCTACATCCAAACGATAAATACTATTCAACGCACTAAAAGATAATAATCCTACAAAGCAAAGCATCAAAACCTTTGCAGATATCCAGGATTCCTCCGGCATTTTTTCCTTCACATGGGCATAAAAAGCAGCCAAAGGAAATGCCATCAAAGGAATCATAATGGCTCCGTAATGTGCTGTTTCTTTTCCGGATAAATTCATAAAGAACACAGTACACACATAAGCGAATAAATATATTCCGTATAAGAACCGTTCCTCTTTTCTACGAACCACTAAGAAGATAACCAACAGCAATCCTATACTAATAAAAGTATACGGCACCACAAAAGCCATAAATCCACGCCAGAATTTCATCAACGCAGAGGCTGACGTGGAAGAATATTCTAAGTTGAATAAAATATAATCCTCAAAGCAAGCCTGTAATGCGCCACCCCGGTACAACCATACCAATACCGGCGCAAATAATACCAGCGCACCGATTACAAACCATAAAATCCAAGAGCCCAACTCTTTCCATTCTTTCTTTCGGATCAAGGCCACGAGGATTACAAAACAAAAAGCAATCCAAACTGCAATCATATTGACTCGCAGGAGACAAACCGCTGCAAAGCTGAGTCCTACCAAGGCTTTTCTATACCAGACTTTTTTCTCATGAATCAGATAATCCAAAAAAAGATACAAGGTCAAAGCGATAAAAAGCATGGCACTTTCTTCTGTAATATAGCTCTGCAAAAAAGTACGCATTACCGTAACGGGTGCTAATGTAAATACCAAAGAAGCAAGTTTCCCAGCATTTAATCTTGCTGTATTATAAATCAATACCAAGGTCAAAAACAAACTTCCTGTTTCAAGCACCCAGATTCCGGACACTCCATGCAACATATATCCCACATAGTACAAAATATACATGAGGGGTCCCTTATGGTCAAAGGAATCCAGGTAAGGCATATAGCCCTGCTTCATCATCATGGCTACTACCGTAAATACATTGCTGTCAAAATCACTGCCTTCCCCTCGACGGAAAGGAGAAATGTCCTGGGTAATGGTAACCATAACAGCCAAAATTGCAAGTACCAAGAAAACACCCGCAACTTGTAAATACTTATTTTGTGCAAACTTTTTCATAATCCGGTCTCCTATTTCAATGTAATGCTATTTGGCGAAGATTCAAACTTCAACACTTCAATGCCATTATCCACCAAATCATTGTAACGTTCCGTTGCGATATCATTACTAAAAATCATCCAATCAGGCAGATCGATAAATGCCACCTTCGGGTCTACAAATAAATTAAACTCGGTAGGCATGGTACGTCCAATACCATGATGTGCCACCTGCAAGTAATCTGCTTTCAGTTCATCTCCCCAGGTCTCCATTAAATAATCTGATAGTTTATAGGAAACATCTGCGCAGAATAAAATGGATTCTTCCTGTCCACTTAGTTTAAACATCATAGAACCATTGTTTGCAGGATCATCTAGATAATACTCATTGTCCAATTCAAAGGCATTAAAAATCTTCATATCTAAACCAAACAAATCGTATTCATCTCCATTGTGCACATACTGCACATTCAAAACATTATCTTCCTGCTCCAAAGCCTCCAAAAAAGCGGTGTAATATTCAAAACCACCATCCCAATCATTTACCACGGATTCATAATAATCATAATCCAAATCAATGGTGTACACGGTTCCAATCTGGAAATCAAAATCCCCATTTACTAAATTATTGAATACTGAAACATGATCCTGATGTGGATGAGTAATAATCCAGGCATCCACATAACTGTCATGATCAATAATCATGTTCAAGACCAATTCCGAATTCATATCAAAGCCACCATCAATAATAATCAAATGGCCTTCTGTGTCTGTAATGGTATAGCACATTCCCTGGGCCTGATTGGCCTGAGAATACTGAGTAATGGTATACTCCGTCGGTTGTATCATCTGTTTGATTTTATCCTTACAGCAAAAAGCCACAGTTCCGGCAGCCACAAGAAGTACCGCTACTCCAATTAAAATTCCTTTTTTCTTTGTCATAACAAAATCCTTTCTACCCCGCTCTTATTCCCGACTCAAAGTACCTTCTACTGTATATGTCACACTGCCATCATCGCCTTCCTCGCCATTTATAGCAAGAAGTGCCTGCACAGTATCCAATTCTTCGCCATCCCGAGAAACTGTAATTTGTATTCTACTCTGATAGTTTTCAATTGCTGATTCAGAATCTTCTGTTTCTGTATCGCCAGCATTTTCAGCATCTACAGTTTCCTGATTCTGTTCTTCAGTCGTTTCGATTTCAGCTTCAAATGCAGCTTTTGTCTCCTCATCCCAGGTTTCTATGGTTACTGTTCCATCTGCAGAAATCGTAACTGTCGCTCCTGCCTCTGTAATCTCCCCGGTGGTGATTCCAAGATTACGGAATAAGGACCACATCACCTGATCATACAATAAGTAATTATTGGAAACTTCAATGGTAATGTCCAAATCATCTCCATACAACAACATTAAATAATTATAAACATCCTCTTCACTTTGGATATTTTCATTTTTCATCTCGGTATAGGCTGCATAATCGTCTATCCAATCTGCATAGTCCTCATCTTCCCGATGATCCGTCAAATCATAGTGTTCTATCAAATACTGTCCCAAGTAATCTGTCACCTTTCGTGCTCCGGAAGGATTTAAGTGCGAATCCTCATCATACATATCTGTCTTGTATTCTATCAAATCCAAATCCAGAAAATTGATGTATTCCACACCATACTCTTCTGCAACATCATACACATTGTTGGATTCCAACTGTTCATACCCATATGCCGGAAACGGCAAATAGGTCAAAAGCACTTCTATGCCCCGTTCCTGACAGGCCTCGATAAACATCCGCAAATATTCCTGCGCAACAGTATCCGTAGTCAAGCGATCTTCTGTACTGCTACGCACAAAAGAAGATTTTACAACATCAATTCTGGTTTCCGCCCCCTTTTCCAGACTGTAATCCGGATAGAAATCCTCCTCCAGTAGCTCTTCCCAACGGGAATGATACAGAGAAAAATTAAAAAGCATATTAGATGCCAAACGTTCTTCCGAAGTATCTGCTTCTGTATTTTCCTCCATTTCCAGTTCTATGTAAGGGTCATCCAACAAGTCATTGATGGCATCAATCTTGGTCTGTGACAACGGAAAGGCATCAAAGGATTGGTGTAAATAAGAATAATCCACACTAGCCTTATTATTGGAAGACAGAAAATAGCAGTCCAAAACCACCACTTCCGGGTCCGTATAGTCCAAAGCATTTAGCATCAGCCAGTAGGAGGTTGGTATCTCATTGCCATTCCCTCCAAAATTATAAGAGACAATGCCATAATCTTCCCACAGTTCCATGGGATAAATTCCATTCATCACGTGACTGGTACCAAAAAACAGCACATCAAAATCATTCTCTTCCTCAAAAAAGGCAGCATATTTCTCCACGCTGTCCTTTCTCTCCACCAAATTATTCACTTTTAAGAACACGTAGCCCGTCAGTGACAGGGCTACGATAAAGCTACCAATTCGCAATAGTTTTTTCTTCATAAAAATATCCTTTAAAATTGGAAATAAATAAAACTTGCGGCATCATAGTTTGGTCCCCAAACGCCAAAGGTCAAAATGGCGCTTACAGAAAATGCGATGACAATCCAACGCACCCAAACATCCTGAGCAATAATAGCCTGACGCACTATGATTCCTTTTTTCTTGCAACAATCTGCTGCAAACAGCAATGCAATGCCAGCCATCATAAGCCAGAAATTCCGCACATCCAGTCCACAATTATACAAGGAACCATCCACAAAAATCCATGGGTTATAAGTACCAAGCATGGTCCGTATGATTTCCACGCCCTCCTGATAGGTGCTTGCACGGAAAAAGATCCAGGCAAAATCCACCAACACAAAGGTACCAATCACATGAACCACTTTATGTCCTGCTGATTCTCTGTGTAAACCTAAAATCTTTACCAAAAAATCCCTCACCGGTTGTAAGATTTCTCCCACGATTTGGTATAAGCCATTCAATCCACCCCAAACCACATAGGACAAATCTGCACCATGCCAAAGTCCACTGACCAAAAAGACAATGAGTTTATTTATGTATTTACGCAATTTTCCTTTCCGACTTCCCCCAAGAGGAATGTATAAATAATCCTTAAACCAGGAAGTCAAAGAAATATGCCATCTACGCCAAAAGTCAGCGACAGAGGTAGAAAGATATGGGGCATCAAAGTTCAACATCAAATCAATGCCAAGGATTTTCGCTGCACCCATGGCAATGGTGGAGTATCCGGAAAAATCACAATAAATCTGTACTGCAAAAAGAGCGGATGCAAAGGCAATATACCATCCCGGATAGGAAGCATAATTTCCATATATCGTATCTACAAAGGTAGAAATACGGTCTGCCAAAACCACCTTCAAGAAATAGCCCCAAAGCATGAGCAGCAACCCTTCTCTCGCACTTTCATAGGAGAAGTTCTTCGGTACTGCCAACTGCTTCAATAAATTCTTGGAGCGCTCAATCGGTCCTGCTACCAACTGTGGGAAGAAGGATACGAACAACGCGTATCTAAGAGGATTCTTCTCTGCATAGATTTCATCCCGATACACATCCATGGTATAGCTCAATGCCTGAAAGGTATAGAAGGAAATACCTACCGGCAAAACAATGTCAAAGGTAGGCGTATTCAACTCCACATGGAAATTGGCAAAGAGCTCTGTCAACAACTCCATGGTGAAATTGATATATTTGTAATAGAACAGAATTCCCAGATTTGAAAGAAAAGATACCGCTACGATGAGATTTTTAAACAAGGTCTTCTTTTTTTCTACCAGGTCCCGATTCTTTACAAACTCCAAAGCCAATCCGCTTAAGTAGGTGATGACCGTAGAAGTCAAAATCAGTAATGCGTATTGAGCATTCCAGCACATATAAAAATAATAGCTGGCAACCAACAGCCAAATATATCGAATCTTTTTAGGCAAAATAAAATTCACCAATAATACTATTGGGAAAAAGATTAAAAATTCAACCGAATTAAATAGCATACAAAACTCCTCTATGCTTCCTTTTCTTTAAATACGAACAATTTACTAATCACGTAATTCAATACAATGACAATCACCTGCGCCACTACTTTCACCCCAACACTGAAAAGTCCCATCCGTGTAATAAACACATATAAGATGACTTCCTCAATGACCAAAGTCACCACTCTGCCACCGTAAAAATTTACCATCTGGGAAAAAAATGCAGTCCAGTTTTCTGTGTTTGCCTGGAATACCCAAACACGATTGGTTAAAAACGCAAACAATACCGTTACCACCCAGGACATAATATTTGCGATCAATTCATTGATTCCAAATGTCACATTAAACAAAGCATACGTTCCAATTCCAAACAAAAAAGTCAGGAATCCAAAAAATAAGTAAAGCAATACTTCCTTATGCTTTTTATAAAATGGCTCAAAAATATTGAGTACCGGCAAATGCATCAACTTATCAAAAATATCTTGTTGTTCCATGTTTTCTTCCTTTTACTATTCTTATTTCACATTTTTCTAAAAAACGCACAAAATCGATTACATTATAACAAATGCAATCGATTTCGTAAAATCACTATATAGATTTCTGTTTCATCATTTCCGCAAATAATACTGGTACGCAAACAATATAAGGCAATGCATAACGAATTAAAACACACGGTCCTGCCAACAAAGTCAACATATAAATACCCAAGAATGCAAACAAAACACCCATTCCTTTTCTTCCTTCCCAAAGTGCCATCCAAAAAAGCCCTGTCATTACCCAGAAATAAAAGGCCGGTGACAACAACACCTGTAGAACAAAAATCTTTTGGTAAGCATTGGCAGAATATAGATATTCGTATAAACCTTCTAGTGCTGCAAACTTCGTGGTGTGATAAACGTCTAATCCTTCCTTCGTATTGGTCAATAAATAACCGGAGCGGTCTTCTAAGGATGCCCCATAAATTTCCGCAAAGCTGGTATCCAGCACACGGAAATAACCGGTGTTTTGAATCACAAAGGCTTTGATATAATCCCAAGGATATTTTAATCCCAACTCTATATAAAGCTGTTTCAAGTCATCCATGTGCTCGACGCCTTCTGCAGTCTTTTTCACGCCGTCCGCCAAATGTGCATTATAATCCTGCACTTCCGGAAGAATTTCCCACACCAATGCGATTTCTTCTTCTGTCAGGTTTTCTGTTTCATTGTGATATACGTACGCGATCTGCTGAAAAGGAATACTCAGCATTTCGTTTTTGGAACCGTCTGTAGCATTGCAAGCTGCTTTTAGCCCACTTAAACCAACCATTCCAAGTACCAGTCCCATGGCAAGTACCAAGACACTCTTCCAAGAGTTCTTTTTTCTCAAGAAAGCTATGGCAACAGCTACCACTGCAATAAACACAGCATACTTCCCGTTGTTACGGAATAAAATAGTTCCTACCGCTGCCACCAACATCAACACGATATTTCTTTTTCTATCAAAGAAAGAACAATCTTCCCATAAGCGACAAAGTCCCACAAAGAATACTACAAAAAATCCGGCAAACAAAGTGTCCTTGGTAATGGAGCACGCCATGATAGAGCAAAAGGGCAACACGCTGCTTGCCACAATCATAGCTATTCGAAACACTTTACTTTCCACCTTTTCACGAAGGTAAGTATGTGCATACGCCAACATCATGGCAAAACAAAGCATTTGAAAAATACTATAACAAGCCATGCCGGCAGTGTGACTACCCAACAGTTTTTCTCCTACATACTCATAAAACACTTTTAACAGCAAGGTATGTGCCAACGGATGATGGGTACTGTATTCTCCACTTACAATCTGCGGAATCTGCCGATGCACATCATAAGCAAATAAACCGGGATAATATGCCAAAAACACAGGAATCCAGCATAAAAACTGAATTCCTGAAACAATGCCAAAATACCACAAAGACGAACGTTTCTTCTCTTCTACTACGATTGTCCGTTGCTTTTGTATCCATCCTCGGATCTGCAGATAGCCTTCTGCCACCAGAATCGTCAAAATCACGCAAGCAATCACAGCAATTGCACCATCATAATCATTTACTTCCGTAAGTGATAAATACCATTCCCATACCTGAAATACGGAAAACAAAAAAGCAAAAAGCAACGCCTCCACTGTTTCTTTTTTTGACTTACATAATTTCATGTTGCTTTCTTCCCTTCTTTATCATAAGAATTCCTGCCATCACAAATCCAAGAATACACACCGCTGAAACACCCTCAGCCACTCTCCAAGAAGTTGGTTCCACAAAGGACACATATATATTTCCTTCGTATGCATCCGTGAGACTAATCTGCACTTCTTTTTGTGCACCATCCGTGATTTCATACACCGTTCCATTATCATTCCACACGGTAAATCCCTTGTAATTCATGACCGGAAGGGTAACACTACCACCTTGGGAAGTCTTTACATAGAACACAAAATCCGTACCGGATTGAGATACCAATTCTGCTTTTTCCACAATCTCACCGTCCACTTGATAGGTCAATACATAGAAATCGGACTCTGCACGATAATATTCTGCAATATTGTCTAGACTCAAATCTGTCTGATACCAAGGATTTACAATATTTGTAGCACTATCGGCATAATTTGAGGCATATACTGCTACCTGTATAGCCAAAAGTCCCACAACGCCGACTTTCACAAGTTTCTTATATTCCGGCAGAAATTGCAAAAGGTCTGCCACCGTCGTTGCCGATAAAATTGTCAAAAACAAACATACAAAAGTCATCCATCTCCAAGGGAACTGCACCTGTGTGAGCATATTTCCCAATTTGGAAGATTCCGCTATGGCATTCCATGGGAATAAATTGGACGACATGAAAAGTAACCACAAAGAAATACCAATGAATATCTTAGTCTGTCTTCCTGCCTTTCCCTTTACAATTAGAGCTCCTGCCACAACAAGCATCACTATGAGAAGTAAGCCGGGCGTCAAAGACAGTTTTTCCGTAATGCTCTGCACCGGTGATTCTCCAAACAAATCTTGGAATACTGCAAAAAATCCTAATACATAAGCACCATGTCGTTCTATCAGCAACGTATTTCCCACGGTACGATTTATATGTACGTCCACATTTCCATAATAATCCAGGAAAGGTACAATAAACCATAAAGTCATACCTACGGTACCTAATACCGAACTCAGCACTCCCAACAACACATCTTTTTTACATGTAATCTTCCAATAAATTACTGCAAATACGACTAATACCATGCAAACCATTTCCGTGGTCAATACGTGAGTCACTATCATACCACTCATGCCAACCACCAAGGACAGACAACCACTCCAATTTATCTTGCCTTTTTGTTCTTCTCGGCAAAAATAGATGCGCCAGATTCCGACTAGAACAAAAGGGAAGAACAACATGCATGTATATTCTCCCACTGCAGCTCGGACATATAAGTCCACAAAACGATAAGTACATAAGGTAAATGCCGCAGTCACAAGTAATGCTGTATTTCTCTTTTTCCAAATTTCCTTTGCTGCCCAATAGAAAAATACCACAGTCAACAGATTGATTACGTATACATAAATCTTATATGCCTGAATCACAGAAAAACCAAGTAAACGAAGTATCGCCGGCAAATACAAGGTTACATCCCCGTAATAAATGGACACCGGATAACTATAACCATTATTCCAGATGGATTGCATCCGCACCGGGAAGTGTCCCGTAGCAAGCTCCGTGGCAATTCCTTCGATACGTCCCAAATGGAAATAGAAATCATGTCCTGCTTGAATTCCATAGGCAAACAATGGCAGTGAAGCCAAAAAAGAAATCAATAAAACAGAAAAAACCGTTTCCTTTCTTTCTTTCATCCAGGACCATTTCCATAAAGCCAGATCTAGCAACAACAGGATTACAAACACCATTACAAAATTTCGAGTATCCATATGATGATTCTTTTCTATGGTAATCCCAGTGATTGAAAATGCCCCTTCTCCACTATAATAAGTTGCTAATTCCACCCCATCCATGGCATGACTTAGTTCAAACTCAAAGGTCTTTTCTGTTTCTGTCGCAAGTAAGGTCACTTCTGTTTCCTTCAGGAAATGATTCACGTCCGTAGAAACATAGACCTTCGCGCTCTGCTCACTGTCCGCCTCATAGGTAATATGAACCGTATAAGTCCCCTTTTCTAAAGATAGGTAAGGTCCATATATCATAGAAATCTCAGAATTCCAATCTTCTCCTGCTATGGACTCATCGATATACCAACCATCTTCTGTCACAGTCAATACATCAGAGGACCACGCATCCAAGCTCACCGGAATAGTCACATTTCCACCTACACATCGGCTAACAAAAAATATCAACAACAATATTTGCAAAAAGAAGCAAATGCCCCAAGCGATTTTCTTTTTCATTGCAACAAATATCCCCTTCCATGATAATCGTAAACTTCTTCATAGGATGTATATGCCGTATTTTCCAATACTCTGGATAATACCAGATCTACTTCATCTTCTGAATAGCTTTCCGGAATTACAAATACGACCGGATTCTCGGTGCGTCTGCCATCCAGTAACAATTCTAAATTCACCATCTCCGATGTCTGAAAAAATAAGGTCTCATCAAAAAGTAGTCGAATGGGAACAGCCGTATAAATATCAGACCAACCATCCCATAAAATGATACAGTCATATCCTTCCACTTCGCTTTTTATTTCTGCATAAGTCTCTTCGAACTCCGCGTATTGATATTCTACACCATACGTAATCAAAGAACTTCCCGTCATCAGAAGCAATAAAAGGGCAAGTATTCCAAAACTAGCTTTGGAATACTTTACTTTTTCCTGTAAAGGACTCAACACCTTTACTGTTCCTATAGCCAATACCGCATAGACAGGATAAATATATCGGTTATAAGTATGAGAAGAACCCACCATGCTGATATAAGAAAATACTACCATTGCCACTAATACCATCAAAAAGATTCCATTAGTTCTAGTACATACTTCTTTTTTCTTCTTCCATATTAGCACTGCACTTGCAAGAGTTCCCACAAGTACCAATAAGAATATTCCTCCAAAAAAGGACTGATTAATCGTCGGAAGGTAATATTTCAATACCACATTTTCTGCTCGTCCAGACAGATTTTCCAAAGCCTGAGTTCCACGGTAACCGCCAAACACATGTTGCAAAGTAGCAGGGAAAATCCCTAGTGCTACAGCAATTCCAGTGAATAGTGAAACCGCATATTGTACTGCGCAAAGCCATTTCTTTTTGCAAAGCAGGGTAACACCAAATAACAATGCAAACACAGCCGCAAAAGGATAGAAATAATAATGTGTCAATCCTCCCAGCGAAACGCTCATCAGTAGAATCAACATTTCCCATACTTTTAATCTTTTTCTCTCAAACCCATCTTTCCAAATAACCAAATGTAAAAATACAAAAAACAGAATTTCTGTAGACAATAGTAAATACATACGAATTAACAAGATGGTAGATATTCCTGCTGCTGATACTGTCCACATTCCCAAAGCCAACAATGCTTTCCGAAGGCTATACAAAAAATACCTGGCAATATATAAAAAGAATGCATCAAAAAGCAATAAAATCCCTAAATTTAACCCGATGCCCAGCCACTTGCTAAAAGAGTTTGGGAAAAAGTAACAAACAATATGCAATAACACATAATAAAAAGGAGGGTGTACATCATTTTCCTGGTTGGTAAAAGGTGCAGACAAAGAAAATCCATCTTCCTCCTGTACTGTCAAATACTGATAGAAATACTCATTGGTCACCCAGCCATTGTATCCTTTTTCTCTGGAAGAATTGTATTCCAAAAAGGAATATTCCTCACTATTGGCTAATCCGTAGGAATAGGCTTCATCGCAGAACAGGGTACCTTTTAGACTACCCATGTAGATGCAAAAACAGAGTTGCAAAACGAGAAACAGAATCAATATCACTAGTTGTTTTTATTAATTTCTTTCATATTATATAACTCCATCATTTTTACAATATTCCCAGTGCAGTTCCTCTATTTTGCTCAAAGGCTTCCTATACCGATTCTCCAGGATGATTCTTCGCAGAAACTCCAGCATTGAGCAAATCATAAATACAAGGATTGCCACAACACAAGTATACGGAATTAAATATATAGAATTGGCATACTCATGGCTTTTTACTAATCCTTCCCATAAAATAGGTCTTACAAAGAAACTATCATGTATGAAATACACTCCCAATGTCCCTGCACCAAAAAAATTAATAATTTTGGAATTTCCAATAGGAAAATTATAAAACATTCCAAAGCTAGTCAGTGCAATCAATAATGACCAGAAACTATTATGCTCATAAATCACATCACTGCCTTCCGGAGACATACAAAACAGAATATAAAAAAGAGTCAGACACCAAGAGCCAAAAAACGCCATCACCCAAATCCATAATTTTCGATTCAATATGTCTTCACTATACTTATGCATATATCCACCCAATAAATACAAACACAAAAACAGAACTAAATCATTTGTGTTATATACTACTGACTTCCGAAAAAACGTAGGCAATGCAAAAAACATCATAACATACACTGAAAAAAACCAATTCACTCTTTGCCCACCTACCGGCAACAAGTGTCTTAAAAATTCCTCTACAGTAAAAACGTCACCATTCACCACAATATTTAGAATCCAAAATAATAAGATATAAAAAACGGCCTCTAAGTATAAAACCAATAACTTATCTAATCTCATTTCTTTCTGCTTTGACAGAAAAAATCCGGAAATCAGAACAAATATCTGTACTCCCAAAGTTCCGTTCATGCGCAATATCTTTAACCATATTTCATTCTGCTTCAAAACACTCAATTGTGTCTCATCAAATCCTCCATGAACATAAAAATGATGTGTAATAATCAAAAACATTGCCAATATGCGAAGAAGTTCCATATTAGAACTACGTATTTTTTTAATCATCTCTCTCCTCAATTAAAACCGAAAATAAATAAACTCTTTTAATATTTCTCCAAATTCCGTAACTCATCATACCATAAATCTATCTAAATTGGATAGGGACTAACATAGACGACAATGAGCTCGGCAAAGCCGAGCTCATCCTCTATTCTTCTTCAAAATCAAATTCGTGAAACAGATACTTCCTACAAAAAAGTAAAATTGCAATAACGAAAATCAGCACCTCAATGATGGTATTCATCGAATGTTTTATAAATATATATTAGCAGTAACTTTTAATTTTATCCATCAGTTTTTTATAATCTTCTCCTTTATAAAATAATGCGCTAGTGCCCAAAACAAATCCGTCTGCGCCCATTTTCGAAAGGTCTTCAATTACAGTTGGACTACAATGTCCATCAATAAGCAGTTTATAATTATAATCTTTTTTCATGCCAACCAGTTGTTCCACTTTTTTCTTCGTAAAATCTATGAACTCTTGTCCTGCAAATCCGGGATTTACAGTCATAATCAAAACGTACTCACATAAATTAAGCATTTCCTCTATACTTGCCACACTTGTATCCGGATTAATCGCTATACCCGGTGCAGCACCTTTTTCTTTAATATGAGCCAAAGTTTTGACTACATATCTTTCTGCTTCAGGATGAATATAAATTATATCTGCACCCGCATCAATAAACCAGTCAACCTTATTACTCGGATTTTCTATCATAAGATGACAGTCAATCAGCTTATTGGTATTTTTTCGAATGGTCTTGATATCCATTACACCCATTGTAAAATTAGGCACAAAATTTCCATCCATTATATCGCAATGAAATATATCAGCTCCGGCAGAATCCAATTTTTTTACTTCTTCAGCCAAACTTCCATAATCAGCACACATCATGCTGGGACACAGTAACTTTGACATTTTCTTTCTTCCTTTCTATACGTTATTTGGCAGCCTTTAAATTTTGGGTTTCTTCTATTTCGCGTATCATATCTATTCTCTCCTGATGGCGACCACCTTCATATTCCGCATTAAGCCATTCGTCTAAAATCATCTTTGCTGTCTCAATTCCTATCACTCTGGCACCAAACGCAATTATATTCGTATTATTATGCTGTTTCGATAACTTTGCAGTATATGGTTCGCTGCATACGCATGCCCTGATCCCCCTTACTTTGTTTGCTGACAAACTAATGCCAACGCCGGTTCCACATATCAACACTCCACAATCCACATTTTTCTCTACAACCATTTTCGCCACTCTATATCCACTGATTGGATAGTGAAATCGTTCTTTGCTGTCTGTCCCTACATCAACCACTTCATATCCTTTTTCTATGAGATAATCCTTAATCTGATTCTTCATATCCACTGCCACATGATCATTTCCAATTGCTATTTTCATTCTAATTTTACTCCTATTATTTATTCCAACTAGCCATTCTAAAATATGTATAAGGTCTACCCTTTATTGACACACTAAGTTGATGTATATTTTCCGGACTGGTACAGCCAGAAAATCCACCATCACCGATTGCATGAATATCAGCGCCTGTCTCTTTCATCAATAAAGCAATCATTCTTATCGTATCCGGATCCGCACCCTCAACTGAACTATTTAAAAATGTCATGGCTAACGTACCGGGCTTATATGCGTGTACATACTGCACCAATTGTTGAATCATGTTTACACTTATCCCATGTCTAGATCCCGGGGCCGGTAAGTCGATGCAATCAGCTCCTGCATCAATAAGTTTTTTTATAATATCCTTTGCGTCATAATCCGCCAAAGGATCTCCCAGTACTTTTTCATTTATTCCATCTTCCCATTTTCCGGCAAATACAAAAAGTTTATCACCATATTTCTCCTTAACCCATTTCGTACATGCCAGGACATCATTGATAGACGTACCACTTCCCGGATTTCCCCCGAGTACTACAAAGTCTACTCCCATATTTACACAAGTTTCTATGTGTTCCGGCGTGCATAACATGCCTTCTCTTCTGTAAATGGGTTTTTTCCCATTATCTTCAAAACCTGCTTTGGGGCATCCCAAATATACTCCTATGGGTCTGTTTCCGCACCTTTTTTTTAATTCAACATAATCTAAACCTTGTAATCCCTTATTATTTGTAACATCGTCCAAATCCATGGTGTTTAGCATTACCATATCTGCTCCAAAAGCAAACATCACCTCAGAATTTGTCACTCCTCTTACAAGTCCTTCGCTCGCAAAAAGAAGATGCTGCCCCATGATTACTCGTCCTTCAGATTTATATATAGATTCTTTTAATTCCATAGAGCTCATATTTACAAAATCCGACCCTGTGGCACTTATCAATCTTACTACATCACTCATTTTTTTAATCTCCTTGATGCTTATGTTGCCCCTAATCAATACTCTTTATAAATCCAACACATCATTTTTTCTATCGTATAATATATAGCTTAAAATCATTGACCCAACTAAAGCAAAAAACATAGCTATTACAAAATTCACAAATCCTTCACCAAAAAAGAGTGGAAAACTAAGAATACCTACCGGACCTCCTGCAAGTGCAGCTGCATTTCCGGCTCCAGCAATCCCACCTGCAATTGCAGCACAAAACACTGCTGCATAAAAAGGTTTTTTATATTTCAAATTCACACCATATATAGAAGGTTCTGTAATTGAAAAAATTCCCGTAATTCCGGCTGACAATGCAGTATCTTTAATCTCTTTATTCCGGCTCTTTAAGAATACCCCTAAGGCCGCGCCGGCTTGCGCCCAGTTAGATGGACCGGTAATTCCATTAATCGTATTTCTTCCAAACATTGCTAAATTCACCTGTCCCAAAGGAACAATACCCCAGTGCAATCCAAAAACCACCAAAATCTGCCATAATCCACCTAAAAATACTCCCGTAACAACCGGACTAATATTGTATAAAGCTGTATATCCATTGCCAATCATTGCCTGCAAAGTTCCAAATAAAGGACCAAATACCAAAAACATCAGCGGTATAGTGATAATTAACTCAAGTAATGGTGTTAAAATATTTCTTGCAACCGGATGAATATGTTTTGTGAAAAAACGCTCTACATACGACATAAACCAAATAGTCACAATAATAGGAATAATACCAGATCCATATCCCTGATTAGGAGCTGATAATGAAATCCCCAAAAAACTAAGTCCTTCTTCGCTCTGTATACCTGTCAAAACGGTGTCTGAAACCATTGCCAATGCAACTGCCACAGCAATCATTTGATTACAATTAAATCTTTTTGCTGCACATACAGCTAAATAAACCGGCAAAAATGAAAATACAGCATTATATATTTCATTTATGACAATATAGGTTCCACCATCAGTTGCAAGAATTCCAAATTGCGTGCAAAGCATAAGTATTGCTCTAATCATTCCCGCACCTATTAACGCCGGTAAAATCGGTGTGAAAATGCTGGTTACTAAATCGATCACCACATCTATCGCTTTTCCCTTCACCTTAAAGTCATCTTTTTCAATAATATCTACTTTGCCACCTAATATACCTGTCTGTTTCTCAATTTCCTCGAATACATCATTCACCTCATTTCCGATTACAATCTGAAACTGACCTCCACTAACAATAGCAGTTACAACACCTTTTATTTTACATACCGACTCTTTATTCGCTTTTGTCTCATCTATTAATTTGAATCGAAGCCTGGTTGCACAATGTGTTAACGAGCTAATGTTCCCTTTTCCTCCAATTTCTTCTATTATTTCCGTAGATAATTTTTTTATTTCTGTTTTGTTCATAGAAACCCCCTTGTGTCTTTAATAGGTAAACGTTTACCCTAAGAGAATATACTAATATATGTTTTGTTGTCAAGAGGTATTTTATGGCGCGTGTAAACGTTTACCTATGCTTGATTTTTTTTCAAATTCTTATATAATTATTTGTATATCTATTTTTTAAATGTATAGGAAAACTATGGAAAAACAACATAAAATTGTTTCAATTAAAGATATTGCAGAAATCTCCGGAGTAAGTGTCGCCACTGTTTCCAGAGTGCTTAATAATAAAGGCAAATGTTCAGAAGCCACCAAGGACAGAGTGCTGGCTATTGCAAAACAATATGGATATATTTCCAATATGGCTGCTAAGTCATTAAGAGAATCCCGTTCCAATACCATCGGGCTTATTATCCCTAATGTCACAAATACGTTCTTTTCAAACATCGCATATGCAATTGAAACATTTCTCTTCGAAAAGAATTATTCTCTTTTTATATGTAATAGTGGTAACAACGCAGAAAAGGAAAGGGCTTATTTTAGAAGTCTTGTAAGTAAAAATGTAGACGGCATACTTTGTATATCAGAATTAAATGAGCTTCCATCTGAAGTAATGACTCGAGATATTCCTATTGTGTCTGTAGACAGACACCCTAGTACACCCAAAAAAATCCCATGGGTAGGGAATGATGATGTCGAGATGTCGAAATGTGCTACGCAACATTTGATAAATAACGGTTGCAAAAAAATACTATTCATTTCCAGTTATCACTCAGAGTACAGTCATCAGCTTAGACTACAGGGATATGAAATTACTTTAAGAAAAAATGGATTAGGTATTGACAAAAATTTAATTTTAGAACGCATCGGTGAAAAAAGTACTCTGGAAGAAGTAGAAGAATTAGTAAATAACTCCATAGCTAATGGACTCGCATTTGATGGTATTCTTGCATCGAGTGAAATGGCCGGAATTGGCGCTATAACAGCATTAAAAAAGCAAAACTTACAGATTCCAAATGATATCAAAATCATATGTTTTGATAATAGCTATCTGTCAGAAGTTTCTTCACCCAAAATGTCTTCCATAGAACGTAATCCCGGTTATATTGCAACAGAAAGTTGCAAACTTTTACTGCAGCTAATTCATGGAGAATCTATCAATAAAACAGATTTGTTTATTCCCACCAAACTAATTCAACGGGATACAACAAAATAGTATGTAAACAAATCCTGCGCCTACATATAAATAAAGCGCCGCTCATAAAAAGCGGCGCTTTATTTTAATATTTCTCCGAAAGATTCTTCATACATTCCCCTCTGCATCAACCTTTTCAATAGCAACATTCTAAAAGCAAGGGCATAAGCCTCACAAGTTCCTTTTTTATTGAGCAACGCATTATAAGCTGTATGATAAATAGGAGCCGTTCTGTCGCTTGCAACTCTTCTTGCACCGCTTCAGTTTGTAAATCAACTTCTGAATCTTCTATAAATTCAGAAATTGCTTCATCCGTTTCTTCGTAGTCCTCTACCAAAAAAATATCAGATAAAGCATAAACTTCAGATGGCATAGTTACTAACATAGACATCGCCAGTGCCACTGCTATTACTCTTTTTTTCATAATTGCCCCGTAAAAATTAAAAGCTTATTTATTCTTCTTTAAAATTAAATTCATGAAACAGATACTTCCTACATAAAAGTAAAATCGCAATAGACACAATACGAATCAGTGCTTGTGCGGGTTCTTCATGTCCCACCACAAGGCCTCTTGCTATGGCGAAAATCAATTGCACGCACCCATATGCCACACCAATCAGTAACGTCGCCGCTACAATTTTTTCCAGAAATCCCGGCATATGTATGACAAAATCATGAAACTTATCTTGCTTCTTATTGTTCTCCATGAAATCTCCTAATAATTCTCGCTTTTTAACTGGAAGTAATCTCTCGGATGGTTACAAACCGGACAGACTTCCGGTGCTTCCTTTCCTACTACAATGTGTCCACAATTACTACATTGCCAAATGCAATCTCCATCTCTGGAAAAAACAATCTTGTCCTCGATATTCTTCAGCAACTTCCGATACCGTTCCTCATGCTCTTTCTCAATGGCGGCAACACCCTCAAAAAGCTCTGCAATTTCATCAAAGCCTTCTTCTCGTGCCTTCTTGGCAAATCCAGGATACATTTCCTTCCATTCGTAGGATTCTCCCTCTGCTGCTTCTTTGAGACAATCCACAGTCGTTCCAATGCCCACCAAAATCTTGTACCAAATCTCAGCATGTTCTTTTTCATTTGCTACGGTTTCTGCAAAGATATTTGAGATTTGTACATACCCTTCCTTTTTTGCTTTCGAAGCAAAAAAGGTATACTTATTTCGTGCCTCCGATTCTCCGGCGAAAGCCTCCAATAAGTTCTTCTCTGTCTGCGTTCCCTTCAGGTCTGCTGCTCTGCATCTCCATTTGTTTTCTGCCATAGCGGTACCCCCTTTTGTTGAATACTTGAATGGTTACATTAGTAATTCTATTATACCAAAAAGGATTTAGATGTGCAGATATTATCTTGCAGATACCGTAGGATATAAGTAAACGTCAAATCCTCCGTGAATTAAAACTCTACAAACGCGAGATGAACATTGTCTTTTTCATCAGCATTCATTGCCTTTGCCAAGAGATTCGCATACATATTTCTTAACTCTTCACTATCCATAGAATATGAAATTGCTAGTAATCCTGACTACTACGTTACTCGAGTTAAGAATCTACTAAAACGCAGACAGGCAATGGTTGCCGTAGGCTGCAAACTAATTCGCATATTTTTATGGACATAAACTCTTATCAATAAATGGACAAGTGGTATTGCCCATGATAAAATAACCTTGTAAATTGGAGGATAGTCATGATTATAGGATCAGAAAGTGAAACAGTAGAATTCAAATTAACAACGGGAGAAAAGAAAGAGGCTATGGAAGCAATTTCTGCAATTTTGAATAAACATTGCAGAGGTACTTTGTATTTTGGTGTGGAGGATTCGGGTTTTGTTAGAGGTCAGCAGATTAGTGATTCAACAAAAAAAGACATTTCAAGGATCATAAATGATTCAATAGAACCACGAATAATACCATCAATAGAGGTGTTAACTATTGAAAATAGAGATATTATAAAGGTTTCATTTTCAGGTCATAATCGTCCATATGCTGTTAATGGAAAGTATCTTGTTAGGACTGGCACTGAGAATCGAAAGATGTCTCAAGATGAACTTAAAAGATTAATAAAAAATGAAGATTATTCATCAAAATGGGAAGAAGAACTGACAAACTATACGCCAGAGTCACTTGACGATGAGGCTCTTTTAGATTTCTATCATTCAGCTAAAGATTGCGGCAGATTAGAGATGAAAGAGTTTGATAAGGAAAGACTTCTTTCTACTATCGATATCGTTAAAGATGGATGTATGAAAAATGCAGGTTATGTTTTATTTGGTAAAGACGCAAAAGTAACACTTAAACTAGCTTCATATGCCACAGATAATAAGGTTACTTTTACAGATTTGAAATTAATACAGGGCAATATTTACAATTTAGTGAATACAGCTTTAGATTATATTTTAAATAGAATCAATTGGAGAAGTGAAATCGGTTCACGAAAGAGAAATGAAATTCCTGAAATTCCAGAATTGGCAATACGTGAGATTATAGTCAATGCATTTGCACACGCAGATTATGAAACTATCCCAGAAATTGAAGTTGGAATTCATCCAGGCAAAATAGAAATATATAATCCAGGGACATTTCCTGATGAATTGACACCATTAGATTTTATTGCAAAGAATTTGCCATCATATAAAAGGAATAGGTTAATTCTAGACATTTTATTTAGAAGTAAAGATGTTGAGAAATCTGGAACTGGTTTTCAAAGAGTTAATGAATATTGTAAGCGGCAGAATGTTTCATGGAACTACCGAAAAGAAGCGTATGGATTTTTCTTTGAGTTTATCAGGACAAATGTCCAGTTAAATGTCCAGATAGATAAAGAGCTTTCAGATCAAGAGCAGCTTATCTTTAATCTAATAAATGATAACGTTGGTATTTCTAAATCTGAAATGGCATTAAGGATTGGCAAGTCTGAGAAGACAGTTCAGAGAATAATAGCATCCTTGACCGAAAAAGGGCTTGTAGAAAGAGAAGGTTCCAATAAGTCTGGATATTGGAAAGTACATAAGTAGATTCAAAGTAAACGCTTAATATTACTCCGTCGTGACTGACAGTAGGATTTTTGAAATAATAATAACAACTTTATATATGGAGCGTTTCACTATGAATGTATTCGTCATAGTGGAGCATTTTACTACAAATAGAAGTTGTTATTATGCGAAGTAAATTTACTATGCAACAAAAGTTTCACATGATTATGGAATGCCGCTCTAGCGGTCTTGATTACATGTGGTGCAAGGCCAGGATGGTGCTAATGCTAGCATGGTAATCTACTCACTAATTGAAACAGCAAAAGCTAATGATATCGATCCTGAAAAGTATCTTGAATATCTTCTCGAGAATCGTCCGAGTGCTGATTCGTCAGACGAGAACCTAGAACAGTTAGCGCCATGGAGCGAAGCTACTCGAGAAGCATGCGCTATATAAAATGGAGTAAAATGCTCCATATCACGAATGTCTGGCATCCGAAAGGATGCCTTTATTCTTACCCTACGGGGGAATATTAAGCGCTTACCGTAAGCCAAGAAGGATATCAGCTAAGCTAAAAGAGCAGAGAAGGGATAAGGGAGATGAGGTCAAATGAAAAACTAAGTTCTAGTTGCACCTTGAAAAACGGTCTGTAAGACGATTTTGACGAAATATTTCGATGAAATCCTCTTTTAAAGACCTGAAAAACGTGTTAAAATCGGCACATCGATTCTGTTTGTCTGCATG